>JAKAWG010000159.1 GCA_021817045.1 Acidobacteriota bacterium
GCCAACGGTGCGCGCCTCCCCTAGCCTGCACCTCCCGTGGCGCACGCTGCTCGCCTGCCGGGGGGAACATGGTCAGGATGCCCCCGCCGCAAACGCGAGCGGGCCGCACGAGAGTAAATCCGCACCCGCTCCATCAGGCCGCCTAAGCTTTTCGCTCCGCATTCAGGCTATTGATGACGTAGTGACAGTTCAGCACCTTTTCCACCAGGTCGAGAGGCCGGTAGTAGTATTGATTCGACGCCTCAAAGGCAATCTCTGAGTTCTGTCGGGCGATCTTATATTGGCGCGTGGCGAGCTCGATCTCCTCTTGAGCGATCTTAGCCATCCGCAGCGCAAACGTGTGGCGAGCGTTCACCCGCGCCGCTTCATGCGCTGCGCGCAACCGATAAAACTGGATCTGGTTGGCCACGCTCTTGAAGTGTAAATAACAGGTCTCCGCTACGCTGAGGTCTTTGCGGGCTATATGCTGTTCGCCGGGAGGAACGCGTTCGAGCGCCTGGCGAAATCTTTCGAGACCGGGCTTCCATAGCGTAGCCATTTTTTCGAACTGGTGTTGCACCACTTCAACAGGGTAGCTGCCCACCCAATCTTTGTAGTCGTCGTAAGGGAAAAGCATCATGCCCGCTTTATAGCCTGTCGGGCGAAGCCGAAGCAGGTTGGCCGGGCCGTACTGCACGGGAATGTGATAAACGATGCCCCAGCCTTCCATCGGGTATTCCACGAACGCCTGGCTGAAGGTCTTCCACGCCTCGACAATTTCCGGGGCCGCCGCCAGCCCGTAACGCTTGGCGGCAACATCGTGAAGAATGCTGTCCCGATCGGGTGCGGAAGAGAAATAAAATGCCTTGGCAACATCGAAGTTGGGCGAGGGATAGCCGCCTACGGTCCATGAGGCCATCAGGCCCTTAATACCGGCGTTGAACAGGTTTTCGCTGTGCTCCAGGATCAGTTCAGGGACGGGGATATACGGCACGGCGGAGATCTCCCACGTGCAGCTCCATTGCACCTTGGCAAATGAGGGATTGCCTTGCTTTTGTGCCAAGGCCCAGTTCTTAAGTGCGCGCGGGCCCGGGCCCACGACGGACATAGAATACTCTCCGACTTTAGTCGCATGTCCGCCGCGGTCAATCGGCTTCGCCCACTCGCTGACGCTGAGCACAGCGACGTCGCGGGAAAGTTTTGGGATCACCTCTTCAGCTTCGGCGCTGTTCGGAATCCAGTTCCTTCCCCATCCCCAATCCCAGGCAATCACTTCCGCCGTCGAACTGCTGCGCCGCACGCCGTCCCGGAACGTCCGGATGACCTCGGCAATCACATCCGAGCCGTTGCGTTTTGAGCAGCGTGGGCAGAATTCGGGATGCCCATGGGAATAGCAGTTTGTGAGATTCTCGGAAGCGGTGATCGAGAAGATTCCGCCTAAACCTGGCGCTCTCGAAAACAGGTGGGCCAATGCCCCTCGAAGCCAGCCGCGAACTTCCGGCGTGCTCGTACACATGGCAAAGAAGTCCGTGCTGCCGGGATCGTGCGTGCCCTTGACCTGCGGATGGCGGGCGAAGAACGCCGCGGGCATCGACCGCGGCTCGTTCAGATAAAAGTAGACCTTCACGCCGTACTTGTCCGCACGCTCGATCAGAATGTTAAGGTTTCGCACCCGCGTTTCCCAGTCTGTCCCAAACTCGGGGAAAATGCTCGACGGCGCTAAATTCCGCAACACCGCTTGCAGCCAGACGCCGTTAATGCCTCCATCGGCTAGCCGCCCTAATAAGCCCTCCGGGAATGGATCAATATCCGTTTCCATTAGGGGATCGCCATACGGCGCAAAATAGGAATAGACGTAACGCGGATTGAGCCGAGCCTCCCGGTGAACCGCGCTTTTTGCTGGATATGGTTTGCTCAGGTGCTCGACAAACGCGAAGGGCGGCTCACCCGTCTCATGGATCGAGGAGCCAAAGGTAGTCACCACCAGCCGCTTGATCTCCGCAGCCCTCCGGCTGGCTTCGGCCGATGGCGTTCCGTACTTGAGGATTTCGCAATGCGGCTTCAACATCCCGAGTTTGGCCCACAGGAAATCATCCTCCTTCAGATGGTATTCGTACTCGCGGGAATTCCATCCGAGGAGCTGCACGAGCTGCTCGTCCGGCAGGATGTGCCAGTTCTGCCGGATAATCGTGATGTAGATGCGGCGCAGTTGATCTTCCGTGAGCTCGCGTTTCTTGGGTAGTCCCATTGAAGCGCCAATCTCAAGTACCTTTTCAGGAGTCGTTTCTAAGACTTCCGCAAGCCTGTCCGTATTCGCCAGTTCCCAATTGCGCCAAATAAAGAGGTACAAGCGATCAGGAAAGTGAGGCTCCGGGATAGGAACCGGCTCGGGAGATCCCTCCTCAATCGGAACCAATTGCGCTGCCAGCCGCGTGGGCCCGGAAGAAGCCAGCGCGAGCGCACATGCCGGGGTTTGAATTAAAAAGTCACGACGGCGCATCAGAATGTTCGATTCGCTCGCCCACGCGATCCAACGAATGTTCCCTGTTGCTTATAATGGGGCGCAAAGCGGTCGGTATCCCTCGCAAACGACGCCGCCAAGGCAAGACAGGGCGGCGCGTTGGCTGCGTTCTCACTGGTCGCGCACTTCGACCGCGTAGGAGTTGCTACTGATAACTTGCCCGCCTTTCCGCAAGAACAACAACAGTTCGTAGCCGCCTGGAAGCACTTCTTTGGGCGCGTAGCACGTGAGGCCGCTCAGACGGGTAACAGAGTCCGCCGGCAAATCGGCCTGTGATCCGCTTCTTCCAATTGGTGCTCTTCCCCTTTCCGTCTCTAACCATACGTCGTAGGTGACACCGTCTATGGCATCGTGCAAATCATTGATCACGTACGGAGATACGCGAATACCCGCGGGCTTGTGGTCAACAGGGCTTTTGTCAGGACTCATCAATGTGCGATCCAAGTCTGCACAAATCAGAACGGGTTGATATGCGCGTTGCAAGGCATAATACCCAAGCTACGGTCGACGCGCGTAGCTTAACACGGAGGCGGTAATTCCAGGCCAGCAGTCTACGAAGTGGAATTGGAATATCGACCCGGCCTTTCGATATTTGGCGTTGCGGTAGTGTTCAATCGCAAACTTTAGCAAATCTGCCTGGTACTATTGCGAATTCCTCACGAGCTCTTGCCAGGAATTGCCCATTCGTACCCTAGCCACGTGGAAAGACGCGTCGTAGTCAAAATTATGAAGCGCCAGTTTTTCCCAGTCCGGTGACCACTGGTCGCCTACCAGACCTCGCAATTCTCCTATCGAAGGAAGTGCTTGCGCACCGAGTTCTGAGATGATGGGTCCGCCAGGGAGCGCCAAATAGTCGTGATAGTCTCCCCAAAGCCATCCGTCATAATAAATGTTCACTGAATCCTGCTACGGGACTCGTGGGGCGCGAAGAATCTTCCTCCTCCTCGACTTGAACAAGGAAAGTATCCATCAACTTAAGATTTCCCCCCGTGGACTCGTTCTGGCAGACCCAGGCGATAATGGACGGGTGGTTATAAAACTGGGTAATCATGTCCCGGAGTTGATTTGAGGCTTCCTGGAACAAGCGGTTGGAGTGGACATACCCAGGGTTCATTAGAAAGTCCTGCCACACGAAAATTCCCGCCTCATCAAGAGTCCGGTAGAGTTCCTCGCGGTTTACGTGGACACATATGCAGACGCCATTGATGTTGCAATCCCGGAGTAGCTTGATATCTCGAGCGATTCGCGGGGGCGTGTAGGTAGACAAATACCATTCCGGGCAAGAGTTCGCGCCCCGGATAAAGAACCGAAGCCCGTTTAAGCGCCACTCTCCTGTCTTCTCGTCCAGTGCTATCGTGCGAACTCCGAACGGGATGTCCTGGTTATCGACTGTTCTGCCGCCAGCGGCGAGCTTTAACCGGCAGGTATAAAGGTACGGCTCTCCCAAGTCCCACGTCCACCACAGGCGCGGTTTGCTGATGGTCAGCACCAGAACGAACTTGTCACTTCCCTCGAAGACTTTTACAATCGAGGAAGCTTCTGTCCCGCCGGCCTCGGCGCTTAAAAGGTATGTGCCCGGCACGGCCGCAGCGATTTCACCGCTGATCAATATTTTGGCATGGCTGCCCGAGTCGCCGTTGAAGCCGTACACGAACGGCTGAATCTTTACGCAGCCCAGCCAAGCGCGATCGCGAATTACCAAGCCGACGTCGACCCATATCCCCGCCGTCGTGGGATTTCCCCCCCCGCGCTTCCGATGCCGGGTTGCGCGGGCTGTAATCCCAATCACTAAAGATGCCTTTGACCAGCCAGCCTGATTATATGTGAGCGGCACGCTATAGTTTCTCCCAAACGGTCGCGCGGAAAGAGCGCCGACCTCGTTATACTCAAACGCGAACCCGTGATATTGGTTGGTTCCGCTTTTAGTGCTGATGTAGACGACGGACGGCTCACCGCCGTACTTCGACCTGTCAAACCCGCGCACAATGCGCACGCTCTGGATCGCCTCCAGCGAGGGTTGATAGAGATCACCGCCGTAGATTGGGTCACGGACGTCAAATCCATCGTCCACAAATCCGGTGAAATCCGGCGGTCCACCGGACGCATCAACGCTGACGGGCTTCCAGGCTGCACCGCCCGTAAGGTCTTCCCCCTCGACAACGTTCAGAATGCCATTACCCACCATGGTAGATACGCCTGGAGAGAGAATAGCCATCGAAAGGTAAGAGCCGCCCATGGTGGGTAGTTGAGTAATTTGTCTTTCACTTACTAATCAGTCCAGAAGTATGTAGACATAACCGAGCTACAGGGCCGGATACTGAGGATCGGGCATGAGAAAGAATCTTTGAACCACGCCCGGCGATTTCTGGAGGCTGCGCAGCCGAGGGCCGAGA
>JAKAWG010000066.1 GCA_021817045.1 Acidobacteriota bacterium
GAGTCGGCGAACCGCTTCAATCCCGCTTCTTTAATCGCCGAGTCCGCTACCTTGTGCAGAGGCGTGTAGCGCGGGTGGTGCGACTCTTTATAGGGGTCGTTCCGCGCCGCATTGTAGCAGCAGATCATCGACCAGCGCGGCTTCTCCGACTTGTTCTGGTCCGAGCGGTGAAGCAGGTTACAGTGAAAGAACAAGGCGTCGCCCGGCTCCATCTCGACGTAGACCAAAGGAAGCCGCTTGAGCACTTCGCTCACCCGGTCCCGGTCCGCCCCCGCCTGCTCGCCGCTCAGGACGTGGTCGATGCGTCCCAACTCGTGCGATCCTTCGATCACCTGCATACAGCCGTTTTCCCGCGTCGCCGGATCGACCGCGATGAAGACGCTCGTCAGCAGCGGGAACAACACCCCGTTCTGATACCAGTACCCGTAGTCCTGGTGCCAGGTCCAGGCGCCCCCAACCTTCGGGTCCTTCATGATCATTTTGGAGTGGTAGTGATAAACCTCGCCGTCCAGCATCTTCTCCGCCGAGTTCACTACCGACTCGCAACGGGCAAACATTCCGTAAATGCTGTCCCCCGGATGGTTCCACAGCGAAAGCCGAACTTTGCCGCCCTCGCCGTCAGCCGAGTAATATGATCTCTGGTCCAGGTCGCGATCTTCCTTTGCAGCCCGGCGCAGCAAGCCGATCTCTTCCGAATCGAAGAACGCCTTAGCCAAGAAATAACCCTTGTGACGATATTCGCCGGTCATCGAATCCGTTAAAACTCTTCCTGACATGTGTCTCTATCTCCAATTCATTTGCGCTGTACCTCGATGGGAAGCACGAAGACGCGGCTGAGATCATCCGGTCCCGACGGCGAGTGTTCCGGGTCGCGGTCGTAAACCAAAAGAAGCCGGTTAGGTGCAACCTGCACCAATCCAGTGTAAGACGAAGTTTGCCACCGCGCGTTATCGGAAAGGTAAGCGGCAGGTTTGATCTGAAAAAAGGAAATACGCTCGTTGGGATCTGAGATTTGACGATTATGGTACGCAACGATATTGATGCTCTGCCACGCCCGTCCGCGCGGGTCGGTTGAGAACCATAAATCGATTCCCGGACGGCCCGTGGCCAATACGATAGTTCCATTCGCGATGCGCCGCAGTTTAGGCTCGACGCTGAAGGCCGGGAGTACATCGGGTTTTGTCCAGGTGCGACCGTTATCATTGCTGTAAGCCCTGCGGAGATGCCATTTTTGGCCGCTGCCAACGCGAAACACCGCCATCAAACTCCCATCCGCGAGCCGGATCAACGAGGTTTCATCCGCGCCTTCAAAAGCTCTCTGCTTCCAATCCCTTTGCGGCAAAATGTCAGCGGGCGAAGCGATGGTCGAGTAATAGCGCCACGTATGCCCGTCATCCTTCGACGCCAGTAAGCCATCCTGAAATAACTTCTCTCCTTTCCTTTGCCAATAGGCCGTGGCCAAAAGCTCTCCGCCAAGCTTTATGGCGTCACCGGTGAAAACCAGCGAGCAATGCCAGTTTGGCTCCGGTTGCGGGCCGCGATCCACTTTGACGGGCCACGGCCACCCAAGCACGCGAAGGCCGTCCGGCTCCATCACCACTCGCTTTCCGCCTTGTTCGAAGCGCCAAAGAGGACCGCGAAGGTTACGATCGTCTCCTGGCGTCTGTTCCATCAGATCCGAAGGCAGCGCCATCAAGGAATCACCCGGCTGCTGTATAAAGATCATCGGTATGTGCTGCATCACCACGCTATATCGAAGGCCCCAGTGTTCTCCCCCATCCTTCGAAATCTGAAAGCCGCTGATGAACACCGGGTTGGCCTGAGTGTCGGGATCGAGCGCGTAGGTTACGATCAACTCTCCGCCGGGAAAACGCGCCATCATCGGCGTGAGGTGCACAAATGACCACGTATCGTAATGCGGCCAGATCATGCGCCAGCCGATTTGGGAGGTCACTTCCACAGGCTCGCCCAAACGTACGGTGAGGCCTGTCAGCTTCACTTCGGTAAACTTGCCGTGCGTGAAGAGGGCGTCATTGCGAAGCGGCTGCGCGTAGGCCGGCACGCACACCATGAACACGCCGATGAGCGCGCCCAGCTTCCGAAGCATCGTATGGCAATGTGGGTTTCGCATCCCGTAAGCGGGTAGCACGGACCCCGACGGACTGCATCGAGGTCCGCGGCTTCTGTTGTGGGAGGAGGAAAAGCCGCAAACCCCGACGCGGTTCATCGGGGTTTGCGTTACCGTCTCATTCCGATCCCGCGACGCGGGAAAGGAATCTGTTTTGTGGCTCAGAACATCAGCCGCAATCCCATGGTGATGTCGCGCGGGCCGACCATCGGGCCCGTGGCCATGCCGAAATTCGAAGCGGCAATGTTCCCCTGGATGCCCCCGAAGTCCGTCCGGTTGAAAATATTGAAAGCATTAATTTGGTAGTTGAGGGAGAACCGCTCACCTAGGCTGAACACCTTGTTGAAGGAGATGTTTTCGTCCCGGAACCACGGGTTGCGGAATTGTGAATTGTATTCGGATTGGGTGCCAAGAGTGAAAGCCGCAGTCTCCGTATACGGCGCATTAGCCCCGTAGTTGAACCAACGGGCATTCAGATTGTTCGGGTCCAGCGACGTGGCAGAAATACCGGTCCGAATCGGCTTGCCCGTATTCGTCACATAGGTCTGGGGCGAGCCGAGTTCTGCACCGAGATAGTTCGTGGGGTTGGTAATCGGAATCAAACCGCCGCTGCTATATTGCTGAATGTCCGAGAACGTCCAGCCGCCCACGAGCTCGTTCACCACGCCGTGCGCGCTGCCCAAGAACCTCATACCCCGGCCAAAAGGCAAACGATAACTGAGGACGATGTTAAGGTAATTGGGTTTGTCCATGACCATCAGGGTTTTTGCAGCGTTGAGGTTGTAAGCATCCTGGTACCCTTGGCGGCCGAACCCCGTGTCGAAGATTTGGCGTTCCGAGAGCAAATCTTCTGTCTTCGACCAGACGTAGCCAGCCGTGAAGTTCAGGTTGCCAAAGCGGTGCTCAACTGTAGCATCCATCGCATCGTACCAGCTCCTGCCAACACCTGAGTTCTGCGATAAAAGGTCAAAGCCATACTGCGGGTAGGGCGCCAGCGCCTGGGCCAGCGTGGCCCCGCTACCCCAATCCATAAAGCTGGGAAAAGGAAGATTGGGCATCATGACGCCGCTTGCGTTCGGGCTGCAGGAGATCGCGTGCGTGTAAGTGCAAATATCCGGAGCAAGCGGTCCGCGCAGGTTCGCCTGAAGCAGGTTTTCCGTCCCACTCGGCGTCTGGACGTGCCCGAGGTAAAGATCGCTGGTCGGAACCTGGTCTATTATAGGGGACGAATTCAGGCGGTGGCCGCGATTCCCCATGTAGCCGAGAGAGAACAGCCAGCCTTTGACCTGCTTTTCAACCGTGAAGTTCCAGGAGTCAATGCGAGGCGCGACGCCGAAGTTCGGCCCATTGTACGGAACGAAGTTGGCAAAGTTGTCCACGGTGGGAAGTTGCTGCGCCGGGGTGAAGCTGGCCGGCGGTTGCACGCCGCCCGGATTGTTGACGGGCCTATTCGGGTTGAAGGCCCCAGGATCCCAATAAAAAGCGGGATCGAAGCCATCCGAAGTCTGCGAGAAGGTGCCGCCGCCGAAACCATCCGTGCAGCCGCAGCCGCCGTTGCCCAGCGCCTCATAGTAGATACCGCCATAGCCGCGTATCACCAAGGTCGGTGTCACCTCCCAGGCAAAGCCGCCCCGAGGTCCGATGTCGGAAAAATCCGTCGGATAGGGGCGATACTGCCCGGTGCGGCCCGGCCCGGTGCCCGCGAAGATCATGGCTCCGGGCAGTCCGCCCGCCCCTGGGTTGGGCACGAGCGGGCTGAAGCTGGACATGTCACCATAGAGCTGAGACCAGCCCTTGGGCACTTCATAGCGGAGGCCGATGTCGAGTGTGAATTTTGGCCGGACCTTCCAGGTGTCCTGGAACCACCCGGCATAGTATCCATAGCGAATCGACGGCAAGAAGATCGGCAGAGCGTTGGCGTTAGCAGTGTCAACCGCGCCCAGCAAGAAGCTGGCGAACGCGTTGCCATTGGGAGCGCCCGCCGCCGATGCTGTCTCAACGCTCGAGAAATTATAGAATCCATTCGATCCCGCCCAGTCGTTGCCGTTCGTCTCCAGATAGCGCCAGTCCCATCCCGTCTGGAACTCGTGCTTGCCGTGCATAATGGTGAGATTCTGCGTGAATTCCCACGTCTTGTTCCATTGCCCGCCGTCATTCACCTTGCCCTGGTTCATGCCAAACGAGGTGAAGCCGCTGTTGTACCCGCCGGCCGGCATGGTGAGATCATTTTCAAAAGCGATCACCGGCGTCGCGTTCTGCTGCGTGTTGGCTTCGAGTGGGAAACCGAACTTGGTGCCATAGCCGTTCTGGAACGGGTTGTTCCAGATTTGCCGATCGATGGTGTATCCCATAACGCTGTGAAGCTCGACGGAGGGACTAATGGTGAAATCTTCGGAAAGGCGGAGGTCGTAAGGGGATTCCCCCGTATTCAAGCCGCCATTGAGCGGCCCGGGGAAATATAGATTCTGATCGGTAAACTGGTTGCGGTGATCGAAGTAGCCCATGATGTGGTTCCGGTTGCCGATCTGATGATCGAGCTGAAGCGACCAGACATAGTCCGTGTTGTGACTCGTGCTGTTATACGCATAGTTGCTGGGGAAGGCTCCGGCCGCGCCAAAATTAGGATCGGGAATATAGGGCAGAATCGCCTTGGAGATCGAGCTGAACTGGCTGGCCGGAATGATGTTGCCCGGGAAAGCCTGGCGAATGCCGCCAACTAAAGGAGCTTGCGGATTGTAGATGGCGGTCGGCAAGGCAGAAAAGTCGCCGTTCTTCATCGCTACCGTCGGCACCGTTTCGCCGGTCTGCACGCTAATGGTAGACGGCTGATAGATTGTATCGTAGGAGAAGAACCAGAACGTTTTGTTCCGGCCATTGTAAACGTGCGGGATATACACCGGCCCGCCCGCATAGCCGCCGTATTCGTTGAACCACTCCGACGGGCGGCAGGCCTGAGCGTGCGTCACGCCGTTGCACGTGCGAGAAGCGGGATTCTGATTGACCGCCCACGGAACGGCATCAAAAATGTCGCGCTTCCAGTTAAAGAAGCCGCCGCCGTGAATGTCGTTGGTTCCCGATTTGGTCACATACTCCTGGATTCCACCACCCACGCGGCCATACTTAGCGTTGAAGCCGGAAGTGACGAGCCTCATTTGGCTAAATTGATAGAAACCTCGGAAGGCAAAGGTTGTTCCTCCCGATTCCGGGAGAACCATGCTGGCGCCATCGACCAGCATTTCCGAAGCGCGGCCAATCGAGCCCGCAATGCTCACCTCGTAATTGCCATTAACTCCGGGCATGTAGCCGACGAAAGAGTTTGCCGTCTCTAAGCCGCCATTCCATAGCGGCAGATTCATCATCGTCTGCGGGCTGATGCCCGTCGACGTTTCGGCGTTGGTCGTATTCAGCACCGGCGCCGACGCCTTCACCTGCACGGTTTGCCGCACCGTGCCCACTTCCAGTTGGACGTTGATGGTCTCGGCCAGCCCTAAGCGGACGTCGATGCCCGAATGAACGAACTTCTTGAAGCCCCCGTGCTCGACCGTTATCTCGTAATGGCCTACCGGCAAGGTGGGGAAAGCGTAGAGGCCGGCCGACGTGGTGATGACAGTGGTATGCCGTCCAGTTTCGACGTGGATGGCCGTAACATTAGCTCCAGGAACGGCCGCGCCGCTGGGATCGGAAACCCTGCCGGTAATCGACCCGGTGTCACTCTGCGCTCGCAGGCTAGCCGAGAACATTCCCACCACGAATAAGGACAAGGCTAGCACCTGGCAAAGCCTGAACAAGCCCTCTCCTCCAAAATGGAACATATTCGTATCCAGCCTTCTCATGCGTTCTCCCTTCCTACGCCTGAATGTTTGAATTTTCTGACGCCAAACCTTATGAGAGCCCTTTTAAGGCTAGCCGAGAGACATGTCAAATAGAATGATTAGATCGAAACGAGCGATGTATGAGATCGACCCATCGCAGCCCTCTCATTTTTCTTTAGTGTCAGCCTTCCCAACTCTGTGAGATGGTCTCTCCACGACGGTTCTCCTTTTTGAAACATTGCCGACCCGATTCTATTCGAATCGGGTCGGAGAACCGTCGCCCAACCTTCAACAAAATTCAGGACACCTTGGCAAAAAACCTACCAAAGCCACTTTGCCGCGTCAAGACGCACTTTGCGGCGGCCATGTGTCATTTTGCGTCACGACGCGCGATATAAGGAGGTTTCTGAAAGGAGTAATTTCATCGCGGCAAACCATGCCAACTCCTTTGTTTGCAACACAAAACTGCGCGCCTTTTCGCCTCTGTGTAAGGTCTTTTGCTCGTTGACCAGGTTTTGTAGGAAAGGAGCGGTGGGCCTACTCGAATTCCGAGCAGGATATAAAGAAGCCGCAGCGCGGGCAAACCAGCTTGCAGCGGTGAAGTTCCAGCCGGACGGAGCAGCGGGGACAGAACTGCCCGACGGATTCTTCTTTCTTGCCGGCCTGTTTATTTTCGGAATCGGTCATTATGCCTTGCGTCATCAGCCCGCAAAAACATCGTGCACCGCAAAGAAAAGCAGATTCCTTGTCCGTCTCACGACAGACTCGGACTGACGGCATTCCGGGCACCGCGACGAATCTGCTTAGCGGTGCAATTCTCCCGCGCCGTGCAGAAAGTCCGAGATGGAGTGAAAAGCGTGCCGGAGTGTTTCTTCGCCGGGTAGAAAAACGACGCGGAAGTGCGGATCGTCCTGGCTCCAGCCGAAGCCGCTGCCATGAACGATAAGGACGTGTTTTTCCATCAGCAGCGCCCTGGCAAAATCTTCGTCACCGCCGGAAATTTCAATTCGCGGGAAGGCATAGAACGCTCCGCAAGGCTCCACGCACCGGACACCTGGCTCGGAAGCGCACCATTCCATCAGGACCGCGCGGCGACGGCGCAGTTTTTCTCGCACGGCGGTCAGGTGATCCTGCGGTCCCGTCAGAGCAGGCCGCACCGCATACTGTAGGGCGTGGTTGGCGCTCAGTCGCGCACGGACCAGCTTGTGCAAGGCCTCGACGTAGTTGCGGGTGGCCGCGGCCGGCCCGCTCACCGCCGTCCAGCCCACGCGCCAACCCGGTACGAGGTACGCCTTCGAGAGGCCGTTGAGCGTCACCACCGGCACGTCGGGAGCGAGCGAGGCAACGGAGACGAAAGGTTCGTCGTCCAGGATCAGCTTGTCGTAAATCTCGTCGGTGACGATCACCAGCCCGTGCCGCCGCGCGAGGCTAGCGATGGCTTCCAAGGTCTTGCGCGAATAGACAGCGCCAGTCGGGTTGTTGGGATTAATCACCACCACCGCGCGGGTCTTCGTGTTCACGCGCGATTCCATTTGCGCGAGGTCCGGCTGCCAGTCGCTCGCCTCATCGAGGTCGTAAAAGTTGGCTTCAGCGTCAATCTTGCCCAGAACCGCCGAATAGAGAGGGTAATCCGGCCGCGGCACAAGGACGTTTTCGCCCGGGTTAACGAGCCCGGTGAGGCAAATATCCACCGCCTCGCTCACGCCATAAGTCGCAAAGACCGTCTGGATGTTGTGGATACCCTTACGCTCCGATTCGGCGCGGATGGCCTCCAGCGCTTCTTCTACGCCAAGCGAGGGTGCATAGCCGTTCTTTCCGTCGCGCATGGCGCGGGTAACAGCCTCGATCAGGTGGGGCGGGGTGCGAAAATCAAAGAGGAGCGGATCGCCAATATTGAGAAACGTGATCTCGTTGCCCGAGCGAGCAAGTTGCTCCGCAAGGACGGCAATATCCCGGATCGCGTAGCGCACCCGCTCGACGCGCTGCGCCGCAAGAACCTCGTTGATCTCGCTCGCCGGCGCCATACGGTTCCATCTAAACAGAAATACAGGGAGCGGTCAATCACACGACCGGGCTGGTAGAATCTCACTTGGATGTAGAGGCAGCTTTAGAGACTGTGTGCAATTGTAGCGGCGGTCTGTGACCGTCGGTCTTTGGAAAAGCCGGCGCTCCCTTGCTGCATCAGGGCAGGCTCCGAGCGCCGCTACAGCACGGAAACCGAAGTTGTCGCACCGGTTCTTTACGCCATTTGGCGAGGTACACTCGCCGCTACAAAATCTAGCTGAGACACCAGCCCCAACACGCCACGTAAGTTGGCGGAAGTGAGTCGGAATCGAACCGACCGTCCCGATAGAATCGGGACCACGGGATTTGAAGTCCCGGGCGGACACCAGCCCACATGCACTTCCGAACTAATTATACGCGCGGGCGCGAGTCGGCGACTGCCCGTTAGTGTAGCGGCGCTCGGAGCCTGCCCTGATGCAGCAAGGGAGCGCCGGCTTTTCCAAAGACCGACGGTCACAGACCGCCGCTACAGCGGTCTTGCGTCGCCGATGTATGCCGGCGCGTATACGAGGCTCCGGCGAACTTGTTATACTCGAAGCGTTCGTCTCGCGCTACACCGCCAAGCGCTGGAGAGGTGTCCGAGTGGCTTAAGGAGCACGCTTGGAAAGCGTGTATGCGGGAAACCGCATCGTGGGTTCGAATCCCACCCTCTCCGCCAGATTATCTAGCTTTTTCCCTTGCGGTTACGGCCCTGCCTTCTTTCGTGTACCCCCGGCGTACCCCTTCGCGTCATGATCAGGGGCGTTCGATGGCGCCTTAGAATCGCTTGAAAGGCCGTCTCAGGGGCTATTCGTTTAGCACCTGGAGAACGTGCCAGTATCGAGCAACGCGTTGCGGCTCGCTGACCCGCTTAGCCTTCAAGATTCGTTAAAGAGTGTCATTTGGTCGCTGATCGGGTTATGCCCTATGGGTCGGAGCATCCTTTGGAACGCATCCATGGGCCTGTCCCTGTGTCGAACACCTTGCACGAATCTCTGCAGCTCTTCATAGAAAAGAATTCGCCAAGGGAACTCCTTGAAGTGTTCGCAGAGTAGAGGCTCATGAACTTTCGCCATGAGTAGTTTTAGCCTCTCTGAAGGAATCACGATCACGCGATGCGCCTCTTTGTCCGGGATATTTGAACACCTCACCACAGCCTCTGTTATCGCCGTAGTGTGTTCCACCTCGAAGGCGAACGATATGTGCCTTCCTCGATACCAAATCACGTCGATCTCTCGAATCCGTTTCGCTTGTTCAGGCGGTGCACCGAAAGAGGCGCGGCGTGAACGGAATCCGGGCAAGTCTGCCAGCACCTCAAATTGCAGCCGCTTTCCGAGGTCTGCCAGAGCCCGCACCAGCCCGTCGTGTTGTCCCTCACGGGCCTCACTATGGGCTTTAGAGCCCAGTATCCGTCAGCGGTCTGCCGTGCATATTCCTGAAGTGTCTGCCGGATGCTGGTCGTCTCCGGCGTGAGGGCGTTAGGAAATTTGATAAACACGGCTTGGAGCACGTCGTCAAAAAGAATTTTCACTTTCTGCCGCAGAACGTCCAGCACGGCCCTCTCGACCCTCTCACCTAGCGGAACCCTATTGAGGTAGGCTATCGACGACGGGTCCTTAAACCACCACTTCTTCCCGACCTTTTTCCCCTTCTCATCGATTGCATCGACAAGGGAAAAAGTGTTCCCAATATGCTTACGCATAACAGCATCCGGGTCCATTTTCCCGGACAAGAGTGCACCAAAATTTTTAAGTTCAACGATGATTCCGTTCAAGATGAAGGTATAGGGGGTCGGCTCGCCTCGCTCAGCCAGTATCTTGGTTGCAGCCCGGATCAGCACACGCTGGTAAACCTCTTCGCTGGACTCTTGCGTGGCGAAAGCCGACGTGCCCTTGGGCTTTATAAAACGGATGTAATAGTCTCCAACTGCTGACCCATAGGGCTGCAGAAGGGACTTAGCGGACGCCCTCGCAGGGGGCTGGTAAATGATTTTCTCCAAGTCGAACCCAGCGAGCACCACGGCGCGAATGATTGAGTTCCATACTTGGATGCTTGTGTTGTGGAATGTTACTGTGAGATATCGACCCGGCTTCAGAACCGTGTGACACTGCCTGAAGGCGGCTGTGAGCATTCTGTGGTAGTAATCGAAGTCCTTCCCTTGCTGCTCATTGATAGTTACTTCGCCCTTAAAATCCGGCTCAACTTTCAGCCAGGAGAGCCACAGCGTGCTAAGCTCAAAATACTGCACCGACCCACCGTAAGGCGGATCCGTGAATATGTAGTCAACAAAGTTTTTGGGAACGATCTCAGAGAGCCGAAACGCATCACTCGTCGCGATTTTTATTCGCGCCTTCTTTTTCAAGCTTGGCGACCTGCCGGTCTCGATAAAGTACGGACCTATCTCAGTGTTGCTCTCAGTCTTCCCCTCTACTACGCCCCGTTTTCCAGTAACGGCTCCATCGAAAAGGTTCCAGACATTCTGCTCCATGAAGGTCGGCGGCACCCAGTACCGGTGCACAGCCCAGAATGAGCTGAACGGTCGGGTCGGCCTCACCGGGGTCATGATGCTTGCAAGATGAACCATCGAGGTGAACGTAAAGAGCATCAGGCCTCGGTTGCTCTCGTCTTCGATGTCATTTATTCTTTGGTACAGCGCAGCGAGCGCCAGCAGGTTACGCTTCGTAAAAAGCTGATCGACCCGCTCGATGTTCGGGTCGTGAGTTCCTTCTTTGAACTCCGCACCGTTGTAGCGTAGTGGCGTGTCGGGATACCAGTTCCGGATGGTGGCGCGCTCAATACGTCGGGTCAATCTGAGGTCCGATTGGTCAGGGACCTTCCTCATGCGCCGCTTGCATACAGGGCAAAAGTAGCGCAACGCCCTCGGACTTGACTCTTCCTTCCGCCAAATTGCCGCGTGAAAGGTCACTTTACTGTGACAACGTTTGCAGCGCGTCATATAGAGATTCAAAATCCTGACTTTGATTGAGTGCTCAATTTGGCGGAAAGAATCTATGTAGGAATCTATCTCAGCGGGCTGGCCGGTAAACCTTGTCACCCACGTCGCGGCTGGGTTTAGATCCACGGCGATGGCCTTCCTCCCCAGCCTCAAAGCTTCAATGGCTGTTACTCCAGAACCACAAAACGGATCAAGGACCACGTCTCCAGGCTTTGAGTATCTCCGAATGTAAGCAGCGACCACGTTGTGGGGCTTCCTCGCCCAAAACTTGTGCATGAGATACATCGGCGTATGCGCCCTAGCGACCAAGGGATAATCGATGTGCTGCATAGCCGCGAATTTTACCATGGCTAGGCTGCGGTTTGAATCTGGCGATGGTCATACCGCGGTGCGCGTGACCGCCAGGGATTCCAAAGAGCCGGTACACGTTTTATAGCGTGCGCCGCAGGTCGCGAGGCGGAGCGACACTCGGTGAGCTTGACAGTCTCCGCCCATCTATGTACTATTAAGTCATTAGACCCCTCGCGGAATTACCGGCTTGGAGGTCTGCCATCTTCCCTACCAACCCTGTGAGCCCAACAGTAATTTCGTTCCGTCATACGCTTCAAACCCGCCGACCAAGGGTCAATCTTACGGCTGCGGGAAAAATCCCTAGGCTAGGGACTTTGAGTAAAATAATGGATTGTTTATTGGGCTTGGAAGCCGAGCAAGTTAAAGAAAACAAATAACATTAAAATTTGCTTATGCAGAACAAAGCTTAGCGGCTTGGCCAGAAATCAAATATCTCATTTAGAATAAGAAAGATAGAGTAGGCTAGCGAGGGACCTGTAAAGCTGGTAAGTTATTGAAAAAAGCAATATTAGTGAATAGCCGGCGGTGAAAAAACATGAGCCGAAATCAAGCTTGGCCTCATCGCCGTGGGAGCGCTGAAGCTAGCCCTGCGTTCAACCGCGAAGACTGGCGAAACCGCATCCTCCGAGTTTTTGCCAAGGCGGCTTGACGCCGCTCAGCCACGCGATGCTGGCACGCCGCCGTCGTTCGTGCTATAGTGGCTCGGTGGCCAAAAGCTAGGCCACCAACACAAGCCGCAATCCTTAGCTAACGCGTTGTAGGTAAATGGCTTACAATAAAGCCTGCGAATTTTTTCTGTCCCCTGATCCAGAGCGGGTTCGCGGTTCGCACGAAGATCAGCAGGATTGCTTATCGGAGCTTTTTCCTCAAATTGATCGGTAATTCCGGCACAGTTCCCATGAATGCCTGGCAGGAAGTTCTCAGCTACCTTAAGACACGAGTGAACCCGCAGAGTTATCAGACGTGGCTTCGTCCCACTCGCTTCAGCCACGTTTACGATGATCAGATTGTAGTCCGGGTTCCAAACCGTGAGTTTAAGGACTGGATCGAGGAAAAATACGGCACGCTGATTAACGACGCTTTGGGCCAGCTTAACCTCGGCTGCCATCAAGTCAGCTACGTGCTGGAGGATGGAGGAGGCACAAAGGGGGAGACAGGACCCAAGGCCGTCCAGGGCAAGCTGGACTTTGATTCAGTAGCGCACCAGCTTGATTCGCGGTACACGTTCGACACGTTCGTTGTGGGATCGTGTAACCAGTTCGCGCACGCCGCCGCGCGCGCGGTGGCGGAGTCGCCTTCCAAAATGTATAACCCGCTGTTCTTGTACGGCGGGGTGGGCCTGGGCAAGACGCACCTCATGCAAGCTGTCGGCCACGTCATCAAAAGCCAGTGGCGGGAAATGCGGCTGGCCTACGTTTCCTCGGAGACGTTCACGAACGAAGTGATCAACTCCCTTCGTTACGACCGAATGATCTCTTTCCGCGAGAAGTATCGCAACGTCGACGTTCTGCTGATGGACGACATCGAGTTTATTGCCGGTAAAGAGCGCACCCAGGAGGAGTTCTTCCACACGTTTAACGCTCTCTATCAGGCACAGAAGCAGGTCGTCATCTCAAGTGACTGTGCTCCCAAGGAAATTCCGGCGCTGGAGGAGAGACTTCGGTCTCGCTTTGCCTGGGGCCTGACAGCGGACCTCCAGCCTCCTGACCTCGAGACGAAAATTGCCATTTTGGAAAAGAAGGCGGAAGCCGCCGGCGTTCACGCTCCGCAAGAAATGCTGGAATTCATTGCGTCAAGAATTAAATCCAGTGTTCGTGATCTTGAAGGAGCGTTGACGCGGCTCATCGCTTATTCGTCTCTCACTGGGGAAGCCTTGTCGCTGGCGATGGCTCATCAGATCCTTAAAAACGTCGTCGACCTTGAGGAACATAAGATCTCAATTGAAAACATCCAGCGCTTGGTGTGCCGCGAATTCAGCATCAGCCTGACGCAGTTGAAATCGAAGAATAACAGCCGCAGGGTTGCTTATCCGCGGCAGATTGCCATGTATCTTTCCAAACAGCTTACGCCTACTTCATTGCCGCAGATTGGTCGCGAGTTCGGAGGCAAGCACCACACGACGGTGTTGCACTCCATCCACAAGATTGAGGAGCTTCGCAAGGTGAACCGCGAATTAAACAGACTTATCCACAAGCTAACTGATGGGTTAAACTAGATTTAGCTGGTTTTTCCAGAGAGCGTAGCCAGCCAACCGCTGTGAGGAAAATGTGCCATGGCCTTTTACACACAAGTCTAAACGAAATGAAAAAGTTTCCACAGGCCTTTCGCACGAAGCTTTTTTTGAATCATCGTGATTTTTCGATTTCCACAAATGCACAGCCGCTACTACGTACTTTACTAACTTTCTTCAGGTGCATATGAATATGGAATTCACAATCCGGCGGTCAGAATTTCTAAAGGAACTCGACCTCGCTCAGGGAGTAGCCGAGAAGAAGACGACGATACCGATTCTCTCGAACGTGCTGTTGGAAACAAAAGACTCGGAATTACGCCTGAGCGCGACGGATTTGGAGTTGGGCTTGACGTGCGGATGCCCGGCCAAGGTAAAGACGGGCGGCACCGCTGCAGCGCCCGGCAAACGCCTGCTGGAAATTGTACGTTCTTTGCCGGACGCCGACGTCCGGCTTAGGGTGCTGGAAAACCATTTCGTTCAGGTGACGTGTGAAAGGTCGTCGTTCAAGCTGGTTGGGATGGATAAGACTAGCTTTCCGGCTTTTCCGGAAACTCCTCGCCCTCTCGCGATCATTCCGCCGGGCGTGCTTACATCCATGATTCATCGGACGGGGTTCGCGATTGCAAGTGAAGAGTCCCGCTACACTCTCAACGGGGCGCTTCTTGTTCTTAAGCCGGAGCGCGTTCTGATGGTGGCCACGGACGGTCATCGCCTTGCGCAGACCGAGCGCGAGATTCAAATCGAAGGGCTTAATTCGGAGCTTCGGGTGCTGATCCCGAAGAGGGCAATGGGAGAGATTCACCGCTTATTGACGCAAGGAGGCGAACAAGCCGCGGTCCAGTTTTCTAAAGACGAAACACACCTCTTCTTCACGGTGGGCCACCGCCGCCTGATTTCGCGGGTGCTCACCGGTCAGTTTCCCAATTACGAGGCTGTCCTGCCAAGAGACAACAATCGGGTGGTCGAGCTTGATAAGGCTCAAATGGAGGCTGCAATCCGCAGGGTGGCGCTGCTGGCAGACGAGCGATCGCGGGCTATCCGGCTACAAGTTTCTGCAGACCGGTTGGAAATTTTCTCCTCAAGCGGCGAATACGGCGAGGCGCAGGAGGCGCTGGACGTGGCCTATAAGGGTGAAGAGATGCGAATCGGCTTCAACTACCAGTACGTCCTTGACTTCCTCAGTGCCGTGGGGGAGACGGAAAAAGTGAAGTTGGAACTGAAAGACGAACAGAGCGCCGGCCAACTCCGGCCGTCCGAAGATGACTCGTGCCGGTACCGGTACGTGGTGATGCCGATGCGCGTCTGACCAGCCACGAAAACAGATCCGCGGCCGGTTCGCGGGACACCCAACCCGAGAAAGGGAGCAAGTGAGTAAGTGGAAGAAACTAGCAAGGCTATCGACGCGGGAAACGTCATCGTAGACCAGTATGACGCCGCCAGTATTAAGGTGTTAGGCGGGCTGGAAGCGGTGCGCAAGCGCCCCGCCATGTATATCGGTTCGACCGGACCGACAGGCCTCCACCACCTGGTTTGGGAGGTGGTCGATAACGCGGTCGACGAGGCGCTTGCCGGCTATTGCGATCGCATCGACGTCGCCGTGCACTCGGACAACTCAGTCACGGTAGTGGATAACGGCCGCGGCATCCCTGTGGACCTGCACAAGGAAGAGGGACGGTCCGCCGCTGAGGTCGTGATGACCGTCCTGCATGCAGGCGGTAAATTTGATTCCAAGAGCTATAAAGTCTCAGGAGGCTTGCACGGCGTCGGCGTTTCAGTAGTCAATGCCCTGTCCGAGTGGCTTGACCTGGAAATTTGGCGTGATGGCTACACGTGGGAGCAGTCGTACGAGCGCGGCAAACCACTGGCGCCGCTGAAGAGGGCCGGAAAGACCAACCGACGGGGCACCAAGATCACTTTCTTGCCCGATGGCGCCATCTTCCCGACGGTGGAATTTCACTTCGATACGCTTTCGCAGCGCCTGCGGGAGCTTTCTTTCCTGAATAAGGGACTCACGATCCGCCTCAAGGACGAACGCTCCAACAAAGAGTCGGAATTCCATTACACGGGCGGAATCGCCGAGTTCGTAAAACACCTCAACAAGAACAAAGACGTCCTTCAGGCCACGCCGATTTATGGCGAAGCCGACAGAGATGGCACATTTATTGAATTTGCCATCCAGTACAACGACGGCTATGCCGAGACGATGTTTTCGTTTGCTAACAACATCAATACAGTTGATGGCGGAACGCACCTGTCCGGTTTCCGTTCCGCGCTGACGCGCGCGATCAACCAGTTTGGGCAAAACCAGGGGCTCTTTAAGGATGTCAAAGAAAACCTCCAGGGGGATGATGTGCGCGAAGGGCTTGTGGCGGTCATCAGCGTCAAGCTGCCACAACCGCAGTTTGAGGGCCAGACTAAAGGCAGACTTAACAGTGACATTCAGAGCGTGGTCGGAAGCTTCGTCTACGAGAAGCTGATGGAGTACTTCGAGAAGAACCCGACCGTCGGCCGCAAGATCTGCGCCAAGTCGATCGAAGCGGCGAGGGCGCGCGAGGCGGCGCGCAAGGCGCGCGAGCTGACGCGCCGCAAAGGAGCGCTGGACTCCGGCGGCTTGCCTGGCAAGCTTGCCGACTGCCAGGAAAAAGACCCGGATCGTTGCGAGCTCTTCTTAGTCGAGGGCGATTCGGCCGGCGGGTCCGCCAAACAAGGACGCGACCGCCGCTATCAGGCAATCCTACCGCTGCGGGGCAAGATTCTGAATGTGGAAAAAGCGCGCTTCGACAAGATGCTTAACCACGAAGAGATTCGCGCCCTCATCACGGCCATCGGCACCGGGATCGGCAAGGCCGATTTCGACGTCTCCAAGCTTCGCTACGGCAAGATCATCATCATGACCGACGCGGACGTGGACGGATCCCACATTCGCACGCTTCTTCTCACCTTCTTTTATCGGCAAATGCCGGAACTCGTCGAGCGCGGACACGTCTATATCGCGCAGCCGCCCCTCTATCTCATCAAGAAAGGCAAGATGGCGCGCTACATCCGCGATGAGAGGGAGTTTCGGCGCGAGGTAATGCGGCGGGCCACGGAAGACCACGCGGTCGAGACGGGCGACAAGAAAGTGAAACTTCAGGGCGGCGAGCTAACAAACTTTCTGATGGCTCTCGCCGAGTACGTAGACCTCTTCGACAAGCTCGAAAAACGCTTGGGCGATGCGCGGCCGCTGGCGGCGATGCTTAAAGCTGAGCTTGGCAAAAAAATGGAGCTCGAAGAGAAGACCAAGCTGGAAGCGATTGGGAAGGAACTCAAGGAGGCCGGCTTCAAGACTTCCGTCAAACTCGACGAAGAGCACAATCTTTACGTGCTTTCGGCTTCCAGTGAGACAACGGGCGAAAGGACTTTGGACTGGGATCTGGTTTCAAGCGCGGACTATAAGCGGTTACTTGAACTTCACCGCCGCGTGCGACCCTACGACGTGCCGCCTTACTCGATTGTGTCGAACGGAGATCGGATTGTCGTGAACGACCGCAAGGATCTGCTCGAGCACGTCACGAACGTCGGCAAGAAAGCTTTCACGGTGCAACGCTTCAAGGGCCTCGGGGAGATGAACCCAAATCAATTATGGGAAACCACGATGGACGCCGAGCAGCGCGTGCTCCTGAAGGTTCAGATCGAAGACCAGGTGATTGCCGACGAGATTTTCACCGTCCTCATGGGCGACTCCGTCGAGCCGCGCCGCCAATTCATCGAGGGCAACGCCCTGGATGTGAAGAACCTGGATGTTTAGCCGGACCTTACGTTTTCATGGTGGTCTTCGACGCGATCCAGCCCGGGATGCCCAAGGCAGGCACGACGAAGGGAAAGATTCCGTAAAAGGTGTCGCTGGCGGAGTGCGAGCGGCGGTCAACGGCGCAGGGGCAACTCATGAACTGTCCCCACGCAAGCAACTAATTACATGCACAGTATAAATTGGGTAGAGAAGCTTCGCTTCGTTGAAACGCGCGACGGGCCTGCCAGCGTGACAAGTTCCATGTCCGCCAATCAATCGGCTTTGTGAGTGATAACCGGCCGCGCAGTTCGCACGCAATCTTCGAGCGATCTGCGGGCTTCAGCTCCGGCAACGACTCGATAAGCGTCGGCACGGCGTCTGCGCTTAAGCTCGCGACATAGGCGGCATCGAATTTCCTGCCCCCGGTGGCTCGAGCGATGTTCCTGCGGGCAATAAGCGCGTCCGGGTTCATCACGTGCAGAATCAAGATTCCGGCAAGGCCAGCAATCATCGCTCCGAACGCGAACCGCTCGCGATGCCCGCGCAGGACCGTCAGCAGAAACCATACCAACACTAGCGCGAGCCATCCCATAAAGGCCGTCGTGTAAAGACGAAGCTCTGTGAGGCCGTACTCATGCTCGTAAAGCCGCATTCGCTCGATGGCCGAGAGCATGATGACGAAAACGAGCGTGGTCTGTAGCCCCGCCAAGCCGCGAAAGATCCGTTCGTGTGCCGACTTTTCCGGGCGGAGAAGCCAATGTGCACCAAGCAGTAGAGGCGAAACCAGGGCTGAAACCGCACAGAGTTCGAAAAAACCGTGCCGAGCATATTCGGCGTAAGTCAAGCCGGGCACGACCTTGACCAGCGAAGCGCCGCCGAAGAAATATCGCAATTCGACGACGACGAAACATAAGAAGAGAGCGTCCACGAGGCCGAGCGCCACTCCAATTTCCGTGATGCCGAGCGCACCCGACCGTGAAGAGGAAGATTCGGCGGCGGGCTTCGCGTTGCCGAAGAGAATCCCGCGCAACGTCCCGGCCACAATCCAGGCTAGAAAACCGATGAACAGAATGTGGCCGAGGAGTCTCATAACATTGAAGGACAGCGTATTGACCACGATCCGCCGGAAGACGACGTCCGCGGCCATGAGGAGTGCAAGAAATATCGCCAAGGGCGGGGCGGCAAGCGCGGTTCCAAGCGTCACGCGCAGGGCCTGTCTCGGCCAGCCGGGTCTAACCGCCTCGGCCCATCGAATATCTTTGAACAGCAGAGCCAGAGGGTCCAACGCCGCGCGGAGACAAGCGATAACGCTCGCCTTGAAGTATTCAGCGAGACCCGATATAGCAAGCCTCGAAACCGGTGCCCTCAGCGCCGCGAGTGATACCACAATACCCAAAGCGCCCAGATCCAGGAGCCGGAGAGCGAATGAATCCCGCCAGGCGAAGTCCGCCGCAAAAACAATAAGTGCCAGAGCCCCTGCCGCATCGTCACGGCGCGAGACTACAGCCTGCCCGCGAGTCGTCACGAGAACGACCGCGACAAGAACCGCTGCCCACGAAAGGACGTTGATCCCCGGAGGGACGCCATGCAATAGATAGTCGCCTAACACTCCCGCCGCGAACGCCGCCGCCAAGATACTCACGCCAGTGGCTGTTTTCTCGCTCATCGTATTCGCTCCCGCTAATCCGGTTGTGCGTCGGGTACTTTTCGGAGGTTGTCATTCCCACGAAGGCGGGGATCCAGCGCGATAAACTAACACCCATCCTCGGTGTCCTCTGTAGTAAATCCTAATCAAACTGCAATGTGTTCCGGCACGCGGCCGTAGCGCCGTTCGCGTGACCGGAAATCTGCGAGCGCGGCTTCAAGGTCTTTCACCGCGAAGTCCGGCCACAGGCAGCTGGTGAAGTAAAGCTCCGTATAGGCAAGCTCCCACAGCAGGAAGTCGCTCAGTCTATGTTCGCCTCCGGTGCGAACCAGCAGGTCCACCGTGGCGTCCTCGAGGCTTGAATGCGCTGCCTCTGCCAGCAGGCGGCTAAACGCCTCGCGATCCGGCACGCGGACTTCCTGTAATCGGCGCGCTGCCTCCACAATCACGTCCTGCCCTGAATAGTCGATAGCGAACCGCAGCCGCAGCCTGTCTCCTCCGCGCGTTGCTTCCTCTGCTTCCTCGATGGCTTTCAGAAGCCTGGTGGGCAGTCGGTCCCTGCGGCCGACGGCCCGAGCGGACACGCCCTGCGCGTGCCACTCTGCTCTTTCCGCTCGAAAGAAACATTCGAACAACCGCATCAACTCCATCACCTCGGACGCTGGCCTCCCCCAGTTGCTTCCTGAAAAGGCGTAGAGCGTGAGGATTCGAACGCCAAGAAGTGGGGCGGCACGCACGACCCGCCGGATGGCTTCCGCTCCGGCACGGTGCCCTTCCGAGCGAGCTAAGCCGCGCTGGGTTGCCCAGCGTCCGTTGCCGTCCATGATAATCGCGACATGGAAGTTGCTAGCACTTTGTATCATAAAGTTCCTTCTCAAAAAATTTTCCGCGTCACCCTTCGCGTGCCGCCCGGATCAGCGCTTCCATGTGCTCCAGATAGTTCTCAAGCGCCCGTTTTCCTGGTGGCGTCAGCCGGTACTCGGTCTTCGGTGTCCGCCCTTGGAAAAACTTGCGACACGAGATGTAATTTGCCGCCTCCAGCTTCCGCGCGTGTACGCTGAGATTGCCGTCCGTCGTTTTCAGAATTTTCTTCAGGTCGTTGAAACTCAGCAACGGATTTACAGCCAGAGCGCTGATGATGCCGAGCCGGGTCTGCTCGTGAATCAGGCGGTCAAGTTCCAACACCCCCCGTGGGCTTCCACGCCGAAGCGCGTGTCCCGACCGAGAGCGGGCGTTTTGCTTGTCCGCGCCGCACGCGGCCTCAAAATTCTTATCCACCGTACCTCCTTGCGATAATCAGTCCAAATAGAATGTGCAGCCCGCCAAAGCCTGCCGCCAAAAACCAATCTCCCCACGAAGGAGGACAAAAAAGAGCTGCGGCGCCGTCTGCCATAAAACAAAGTCCCATCACGGGAACCACGCGCACGGAAAAAGAGCCGGCCGTAATCACACCCGCGCCGTAAGTGAGCAGCCACAGCCCGGGTAATTGATGGATCATGCCGCTTCTTTCGAGGGCTGCGGTGAGCACGGCGCCCGCCGCTACGGGAGGCAAGAGGCTGAGAGCAAACTTACGCCCTGCGCCAGTGAGCAGTGGCACGTCTGCCGCCCGCGCCTTGCGCATCACCGCGAAGCCTCCGATCAGAAGCGCGAGCGCGCCCTCGCTGAGCCAGACCATAAGCCAGGCGTTGGGTGTTGCCTGCCGGGCTGCGACCAGCGCCGCACCCAGCGCCGTGATTCCTACGGCTAGGCCACCCCAGCCGGGAACGGCGGTAAATGACGCCGAGCGCTCCAGCGTTTCGCGGATGAAGCGAAGGTTTTCGATGGCGTGCTGCCGTACGCCCGGGACCGGACGAAAGTGCGGGTGGTGACGAGATCGCTTCTGCATGGGAACCATCCTAATCGGCGGGGTGACGAATTTCAAGTACTTTATGAAATAAAGTATGACCCATGCGCGTGCGCCGCCTTACCGGCCAAACCGCAAGGCTTTTCCGTCCAGCGGGTGTGGCGGGCGGAGATCAAAGAGCCGGAGCACTGTGGGAGCGATGTCGGTAATGTTGGGATTGGGCGTCGCGACCGGCCGGTTCGAAAAGAAGATTCCCTTGGTATCGCTCGGGTCCGATGAACAATGATCGCCACTCCACTTGCGCATGTTAGGGACGACGATGCCGGGAGGAATAGCCCCGAGCGATGTTTGCCACGACGTGCGGTAGCCTGGGCGAAAGGCAAGCTGAAGGTCGGGCGCCTCGCCCTCGTACACGCCGCGGTCAATGTCACGCCCCAAATAGACGTTTTCGAGCACCGGCTGATGGGTGCGCGGATCGCGGTAAGCAAGGAGCTTTTGGCGGATTTCCTGCATGACGCGATCGGCTTGCGCGCCCGGCGCGACAATGCCGGCGCGCTCCCGTCCGCGTAAGTTCAGGTAGATTTCCCCGAGACCAAGCGAGTAGGCCTCGGTGTGGCTCCAGTCGACGTTCGGAAAGAAGCTGCCCATGTCAAACAGGTCGCTCAGCGAGGATCGTTGTGGTGCAAGGCCGGGATGAAGCAACGCCATGAAGCCATTTTCCACAAGCCAGGTGTTGGTGTTGAACCCGTAGCGGAAACCGTGGAAACCATGGTCGGAGACGATAAGCAAGGTTGCGCCCGGGTCCATGGCCCGCTCGACTTCTCCAACGATGCGGTCCATGATCTCGTACGTGTCAAGAATCGCATCGCCGTATTTTCCGGCCTCCGCCGCATTGTAAGTCGGGCTCTGCGGGTCTATAAGCCGATAAAACATGTGGGAGACATTGTCCGTCGTGGTGAAGACAGAAACGAGGAGTCTCGGATGGTTGCGCTTCAGCTCGTCTACCGTGATTTTGCCGAGCTTTCGCATGGTCGCGAAAGCGCTGTCCAAAAAAACGCCGTCGCTCATCTTCTCTTCGTTCAGTGACCAGGTGTCGTTCCACCAGCCGAGCGTCTTGAACAGCCCGTATTGCTGAGCGAGCTGGGAGCTGAAATCGGCTGGATAGGAAATGGGAAGGGCTGGATGAACAGGGTCGATGTTGGCAGGCGACATGTAAACACGCAGACGGGGGAAAACGCTGATGACGTAAAAACGAGCGATGGCGCGTACGGCGAAGAGGGGCGTGATGGGGAACCGGATGCGAAACCAGCCACTCCAGCTTCCTTTCCGAACCGTTTGGCGCCGGCCGTCGAGCGCGATGGCCACCGCATCCTGCACGGGCTCTGCAGTAAACGACACCGGGACGGAGATACGCCGGAAAGAGTCCGCTGTTGGATCGACCGGGCCGGAGATGCTGGCGCGGGCTGTCCGCCCTTTCAGTTGCAGGCTGACAAGTTTACCGCCGAACTCCGTGTTGCTGTCTTCCCAGGGCTCAACGTTCGTGCTGAAGTAAAAAAACGTGCCCCACGTGCCGCGAATATCCGGCACACCCAGCCCGGCCCAGAGTTTGCCGCCGGGAATCGGAGTGGGCGGAAATTCGAGCGGCATGCGCAGGGCCAATGTCTTGTAACCGGCGGCGGCCACCGTCTTGTAGAAAGGAACCCCGTGCCGCTCGTTGACGAGCTTCGGGCCTTCGATAGGGAAAAGACTGAGAAGGAACTTGGCCTTCTGCGACTTTACGAGAGACAGTTGGGGAAGATACGTCTTGGGGTTGCGAGAAAGAAAATCAAAGATGCCGGTATTGCCGGGGCCGAGTCCGGTGGCGAAGGAAGCCCATGCGACAGGGGACTCTGGAGGGTTCGTAGTGCCAAGCGGCCTGAATGTTCCCTGCGCCGCCAAGCGCGCCAGGTTGGGCAGCTTCCCGGCCTTCATCCACTTTGCGGCCAGTTTAGGATCTACGCCGTCGAAGCCGAGCACCACAACTTGACGCGTGCTCCGGAGCGGTGAGACTTCCCGCCGGTTGTTCCTGCAGCCGGGCTCGGCTGCGGCCAGCCCGAAGAGGAGCAGCCACACGAGCGTTCGTACTCTTCTTATCTTCATCCCAGGCGCGAAAACGAGCGGTCAATCGTCAATGAAAGCGTCGCCACGGCATTTTCCACGTAGCTTGCGAGTGCCTCATGGTAAAACGCCAGACTCCGGTCACGAATCTCAGCCTCGGGAGCATCGGGATAGGTCAGATGGTTGGTTTCGTGCAAGATGATGCTCAACAACTTCAACCGGAACTGCTTCTGGTGGAATTCGTTAAGCCGGCTTCCTTCCAGGAACCTTGCGTCCAGCGCGGTATCGGTAAGGGGCAGCGGCTGCCACGCCGCGACGCGCCGCCAAGCGATGTCCATTTCGCCCGTGCGCGCTCCGGCAAACACTTCGTGCGGCTCGGCGAAGGGGGCTTCTCGAACGATGGGATGACGATGCCCCAGGCATCCGCACACGTTATCGCGGCGGAGCTGGAGGACGATCAGCCCGGAAGCCTTGAAAAGAACCTCGTCATAGGCGTCTCGCGAGCGTTGTGGCGCTTCCAGCCAGTCTTGCTCCACGGCGAGGGACAATTGCCGAGCCGTTCGAGCGTCGCGAAACGAATGCGCGACGACCAGCAGCGGGTGCGTGCGGTCCCCGAAGCGTGTGATTAGGCGGCGCCGGCCTCTCGCCCAATCCGCCCAACGCTGCGGGCGCGGGCGCGAATGCAAGTATTCCAGAATCGCTGCCGAAGAAAGTGCGGTTTGCACGGTTTTCATCGCGGGACCTTGGGTCGCTGGCGAGTCGAAATCATCACGATGGAACGCTAGTCCCCTTCGCCGTATACGAACACACCGCCCATGCGCACGCGGACAAGGATCACCTGCGAGCCGTTCGAGTTCATAAATGAAACCGACTTGCCGAATCCGGCAGCGTCTTGTTCCATCCCTTCAAGATCGCTTTGCACATATCCAAGCCAGGAATGCGCGTCCAGTATACGCAGGCCGTAAACATGCGGAACGTCCACCTCGACATCTCCGTAATTGATGTCAAGCACCTCCCTTCCCACGAGCCCGCTGACGGTGACGTCTCCGTCCACGCAATTGAGGCGCACGTTAGCATCATAAGGCATGTGAATCGTGAAGTTGATGGAGAGTTTGGTCTCATCACGGAACGGCCGCCATGGCCGGCGCGGCGGATAAGTAGTACTTAGACTGATCTTGTGGTCCTGGCCGACCACCCGCACGCCGATGAGGCGATAGAACTTGTGCGCCTTTTTCTCCGAACCGGCTTCCACCACCTTCTCGGCCTTGATCGAGAGCCGCGGCCGGTC
Source organism: Acidobacteriota bacterium (assembly GCA_021817045.1). Taxonomy (GTDB): domain Bacteria; phylum Acidobacteriota; class Terriglobia; order UBA7540; family UBA7540; genus RH2-MAG17b. The sequence continues at coordinate 24,166 of JAKAWG010000066.1, forward strand.
CCAGCCGTCGATCTCGACGTCTCCCGTGCGGGTGGTCATTGTCAGTGTCCCGTAAGAAAACATTCGCACGGCGTAATGCTCAACCTTGCGGTACTCGTCAGCGCGGGACGGTTGGGCGAGGAGGAGCAGGATGAGCCCGCACAGCAGAGGAGAAAGCTGGGCGCCAGCGAAGACTTTTGCCGCGGAGGTGACCGTACCTTGATGCGCTTTCACGGGTCCCCTTCCTGAATACTGTTCCCCTATCCGCTGCCCCGCACCAAGCGGTCAGCGGGACGCGCACTTATGAGGGAACGCGACGAGGAGCGACCCTGAAGGTCCGGTTTCTGAGCTGCTTGTAGAGGCGACATTTAGCCTTCGCGTTCGCGGCTTAGCCTGCCGCGAAAAACACAATATTCACATATCCGATGGTACGCGCCGGGCCGAACCCCGTCAAATGCGACAGGGCCGCCGGGCCAATTCTTCTCAACGGCGTTACACGATCTTAATGTAAGCGTAATGTTGCCAATGATATAATCGCCTCGTGCCATCCAGAATCGTGGTCATCGAAGACGAAAAGGACATCGTCGACCTTCTCGCTTATGCGCTTCGCAAAGAAGGATATGAGGTGCGAAGCGCCACCCAAGGCCGCGAAGGGTTAGAGTTGATTCGTCGCGGACCGACCGATCTCGCTCTGATCGACATCATGCTACCGGACTTGGATGGACTTGAGATTTGCAGGCGCGTGCGGACCGATGAGAATTTGCGCAACCTGCCCGTGATTTTCCTCACTGCCCGGGGCGAGGAGGTGGACCGGGTGATCGGCCTCGAAATGGGCGCTGATGATTACGTGGTGAAACCGTTCAGCCCGCGCGAGCTGGTAGCAAGGATCAAGGCTGTCTTGCGCCGCCGCGAGCGCGGGGAAGAGCGCCGCGATGTCATCGAGGCGCGAGACATTCGGCTGGACCCGCGCACTCAAGAAGTGATTGTCCGCGGGCAGACAGTGATGCTGAGCACGCTGGAGTTCCGGCTCCTGCACTTCATGGCTTCTCATCCGCGACGTATTTTCGCGCGGGAAAACCTGCTTGATCAGGTGTGGGGGCGCGACCGATTTGTGACACCGCGTACCGTGGACGTACACATTCGGCGGCTGCGGGAAAAGATTGAAGCCCAGCCGGATAAGCCCCGGTTTCTGCAAACTGTCCGCGGTTCTGGTTACCGTTTTACGGTAGAGTCTTCCGAGGACGCGCAAGCCTAAGAACCCTCGCCACCTTCTTCAAAACAAATTCTTCGCCACGCGCCGAGCAACCGTTGTACTCTGAAGCCGGCCGGAACTCTGCATTTTGCGTGTTGACTGCCACCCGCAGCGGCTGGCCGATGAGATTCAAGAGCCCTATCTTCCGGAGGTTTCTCTGGATCGCCTTCCTGCCCGCCGCCTTCACACTGGCGGCTGCGGACTTCTATCTTCGCTGGTCTGCTGTTCCGCGAGGAGCCGAGCGCGGGTGGAACCATCCTCTCACGCTCCCCATGCTGCTCCTCGCGCTCCTGGTGGCGCTGGTCGCCGCGTGGCTCGGGTCTGCAGAATTTCTGATGCGCATTCGTCGCCTGAGCGCTTTCGCCGAAAACCTCGTTCATTCAAGATTGCCCGCCACTAATCCGCTGCCGGACCAGGAGGACGAGTTGGGATCCCTTGCGCGGGCGTTAAGCCGCGCCGCCGCACAGTGGCAGGAGCTGCTCGACCGGCTGCAACTGGAATCAGGCCGGCGCGAGGCCATTCTGAAGAGTATGGCTGAAGGCGTCCTGGCCGTGGATGACAGGCTACGGGTGATCTTCTGCAACGAATCTTTTGCCCGCCTCGTCTCCTCCACCCTGCCGCTACCTCCCTGGCTGCCACTCCACGATCTGGCGCGGGATCCCGGGCTCACAGAAATGCTGAACCAGGTGATCGCTAGCCGCCAGCCGGTTCGCCAAACGATCCAGCTTACTGCAGCGGACAGCCGCGTCTTCGAGGTTCAGGCGGCACCCCTCGCGGAGTCGCAAGGCTTTGGCGCGATCGCGATCCTACACGACATTACCGATCTTGAACGCCTGGAGCGCGTCCGGAAGGATTTTGTCGCAAACGTCTCCCACGAGTTGCGCACGCCACTCACGGCCATTCGCGGCTACGCTGAAACGCTCCTCGACGGCGCGATCGATGATGCCGCCCAAAGCCGCAAGTTCATTGAAGTGATTCTCGCTCACGCGCTCCGGCTTAACAACATTGCTTCTGACCTGCTTACGCTCTCCGACCTCGAATCGGGCCGTCCGCATCCAGAGTCGCAGCGCGTCTCCATCCTTTCCGCCGTGGAAACGGCCTTGCGTACAATAGAGCCAGAAGCCCGGCTGCGCGGCGTCACACTTGTTCGAGGCGATATGGAAGACGCGGCCATCCTCGGAAGCAAGGTCCGGCTCGAACAGGCCCTGATTAACCTTCTGGATAACGCGGTCAAATTCAACCACCCCGGCGGTCACGCCCGCGTAGAAGCCGGAACTACCTCTTCAGATCAGGCGTTGATCTCGGTGTCCGATGACGGCGTCGGCATCCCTTCCGAGGACCTTTCGCGCGTCTTCGAGCGCTTCTACCGAGTAGACAAGGCGCGCTCGCGCGAGGTAGGTGGCACCGGCCTTGGCCTCTCCATCGTGAAGCACATCATTGAGCGCATGAACGGCTCCGTGAAAGTGGAGAGCCAACTGGGCAAAGGCTCCACATTTACCCTCGTCTTCCCCAGAGCTCCTGTCCACCCACAAGCCTAACCACGGTGTGATTACTCAAGCCGCGATCCTTTCCTCGGACGAGCTTCCCGTTGGTTCATCTCCCATGTTGGGTCGGGATTTTGGATAGGGTGCCGGCTTGTTGGCCGTCGGATCGGTTCGCTGCCTTCACTGGAGGGCTATTGACATCGGACCAGTTGAAGCTCATTTCGGCAATTGTGGTAAACTTGATGGAAGTTTATGTCTCGAACCGGTGAAGGGCCGTTAGCTCAATTGGTAGAGCAACTGACTCTTAATCAGTAGGTTGGGGGTTCGATTCCCTCACGGCTCACCAAGCCACTGAGATCAGGAAACTTGAGTCAACACCCAGGTGCGATTCGCAATTCTCCAATTGGCCCTTCTGGGAAGAGTTGGA
>JAKAWG010000160.1 GCA_021817045.1 Acidobacteriota bacterium
TATATATAACACTAATCCGTGCAATGCAACAACACAATTGTGTATTACATGCCTACACTAGTCATCGTAGATACGGTTACTCCCCGGTTTTTCAAACACTTACCTTATTTGAGAAGGGGAAGTTCCGCTGGATGAGCGCCTCTTCCAAATTGGACTCGGAGTATTCGTCCTTGAGGTCAAGGAATTCAAGGACGAACGGATCTTTGATGGCCTCTTCCGGCGTGATCGTATCGCCCGGTTCGGTCGTTTCAGCCTTCTGAAGCATGGCGGCTTTGTTCTGCGAGAGCGCGATGCGCTCGTAGAATTGGCTGTCGATCTGACGATTGAGCTGCCGGACGGACCAGCCCGAGCGAAGTGCCTCAGCCTCGTAAAAAGATCGTGCTTCTGGGCGCTTGACGGCGAGGAGCCGAACATAGGCAGACCAGGGCAAAGGGAAGCTGGAAGAAATATCCGAGATAATTGTGGGCGCGGGCGCTAAATTATTGGAAGAAAGCAACTTGCATGATTCTTTCGACAGTGTCGAAAGAATCTGCCCTTCGGACCAGGCACGGTAGAATGTCCGCATTCTCCAAAGATTGATTTGGCCGAACCCGCGACCAAATAGCTTGGTTAAGTCCTTGGCAAGCAGTTCCATCAGTTGCTGGCCGTAGTCTGCTCGTGCCTCTCCCTGAAGTTCCTGCTCGACAATTCTGCGCCCGATTTCCCAGTACGTGGCGGTCATGATCGAATTGACGTTCCGGGCGGCAGCGGAGCGCGCTGCTTTCAGCAGTTCGACGATCCCGGTGCGGATGTTGGCGTAATTTTCAGACATGATAGTCAGGTCGGTCATTGCGATTCCTCCGTTTCCCGTCCGTGCATTGAACGCGGACGATGGGGAGGCTGACGCAGCCTCCATTCTACTGTTTGCATCCGTCAGATCCCCATGCCGATTCCCTGGGCGATGGACGTTGCTTGGATTTCCAGCGCGGTAGTTTTGGAGACATCGGCGCTGAGTTGCGGGTTGAGCTTGGCGAAGTCGTTGGTGAAAATCGTGGCCTCATGGCTGCCACGGGAGATCGAGACGTATCCGAAACGGGAGTTGAGCAGGTCAGGGTGGACGCCGGTGTCGGCGTTTATCAGGACCCGCTCGGCGGTGAGGCCCTGGGCACTGTGGCTGGTGACGGCGTAGCCGTGATCGAAGTGGCGATGCTCACTGGCGTTGAATCCGACCTGACGGTTGTTGTCGAGGTGGGCTGAAATGCGGCCGTCCGGCGCGATGGATTCGATGACGGCAAGGTCGCGATTGGCCACACCGAGCGACTTGTCTGGTGCGGTGAACTGGATGCGGTCGCCTACGGAAAACTCGCGGTTGATCTCGCGGTAGACGCTGACGCCAGTCAGGCGGCGCGGATCGTAGGTGACTTGCTCGTAGGAGGATTTCTCGATAGTGAGAAGGTTGGCGGTGGGGTTGATGGCGACGACGGAACCGTAGGTTCCTGCTTCGATTCCGGCAGTCTTGCTGCCACGCGCGTAACGCACCACATCGTTAACTTCGTAATGGCTGGCCCAGGAGCGTTCGGCGCCAGTCATGTCATGGCGCTGAACGAGGACGCGGTAGGTATGGTCCTTTGGGGCAACGGTTCCATTGGCCTTCAGCGCCTCGCGCACAGCGACGTTCAATTCGCGCCGCGAGGCGTTGTCGGGCGAGACGATCAAAGTCTTCTCGGGTGACTCGACATAGCTCCTGGCAATGGCGCGGATGCGCTCTTGCGGGCTGGGAATTTCCTTTACACGCCCCTGCTGCTGGAGCGATTCGAGCGCGACGGACACTTGGCCTTTGGCCAGCAATTGGACGGCAGACTTCAGCGCCGGGTCTTTCTGGCGCACGATCTCGTCGAGCTTGGCGGTGCGCATTCCGGCTTCCTGCAACTGCTCAAACGGACGGCCTGCTTCGACGCCCTGATGCTGGCGGGTGTCGCCAATCAAAAGTACGCGGTCATTGGGGCTAAGACGCGCAAGGAACTCGCGCATCTGGTTGGTGCTGGCGAGGCTCGACTCATCAACGAAGTAGAAGTGGCGTTGCTCCTGAGCGGCAGGGTTGGGTGAGCGGGCAAGGAACCCTTGCAGGGTTCCTGACTCGACGCCAGCCTCATTCAACTGGCGGGCGGCGCGGGAGGTCGGGGCGAAACCTTCAACAGCGAAGCCGTGCGATTCGGCGGCGCTGCGGATGACCGAAAGCGTGGTCGTCTTGCCCGCGCCGGCGTAGCCTTGAATGCCCTGAATGCGGTCAGGGGAACTCAGAACATCTTCGACGACGCTCCGCTGGGCACGGTTGAGATGCAGATGCTGGTCTGCCAAATGGATGGCCTCGTGACGGGACAGAAGCGGCTCAGCCTGATTACGTCCGTCGCCAACACGGCGAATAATCTCGTGCTCCGCCTCAATGGTCTTTGCAGTAGTGAACTGCCGCGCTGGAGTGTTTTGCCCGCGCTCCACGATCTGAAATTCTCCGGTGGCAAGGCGGGCATCGAGATTGGCGCGGACTTGAGCGTATGTGACCTCTCCCATGCCACGGCGCAGACCGTCGCGGATCAGCGCTCGTTCGTCAACAACGGCTTCGCGCTCGAAGTTCTTGTCACGGGAAAATGTCAGCGATTCCCGCACACGTTCAACGGTATTGGCAGGCTGAACCCGGTGCTGAAGCCGTTCGCGCGCGGCGCGAACGACAGTTTCAGCCTGGTGTCCGAAGTCGGCGGCGAGCCTGCGATGCGCCGCCATAACTTCGGCGGGCGAATGAATCTCCTTGCGGTCGCGGGTGGAGTGAGCAGCGATTTCGGCCGCCTCCGATCCAGCGCGTCCAGTACGCTCCAGATACTCACGAATCTGTTGACTGCGCGGACTCGACGCGTCGAGATACTCCTGGGTGTAGCCCTTGATCTCCGGGGCGCCACTGCGTCCCACGGCGATCTCGTAGCCAAGCTGGCGAAGCCTATAAGTCAGCTCCGATTGATAAACTGCAGTTGCGAATTGTTGCGACTGAAACAATCCGCGCTCCTGAAGTGCGCGGTACTGCCCGTTGTCGCGCTCGGTCACGTTGAAGACGACGGCGTGGGTGTGGAGCTGTGGCGCAACATAACCATCGACCGGACGGGCGGTGTCGTGCTCGAACTTCGCGGTGATAAACCTGGCCGTCAGTTCCGGCGCGTGGTTGCCGCCGATGCGTGCCGTGGTGTAATGCTCAAGCTGGTCAAGCGCGACTTTGACGCTTTCCCGGTGGGCCAGGCGGACATTGCCATCACCCCCAACCAACGCAGTAAGCGAGACGGATTTTGGTGCGGAAAACGTCGCGTCCCAACCGGCGCGGTGCTCCATCGTCTTGACGGTTTTTCCGTCCGCATCCTGATAGGTGTACGACGCGCGCTGGCGGACAAGTTGCTCGCCGGTCTGCGGATGTTGTCCTTGGCTCAGGCGAGCGAACTCCTCGGCGGAGACCGTCCCAGCAAGGCCAAACCGGGGGCCGAGCTGGCCTTGCCATTCGCCCTGAATCACGCCGCGCTGCGACCAATAGTTTTGCTCTCGGGCGGTGAACTCCTTGGTGTGGTAGCTCTGCGCCTGGCTTGCGGAAAGCGGCTTGGAGATGGTCAGCATGGCTTAAATCTTCGGGCCAAAAGCAAATTCTGCTTGGTCCTTGCCGGGCGATTTTTGGACGGCTTTGACAGCCGGCGCGGGATTGGCTGTGGAGGTATTGCCGGGGTTCGCAGCCGCAGGTGCGGAAACCGCCGTGTGCGGTTCGTCCTTTGCCGGCGGGGAGGGTTCTTTCTCAGGCTCCCGCACAATGTAATCGTCTTTCAGCCGTTCTATGAATTTTGGCTTTGTCGCTGGAATCTCCATCGCGGAAAAGGAGAAGCGGGCAACGTGGTTGCCATGCTTCAGATAGGCGTGCAAGTTATCCAGACCGCTGATCTCGGAGTCGAGTACCAGGGGCTCGGTCTGGCGGTCGAGAGCGAAGTTTCTCCAGCTCCGGCTGCCGTCGAAGTGCGTCTCTTTCATGCGCTCGATTTCGACTTTTCCGATGGCGCGGCTGACCCATTCGGCGGCGTTCGGCTCCGTTGTCTTGAGAAAGATTTTGGTCGTCGGCTGCGAGAGCATCACCTCGGCCAGATGGCCGTAGATGACCTCCAACTGCGCCTTGCCCTGGAAGCCGAGAACGATCGGGTTGCGTGACTTGCGGTTCTCTGTGATGGCGGTATGGAGTTGCGGAAGTTTCTGCAAGCTGGCCAACTCGTCGAGCACAAACCACACCGGGTGCTGCTCGGGCTTCGGCGCACTGAGCAGCCGCAAGACGAGCATGTCGATCCACAAACTGTGGAGCGGACGCAAGGCTTCGCGCTCGGACGGCTGCGAAGTGATGAAGATCCAGCCTTTGCGGTCTTTCGACCACTCGCGCGCGGTCCATTCCGAATTGGCTTCCTCCTTGGCAGGCAGCAAGCGGAAACTGTCGGCGATGAGACTCAGCGAGCCGAGCACGCCGGAGCGTTGTTGCGGAGCGGACGGGTCGATCAGCGACGCCAACTCTGTATTTTTGACACGGTGGTCGATTTCTTCCGGGTGCGACATCCAACTGACCAACTGTTGCGGCGAAGGCTGATCGAGCAACAGATGCGCAAAGATTTTCTGCGGGCTTTCGATGAAGAACTCGCCTTTTCTATCGTTGGTCGGCTGAAAGAGCGAAGCCGCGATTGTGCGCGCTTCGGCGCGGCGGACAAGCTCCTCCGACGGACCCCAGTAGGGGCAGCGGCGGTCGAGCGGATTGAGCAC
>JAKAWG010000067.1 GCA_021817045.1 Acidobacteriota bacterium
ATCAGGGCGACCCGCGTAGTGCGGTCCTTGTTCGTGCCGCTCTCGCTGGCGGTAGGGTTCGCGATGATCGCCTCCTACGTGCTCTCCACCTCCTTCGTGCCCATTCTTTATATCTGGTTCAACCGGCGCCTGCACGGCAGCGAAGAAGAACGAATGGGCCGCTCGAAGTTCGATCACTTTCGCGACCGCTATAGAGTTTTTTTGAGCAAGCTCATGAGGCGGCGCCGGCTGCTGGTGTGGGCCTACCTGGGCGCGGCGATCCTTTTCGTCGTTTTGCTTGGCCCGCGACTTGGCCGCGAGATCTTCCCTCATGTTTCCGGAAATCAGTTCGATCTTCACCTGAGAGCCCCCACCGGAACGCGCATCGAATCCACGGAACAGATTGCGGTGGGAACACTCAAGGAGATCAAGCGGCTTGCCGGTCCGAATAACGTGACGGCGAGCATCGGCTATGTGGGCAGCTACGCGCCGAGCTATCCCGTCAATCTGATTTACCTGTGGACAAGCGGCCCGCACGACGCTGACCTCCGCGTTCAGTTCCGCCCCGAAGCTCACCTCGACGTTATCGGCTTGGAAGAGAAACTGCGGAAGACGCTTCCGCAGATGTTTCCCGGGACCTCTTTTTCATTCGAGTCCGGGGACCTCGTGAGCGAGGTGCTGAATTTCGGCTCGCCGACGCCGATTGAGGTTGCGGTCAACGGCCCGCACCTCTCCGCCGATCACGCTTTTGCCGAAAAGATTCGAGCGGAAATGAGCCAGGTCGGCGCGTTGCGGGACCTCCAATACGCGCAACCGCTCTCCTACCCGAGCCTCAACGTGGATATTGACCGTGTGCGCGCAGGGCAGCTTGGGCTGACTGTTCAGCAGATCGCGCAATCCGTTGAAACGGCTACCTGGTCGAGCCGCTTTGTGCATCGTAATTTCTGGCAGGATCCCCAGACCGGAATCGGCTACCAGGTTCAGGTGGAAGTGCCCCAACCGGAAATGAGCAACATCGGTGACGTTTCCGACCTCTCGCTCGTCCAGGGCGGTCCTTCGACCCACCCGACGCTGGGCGATGTGGCAAACCTTTCTTATGGCACGGTTGTGGGCGAATACGACCGCTACGACATGCAGCGCATGGTTTCACTCACGGCGAATATTGTGGGAGAAGACCTTGGCCGCGCTGCGAGTCAGGTGGAGGCGGCCATCCGGCGGGCGGGAACCCCGCCCCGGGGCGTCGAGGTCCACGTGCGTGGACAGGTCGTGCCCATGGAACAGACGCTGGACAGCCTCGGCTTAGGACTTGTCTTTGCCGTGGTTGCGATTTTCCTGTTGCTGGCTGCCAACTTCCAATCCATGCGGCTCGCGTTTGTCACCGTTTCAACGACGCCCGCTGTTTTGTGCGGCGTCATTGCGGCCTTACTGCTTACCGGGACCACGCTGAACTTGCAATCGTTCATGGGCGCGATCATGGCTTTGGGCGTTTCGGTGGCCAACTCCATCCTTTTGGTGACGTTTGCGGAGGAGCACCGGAGGGAAGGCGGTTCAGCGACGGAGGCAGCGCTTCATGGAGGAAGCACGCGGCTGCGGCCGATCCTGATGACCAGCCTCGCCATGATCGCGGGTATGATTCCCATGGCGATAGCTTTGGGCGAAGGGGGGCATCAGACCGCTCCGCTCGGTCGCGCCGTCATTGGTGGCTTGGCGGCCTCGACGCTGGCCACCCTGCTCGTTCTGCCGGCGGTCTTTTCGCTCGCGCAGGAGCACGTGTCCATCGAATCGGCGTCGCTGGATGCCTCCGATCCCAACAGCCGGTACGCGAAAGGAGCCCGCTAATTGTGAATGGCGACACTATGGAAAAGAAGATGAAATCCTGCCGGCGGATCCTCTTTAGCAGTCTGTCATGTCGCTTTGCGACACCCGCAAAGCATGAAAATGACGAACTGCAAACGGCTCTTCAACAAACTGTTAGCCGATGGGTCGCGCTCGTTTCGTTTGCCGCGGCGCTGGGAACGGTGATGTTCGTGGCCGGTTGCAGCACGCGCGGCGCGAAGCAGGTGGCCGCCGCGAACACCAGCACGGCCACTCAGTCTTATCCCGAGGTCGAGACCGTGAAGGTGATGTTGCGCCGACTCGACATGGTGATTCCGCTGCCCGGTGAGCTCCTGCCTTACCAGGAAGTTCGGATTTTTCCAAAGGTTACGGGCTTCCTCAAATGGATTGGGGTTGATCGTGGCTCGCGCGTCCGAAAAGGGCAGGTGCTGGCGCGCCTTGAGGCTCCCGAATTGGTAGCGCAGAAATTCGAGGCGCAGGCAAAGCTTGCGAGCGCGGAGCACCGGCAAGTGGCGGCGGAAGCCAAGCTGGCAGCCGATCAAGGCACTTACCAGAGGCTCAAGGTGGCTGCCGCGACCCCCGGCGTCATTTCCGACGAGGAGCTCGAAGTAGCCCAAAAGGCAGCGCAAGCAGACCAGGCCACCGTCGTCTCTCTTCGCGCGGCGACGGAAGCGGCGCGCGAAACGCTCCGCTCTGTCCAAACGCTTGAAGGCTATCTGGTGGTTAGCGCCCCGTTTGATGGCATCGTGACCAAGCGCAACGTTCATCCTGGAGCGCTTATCGGTCCGGCCGGAGGGCCGGGACAGGCTCATTCCATGGTACGCATTGAGGAGGTATCCCACCTGCGGCTGGTGGTGCCCGTGCCCGAGGCTTATGCGGCCGGCATCACGGTGGGGACTAAAGTGAGCTTCACGGTAGCTGCGTTTCCAGGAAGGACGTTTTCCGGCACGGTCGCCCGCATTGCTGATTCGCTTGACCAGCAAACCAGGACGATGCCGGTCGAGCTGGACGTCTGGAATCCTGACTGGACTCTTTATTCCGGCATGTTCCCGCAAGTCGCGTGGCCGGTTCACCGGCCCGGTCCATCCCTCTTCGTCCCTCAATCCGCCGTGGCGCGAACCATGGAATCGACTTTTGTGATCCGGGTGCGCAATGGGCAGACCCGATGGGTGACGGTGAAAACCGGGGCCACTTCCGACGGGCTGGTGGAAGTGTTCGCGGATCTCCGGCCCGGCGATCAGGTCGCCCTGCGCGCTTCAGAAGAGTTGCGCCCGTACACGCGCGTCACGCCGCAACTGAGTCGCGCCGGGGAGGCAACCGCGCCCGGCAACGGTCCCTAAGAATCTGTGTGACAAGCGCTCTTGTGGCGACGATATCCTCAACCACCCGCCTTCGGTTCCCCTCGCTTCGCTGCGCTCAGGGCAATCCTCTTGGTAAGCAGGGAGACTAAACTTCAGTTTACAATCAAATCAAGCCCACATGGAGGGGAGATGCGACGCGCAATCGTGGGAAGCTTGTTATCGATTCTGGTGTCGATTTCGGCAGACCTAAACGCACAAATGGCTAATCCAGACATTGATAAGTCCGGCCAACCATTCAGTTATCTGGCTTACTCGACAGATGAAATCGCTGTTCAAAATGCGCCAATGGGCACAGAGATCACGCCCGCAGGCTATCTTTATACCGGGTATGGCGAATTGATGTTTTCAATTGGCATCCCGCCGCGGCCCCTTTTGCAGCGCATCCGAACCCTCGAAAAGGGTTACTTGCCGATTATTCATTATACCTACTGGGACGGCGCCGTCCGTTACAATCTGACAACGTTTGCGGATGCTCTCTCAAACCAAAATAACGACCCCAGTCCGCTGAATTTCATTCGAGTAATCGCAAAGAATACAGGTTCGGCAACACGCACCTCTTATTTTGCTGTCGCCGTCCCTTACACGTGCGGAGCCTATGACCGTTACCCATGGGGCCTTGTTTCCCATCTGCTTCGGCGACCTGTCGTGCCGGCCAAACCGGGCGACTACTCTCAACCTGGAGCAGAGTTTAATCCTCATTGGGTATATGAATTCACAGGCGACCTTGCCACACGGTCCGGCAAAGCCGTTTACGAGTTCTCGACCTTCCCCGGCCTGTGCTGTGGCTGACAGAAGCCGCCCGCTACAGCAAGCCACAGCAAGCGCAAGTTTTACCCGAGACTCCCGTCTTGGTAGCTCGGTATGAACTCCACCTGCAGCCGGGAAGCGCGCAGACTCTGTTCTTCAAGATGCCCGTTCGCCCGATCTCAATTGATAACACGGCCGAAATTAAAGAGCTGGAATCCGCCGACTTCAATACTGCCTTCAACCATACCGAAAGCCTTTGGGGAAGGAAGCTGCGCCGGGGCATTCAAATCAGCCTCCCGGAAAAGAAAGTGACGAACACTTTCAAGGCGAACCTGATTTACGACATGATGGCCCGCGAGCACGTAGGCGACAACTACATCCAGACGGTTAACGATCTTCAATACCATGCCTTCTGGCTGCGGGATGGCTCGCACATCATGAATGCCTACGATGACACCGGACACCTGAATCTGGTTCGGCAAAGCCTTCCATTCTTCATGAGGTTTCAGAAGCCTGACGGTCTTTTCATTTCCCAGTCCGGCCAGTACAACGGATGGGGGCAGGCGCTGTGGACTTTTGGCCGCTACTACCAGTTTTCTCACGACCGCGCCTATGTGCGAAGCGTGTTTCCGGCGGTTCTGCGCGCCGTCCATTGGCTGGAGCACGCACGGGAAGGCGACCCGCTGCAGATCATGCCTGCGAGAAATCCCCATGATGATGAATTTCACGTTACGGCCCATGTGACGGGACACAACTTCTGGGCGCTCATCGGATTGAAAGAGGCCATAGTCCTGGCCAAAGCAGCCGCAACTGAAGCGGACGTCCAGGAATTCCAGCAGGATTACGATAGCTATCACCAGGTTTTGTTCCGCTTGCTGGACAAAATTGGTGCGAAGGATGGCGACTACATCCCGCCAGGGATTGATATTGCCGGGGGACAGGATTGGGGCAACCTGAACGTTCTCTACCCGGAAATGTTGGTCTCGCCTAACAATCCTTTAGTGACGGGCACACTGCGGCATGTGCGGAAGGAATACGCTGAAGGTCTGATGACGTACGCTGGCCTGCTGCACGATTACATTGGATTCAAGAATACGGAGACCGAGCTCATCATTGAAGAACAGCAGCAGGCGATCAAGGATCTTTACGCTGAACTTGTCCACACCGAGTCAACCCACGCCGGATGGGAGGTGGGGCCTTTGCCGTGGGCCACACGGGACTTTACCAATGACTTGGCCCCGCACGGCTGGTTTGCCGCGGACTACGTGGCTTTGCTCCGCAATATGCTGGTCCGGGAACAAGGCCATAACCTGCATCTGCTGTCAGCCCTGTCTCTAGACTGGACGAAACCGGGCGATACGATCAAGGTGTCCAACGCGCCGACCGAATTCGGGCGAATGGGAATGGAATGCAAATTTACTCGCAGCGGCGTGCGCATCGACCTCGAAACCGACTTCCAGCAGAAGCCTGTACATATTGTCGTCCACTTGCCCTGGTTTGTGACGGTCAAAGGCGCAACAATTGTAGACGGAGAGCCGGTCGAGGTGCGCCGGCAGAGCATTTCAATCGCGCCTTCTTCCAAGGACGTGAATGTTGTCTGGACGGTTCACAGTCCGGCTCCCGTATTGAGTTATCGTTCCGCGGTGAAGACCTTCGAAAGAGAATACGGCGCCCACTATCAGACGTTCCTCTGGGACGGGTCACCCGTCCGGAAACCGATCAAGATGTACTAATGAGGATTACATATTACAGTGACTTCCAATGCTGTAGCGGCGGCGTCTCGCCGCCGGCAGTTCGGCGCTCAGAGAGCGCCGCTACAGAAGCTGTCGTCACGGTATTTTGCAATCTTTGATAATGAGGCGTTTTCCCATTTTTTTGCCAGGGGTCCCACCAGACCCCCGTCGTACCGCTCGGCCGTCCCGTTGCGAACCACGCCCAGTGAGCGTGCGGCCGGTCCGCGCCAAGCCCATCAGCGTCCGCAGTTTTCGGTAACCTGCCTGCCCCTGCCTGCGTCCTGACCAATACGGGAAAATTTGGAACTTTCGCCACCCTAAGATTGAAACCGGTAAGAGAGCCTCGCCCCGTCCTAGTGGGCGGCATTTTTTGACTTTATGAAGACACTCCAACGGTTGCGCCGGCAAGCCGCCCTAGTGCTCACAGGCTTCATGTTTTCGCTCGCGGTGACGATTGGCGCGCAAACACCGTCGGGAGGCGCGATTGCGGGACAAGTCCTCGGGCCGGGGAACGTCCCGGCGCCGGGCGCGCGCGTCATGCTGATTGACCTGGGAACTCGCCAGCGCAAGTTGACCTGGACAGACGGCGCGGGGAACTACCGGTTCCCGAACCTCGCGCCTGGAACTTACTCCGTGGTGGCGACGCTAATCGGCTTTCGGCCGGCGTTTGTGCGCCCGTTTTCGCTGAGCGGCTCTGGCATCGAAAAAATGAACCTGACCTTGCAGTTCGCGATGCCGGGCGAGCAGCCCATGATGATGGGGCGCTTCGGCGGCGGAATGCGGGGCCGCCGCGGCGCCGCTCGTGGCGGCCAAGTGCCGAATCGCCAACTCGGCGCGCCTGGAGGCGTTCCGAGCGGGGTTGAAAGCGGCTTGCCGCCGGCCATTCTCAATCAATTGGAAGGCGAGGAAACGGGAGGCGCGGGCAGCGCCAACTTGCGCTTCTCGCAAAAAGCCGGCGAAGGCGGAACCGGCCAAAATGGCGTCAGCTCCTCCTCGGTCAACATGTCCGCCAGCGCCAGCAATTCTTTTGTGCTCACCGGTAATGTGATGAACGTCCCTGCTCCCATGGGTCCAGGCGGGCCGGGGATGTTCATGATCAACGGGAGAATGATGAGGGCCGGCGCAGGGCCAGCCATGGTTTTTGGAGGCGGACCCGTTACCGTTCGGGTGGGCGGGCCTGGACCCATGGGTGCTGGTGGGCCAGGACCCATGGGTGGTCCTGGCATAGGCGGTCCAGTGATCTTTTTCGCTGGTCGGCGCCGCGCGCGCGTGAATCAACTGCACGGCATCCTGTTTGACTCCTATACGAATTCGGCGTTTGACGCCAATCCGTATCCTCTCAACGTCCCGTTTTCGCCGCAGATTCCTTCCTATTCCAGCCGCGCGGGCATTTCGTTAGGCGGGCCGCTTTCCATACCGCACATCTACAACGGGGCGAATAAGACCAGCTTCTTCGTCCACTACATGATGGTGCGCGACAAGAGTCCTTTTGATAGTTTTGCCACCGTGCCTACTCCCGCCGAGCGGAATGGCGATTTTGCGAGCACGCTGATCCCCTCCGGGGCGCTTGCCGGGACCACGCCCGTCATTTATAACCCGCTGAGCGCTCCACTCGGCTCGGCGCGCACGCCCTTTCCCGGAAACCAGATTCCTTCATCGATGTTCAACCCGGCCTCGAGCGCGTTGCTGAGTTACATCCCCCTGCCGAACTTGCCGGGCCAGGTGCAGAACTTTCACTTGCAGGAATCGCTGCCAACCGCGACGGACGTGGTGATGGGGCGCGTCGGCCAGCAGTTCTCGGCTAAGGACAACCTCTCCGCCTTCTATTTTTTCATGTCCTCGCGCACGAACAGCGTCAACAACTTTCCCTTACTGACGTCGCACACTTCAACGCGCAACCAAAATCTTAACGTCACGGAGTCGCACACGTTCAGTGCGCATACCGTGAACAACCTCTCGGCTAACTTCAACCGGATGCGCAACTTTCTGCTGAATCCGTTCGCCTTCAACCAGAATATCGTGTCGGAGCTGGGCATCCAGGGCGTTTCCCAGAACCCTATGGATTGGGGTGTTCCTCTGATCAACTTCACGAACTTTTCCGGCCTCAACGATACGATTCCTTCGCTCACCCGAAACCAGACGCTGAGCTTTTCGGATTTCCTCGTCTTGACTCGCGGGAATCATAACCTGCAACTCGGCGGAGACGTGAGGTTTGTCCAGCTCAATTCGCTCACGGACCCGGACGCCCGCGGCACTTTTGCCTTCAGCGGTTACACCACCAGTGACTTCTCGGCCCCTGGAACGCCGGTGAACGGCACAGGATTTGATTTTGCCGACTTTCTGCTCGGGTTTCCGCAGACCACTTCGGCGCGCTTTGGCTCCGCCGACAATTATCTGCGCTCGAGAGTTTACGATGCTTTCGCGATGGACGATTGGCGGTTCAACAACCATTTCACTTTTGACTTCGGACTGCGCTACGACTATTTCTCGCCCTTTGCGGAAAAATACGGCCACCTTTCTGACTTGGCCTTCGGTCCGGGCTTTACCAACGGCACGGTCGTCACGGGTGAATCGCCGGACGGCCTGCCGAGCTCGCTGCTCTACGCGCAGCCGCGCAACGTGTCGCCGCGCATCGGGATTGCTTACCGGCCATGGACCAAGCACAGCCTTGTCGTGCGCGCGGGCTACAGTATTTTCTATGACGGATCGATTTATCAAGACATCGCGCCCAACCTGATCAACGAGCCGCCGTTCGCTTCCACGAGCACCCTCATTACTTCCGCTGCCTTGCCGCTGACGTTGCAGGACGGATTTCCCACGGCTGGCAAGAACGTGACGACCAACAATTACGCCGTCGATCCGCACTTTCTCACTCCTTACGCGCAGAGCTGGGACCTGATGCTGGAGCAGCAACTGGTTGATGACTTGGTCTTGAACTTCGCCTATATCGGCACGCGAGGCAATCATCTGAACCTGCTGATCGCGCCCAACGTCGCCACCTCCACGCAAGGACAAGGCGGGCTGCTGCTCGGGAACGCACAGCCTTTTATCTATGACACCTCCGGCGCCGCCTCAGACTTTCAGGGCTTGCGCGTCAGCTTGCGGCGGATGTTCCACGGCGGCCTGATGCTGTTCGCCAACTACACTTATTCCAAGGCGATGGATGACGCCGCAAGCGTCGGTGGCGCCGGCAATACTGTGGCACAGAACCCGTTTGATCTCGCCGCCGAGTGGGGCCTCTCCACCTTCAACCATTACCAGAATTTTCTCCTCGGCTATCACTATCAATTGCCTTTCGGAGACCGCAAGCGCTTCCTGAGCCACGGCGGAAGACTGGCGAAGATTTTCGGCGGCTGGGAAGTTAGTGGCTTCACGAGAGCCGAATCCGGATCGCCGTTTACGGCTCTTGTTCAAGGCAACCTCAGCAACAACGTGAACGGCTCGGCGCCGTTCAACTCGCTGCGGGCCGACGTCACCGGACAGCCGGTGAATCTACTGTCCGGCCTGCAAACCCCGCTCGAATGGTTCAACACGGCCGCGTTTACAGTACCGCCAGCGGGCGAATACGGCAACGCCGGCCGGGATACGATTCCCGGTCCGGCAACGATCGACGTCAACGCTTCGATCGACCGGCTCTTCACGATCTCCCGGGAAAAAGGCGTTAACGGAGATCTGCGGCTGGCCGCGAATAATCTCTTCAATACGCCCCAGTTCACCGGTCTCGCGACCACCGTCAATGCCACGAACTTCGGGCGCATCACAAGCGTCGGCATGATGCGGACGTTGAGCGTGACTCTGAGGCTGAGGTTTTAATAGAGGATTGCAACATACAGTGAATCGTTTTCTGTAGCGCCGCTCTATGAGCGGCGAAAGACGCCGGTCGCAGACCGGCGCTACAGCGCTAGTTGTCACTGTATTTTGCAAGTCTCTGTAATGACCAGCGCCGGCCTGCGAATGATAGTGGCAGCGCCCTCGGGTGTGGCCTCGTCCTCCACGCCGGTTAGCAGCGGTGTCACTATCACTGGCGGGCCGGATCAGCAGCGTGCCGCGCGCGAAAAAGACTTGAAGGGTCCGGCGAATGCTAGTATAATAGCCTATTATGCGTGACGTGCCTACCCTCGTTCTTAATGCTGCCGGGCGCAAATACCCGTGCCCTCAAGTCAGCCAGCAAGAGGCAGACAGCACAAAAAGATTGTTTATTGACGAACAAACCGCCTTCAACTCATTGAGAACAAAGGATAACCATAACGCACAATTACCAACAAACTCCCAGGGGCGATGTATCTGAGTGATTCTAAAGGGGCAATTGGAACGAATTGTTGGTAAAGCTTGAAGTCATAGAAAACAAGGCGCTTGACACAAAAATTGGGCAAAAACATCGAAATCGTTTGTCGAATTTATGGCCATTTCGGTAAGTGTTTAGGAGCATGATTCGGATCAGTGCCAAATTGGTGCAGCGCTGGCTGACAGTGCTTTGTCTCTGTGCTGCCGTCGGCTGTTTGTGGTGCTCGATAGCGACGGCTGGGCCAGGCCAGGTATCGGCTACCAAGGCCTCGTCCCACGGGCCGTACGGCCAGGCGCCTACCGGCTTCACCATGCAGATCCAGCGAAACGAAGTGCTGGTGGACGTCCGCGTTACCGGCCGTCACGACCTTACTATCACCGATCTCAAGCAAAGCGATTTCAAGGTTTATGAAGACGGCGTCTTGCAGCGGATTAACTCTTTCGATCTGGAAAATGTCGCCAAGCTTGCTGCCGCAGGCGCGGGGAAGAGCGCGCCTGCCGTGATCAACCTGTCAAAGCTGCCGCGCTCCACCTCGCCGCAGCAGTTGAACCGCATCGTTCAAAACCACCGCATGATCGTGCTCTTTTTCGATCTTACGTCCATGCCGGAGGCTGACCTGATGCGGGCGATGAAGTCCGCCACGCAATTCATCAAGTCGCAGTTGACCCCGGCAGACCTCGTGGCCGTCGTCACCTACACGAGCGACCTGCGCGTGCTCCAGGACTTCACGAATGATCGCGACGCGCTGGATAAGGCGATTCACAGCATTGAGGTGGGCGTCTCGTCCACGCTCGCTCAGAGCGGCACGGAGGGAGCATCGGGAGGCACGGACGCGTTTGGAAATGAAATCGTCAATCAGGATGTTTCCAACGCCTTCACGCCCGACGAGACCGAATTTAACATTTTCAACACGGACGAAAAGCTGGCCGCCGTCCAATCGCTCGCCGAGATGCTGCGAGCCGTTCCGGGACGTAAGATCGTGATTCACTTTTCGAGTGGGATCACGCAGACCGGAGTCGATAACGAAGCCCAGCTTCTTGCCACCATCGACGCCGCCAACCGTTCTGACGTGTCCTTGTACACCATCGACTCGCGCGGCCTTATGGCTTTGCCGCCCGGGGGCGATGCTTCCAGCGCCAGCCCGGCCGGAACGGCCATTTACTCGGGCAGCGCTGTCTCCTCTCAGATTAATTCAATGCACGAGGCGCGCGAAACGCTGGCGACGCTCGCCAGTGATACCGGCGGCAAGATGTTCTATGACCTCAACAATTTCGGTCCGGCCTTCAGCGACATCCTCGCCGCTAATTCCAGCTACTATCTGCTCGGCTACTCACCCTCCGACACGCGCTCCGACGGCCGCTACCGGCGCATTCGTGTCGTCGTCGATGTGCCCGGCGTCAAGGTGGAGGCGCGGCCCGGCTATTATGCCCCGAAGAATTTTCGCCAATACACGCGCGAAGATAAAGAAATCCAGCTTCAGGAAGCAATGAACTCCCAAGCGCCATTCTTAGATCTGCCGATCGCCGTTCAAACTTCTTACTTCCGCCGTCCGGACAACCAATACGACCTCGTGCTGGCTGCAAAAATCCTCGGCTCGGCGATCCCTTTTAAGGGCAAGACGCATAAGCGGCAAACTGAGTTTGATTTCGCCTGGCGCATTACGAGTCCTGCAGGGAAAGTGGTGACGGGCTTGCGCGATACGCTGCCCGTTAAACTCGACGCTCAGACGTACCGGCAGGTCTTGGAAAGCAACATCCTTTACGAAGGAGGCGTCGTCGTGCCGCCCGGGAAATACCGGCTCAAGGTGGTGGTGCGCGAAGACCTGGACGGCAAGATTGGAACGTTCGAAGAGCCGCTCGTGCTGCCTCCCGTCCAATCTTCCGGACTCGGGCTGAGCTCGGTGATCGTCTCCAATCAATTGCAGCGCTCGAACGACGCTGGCCGTGACCGCTTCGGGCCTCCCTGGCTGATGGCGAAGGCGGCGGGCAACCCGCTCGCGATGGGAAAGCTGATGGTGCTGCCCAGTGTCACCAATGTCTTTCGCGCCAATCAAAATCTTTACGTCTACCTTCAGTCCTACGAAGATCGGAAGGCAAAATCTTCGCGCCGCCTTCCGCCCTCTTTCGCCCTCATCTTCTTCCGCAACGGAGTCCAAGTGTCGGAAGCCGGCCCGTACCCGGCCAAGGTTTTGAACGATCCGAACGGAGGCGTTTCCTACTTCACGCAAATTCCCCTCACCCAATTTCCTCCAGGCCGTTACTGGATGCAGGTCAATGTCCTTGACCCTGCCGCCGGCCGGGTTGCTTTCACTCGGGTTCCTCTCGCCATCCTGCGCCCGCCAGCCATGCCCTCGCAGCCCGCTCGCCCGCCCTCGGGATCGGGCCGCTGACGCATGAGGCCAGCCGAGCAAGGTCCGTTTACAAACCTGCCTGCCACGCCCCATAATGGCTCTCGTCCAAACGTATGACTGAGTTCTCCACGCCTTTAATGCGGCAATATAGCTCCATCAAGCAGCGCCATCCGCAGGCGCTGCTGTTTTTTCGGCTTGGTGATTTCTACGAAATGTTCTTTGACGACGCCGTCCTCGCGGCGCGCGAGCTTCAGATCACGCTGACCTCTCGCAACAAGGAAAAAGGCCAGCCGATTCCCATGTGCGGCGTCCCTTATCACGCCGCAGAATCTTACATTGCGCGCCTGGTGCGGAAGGGCTATCGCGTAGCGATTTGCGATCAGATGGAGGAGGCCGGACCTTCCCGAAAGCTCGTGCAGCGCGAAGTAACGCGCGTGGTAACTCCCGGCACCTCGCTCGAATCCCAGGCGCTCGAGCCGCGCGCGAACAACTACCTGGCCGCCGCCGCAAGAGGAGCGGGCGGCATAGGCTTGGCTTTTGCTGATCTCTCCACAGGCGATTTTCGCGCCACCGAGTTCACCGGTGATGGCGCCGCCGTACGCTTCCGCGAAGAAGTCGAGCGGATGCGACCGAGCGAGCTGCTGCAAAGTGAGAACGCGCGGGACGATGGCGAACTTTCTTTGCTTTCGCTTGCTCCCGGAGAATCTGCGCCGCTCGTCCGCACAGCGCTTGATCCGTGGGTCTTTAGCGAGGATTACGGCGCGCGGCTGTTGCACGAACACTTTCGCGTCGCCACTCTGGCCGGCTATGGCGTTGAAGGACATCTCCTGGCGGTGACGGCGGCGGGCGCCATCCTGCACTACGTTCGCGAGACGCAGCGCGGCTCGCTCCAGCACCTTGACGGTCTTCGGTATTACCAGCAGCAGGAATTTCTGGTTCTGGACCCGGCGACGCTGCGCAATCTGGAAGTCACTGAGCCGGCGTTCGGGTCGGCACGCGATTCAACTCTTCTCGCCACGCTTGACCATTGCATGACGGCATTTGGCGCGCGCCTGCTTAAGCATCGCCTGCTGCGGCCTTTTCTCGGCCGCCCGGAGATCGAAGCCCGCTGGGAAGCCGTGGAGGACCTGGCACGTCTCACCATCGCTCGGGAAGAGCTGCGGCGCACGCTCGGTAAGATCCAGGACATTGAACGCCTTCTCAGCAAGATTACGCTCGAAACCGCCAACGCTCGTGACCTTCTGGCCCTCAAGCTGTCTCTTGCGCAATTACCCGCAGCGCGCGAGCGGCTCCGTGGATGCCGCGCGCCGCTGCTTGCGGGCCTGCGCGATAATATGGACGATCTCGAAGACGTGCGAAGCCTTCTCGAGCAGTCGATTCATCCCGAGCCACCCACGCTGCTGACCGAAGGCAACCTCATCCGTCCAGGCTACTACCCTGAACTCGATTCGCTCCGCGAACTGAGCCAAAACAGCAAGCGCCTGATTGCTCAGATCGAGACGCGGGAGCGGGAGCGTACCGGAATCGCCAGCCTCAAGGTTCGCTTCAACAACGTTTTCGGCTATTACATTGAAATTTCAAAAGCCAATTTGCACCTTGCCCCTGATGATTACGAGCGCAAGCAGACGCTGGTCAATGCCGAGCGGTTCACGACGGCGGAACTCAAAGAACTCGAAGCGCGGATCATGGACGCGGAGGAAAAGCGGCAGGCCCTCGAACGCGAGCTGTTCGCCGGCATCCGGCGCCAGGTGGGTGCAGAGGCGCGCAGAATCCGCGGGGCTGCCGCGGCCATCGCGGAGCTGGACGTGCTCACCTGCTTCGCATGGCTTGCCGCGGAACGGAATTATCGCCGGCCGGAAGTTTCCGAGGACGGTGAGCTGGTCATCGTGCAGGGGCGGCATCCCGTGATCGAGCGTATCGCCGCTCAGAACCATAGCAGCGCGTTTATCCCGAATGACCTTTTTCTGAACTCTTCGTCTGACCGCATCCTCATCATTACCGGGCCGAACATGGGCGGGAAATCGACTTATCTGCGCCAGACGGCGCTGATCGCCATCATGGCCCAGATGGGCGGCTTTGTGCCTGCCGAGCGCGCCAAGTTGCCCTTCCTTGACCGCGTCTTTACGCGTATCGGCGCGTCGGACAACCTGGCGCAGGGCCGCTCAACCTTCATGGTTGAGATGACTGAAGCAGCGGGGATTCTGAACACGGCCACGCCACGCAGCCTGATCTTGTTGGATGAGGTCGGGCGGGGCACGGCGACTTTCGACGGCCTCGCCATCGCCTGGGCGGTGGTTGAATACCTTCAGGCCCGTACTGAGGCCAAAACGCTCTTTGCAACGCATTACCATGAGCTGACGGAACTCGCAGACTTGCTGCCGGGCATCCGCAATTATCACGTCGCGGTCAAAGAGTCCGGCTCGAACATTGTGTTCCTGCGGAAAGTAGCGCCGGGAGCCGCCGACAAAAGTTACGGCGTCGAAGTGGCGCGACTGGCCGGCCTTCCGCCCGCTGTCATCGAGCGGGCGCGGGAGATTCTCGCCCGGCACGAGCAGAGCGAGCGGACTTTGAGCGAAAAGCTGGAAGCGCGCGCCAGCGGCCGCGAAGCTGGCCCGGTTCAACTCACCATCTTTACCCCCCTCAATTCAGAAATCCTTCGCGCTCTTGAAGAAGCCGATCTCGATCAGATGCGGCCCGTCGAGGCGCTGAGTTTGCTGGCAGAATTGAAAAAGCAGCTTCAATCATGAACGCGCGCAAAGGCCGCTGGGCGGTTGGCCTGATCTCCGGCACCTCCATGGACGGCGTCGACGCGGCGCTCGTCAAGATGAATGGCTCTCGAGACCGGCCCAGCGTGAAACTCCGAGCCTTTTGCACGCTGCCCTATCCTCGCGCGCTCCGCCAAGCGCTCGTGCGCGTGGCGGGTGGCGAGCAGACAACGACAGGCGAGATCAGCCGGTTGAATTTCCTGGTTGGCGAGCAGTTCGCAGCCGCTGCGCTGGCCGCGTGTCGGCACGGTCGTGTTGCTCCGTCCCGTCTGGCAGTCATCGGATCGCACGGGCAGACAATCTTTCACCAGGGCCGTCAACGTTTCCGTCATCAGGCCGGCACGCTTCAAATCGGCGAGCCGGCGGTGATTGCGGAGACGACTGGGGTGCCTGTGGTGGCGGACTTTCGCACTGCGGATGTCGCCGCAGGCGGCGAGGGCGCTCCTTTGGTTCCCATGCTGGATTACCTGTTGCTGCGCGACACCAAGCGGGGCGTCGTCGCGCTGAACCTGGGCGGCATCGCAAACGTCACCGTACTGAAGTGCAATGCAGGCCTTGCGGACGTTTTCGGATTTGATACTGGCCCCGGGAACATGGTGATCGACTCCCTCGTGCGCCATTCCACCCACGGAAGGAAAGGGTACGATACCCAAGGCCACTGGGCGAGTCGCGGCGCGGTGGCTAAGGACATACTCGCCCGCGCCCTCGCATTTCCGTTTTTCAACCAGCTGCCCCCGAAGAGCGCGGGCCGGGAGCAGTTCGGCGAAGAGTTTTTGAAGCGATATTTTCTCGGACGGAGAATCGCGGCTGAGGATCTTCTTTGCACTGCGACGGAGCTTACGGCGCAGTCGGTGACGGATGCGCTGCGGCGCTTCGTCTTCCCGAGAATTTCTGTTCACAGGCTCATCATTTCCGGGGGCGGCGCGCATAACCACTTCCTTATCTCGCGGATTAGCCGGTTGCTCCCGGAGCTCGATGTCCTTATTTCAGATCGCTTCGGCCTTCCCGTAGACGCGAAAGAGGCCATGGCTTTCGCCCTGCTCGCCGACCGCACCCTGCACGGCGTCCCCGGCAACCTGCCGTCTGTGACTGGAGCGCGCCATCCCGTAATCCTGGGCAAAATCCTAAAGAGAGGAAAAAGATCATGATGATGATAACTCGGGTTTCCGGCATACTCCTGCTGGCATCGTTAATTCTTCCATTGATCGCTGTTGGGGCATCCAGAAAGTTCTCCGCGCGTTCATCGGCGCGTGGTTTGCTCTTGGTCGACATCAAGGGAAATCACACTTTGGGCATCGTAGATCCTATGGCCAGCCGGGAAGTCGCCACGGTCAGGGAAACCGGAGTGACGGGTCACGAAGTGGCCGCCGCGCCGGATGGCCGCACGGCGTACGTTCCCATTTACGGAAATTCCGGCGTGGGCCAGCCGGGAAGCAGTGGCCGTACCATTGATGTCATCAACATTGCTGACCGCAAGGTTGTTTCAACCATTGATCTGGGCCGCCCCCTGCGTCCTCACTGTGCTAGGTTCTCGCCTGACGGCCTTCTGTACGTGTCGACGGAATTGGCTGACGCCGTCACGATCATCAACTCAAAGACCAACAAAGTTGTGGGCACAATTCCGACCGGGCAGCCCGAATCGCACATGCTGGCCATATCCCACAACGGCCGGCGCATCTACACGGCCAACGTAGGCCCGGGAACCATTTCCGTCCTCGACGTTGCGGACCGAAAAACCATCGCGATTATCCATGTGTGCAAGGTGGTTCAGCGGATCTCCGTTTCGATGAACGACCGCTATGCGTTTACATCGGATCAGGTTCGTCCGCGCTTGGCCGTCCTGAACACGTCGACGAACAAGGTGGAACGCTGGGTGCAATTGCCTGGCATCGGTTACGGAACAGCACCTACCCTCAACGGTCGCTATCTTTTGGTTGCCGTGATCAACAAAGACAAGGTCGCCGTGGTGGACCTGAAATCCTGGAAAGTCGTTCGCACCATCGACGTTCCAGCCGCGCCCCAGGAAATCGTGGTTCGCCCTGACGACGGCGTGGCTTACGTTTCCTGCGACCGCAGCCAGCAGATCGCTGCCATCAGCCTTCACAACTGGAAGCTGGAAAAGCTGATCCAGGCCGGGCCTGTATGCGACGGCATGGCCTGGGCACCGAAACCGTAGCACCGGCGGCTAAAAGTACGATCGCGTCGCTGACGGTGGTTGACAGAGCGAAACGTTTCGTGGTGAAATTAACTATCCGGTTAGTTAACTAGAATGATCACCACGATGCCTCCCCTTTCTGACTTACGGCGCCAGCGCGGCGTGCGTGCGCGAAGCGAAATCCTGCGCGCCGCGGACCGCCTCTTCGCGGAGCAAGGGTTTGAGGGTGCTACGACCGAAGCCATCGCCTCTGCCGCCGGGGTCAACAAGGCTCTGCTCTATTACTATTTCAAGAGTAAGGAAGCGCTTTTCAGCGCGGTGCTCGAAGGACAATTGAAGGGGTTCCATCGCCAGGCTTCCGAGATTCTTTCAAAGCGCGGCCCGGCGCAAGACATTTTGCTGCGTTATCTCTCGTTTCACTTTGACGCGATGGCCAGCCGGCCCAACTATGCGTCGCTTTTTCAAAGGCTGGCGATGACGGACGCGCGCCTGGCGACGCGTGTGTTCCGGCGCTATGTTGTGCCGCGCACCCAGCAGGTCGCAGCTCTGATCCGCAGGGGCGTACGGGAGGGTGCGTTCCGCCCGGTGGATGGCACGCACGCAGCGTTTATTTTGACGGGCTTGATCGTGCCTTACTTTGCCGCTGCACCCATGATTAAAACCGCGTTCAGGATCGATCCGCTTGAACCGGGGGCGCTGCGCCGCCGGAAGCGAGAAGTTCTGGATTTTGTGCGCTTCGGACTCTTCTGCGGGTCCGAGGAGGACCATCGATGACTCGCAAGGCTTTTCTTGTCATTATCCTCGGCGTCGCCGTGGCGAGCGGAGTGGTTTATTTTGTGACGCGGAACCACGCAAACGGGCTCGAGCTGACTGGGATCGTGAGCACGGATGAAGTCCTGGTTAGCTCAGAAATCTCCGGACGCATTACGCAGCTTCACGTCGAAGAAGGCGACCACGTGCGGCGCGGCGAATTGCTGGCGGTGATTGACCCGCTCCCTTACCGTGCCGACTGGCGATATTACGTGGACAATCAGCAGAACTACGGAGCGCAGGTGGCGCAGGCCGAAGCAGCTCTCCGTTTTCAGGAGCTCCAGACGCGCGACCAGATCACGCAGGCGAAGGCCTCGCTTGCCGCCGCCCAAGCTCAGCAGGCCCAGGCGGCGGCGAATCTTAAAGTAGACGCGATCAATTATCGGCGCACTCACGCCCTCTTTAAAGAAGGAGTGACATCTTCCCAGGCCGACGACCAGGCGGAAGCCACCTACGCGTCGACTCAGGCGCAATGGCTCTCGCTTGGCAGGCAAGTGGAAGCACAGCGAGCAGCGCTCGCGCTGGCAGAATCGAACGAGCAGCAGATTCTGGTGCGGGACCGCCAGCTTGAGGCTTCGCGCCGGCAATGGGCGGCAGCTCAGGCGCAAACTGAGAAAGCGCAAGTTATGCTGGATGAGACGGAAATCTTTGCGCCCGCGGCGGGAGTGGTCGATGTGCGTGCCGCCCTGCCCGGTGAGGTGGTGAGCCCGGGCCAGGCCATCGTTTCGCTTATCAACCCCGACAACCTTTGGGTGCGCATTGACGTGCCTGAAACGTACCTCGACCGCATCCGGCTTGGCGACCGCTTTCCAGTGCGCTTCCCCGGCGGGATGGAAGAAATGGGTACGGTGTTCTTCCGCGGCGTGGACGCCGACTACGCGACCGAGCGGGACGTCAGCCGCACGAAGCGCGACATCAAGACCTTTGAAATTCGACTGCGGGTGGACAATCGCGACCGCCGCATCTGGCCTGGCCTTACGGCTTACGTCACGGTGCCGTGGGGCGCGCTTCACGAACCGCTTGCAGGCGATGAGATCCAGAGGCGAGCGAGCAATACTCGCTGACGATCGGCGGAGTGGGTAGCGCGGACCTACAAGACGGGTCCGTGACTTTTCCTGAAGAACGACAAGCCGCAGGCCCCGATGCAGCGCATCAAGGTTTGCGCTACCCATTGTGGCTGGCGGCGCGCCGGAATAATCCCATGGACGATATCGAAGTCGAGAAGATCACGAAGCGTTTCGGCGACTTCACGGCCGTTGACGAAATCAGTTTCACCGTCGGCCACGGCGAAACGTTCGGACTGCTGGGGCCGAACGGGGCAGGGAAGTCAACGCTAATCCGCATGCTTACCACGCTGACCCCTCCGACGGCGGGCTCGGCGCGCGTGCTCGGCCACGACGTGGTCCGGGAAGCGGGCGCCGTGCGCAAGTCCATCGGCGTCATTCCCCAGGTCATGACCTCCGATCTTGACCTCACCGCAGAAGAGAATATGACCATTTTCGCCCGGCTCTACGGTGTCCCGAAAGATCGGCGGAAGCACGTCATCCGCGAGTTGCTCGCCGCGGTTCAGCTTGCCGACTGGCTGGATAAGCCGGTACGCACATTTTCCGGCGGCATGCGACGGCGCCTCGAAATCGCCCGCGGGCTCGTTCACGAGCCGAAGATCTTCTTCCTTGATGAGCCCACCACCGGGCTCGATCCGGTATCGCGTGTGGCGGTGTGGGAGATGATCGAGCAGCTCAAGCGTGAGCGCGACCTCACCGTGCTCATCACGACGCATTACCTCGAGGAGGCGGATAAATTGTGCAACCGCGTGGCGATTGTGGATCACGGCAAGCTGGTGGCGCTCGATTCGCCGCTCAAGCTGAAGGCGACCATCCCCGGAAACAATGTCCTGGAAGTGAGTTTTTCGAGGGTGCCTGACGGGTGGTCCGAAACGCTGCGCGCGTTACCCGAAGTTAGCCAAGTGACAGCCACGGATCATGTGTTTCGGATCGCCTCCAACAACGGGCCGCGGACGACCGTGGAACTGTTCGAGGCTGCGCGGCGAGCGGACATTTCGGTGGCGTCTCTTTCCGTGCAAAGCACCACACTCGACGACGTATTCGTCCACTATACTGGGCGCCAACTGCGTGACGCGCCGCAAGAGAACCTGCACTACGATATGAGCTTCATGTACAAACCGCGCTAAAGGCGCACGAGAGGCAATCCATGCAGCGAGTCTGGGCTATTATCGAGCGCGATCTGCGCAAATTCCAGCACAGTCCTTTCCTGATGTTTGCGTCCCTGGTGCTTCCGTTGTCGCAACTCGTCATCCTCGGTTACGCCTTTGGTGGCAACCTCAAGCACCTGAAAGTGGGAGTTGTGGACCAGGACGGCGGCATGGGCGCCGTCAAGGTGCGCGAAATGCTGCAGGCGGTTGGGGCTACGGCCAAGACGTTCAGCACCGTTGATTACTCAAACCTTGGCCGCGCCGTCAGCGACCTCCGCAACGGGCGGCTGAATGGCGTTGTAGACATCCCTCCCCACTTCACGCGCGACTTACTGGCCCGGGCCGACCCTCGGTTAGGATTGGTTGTCGATAACACCGACAATTTCACGGCCAGCACGCTGGAGGGAACCTTGACCAGCCTAGTCAACGATTATTATCTGAACGGTATAGACGCGCGCCGCCAACCTACGCTGCAGTTGAAGACGGTGGAAGTGTATGGCTACACCCCGTATATCAAATTTCTGTTTCCCGGTATCATCGCGCTCTCTATTTTCATCACCGCGATGATCGGCGGCGGAATCATCTTTATCGATGACAAAGCGCGCGGCTTGCACGAAGGGTATCTTGTCACGCCGATTACGAAGACGGAACTCATCCTCGGCTTCAACCTCGCGGGCGCGTTTAAGGGCGTGCTTGCGGGGCTTGTGCTCACGATTTTCGGTTCGCTCATTGCCGGCGTCCCTCATCCGCTCGATCCGATGCGCACTTTCAAGATGCTCCTGGTCATCTGTCCCGCTGCCACCGCGTTTATCAGCATGATGTTTCTCCTGATGGTACGCATCAGCGACCCGCTCGTGCCGCGAGCCATTTTCGGTGTGCTCAACACGCTGCTCTATTTCCCGAGTGGCGCCGTTTATCCGGTGAACGCGTTTCCTCGCTGGATGCGGGTCATCGCCACCGTCGACCCCTTCACGTACGCCGTTCACGGCTTTCGGACCCTCCTCCTCAAGAACACCGGCTTTGGAGCCATCGCCGGCGATGTCGCGTTCCTGGTGGTTTTCTCTGTCATCATGACGGCCGCGGCCACGGCGCTTTTTCAGAGAACCGTTTAACGGTTTTCTGACGTATCATAGAGGACATGGAGCGCGGCCCACTTACGCTTCTCGATGCCAAGCCGCCAAAACCGAAGCGCGGCGTCCTGAAGTATATTCCCCTTCCGCTCCTCATCCTGATCCTGGCTGCAATCGCCGCATTTGTCACCTACAGCTTGTGGGACTATCCCGAAGAACGGGTTGTAACGCACTTTTTGACGGCGCTTGAAAAGGGCAACTATCGGAAAGCTTATCAAGTCTGGCAACCGGCGCCCTCCTATCACTTCAGTGATTTCATGCACGACTGGGGACCGGAAGGGGACTACGGGAAGGTCCGAACGTTTGACATTCTCGGGGCCAAATCGCGGGGTTCCACGACAGTCCAGGTATTCGTAAGCATTAACCACGTTCAGCCACCGCTCAGCCTTCTCGTTGACCGCAGAAGCAAAGGGCTGTCGTATTCGATCTACTAGCGATGCTGCAAGCTCGTGGTGGGTGTCCTCTGAGGGATCGAAGACGAAGCCTTGTCAGGGCGGGGAACTTTCAATAAGGATTCCTGAAGACTTTGCCAATTCTTGACCACCTGGTTCTGCTCAGAAAGTTCATCAGGATCGAGCCGTCAAACCGGAGGCGCCCTTCCACGCTGTTGTCCAGCCATTCCCGGCTGGGAGCCTTGTAGGACCAATAAATGAAGAGCGGCTCTCCCACGACGTTTCGAACCGGCACGAAGCCCCAGAAGCGGCTATCCGACGAATTATCGCGGTTGTCTCCCATACAGAAGAGGTAGCCCTTCGGCACGTGCAGGCCGTCGGGCTTGATGTATCTCGACATGACGTGCGCCCAGCGAGGATTCATTCCCCAGGCTTCCTCCAGGCTGGGGATTTCGCTCACGGGCGGTGGAAAGTTGTCGCGCAGGGGATAGATGGCAGGATCGGTGTGCCGGACATAAGGCTCACGGAGCCGCTTGCCATTCACGTAAACCTGCTTGTTGACAACGCGCACCACGTCACCGCCCTTCGCGATCACGCGCTTGACAAACAATTCCGACGGGTTGACGGGATAACGGAAGGCGACGATGTCGCCCCTATGGATTGCGCTCAGTCTCGGCAGCCGCCAGGTGGTGTAAGGGAACCTGGGTCCGTACATCAGCTTATCCAGGAAGACGTGATCGCCAATCAGGATGGTGTTCTCCATTGACCCGGTCGGAATCATCGTGGCCTCGCCGACAAAAGTGCGAATGCAGAAAACTCCAACCAGGATGATGAGGAGTGAACGAACTGTTTCCCAAAGTCCTTCACCGTTTCGCGGGCGGCGCGGCTGGCTGGCTGGCCCGTTCTGTGCCGCGGCGGGAGACTCCGGCGCAGGCGGCGCGTCGGCTTCGAACGGGGCGGTAGGTTCCATAGGGTCAGCCTCGGTTACGGAGCGCGAGGAGCGGCTCCTGGACGGCGGTGGGATATTTGGAGGTGTAGCAAGCCAGGCAGTAGCGGTCGTCGCAATCCCCGGCGGCTTCGCGCAGGCCTTCGAGTGAGAGGTAGCCGAGCGTGTCCGCCTCAATATACTGCCGAATCTCCTCAATCGTGTGAGTGGCCGCGATCAACTCTCGCCGCGTTGGCGTATCAATGCCGTAAAAGCAGGGAGAAATGGTGGGCGGGCAACTGATGCGAACGTGAACCTCGCGCGCTCCGGCCTCGCGCACGAGCCGCACGATCTGGCGGCTGGTGGTTCCGCGAATGATCGAGTCATCCACCAGCACCACGCGCTTCCCGGCAATCAGGCTGCGCACCGGATTGAGTTTCAGCTTCACACCGAGGTCGCGATTAGCCTGCGTCGGCTCAATAAACGTACGGCCCACATAGTGGTTGCGAATAAGCCCTAGCTTGAGCGGAATTCCTGACTCGTCCGCGAACCCCAGCGCTGCCGGCACGCCCGAATCCGGCACGCCAACCACACAATCAGCCTCCACCGGATGCTCGCGCGCCAGCCGCCGCCCCAGTTGTTCGCGGCTTTCCTGGACCGAGCGCCCAAACACCAGGCTGTCCGGCCGCGAAAAGTAAACGTGCTCGAACACGCACTGCGCCGTCCGAGCTGGCGGTGAGTACCGCAGCGAAGTTATCCCTCGGCGATCCAGGATCACCATCTCACCCGGTTCGACTTCGCGGACGTAAAGAGCATTGATCAGGTCAAAAGCGCAAGTTTCCGAAGCGAGCACCCAGGAGTCGCCAAGCTGCCCGAGCACCAGCGGGCGAAAGCCCCGCGGATCGCGGATTCCATAAACGCTGTCCCTGAACAGCGCAACCAACGAGTAGGCGCCCGTGACGCGGTCGAGGGCGTCGGCGAGCGACTCCGGGACGCCCGTTTGCTTGGAGCGGGCGAAGAAGTGCAGCAATACCTCCGTATCGCTCGTCGTCTGGAAAATGTCGCCGCGACTTTCAAGCTCCCGCCGGATGACAGCGGCGTTCACAAGGTTACCGTTGTGCGCGAGAGCTACCTGCCCCTTCTGGCAGCTCACCGTAAGCGGCTGGGCGTTTCGCAGGTCCGTTTCGCCGGCAGTTGAATAGCGTGTGTGGCCGATGGCGATCTCTCCGTGCAGTTTGTCCAGGACGTCGGCGTTAAAGACCTCGTTGACGTGCCCCATGCCCTTGTGGCAAACCACATCCTCGCCGTCTGAGACGGCAATACCGGCGCTTTCCTGGCCGCGGTGCTGCAGGGCATAGAGGCCAAGGTGAGTCATCCGCGCAGCCTCCGGGTGCCCGTAAATGGCAAAGACGCCGCAATGATCGTGAAACTTATCGTCCAGCAACTCTGCGGCTCTGAACAAGTCAAGGCACGGGGTGGGCGGATTTAAATCAGGAGAAGAAAAGACCGGGTGCACCTTTTGTGATGGATGCAACGCAGAACCTTTCGTTTCGACCGGTTTGGTCCGGGCCGTTCGGTCCGTCGCCGGATAACCTTTACCTCTTAATTGTCGCCGGAACGCTCAAGGCGCGCAACAGATTTTTCGCTGCCAGATCAATTTGATCTCTCTGTACTACTCCGTCTTTTCGGTATCGCCGTAGCGACGGTTGCCCGCCTGCATCATCGCATATGGCCGCGTGGGTGGATTTGGAACTTCGTCGGGGCGCGAAATGGTTAACATTTAGAGGATTAACTTATATGCTATCATTCCCTTTTCGAAGCCCCTGCCGATCGGCTGGTATTCAACACGCCCCAAAGCGTTCGGAGCCACACAGTGCGGGCGAGGGTACGGTGCTCTTGTGAGTTTCACAAACAGCGCGGTTCGCGAAGTCAACTGCAAAATTGTCTATTATGGCGCCGGGCTTGGGGGCAAGACCACGAACCTGCAATGGATCTTTGACCAAACGCCCCATCGGGATGGCGAGAAGATGCTCTCGCTTGCCACAGAGCACGATCGCACCCTCTTCTTTGATTTCCTGCCCCTTGATCTAGGTAAAGTCCGGAACATGACGGTGCGCCTCCACCTTTACACTGTGCCTGGCCAAGCCGCCTTTCACGCGAGCCGCAAGCTTATCTTGCGCGGAGTTGACGGCGTGGTGTTTGTGGCAGATTCAGAGTGCGGGCGTATGGATGCAAACCTGGAGGCTCTTGGTGACCTGGAACGCAACCTCCAGGAAGTGGGCGAGGACTTCCATCAACTTCCTTACGTCCTTCAATTCAACAAGCGTGACCTGTCGAAGGCTATGCCTGCCGGGGAAATGAAAACCCTTCTCAGCCGCAAAAATGAACCGGTCTTCGAAGCCATTGCCAGCCAGGGCGTCGGGGTGCTCGAGACGCTGAAAGGAATCGGTCGCCTGGTGCTGGCGCGGCTTCGAGAGGGATGAGTAACCGGCATCGGCAAGCTCTGGCATAGCCATTGCGGAGAAGCTATGAAAAAATTGGCTCACAAGCAATAACATCGCGTCGAGGCGCAAGGCCGCAAGGGTCTGTCATGTGAACCTTCGAAGTTCTTCTTGGCGTTTCTTTGCGTCTTGGTGCTTTTGCGCGAGGTCGTTAATTTTTCAGAGCTTCTGAGTGGCTGCGACATTGACATCCCCTCCGGCTCGCCCCTATATTGGCCTGCTGGCCATGTACGGGCGCACATTTACAGTTGCCAACCAAATCACGACCCTGCGATTAATTTTCGTTCCTTTATTCGCCATCCTCGTTATCAACGGACGTTATGCAGGAGCGCTCGTCGTGCTGGCGGCTGCGGCAACATCCGACGTGGTTGACGGATTTGTGGCGCGCTGGTTCCATCAGCAATCTTCGCTCGGCATCGCTCTCGATCCGATTGCCGACAAGCTTCTGATGACCACCGCCTACTTGGTGCTTTCGTTTCGGGGCGCCCTGCCCTGGTGGCTAACGTTCGTCGTCCTAAGCCGCGATGCGGGAATAGTCGTCACGGCTCTCCTCATCAGCCTGGTTTCCGGCTACCGTCCGTTCCCGCCGACGCTGCTGGGAAAGGCCTGCACGGCGGCTCAGGTCGCGGCTGTTCTGGCGGCGGTCAGCCAGCGGGCGCACATGGCCATGGCGACACCCGGCGTACTCCGGGCCTTCATCGATCTGGCCGGCGTGCTGACCGTCGTTTCGGGCATTCATTACCTGATCATCGGGCGGCAGCGATTTGACCAGAGGCCCGAGGGCAGCGCCTCGGCGAAGTAGCTGGCGCTGCAAGATTGATTCGCCTTTCTGCACTTTCAGACGCTGCGCCGGCTCCCAGATCCAAAAAGAGGGAGTCCGTTGAATCGATGCGTTCCGATTGGAACGAAGCCCTTTGTGGTCTAGAATGAAAGCAAGGCGCGGCACTCTTTTGGCCGCTCGCCCTAAGGAGCCGCGAAGGTGAAGACGTGTTATACAAATTTAATCCCAGGCGCCTTCTGCGTATAGCGCCGCTGGCGGTCGTCCCGCTAGCCGTCGGTTTGGCGTTCTCGGATCACTTTAATGCGGCGGCAGCGGCTTGGCTCGTCGCCGCGCAGCAAGAGACCTCTCCTGGTCAGCAGCCGGGTTTCCCCGGTCGCCAGCCGGGTATCCCGGGAGGTTCACGGACCGGCCCCATTCAGCCTATGATCCCGCCGATAGGTACTGGCAGGTCCATGTCAAGAAAGCAGAAGGACGCCATTGTGAACGAGAACTTCGAACAAACGAAGAAGGATGTAAGTCAACTTTCGAAACTCGTCCAAACACTTCAGCAACAAGTGAACAAATCCAGGCCCGACGTGCTCTCCCTCCAGATCGTCCGTCAGGCAAAGAAGATCGAGAAGCTTGCCAAGAAGATCGGTGGCGAAGCGAAGGCTTATTAGCCCGGAATATTCGTGGATGGTGCGGAAGATGGGAGTGCAGGTGACGAGGGGTATCGCAGCGCGACTCTTAGAT
>JAKAWG010000161.1 GCA_021817045.1 Acidobacteriota bacterium
CGAAACCGCACGGCGTCTGGCGGTAGAAACTTGGTTACAGAGAAACGAACTGTTCACCGTCTCTCAGAACCCCAAAGTGTTACCCACTTTCTCCGAAAAAAGCGCTCATTATTAGGTTGCCCCCACAGCGTTAAAGGCGGTTCCGCTGATCGCAATCGCATTGGCCGTCTCCGTCATACTGAGTCCAAGCGCCTTCGACACACTCGCAGCCACAGCGAACGACCCGAGTGTCGTGTGATCGAATCCCTTGGCCCGCACCGGAGCCACGTCGCACAGACGGCAAAACACCTGATACGCCACCGCAAGCGCTGTCAAGAATTCACGCCCGTTGCGACCAGCGTATTCGGTCGCAGCAAGTACGGCTGCGATGGTATCGCTTGGATGAGAGGTCTCACCCTTTGCTAAATACGCGTCGTTGAAGTCCAGACAACGGACTATGGCACCGTTATAGAACGCTGCGCGGTCGGGCGCTGTCTTGCCCCCTCCGATGAGCGTCGTGAGGGGCCGGCCGCCGAAATCCTCAATGTGCTTTCGAACAAGCATTACTGGAGGACCTTCAAGTGCTCCGATGGCACATCCCAGGGCATCGAGAACCCGGATCTTGAGCTGGAGACAGGTTCCCGGAGAGAGCCTATCAAATTGCGCCTGGACGACGAACTCGGCGAGCTGTTCAGCGTATGTCATTGTGTTGCCTTGGGTCTCTCGGGTGAGAGCATAGTTCCTGCCGAGAGGGTAGTCTAAGCGATCGCGGGATTGGGTTTTTCGGGATTGATATCAAGTTCTCTAATCGCCTGATCGACGGTCTGAAGTGCGATCTCTCCTTCACGGGCGAGCGACCACAACGCACCCAGGGTAATGAAGCGGTAGTCCACTTCAAAGAAGTCGCGCAATGCTGGGCGGGTGTCGCTGCGGCCGAAGCCGTCCGTTCCAAGCGCTACCAACCGCTTCGGGCACCAGGGCGATATGGAGTCAGGGAGCGTTTTCAGATAATCGCTCGCGGCTACGATAACGCCTGGTGCACCGGCCAGGTTCTGCGTTACATAAGCCGTGCGGAGCCCCTCGGACGGATGAAGCATGTTCCACCGGTCGGTGTCGTGGCCGTCGCGGTAAAGCCGTTTGTAGCTCGTCACGCTCCAGGCGTCCGCCGCCACGCCGTATTTCTCACCGAGCAGCGTCTGCACCTTCAATGCCTCATTGACCATGGCGCCGCTCGCAAGAAGCTGGGCGTGGAATTTGGCGTGGGAGTTTTCCGCAGCCCGGAATTTATACATGCCCTTCAGAATCCCTTCCCTGATCGTGTTGATATGAGGAATCGCGGGCATGGGATAGTTTTCGTTCATCAAAGTGATGTAATAGAAAATGCTCTCCTGTTTCGTGTACATGCGGCGGATGCCCTCTTGTACGATGACGGCGATTTCGTGGGCAAACGCCGGATCGTAAGCCAGCAGATTTGGAACGGTATACGCGAGCAGGTGGCTGTTGCCGTCGGCGTGCTGAAGCCCTTCGCGGGCGAGCGTGGTCCTTCCCGCCGTCCCGCCAAGCAGGAAACCGCGAGCCCGGCAATCGCCGGCCGCCCAGATCAGATCGCCAATTCGCTGGAACCCGAACATCGAATAGAAGATAAAAAACGGGATTGTATTGACACCATGCGTCGCATAGGTCGTCCCCGCTGCAATAAAGTCCGCTATAGACCCCGCTTCAGTAATGCCCTCTTCGAGAATCTGACCGTCCTTTGCCTCCTTGTAATAAAGCAATGTGGCCTTATCGCCCGGTTCGTAGAGTTGTCCGATCTGGGAGTAGATGCCCGCCTGCCGAAAGAATGCCTCCATTCCAAAGGTACGGGCCTCATCAGGCACGATCGGGACGATTAATTTTCCGATCTGCTTGTCCTTCAGGAGCTTTCCCAGGAGACGGACGAAGGCCATCGTGGTCGAAATCTCATGGTCACCGGTCCCTGTATAGAATTCAGAAAATACGGCGTCGTCGATCAGCTTGAGTGGCGGCACATTTGTCCGCCGGCCTGGAAGGTATCCGCCAAGTGAAGCGCGCCGCTCTCGGAGGTACTGCAATTCCGGGGCATTGTCCGGCGGCCTGTAGAAAGCGGCTTGGGACAACTGCTCGTCGGGAAGCGTCATGCCAACCCGCCGGCTGAAGGCGTGTAACTGGTCTTTCTCAAGGTTTTTCTGCTGATGGGCAACGTTCCTTCCCTCGCCGGCCGCACCCAGCCCGTATCCTTTTATCGTCCGGGCGAGGATGACGGTCGGGGAACCCCGATGTTCAACCGCCGCATGATAGGCCGCATAGACCTTTCTCGGGTCGTGGCCTCCCAGGCGCAGTTCGTGGAGTTCCTCATGGGTCAGGTGCTCGACCAAGGCAAGAGGCTGCGGGTCCTCCCCGAAAAAGTGCTCGCGAAGATACCCGCCCGACTCCGCAGCATAGCGTTGTCGTTCTCCATCAACCATTCGACCGGCACGGTCGGCAAGAAGGTTTTCTGTGTCGTTCGCGAACAGGGAATCCCAGCCGCCGCCCGAGAGCATCTTAATCACATTCCATCCAGCCCCATGAAACACGCCTTCCAACTCGGCGATGATGTTACCGTTTCCGCGCACGGGTCCATCGAGGCGCTGTAAGTTGCAGGAAATGACAAAAATAAGGTTGTCGAGCTTCTCTCGTCCGGCCAGAGTAATCGCGCCCAGTGACTCGGGTTCGTCCATTTCTCCATCGCCCAGCAATGCCCAAACCTTTTGTCTCGCGGGTGCTTTCAATCCCCGGTTTTCAAGATAGCGATTGAAACGCGCCTGGTAAATCGCCAGGATCGGCGCGAGACCCATATCAACGCTGGGGAATTCCCAAAAGCCGGGCATCAGCC
Organism: Acidobacteriota bacterium; assembly: GCA_021817045.1. Taxonomy (GTDB): domain Bacteria; phylum Acidobacteriota; class Terriglobia; order UBA7540; family UBA7540; genus RH2-MAG17b. Next base: position 2,870 of record JAKAWG010000161.1, read on the forward strand.
ACGGGTGGGGATAAGACGCCAGGCCGTTCGTTGAGCTGACTTCCCGTCGAAAATTCCCGAGATGGTTTGCGGTAAGGCGCCCTTCGAGAAATGCACGCGCATAAATCCCTGGAGAAGAATGGCCCTGAAAGTAGACAATGTCGCCGCCCGACTCGTGATCCTTGCCGCGGAAGAAGTGATTGAGTCCCACTTCGAATAGAGTGGACTGCGCCGCGTAGCTGGCGAGGTGGCCTCCGATTCCATGCTCCTTGGGGTTCGCACGCACCACCATAGCCATCGCGTTCCAGCGAATCAGAGCGTCCAACCGTGTCTCAAGCTTCAGGTCGCCTGGATGTTCAGGTTCCTCCTCAGGCGCGATGGTATTCGTGTAAGGCGTGGCAATCTCATGCGTAAGGCACACCCCATCGCTCGCTGCCCGACTGAGAAGTTTACGCAGAAGTCGCTCGGCGCGCTCCCGCCCTTCCACCTCAAGCACATACTCCAGAGAGTCGATCCATTCCTGGTTCTCTACCTGTTCGAGTGTCATTAGGGATTCAGTCGCCATCGTGCTCATCATGTCCTCCACTTCACGGTGATTCCCGGAAACCAGGAAGAACACGGTTTTTCCACTCGACCCGGATCACGGAACGCCACATTCTCGACCCTGAGTGTCTTTCAAGAAAACCATGCGTTTTGCCTTTAATATATCACCTCGCGATACATTTGGCCGCTCATTCACTCGCTTTCGAGAAAACTCATCTATATTTCCAGCATTGTTTACTCTTACGCGAGGATGTCTAAGACCGTGCCGAGTCTCCAGCTGAAGCACTCACGGGACTGAGTCTTGCACAGCTTTGCTCATCCATCACCCCGGTAGATTATCGGCCCATCGGCCTCGCGGTGCGGTGACTTAAGTCTCAGCCGGAAATACGGGATAAGTGATTCGCTGTCCTTCAACACGAGCAAACGGCGTGAGTGCGTGCTCCCGCGCGAGGCCGACGCTGAAGATATGGAGGATGCGGACGCCCCGCACCGCCAATGCGTCCGCAATCAGTGACCTGTGGCAGCGCCATGGCACGGCTTCGGCGCACATAATTGCCGTGGGCCACGCTGAAGCCAGCTTGAGGAGCCTCGCGAACCCCTGCTCGAATTCCGGCGTCTGCATGTAGTCGGCGAATCCCCGGAACGATGCGTTTCGCCAGCCCGTGTTGATCGAGTCACGCGCGGCATGTCGCAAGCCGCCCAGGGCTCGAAGCTGGAAATATCGGATGCCAGCCGCACGAAGAGGTTCGGGAAGCGTCTCCGCATTGAACTGCGGGTTTCGGAGTGAACGCGGGACGGTGCGGACGTCCACAAGCTGCGTGACGCCGTGCCTACATAACAGGTCCACAAAAACAGTCAAGTCGCGGGTGGAGTGACCCACCGTATAGATAACAAGAGACTTACTTTTGCTACCCACCATGTCCGGGCCATCAGCCGGCATGTCATGAGCAATGCGCTGAGAAGCCCGCACCTCCCCCTTCCTGCTTCGTTTCACTGGCTAATACCTGCACCCATGGTTTTGACCATCGTCCTTTTCGCTGGGGAGCCCGGAAACTTCCTTAAATTAATACTGCAAACCCAACCCGCTGCGCCACAACGACTTTAGTCATAGCGTTTGATCAGCCGAACTTCAAAAATCGAGTGAAAAGGAGGCTAATGAGCAAGACCGGCTAGCAGAGTGGAGTGAACCCTTGAAATGAGACATGCGAGATGGGCACACTTTGCTCGGGAAGGAGAGCAAAGTGAAGCGGAAGCGGTATTCACGGAAGTTGCAGTGGAAGGCAGTCGAGCGGATGAGGACCTGCGAAAATGTCGCCCGGCTGGCAGAAGAATTGGGAGTCACGCCG
>JAKAWG010000068.1 GCA_021817045.1 Acidobacteriota bacterium
GAAGAAAGCAGGATGCCGCGAATTTGTTCGCCCACGCGTGTCCCGCCCGGTTCGCGCGTTGCGAGAACCTCGTACCCTTGACGCCGCAGCCAGTTCGTAAGCAGCCTGACCTGCGTGCTCTTACCTGTTCCGTCGATCCCTTCTAGAGTGATGAGCAGTCCAGCCCGCTTCAACGTGCCTCCTTGCCTGTAAATTCTGTAAATATGGGACCTAGTGTAGCGGAGAGCGACGAGGAGGACAATTATCGCGATTGGCAAGCGGCCAGCGACCAGGGACCGAAGACAAAGGACGAAGGGAAAAACTGTCTCACGCGTCTCATTTGTCTCCACTGTCTCAACGGCTCGTGTCATGATGGGCGAGATGGAGAGGAGATCCGAGGTCGTTCGGAGGCAGGGAAGGAAGGGCGTGGAAGCTTGGGAGGGACAAGAAAAAGTGAGACAAATGAGACAGAAAGAAAAGATGTTTTTTGCAAAAGCGAACCCACAAGTCCTGTACTATCAACAACAATTTGCAAAGCGAACCCACGCGAATTCGGGCCGTGATGACGGAAGTAACGACGGGTCCTGCGCGCTCAATCTCGACTCTTGGGTGGCAATACGGCGACCGAAGTACGTCCTTGATGCTGGGTGTATAATACGCCGGAGAGCCCACCCAAGAACAAGCGTTGCGAGGGAGAGCTTGATCCGCGAAATCGCAAGAAAGAGGCAGGCGCAGATCTAAGCGTGAAAGCCCGCTTTCCACTACGGCTGGGGCTGCTGCTATGCGTTGTATTGCTCACGCCCACCCTCTCGAGCGCACAAGGTTCAAGCTATCAGCGTGCAGAAACGCTGATCCGGCAAGGACGATGGGAAGCTGGGATAATGTTGCTCCGGCCCCTCTTGCAGGCTCACTCGGAGAATCTCCAGGCGCGTAACTTGCTCGGCATCGCGCTGACCGGACAGGGGAGATTGACGGAAGCGAACAAGGAGTACCGGGAGATCTTACGCCTGGATCCGCACTTCTATCCCGCCCTAAAGAACCTAGCCATTAATGAAATCCACTTGAATCAATTCTCTGCCGCCGAGCGAGACTTTAGGGCAGCGTTAGCCCTTGCGCCTAAGGACCCGGTTGTCCACATGTACCTGGGGAGCTTGGCATACCGACGCAACGACTTCCGCTCCGCGGCTCACCACCTGCTGGCATCCGGCCAGTTACTGCATCACGACGCGAACTTGAGGCTGGAACTGGCCGACTCGTATTTTCACACCGGCGAAAGGCTGGCTGGACGGGACATGATTGAGCGCCTCAGCCCGCAAAGTCTTAGCCCCTCCCAACGGTTTGTGGCGGGTTACTTGCTGGCACGAGAAGGTTTCTGTACCGGCGCCGCGCCGTTCTTCCAGTCGGTTCCAACCCACGACCCGGATTCCTACGATGCGGGTTTCAACCTGGCGCTGTGTGAAGTCGAAGCCAAACAGTATACCCAGGCCATACAGGTCCTGAAGGCTTTGCGCGCACAGGGCCACAAGACCACGGACGTCGACAACCTGCTCGCCCAAGCCTACGAAGGGAATCACCAACTTCAGGAGGCGTTCAACATCTTGCTCAAGGCGACCGCCCTCGCACCCGAAGATGAGAAGTACTATCTGGACCTCGCGAAGTTGTGCATTGATCGCCGCGCCTACGACACGGGGGTAAAGATCATCAGCGCGGGTCTTCGCCAACTCCCCGATGACAGTCATTTGCTGATCGAGCGTGGCGTCCTCTACGCTTTGTGGGGCAAGCTCGATCTCGCGGAGCAGGACTACGAGCGCGCCATCCGGGTCAGCCCCGACGCACGGGACAAGGCGTATGCCGGCTTGGCTCTGGCTTATCTTCAAACGGGAGATCTTTCACGAGCGATCCAGTTCCTTCGCCGCCGTACACAGGAGAAGCCGAACGATGCATTCCTGTTGCTCCTCCTCGGCGACGCGCTCGTGCAGTCCGGCGTTCACCCAGGAGATCCAGGCTTTCGGCAAGCGCAAGCCGCGCTTGAACGATCGATCAAGCTCGACCCCAGTTTCGCGCGCGCTAGGTTGGACCTGGCGAGGATTTATCTCAAGGAGGGCCGCGTGGATGATGCGATCGTGGAACTGGATCACGCGCGCGGGCTCGAACCTAAGAACGTCGCGATCTATGCGCTGTTGGCCGTGGCATACCGTCGGAAGGGCGAAAACCGCCAGGCTACCGCAATGCTGGAAACGGTCAAGGAATTGAATGAGTCTAAGAGCAGACACGATTTGCGCACTTTCGAGCGAACACGCCCGGTTGGTCCTTCTCAGGAATCGACGGCTGGCTTGGCGCCGCCGACGCAACCGTGAAGCGATACCGTCTCCTGTGCGCGCTGAAGGCACTTCCGGCACGGGGACTGCGCCTGGAGACGGTTCTATCGTTTCAGGGTATCATTTCAGCGGAAATGCTCGAGCTGGGGAAAGCTTAGCTTCCGCCCTATACTATTCGAACCCGCATTCGAGGCGCTGATGGATGTTGCCTAACAAGCATCCTTGCGTCCATCAGGGTCTAGGCAAGTCAAAATGCCATGTTTCCAGCGGCTGACTGGCATTCATCGAGTCGATAGCATCGAAGTTCCCGCATGAAACTTTCTCGCCGTGATTTTCTTGGTTCGGGAGCCCTTGTGCTTGGGTCCCAGCTACTAAAAGCGCTTCCAACAGCCATACGGCGAAGGACCGCCGAACCATTCCTTGAGGCGGCAGAACTGCCTCGTCGGGAAGAGCCTGTTCGTTATCTTGATGTCGGTAGGGCAGCGGGACTGAACACCGTTAATGTGTGGGGCGGGATCCATCACAAGGAATACCTCCTTGAAGCCAAAGGAAGCGGTATTGCATTCTTCGACTACGACAACGACGGCTGGATTGACATTTATCTTACCAACGGCACGCGGCTGGGGGTCACGTGGCCTGCAGGGAAGGCCCCTACAACGCACCTTTACAAGAACAACCGCGACGGGACTTTCACCGACGTTACCCGGCACGCGGGCTTGGGACGGACCGGGTGGCAGACTGGCGTGTGCGTCGGCGACTACGACAACGATGGCTGGGATGACATATTCCTGACGTTCTATGGTCACAACGTTTTGTTTCATAACAACGGTGACGGAACCTTTACCGACGTCACTCAAAGAGCAGGCCTTTATCAGGATGAGATACGGTGGGGAACCGGGTGCACGTGGCTTGATTACGATCGCGACGGATTCCTCGACCTTTTCGTCGCCAATTACATTGCGGCGGAGCTTAGCCGGATTCCGAAGGCAGGCGAAAGCTCGTTTTGCCGGTGGAAGGGTATTCCGGTAGCGTGCGGGCCGCTCGGCTTGCCCGCGGGAATCAACATCCTCTACCACAACAATGGCGATGGAACCTTCACTGACGTCTCCGAAAAATCAGGTATTCTGAAGCCGGGATCCCGGTACTCCATATCAGCGACCAGCTATGATTTTGATAACGACGGCTGGCCGGATATCTACGTAGCGGTCGACTCGGAGGCGAGCCTTCTGTTCCACAACAAGCACGACGGGACTTTCGAAGATATCGCGCTCTCTGCCGGCGTTGCATATAGCGAGGACGGAGAAGTACAAGCAGGCATGGGGCTTGGAGTAGCCGATTACGATGGCGACGGCTGGCTCGATATTTACAAGGGTAACTTTTCCGACGACAACCCCGATCTGTACCATAACAACGGAGACGGGACGTTTTCCGACGTCGCTTTTGATGCGGGCTTAGGCGGGAACACTGAGTATGTGAGGTGGGGGTGCGGTTTTGCAGATTTTGATAACGACGGCTGGCCGGACATCATCCAAGTGAACGGGCATGTTTACCCTGAAATAGAAAGCTACCATCTGGATCAGACTTTTAAGGAGCCCCGCCTTGTCTATCGCAATTTGGGCAACGGCAGGTTCCTGGATGTATCGGCTGAGATGGGACCGGGAATTCGCGAGCGGTTTTCGAGCCGGGGATGCGCTTTCGGCGATTATGACAACGATGGCGATGTCGATGCAGTAGTGAACAACATGAATGATTATCCATCGCTGCTTAGGAACGACGGAGGGAACAAGAACAACTGGATCAAGCTTAAGCTGATTGGGACCAAGTGTAATCGGACCGCGATCGGAACGCGCGTGCGGGTGGGAGTTGGGAAGCATGTGCAAATGGACGAGGTGCACAGCGGAACGAGCGTGATGTCGCAAAGTGACCTGCGGCTGCACTTCGGACTCGGGCAAGCCCCAAGGGTCGACTTTATTCAGGTTCGATGGCCCACCACGCAACAGGTTGAAACGTTTACAAATCTCAAGCCTGACCAGATCCTGACCATTCGCGAAGGGCATGGAATCATCAAGAAGGCGAAGCCCGGCACGTAGGTTTGGTGGACGGGCGAAGGAAAAGGCGATCCGATGGGATTGAGTGAAAACGTCGCCCGCGTGCGGGAGCGTATCGATGCGGCGTGCCGGCGCAGCGGCCGGGACGCCGCAGGAGTCCGTCTGGTCGCCGTCTCCAAGACTTTCTCATCCGAGCGCATCCGGGAAGCTTTCGCTGCCGGAATCACCGAGTTTGGCGAGAATCGAATTCAGGAGGCCAGCGAAAAGCTGCCGCTGCTTGAGGACTTGCCCATCGTCTGGCACCTGGTCGGCCACTTGCAAAGCAACAAGGCGACACGTGCACGTGAGCTCTTCGCCTGGGTACACTCCGTTGATTCCGTGCGGCTCGCGGAAAAATTGCACCATGCGGCGGCGAACGCGAATGACCGTCTTCCGGCATTGCTTCAAGTGAACCTGGGCGGGGAAGAAAGCAAATTCGGCTTCAGCGAGGATGCAGTCCTGCCCGCAGCAGAAACCGCCGGCCGCCTGGCGAGCCTCGATGTGCGTGGCTTAATGCTGATTCCTCCTTATTTTGACAACCCGGAGCAAACGCGGCCCTATTTCCGCAGCCTGCGCCAACTCGCGGAAAGAGTCGCCGCCGCTCGCCCGCCGGGCGTTTCCATGCAAGAGCTTTCCATGGGCATGAGCCATGATTTCGAAGCGGCCATCGAAGAAGGCGCTACGATGATCCGCGTGGGTACGGCAATTTTCGGACCCCGTTGAGAATGGGGGAATCCCTTGCCTCCGCTGCCCGCATTTGACACAATACGGCGAGGCTACGGCTTCGGTCGCGGTCCACGTCTTAATTTCTTGAGGAGGATTGAATGGCGCTCTCAAATGTTCTGTTGCCCGAGTTCGACCACGAAATGGCCAACACCCGCAAGACGCTGGAAAGAGTGCCGGACGACAAGTTCGCCTGGAAGCCTCACGAGAAGTCCATGCCAATGGGCAAACTGGCTTCCCACCTGGCCGATATTCCGCATTGGGTAGGCGATCTCTTCCGGAGCGAATCGTTTGATGTGGCTCCGCCCGGCGGACAACCTTATCAGCCTTTCCAAGTCAACTCACGCGCCGAGGTTCTGGCAGTGTTTGATAAGAACATCGCCGCGGCACGGAAGACCATCTCAGAGGCAAGCGATGAGAGCATGTTCAAAACGTGGTCTCTGCTCTCAGGTGGCAAGGCGGCCTTCACGATGCCTCGGATTGCCGTCCTGCGGTCATTTATCATGAGCCACATCATTCACCATCGGGCCCAGCTTGGCGTCTACCTGCGACTGAACGACGTGCCTGTTCCTGCCATCTACGGCCCGTCGGCCGACGAAGCGGGGATGTGACTGAGTGCGTACGCCGGCCTGGACTCGCAAAATAGCGTTAACTTCGCAGTCAAATCGTCTTCATAGCGCCCGATTGCAGAATGATCAAGACCGGTAGTAGCTGCGTTGAAAGGACCTACGGCTTACGGTATGATGTCCATCACGGAATCGATCCGAACCCCAAGAGTCCATTTTGCGTGCGGCAGGAGGGTCACCATGACGGTCAGAGACCTGATCCATTCGCGGCAGCAAGTCTTCTCCCTGTCTCCGGAAGCTACAGTCCTGGACGCGGCCCGCTATCTTCGTGACAAGCAGATTCGCGCGGCGGGCATCTGCGACGAGCAGGGCAAGCTGGTCGGAATCGTCTCGCAAAGCGACATTGCCGACAAAGTGGCGGCGGAAAACAAGTGCCCCGCTTGGGTTCGTGTTTCAGAAATCATGAGCACGGACCTCAGCACCGTGTCACCCGAAACGCCTCTCGAAGAGTGCCTTCAGATCATGGAAAGCCGTGGCGTTTTCCACTTACCGGTTCTGGACGCGCTGTCAGGATTCCAGGGGCTGATTTCCGCCAAAGACCTGCTCAAGGTCATCGCCTCGGACAGCAAAAGCCGCGCGGATATGCTCGAATCCTACGTGTTTCCGCGCTGGGCGTAACCGCGTCGCGAGCTCCGTTCGCGTTGTGGCGCGCCAGGCGCGGCTTCCATAAAGAGGAAAACAATGACGGAAGAGTTGGCTTGTCTGGACGCCGTGGCCCAGGCCGAATTGGTGCGTCGCAAGGAAGTGAAGCCCATCGAATTGGTCGACGCGGCGATTCAGCGTATCGAGCGGCTGAATCCGAAACTCAACGCCGTTGTGCGACCAATGTTCGAATCGGCGCGAAAGGTGGCGCGAGACGAAAAGAAGCTTCCCGACGGTCCGCTGCGCGGCGTTCCGTACCTACTGAAAGACCTTGTCGCGGCCTTCGCCGGTGAACCGCTGGCAGGCGGCTCCGCGTTCATGAGGGATTTCGTCCCCGATCACGACAGCGAGCTTGTGGCCCGGCTCAAGCGCGCGGGCCTGATCGTCCTCGGTAAGACCAACACGCCGGAACTAGGCTTGACGTGTACAACGGAGCCTCAGCTTTTCGGGCCAACTCGCAATCCCTGGGATCTCAACCGAACTCCCGGCGGCTCGAGCGGCGGGTCGTGCGCGGCGGTGGCTTCCGGCATGGTGGCCGCGGCGCACGCCAACGATGGCGCAGGCTCCATCCGCATTCCGGCCTCCTGCTGTGGCTTGTTCGGGATGAAACCGACGCGCGGCCGCGTGTCCTTTGGTCCGGACTTGGGCGACGTCCTCGGCGGACTCGGCATCGAGCACGCCGTCACGCGCTCCGTGCGTGATAGCGCCGCGCTTCTCGACGCCACCGCCGGCCCCGCCACGGGCGATCCTTACTGGGCTCAGCCTCCGGCGCGTCCCTTTGCGGCGGAAGTGGGCGTCGACCCGGGCCGGCTCCGAGTCGCTCTTGTACTGACCACCATCGCGGGAACGCCGCTTCATCCTGACTGCCGGCGCGCCGCCGAGGATGCAGCCAAGCTGTGCGGCGGGTTAGGGCACGAAGTGGAGGAAGTGCGTTTTCCGGTGGATGGAGAGCTTTTCAATCGGGCATTTATGGCCGTGTGGGCGGCAGGGTGCGCAACCGGCATCGACGGCTGGGCTCAACTAACGGGCCGGACGCCGGTGGAAGGTGAGTTCGAACCGCTGACGTGGAGCTTCTACCAAATTGGCCGGCAGGTTCCTGCGAGTGATTATGCGCTGGCCTTGACGGCCTTGCACCACATTTCGCGGGACATCGCGCAGTTCATGCTTCGCTACGATGTGGCTCTCATGCCCACGCTCGGCTTGCCTCCGGCGCCGCTTGGATGGATGGCTTCGTCTTCAAGCGATTTGCTGGAAGCTGAGCGCCGCATGGCGGAGTTTGTCCCCTTCACGCCGCTCGCCAATGTAAGCGGGCAGCCAGCCATGTCGGTTCCGCTCTATTGGAACGAGGAAAACCTGCCGATCGGCGTTCACTTCATCGGCCAATACGGCGACGAGGCAACACTATTTCGCCTGGCGGCGCAATTGGAGACCGCCCGCCCGTGGGCAGAGCGCCACCCTCCCGTTTCGGCTTTCGCGTGAAGCTGTATCCCGAAACGTTCTCTCGCACCCACAGCCAAAGTCTTTGCGACCCGCAAAGAAACGTAGATTGGGCTCGATGCTATTCGAAATCATCACACTATTCTGCAACGCCCATGCGCGTTCGCAGTAGAATTACCAGACATGGATCATTCAAATCGAGAAGGTGGTTTCAAACCGCAGGCGTTGACGCGGCGCGAGTTCCTCGTCTCAAGCAGCGGCCTCCTGGTTTCAACGGCGGGTACAAAGCCCGGTTCTTCCTCACGGGCGGAGACTCTCCTAAATAACCAGACGAAGACGGTAGAGACGGAGATTTGCACTCTCAGGCTAAGCGCCACCAGCGGTGACTTGACCGGGATTCGCTGGAAAAATCCGGACCTTGAGATCATTCAGGAGCCAGCCCTGGGGGAGAATTTCAGAATCCTTCTGCCTCGCCCTGAATATGAAGCGAATTATTTCTGCAGCCGCGACCAGCGAGTCGCAAAGATTGAAGAGTCTCCTACGGAGGTGACCTGCATCTACGATTCGCTGCGAAACCAGCGAGAGAGCTTGCCTGTGCGCGTCCTCTACCGCATACGCCAGGCCGGGCAGCGATTGGAATTTTCCATCGAGGTGGACAACTCCACGGACCTGCCCCTGGCAGAAGTCTTCTTCGGCATTGTTGGCGGCCAGCAAGGTTTGTTGCAGCGCGAGGATACGGAGTCCTTGGTTCCGGGCCTGAATAGCAACCTCGCTCCGAACGTTTTTACCAATTTCCAAGCCGGAGGCTACGGCGGCGGAAACCTGGGCATACGTTACGATGCGGCGGGCTTTCTCTATCCGGGCTCGATGACGATGGGCTGGATGGAATTTTATAACCGCAAGGCGGGTGTGGGACTGTATTACGGCAATCACGATCCCGAGCCGCGATTGACGGGCCTGTATTTTGAGGTCCGGCCCTTCGTCAAGACGGCGGTCATAGGGGACAACTGGCCCAGCAGCAAAGAAGTGCCTACGGGGCATCCGATCGGGCTCACCATGGGCTGGTTGAAACTTCCCTATACGAAGCAAGGAACTTTCAACTCAGGTCCAGCAGCGCTCCGGGTCCATCAAGGCGATTGGCACGAAGGGAGCCAACTCTATCGCTCCTGGTTCGATCAGCACTTCACAGTACGCCGCAAGCCGAGCTGGCTACGGAGAGAAATGGCCTGGCAGTCCGTGATCATCTCGAATTGCGAGGACGTCATCGTATGGAAGTTCAAGGACCTGCCGAAGCTCGCTGCGGGGGCAAAGAAATATGACGTAACGACTTTTGAGATTTTGGGCTGGGACATCGGCGGGATCGACCGAGGTTATCCCCAGTATCAGCCGGACCCTCGCATGGGCACTCCTGAGGAGTTTCGGCAAGCGCTGGCGGAAGTGAAGAAAATTGGCGTTCATCCGCTGATTTTTGCCAACATTCAGTTTTCCGACACTGCCATCCGGCTGTTTCGTGACAAGCTCTACAAGGATGCGGTAGATGGCCTGTGGGCGCCGGACTGGCTTCTGGCTGGATGGGGAGAAGGCACGATCAGCGCAAGGATGGGCCTGACGCGTCACAACATGACGCTCCTCAGTCCGTCACATCCCGACTTTCGCAAGTTGCTCCTGGATCAATACGTTCAGCTTGTGAAGGACGGCGCGGACGGCTTCCAACTCGACAAGACGAACGGTGTGGGATGGCTTGACTTCAATCGTGAGATTCCAACCTCACCCGATCGGTCGCTTCCGGAAGGAGTGCTGACCACATTCAAAGAGACGCTGGAGGAATGCCGCAAGGTGAATCCCGATTTCGCGCTGGCATCAGAGATTTTTTGGGATCGCGCGTTCACTATGGTGGATGTCTCTTATGTGCGGATGAACGACATCGATATGGGCTCGCCGGCCCTGCGCTACACTTTTCCCGAGTGGACCTCGACCATTTGCGCCGAGCGGCCGGGTGATTTCAACGTCATGAACAACGGGATGCGTTACGGGCTGGTTTGGGCCGTGCAGCCACGCCACTATAACGATTCGATGGACAACGCGCTTACGCGACCGCTTTCCCGTTACGTCCGGGAATTGATCCGGATTCGCACGGAATATAAGGACATCCTTTTCTTCGGACGTTTTCGGGACACCCTCGGCGCCGAAGTCACGGCAGGCGAAAACGTCCGGCATTCCATTTTCGAAGACTGGCAGGCGAAACGGAAGGCATGCGTCGTGGTGAATTATGGAAATGACGAGGCAACGGCAACGGTTTCATGGTCCGGCGGCGCGGGGAAAAGCGTCGAGATCTTGCAACCCGACCAGCCGAACAGAAAATCACGTTTGCCGGCAACATTGCGTTTGCCGCCGCAGACCTGCGCCGTCATAGCCGAGGTTTGAGACGGCGCTCTCCCGTCTTTCCTCATGGTTGAACCATCCTGAGCCGAGAGCAGAAACGAGGCAACTCGATGAAAATCACTCGCGTCATTGGGGACCTATACGAGCTTCCGGCACATCGCAAGATGCTCGACGCTCTCCGTGAATTTAGCGTGATGGACGTGATCTTTGCGCGCGTAGAAACGGACGAGAGAATTTCAGGGTCGGGCTTTACCTACAACATCATTCCCCACGGCGCCCGGGAAATCCTCTCGCTAGTTAACGGGGCAATCAATTCCCTCGTTCGCGGCTTGGACCCACGCGATCATGAGAGGGTTTGGTACCAGATGTGGCGCCGGTTGGATTGGGTAGGGCGGGGCGGCATTGCGGTCCTCGGCGTCGCGGCCGTGGACATCGCGTTGTGGGACCTCAAATCGAAGATGGCGGGCTTGCCCTTGTACAAGCTGCTCGGGGCCGCGCGCGACCAGGTGCCCGTTTACAATACGGATGGCGGGTGGCTCAATCACACCATCGAGCAACTTGTGGAGGAAACGCGCCAGATCGTGGCCCAGGGCTTTCGTGGGACCAAGATCAAGGTTGGAAAGGATGATCCGGCGGAAGACCGGGAACGCATTGCGGCCGTGAGGGAAGTTCTTGGGCCCAATCGCACGCTGATGGTGGATGCGAACGAGCGGTTCACCCACGCCGAAGCCATCAGGCGGGCTCGGATGTGGGAGGAGTTCAACCTATTCTGGTTTGAAGAACCACTTCCGGCGGAGGACATTCTTGGCCACGCCAAGGTGAAGGCGCACACCACCATCCCCATCGCCTTGGGAGAATCACTGTTTACGCGCCAGCAATTCAAGGATTACGTCGCATCGGACGGCGTTTCCATCCTGCAGCCGGATTGCTGCCGCTGTGGTGGCATCACCGAGTGGCTGAAGGTCGCCCACCTGGCCGACTGCCACAATATGCACGTCAGCCCGCATTTTGTGATGGAATTGCACTTGCCCCTCGTAGCCGCCATTCCGAATGGGCTGTTTGTCGAGTACATCCCCTCCCTGAATGCCGTTCTCAAAAAGCCGCTCGAATTGCACGACGGCTATTTCCGCCCCAGCCAGGAACCTGGATTGGGTATTGGCTGGGACACGGACAAACTGGACCGTTATCGAGTGAAAGCATGAGAGTCAACAGTCATCAGCACTTTTGGCAGGTTAGCCGGGGCGATTACGATTGGATGTCGCCGTCGGTCGCGATTCTGTACCGGGACTATTTCCCTGAAGACTTAAAGCCCTCCCTCGCCAAGCATTGCATCGACAAGACTATCTTGGTGCAGGCCGCGCCAACCATGGCCGAGACAGATTTCCTCCTCGGCCTGGCGCAGCAGCACGAATTCGTGGGCGGAGTCGTGGGCTGGTTGGACCTTGAGAGCACCGATTTTCCCCGCAAGCTCGCGGAGTACGAACGGAAGCCCAAGCTGGTTGCCATCCGGCCTATGCTGCAAGACCTGCCTGATGACAACTATATTGCCAGACCAACGGTCATTGACTCGCTGAAGCGGATCGCTGCAGGCGGTCTCGCATTCGATTTTCTCACCTATGCGCGTCACTTGCCGAGCGTTCTGAAAGTTCTCGATAAGGTGCCGAACCTCCGTGCTGTCGTCGATCACATTTCCAAGCCGGAGATTAAGGCGCAAAAGATGGAGCCGTGGAAGACTCTGATCCGGGAAGTAGCCCAGCACAAGAACGTGTATTGCAAGCTTTCCGGAATGGTTACCGAGGCCGATCACAAGAACTGGACGCCTGATGATCTGGGGCCCTACGTCGAGCACGTTGTCGAATGCTTTGGGCTAGAACGCGTGATGTTCGGCAGCGACTGGCCCGTGTGCCTGCAAGCGGCAACTTACGATCGCGTGATTGAAGCGCTCTACTCAATCCTGAAGCCAGCTTTGGACGCGACCCACGAACAAGCCGTCTTCGGATCAAACGCAGCGCGATTTTATCGGATTGGGTAGCTCACCTTTCCACGGTGCAGAAAGCGAGCGAGCAGCGTATCACGCTTCATCTCCTTCGAAGTCGGATTCTTGAGGGCATAAGGATCCAGTCAACCGATGCCTCGTCGACCAACCGGAAGGCTGGACCCGGTCAAGTTGGAGATATTACCTCCCGAATGACCGGGCCGTGCTTTCAATGGACCCCCCGCAAGAGGGGAAATCTCGGGCGCCCGCTTTCGGCCTCTACTGAGCGAGCGCTTGGCGCACCAACCTGCGATAGTCATGAAACGCCGTGCGGCCTGCCCGTGTGAGTTTCAGGCGAGTTTGGGGAACTTTTTTCCGAAACGTCTTGATAATCTCCACGTATCCCGCTTCCTCCAACCGAGCGAGGTGGCTTGAAAGAGTACCCTTGTTCAGGTCGGTTTCGCGCAGCAGATACAGGAAGTCCGCCTCATCGATGCCGGAAAGCAGGGCTACAATCATCAGGCGCCCAGGCTCGTGGATAACGCGATCGAGCAGAGAAATGCTCTTGGCTTGTTCGTTCATTGCGCCGCCTGCTCCGGAGGCTTGTTCCGACGGAAATAAAGGGTCAGAGTAATGGCGCCGGACAGGGAGAAAACGAGGCCCGGCACCAAATCGCGCAATGCGGTTGACCAGGAGAGGCTGAACGGAAGCGCCGCTACAGCCTCGAACTGCTCGCGTGCGCCCAGATCCGAGCCAAGCGCTGCTTCGAACAGGCGCAGAAACACGCCGCCTTCGCCCACCGCCGAGGCAGAAAGCACTTCGCCACGCGCATGAAGCCGTCAGACGGCCCGCAGGACCATTCCTCGCTTGCTCACGCCTGAAGAGTTCGGTGCGGTCCTGGCGGAGCTCGAGGAACCCTACGAGACGATCGTCCTCGTTGCCGGGTGCTTGAGTTTACGCGCATGCGAGATCATCGGACTACAGTGGGGCGACTTCGACTGGGACCATGTGACGGTGTTCATCGGGAGAAGCGCTACGGGAAAGCATATCTATGAAACGAAAACCGAAAAATCATCCAAGCCCGTGCCGCTCGATCCAAGCCTGGCTGAGGTAATCTTGAACCACCGGGCAAGCTTGCCGTTCAAAGGGGCAACCGACTTCGTCTTCGCTGGCGAGTCAGGAAGTCCGCAGTGGCGGCGAGTATGGTTCACAGATCATATCCAGCCTGCGGCCGCCAGGGCAGGCATCGGCAAAATCGGATGGCACACCTTCCGCCACACGTTTTCAACGCTGATCCATAGCATGGGTACAGATGCAGTTCGAAAGGAATTGCTGAGGCACGCCGACATCAAAACAACGATGAATATTTACACCCAGCCTGTGGCACCTGCGAAGCGAAAGGCCACCGGGAAACTGACCAGGAAACTGCTGAGGAGTTGAAGTGATACTCGTCTGAATCGGTCGCTCCTCGTAAGCTGTTGAAAAGATTGGTACGCCCGGGGTGATTTGAACACCCGACCCCTTGCTTCGTAGGCGCATTGCGTTGGGCTATCTCGTTGATTTTACAGCACGGCTGGCAACGCTAAGTTATTGAAAATCTCCTCCGGATCGCCCAAGTGGTACCTAAATGGTACTCGAGTTTCGACCACTTGCGCAAAGTACTTTGTATGTACTCTTATACCATTGGTAAAATGCAGCCGCTTCTGGGTGTGACGTTGTCGTGGTGCCCCCTGTTCTGCGACACATTCTTAGCACGCTGTCTCGCCCAGGCCACAAATGGAGTTTCCCAGTCGAGTCGACATCAAAGAGTCGGGTTGAAGTCAGCTGCCTCTTGGGTCAAGTTAGGGCTGGACGAGTGTCCTCTATTGCGGCATAATGTGTGCGGAAGCTTAGGTATTTCCGAATGTTGTGCACACAATGAAGACCGCGGCCAAGCGAACTCCCGATCACGACGCTCTCTATCATCTCGCAGAGCAGCAGGCAGGATACTTTACGGCGCATCAGGCGGCTCGGGCGGGTTTCTCCGGAGAGCGTCTGACCGATTATTCGAAAAATGGCCGCTATAAGAGGGTCGCTCACGGAGTTTATCGCCTGACCCAGTTCCCCTCATCTCGATTCGAGGATCTGTTTGTGGCTTGGCTAAAGTGTGGCCCAAAGTCTGCCGTCTCTCACGAAAGCGCACTTGCCCTGTACGACCTCTCTGACATCCTCCCCGCGGATGTTCATGTCACTGTTCCACGAACCGCGTCGCGCAGACGAAGGGGAATTCGCCTCCATACGAATCGCCTGCCGCCTGCCGATGTGGTGAAGCGCGAAGGGCTCCCGGTTACTTCAGTTCCCCGCACCATAGCCGATGTAGCTAGGACAGGGCTTTCTGAAGACCATGTTGCCCGCGCCGTACGGGAAGCGCTCGAACGAGGACTCACAACGCGCGATGCACTCATGGCCGAAGCAAAGAGGCGGGGAGGGCGGGCCGCGCGTCTAATCAAATCTTCCTCGAACCTGTCGAAAGGTCTCTCATGAAATACAAAACTGCGGCTGCATTTCGCCGTGCCTTGGAGGAGCGACTTCGCCAACAAAGTGTAGGAGGCGGACAGCCATTGACACGCCTGAGGAAGATGGTCTCCTTCGACCGCTTCCTGGCCCGGCTGGCAGAGGAGGAGCCCGAAGTGTGGATCGTCAAGGGTGGATTTGCTCTCCAATTGCGGCTTGGAGCTCGGGCTCGAACGACCAAGGACATCGACGTTTCGGCAGCCAACCCGTGGACTATTGAAGAGACCTCGGCGCATCTCCGAGCAATAGCTTCGCGCACTCTCGGTGACTGGTTTGAGTTCGAAATGGGTGAACCTGCAGAAGCAGCAACGGGAGCCCCTGGACGCGGTCTCCGATTCCCAGTTCACTGCCTACTCGACGGTCGACAGTTTGAGAATTTCCATTTGGACGTCGGATACGGTGATCCGGTCCTCGAACCTCCTGACTTGCTCACCGCGCCAGACATTCTCGCGTTTGCTGATATCGCACCGGCACGGGTACGCTGCTACCCTTTGACAACGCAGGTTGCTGAGAAGCTCCATACCTACACGCGGAAATATGCGAGCGGCGAGACGAGCCGCGCACGGGATCTAGCCGACATTCTTCTTGCGGCTTCGCTGGAACGATTCAACAGCGAGAAGTTGCGACAGGCCATTGAAGCCACGTTCCGAGCCAGGGCATCACACGCCCTACCGAAAGAAATGCCTGCACCGCCGGGGCGTATCAGCTCGTCCTACAGGCAACTTGCCCGTGACCTCGATCTCCCTTGGCCAACCATTGTAGAGGCGGCTCAAGCTGCAGCTCAATTCTTGAATCCAATCCTGCTGGACAACGCGCACCCTAAATGGGACCTAACTGCGTGGCGATGGACCTAGGACTTGCTGCCCAAGGGCAAGACGGATGCTCCCAATAATGTGGACGACGATTCGAAAGAACTCGTTCAGTTGTGCCACGCAGGGAGGCTTTACGAAATTGAAAAGTGGATTAACGATGGCAAATCGCTGGAGATTCCCCCCGCATCAAAACGTGGAAGACAGCGGAGTCTCCTTGAGATCGCGGTTGAGAATTGGTGGGGCATCCTCCGAATTGAAGCGATACAAAAAGGTAACCCGGCCTTCAGACTGTTTCCATCGCGGCTCTCCAAGCCACGAATCGAGAACGTTCCGCAAAGCCTTCATTACGGGGCCGGCCGGCTCGGCCATGACCTGGACGAGATCAATATCTTCCGAATAGCGAGCGGCAGGCTTCACGTAAAGCTTGTAGAGCGCTGTGCCGCCGCAGAACGCGAGCGCCTTACTCAAGAGGCGGTTTGAAAAAATATTAACCAAGGCTCGGCTGACGATCAGGTCTTGTTCAACCTGAAAGTCCCGAACCCAGGGCGCTTCCTTACGCCATTCCGTTATGAAGTCGCGCGGGATCATATGTCCGCTTGCACCCGCGCATTGACATAGAGCTTCCAGTTAGAGTCCCGTTTTGCGCGTCCGCGAGGGCCCGAGCTTAGAAGCAGCGTTGACTCCCTTGCGTGTGATCGCACGTAGGATTGAAGCGACTGCGTTTTCTCACCCGCACCAATTCGCTCAAGCAGAAAACCAAGCCGCTGCGCCCACGTAATCGGCCCCGTTCTCGCCGCACGCACAAGCTTTTCGGGATCGATTTTCTCGGCAAGCTCCGCGAGGATCGTCGCTAGTTGGTCGAGCCCCCCGACGTGATGCGGGTATCCGACAAAATCAACGGCCGTCGCTTCCGGTGTTGAGACATGAATTGGTCCGCGAGGCGTGTTGAAGTCCTGAACGAGAACTTCCTTGAGTCGTTTGCGGGCCACGAACACGACCCTCACGGCGCCGCACTCAATGGGGCGGCGATTCATGGCGCGGCTTCATCCGCAGAAGCCGCCTTGAAGTTTCGCCCGACCTCGCAGAATTGATTTTCGCTGTTTCTGAATTCTTACAACCCGTGGCAACAGCATCGAGTCAGGGAAAAGCATTCAAGGCAAATTGGACTGCCCCCGGGCCGTGGATCGAAAAATGACATGGCGGCCGTGCCTGTCGTTTTCGCGCAGATCGAAAACGAGCCAGAACACTCCCTCCGAACCAGTGCATGATTACAGAACTCCGAGAATCCAGCCTTCGATTCCAGCGACCTGCCGTTCGGCTATCGTCAGCTCCGGCTTGAAGAACCTTGCTATCGTCCCATCGAGATCGGCGCGTTGCATCCACGCCGCGACGGAATACGCGTCATGCTGATGCGCATTGCGCCCATCCTGATTGAACTGCCCTTTCCACAGCGACGGATAAACTTCCACAACCACTGATTTGTCCGCAGGCAATTCCCAGCCATCGAACGGCCAAAAGTGAATCCGATTCCCCACACGCTGTCGGAGATAACGCAGCCAGGGCAGACCAGCGTGAGTGGATTTGGCCACTGCGCCCTGCACGTCAAACTGAAACACCGACTTTGCCCCGCGAGCACGGATCTCAGTCAAACGCCTCCAACCAGGATTGCCGCTGCGCACCTTTCCATTCCCAACGATTCCGTCGCGCACAAAATCCACATATATATTCTCGTCAGTTGGCCAGTGCCCTTGAAAGTCGTCGAGGAACCCCGGCCAATCGTGAGGAAGACCGTGCTCTTCAAAATACCTCGATGGGAACGAAAACCCGTGATCAATTCCGACAAGCGTTCGGAGTTCTTCGGCGAGCCTCTCCACAAGCCATTCGGCAATACCGCGCCGCGTCCAATACTTGCGCGGGCTTGGCGGGGGCAATACTTCGGTTGGCTCACACCCCCGATCAGCCACGTAAACCCGCAGCCCGCTCAAACTGTCGGACGGTGTTTTCGCGCCCGAGTAATCAATACCGAGGTACCGGTCGAACCCTGGAGCGGCTTTGCTCATCTATAATCAAATTTCGTAACCCACTCCGGCAGCCTCTCCTTCATTACTACCGGTGGTGGTGGAATACGCCATATTCGACAATATGGCACGGGGATTAACAGAGTTGTATACTTTTTCCGGCGAGCGACCCTATCCCGGGTTTCCAGCCAGCCGTAGCATTTCGTACCACAAAACATTACTGCGTTGGACCATTTCTTCAAATCGGGATGTAACAGAAGCCTCGCGGGGTATTGTAGTCACGAACCAGACGCTTCGCAATGCTTTAGGCGAAACGGAAAGACAGCCGATTCAGCCCGCGTCTTCATGCGCCTTGCACCATGAACCTCACAGATTATCACGCCAAGTATTTTGCTCATGAGCTTACGAAGCGCTGCTCATCGGACAACATCGAAAAGCTGGCCGGAGCCGTTGCGAGTGCTCAGGTAGACTTGAATCCCCACCAAGTGGATGCTGCCTTATTTGCCTTCAAATCGCCACTGGCCAAGGGCGCGCTCTTAGCGGACGAAGTTGGCCTTGGAAAGACGATTGAGGCCGGTCTCGTTCTTTCGCAGAAATGGGCGGAGCGGAAACGGCGCGTGCTCGTCATTACGCCCGCCAACCTTCGCAAGCAATGGCATCAAGAATTGACAGAGAAATTCTTTCTGCCTTGCCAGATCATGGAAACTAAGACCTTCAACGAAGCGATCAAGGCCGGAAACACCCGTCCCTTCGAGCCGCATGGCGCCATTGTAATTTGTTCCTACCAATTCGCTCGGAATAAAGCCGACGACATTGCGCGCATCCTGTGGGATTTGGTGGTCGTGGATGAGGCCCACCGCCTTCGCAATGTCTACAAACCATCCAACGTTATTGCCAACTCGATTAAGGTCGCGCTAGCGGGAAAGAGTACGCTTCTCCTTACGGCCACTCCGCTCCAGAACTCGCTCCTTGAACTATTCGGACTTATCAGTTTTATCGACGAACACACGTTTGGCGACCTTCAGAGTTTCCGGGAACAGTTCGCCAATCTCACCCAGGAGCAGGTATTTCGGACTCTCAAGTCGCGGCTTAAGCCAATTTGTCAGCGCACACTCCGACGGCAGGTTACGTCGTACATTCCCTTCACCAAGCGCCTGCCCATTTTGGAAGAATTCACCCCAGAGGAAAGTGAAGACCGACTTTACAATCTCGTTTCTGAATACCTCCGCCGCGACAATCTTCAGGCACTTCCAGCAAGCCAACGATCCCTCATAACCCTTGTGTTGCGCAAGTTATTGGCATCCTCCACGTTCGCTATCGCCGGGGCGCTTGTGGCGATGTCGAAGCGCCTCAAAGGTAAATTGGAGGCCGCGCCGCCCCCTGTGTCCGTTGAATCCCAGTTGCAAGACGACTATGAAGCTTTAGATCAGACCGCCGAAGAATGGTCTGAAGACCCCGCGATCCAGACGATATCTGATACCGAACGCGCCGCAATCGAAGCCGAGGTTGCCGATCTCGACAGATTCGCAGGGCTTGCGAAATCCATCGAACAGAACGCGAAAGGCAAGGCACTAATCAAGGCCCTCTCTATTGCTTTTCCCAAGGCTGCTGAACTCGGCGCGTTGCAAAAAGCAGTCATTTTCACTGAATCCAAGAGAACCCAGAACTATTTATTGCGCCTCCTCGCGGACAGTCCATTCAAGGATGGCATCGTCCTTTTTAATGGCTCGAACACGGATGACAAGTCCAGGGAGATTTACTCTGCTTGGCTTAAAAAGCATCAAGGGACGGAACGTGTCACCGGATCCAAAACTGCCGACATGCGTTCGGCGCTCGTGGATTATTTCCGTGAAGAAGGCCGCATCATGATAGCCACCGAGGCCGGCGCGGAGGGAATCAATCTTCAGTTTTGCTCCCTAGTCGTCAATTACGACCTCCCATGGAATCCTCAACGAATCGAACAGCGAATCGGGCGTTGCCACCGCTATGGCCAGAAACACGACGTGGTCGTGGTGAATTTTCTCAATCGCAAGAACGAAGCCGACAAGCGCGTCTTCGAGCTCCTATCAGAGAAGTTCCAACTTTTCGAGGGCGTTTTTGGAGCCAGCGATGAAGTGCTCGGCGCTATCGAGAGCGGAGTGGATTTCGAGAAGCGCATTGCCACGATATACCAGCATTGCCGCAAGCACGATGAAATCAAAGCCGCCTTCGATCAGCTTCAGCTTGAACTGAGCTTCGAGATCAATGAAACAATGACGCAGACGCGCCGAAAGCTGCTGGAGAATTTCGACGACGAGGTCCGAGAAAAGCTGAAAGTCAGTGATGAAGCTTCCAAAGCTTACTTGAATCGCTACGAGCGGCTTCTCATGCACCTTACCCGCCACGAACTCGGAGCCCACGCTGAATTCATTGACGATTGCTCATTCAAGCTCAACTCTTGTCCTGTTTCATTTCCTGGGGATCAGATCCCGCTTGGTCTGTATGAACTTCCGCGCCGAACAGGTGAAGCGCACCTCTACCGCCTCCATCATCCCCTTGCAGAGGCGGTGTTGGCGCAGGCCAAAGCTCACGAACTCCCGACCCATGAAGTTCATTTCTCGTACGGAGCCCACGATGGAAAAATCACGACCCTTGAACCCATGATTGGAAAGAGCGGATGGCTGATGCTTTCCAGCCTTGCTATTGAATCGCTCGATCAGGCAGAGGACTATCTGATCTTCGCCGCCGTGACGGAAGATGGTACGTCTCTCGATGAGGATACGGCCGCGCGGTTGTTTACTCTGCCTGGTCAACTTGGGAATGGAATCTCGCCGGGTGCATTCAGTGAGGCCCTCAACACGCGAACGCGCGAGCGCCAGGCGGTCATCCAGAAAACGGTCTCCGAACGGAACGCCCGTTTTTTCGAGGCAGAGGCCGAAAAGTTGGACGGATGGGCCGATGATATAAAATTGGGGTTAGAGAGGGAGATCAAGGAACTCGACCGTCAGATCAAGGAAGCTCGCCGGTCAGCCACCGGCTCGATTGCTTTGGAGGAAAAACTTGCGAAGCAAAAAGAAATTAAGGCGCTTGAATCTCAGCGCAAACAGAAACGGATGTCCCTTTTCGAAGCCCAGGACAAAATAGACGAGCAAAGGGACGAGTTAATTGCCAACATCGAGGGTAAACTTAATCAGAAAACGGACCTCCAACAAGTGTTCTGCATTCGCTGGACATTGAGTTGAGATGGGAAGAGAACTGATCAGCAAGGCTACCCGCAATGAATTCCGCGAGGTGCTCACCTCGTTTGTGTTGCAAGAGATTATTACGATCTTCGAATCAGCAGGGCTTGCCGCCCGGAGCAACTTTGTGCCACAGGTTTCGGGGCAGCGCAGATCGCTTGTGGAGCAGTATTACGCCAACATCGATTTTTGCAGCCCGTCAGACGTCCGTAAGGTCACGGCGGCGTTCGACGAAATAATGCTCCGACTCGGCTCTGACCCTCGGCGCTTTCCAGACCATCAGCAAACGTCAGCAAAGCTCGTTGCGCGGATGGAGCGGGATGGTTTTCGGTTTGAGGACGGCAGGTTTATAATCGATTCTCTCGCCGCCACCCTACCTCAAACGCCGTCGCTCGTCGCACTGACAGAAGAATCCATATCAGAGCATGTGGTGAAGGCGCGCGCGAAGATCGAAGCGGGTGATCCGGCAGGGGCAATCACGAACGCCTATACGCTTGTCGAGCAGTTCCTGAAAGAATTGTTGCGCCAGTCGGGGACGGACTTCAAAGAATCCGAAGGTGATATTCGGTTGCTGTACGGCCTGGTCTCCGGCCCGCTGAACCTCGAACCGAAAGGCGAGCACCTTGAAAGCTATCTGAAGACAATCCTGCAGGGCTTGAAAAGTCTTGTCGCCGGTCTTTACGAATTGGCGAACAAGGCCAGCGATCGCCACGCAAGACGTTACAATCCAGAGCCGCACCATGCGAAGCTGGCCGTGAATTCTGCGGTTAGCCTCTGCGAGTTCTTGCTCGACAGTTTCAGATATCAGCAGCAGAGGAATGCACGAAAGGCCCGAGGATGAATGGCAAGCAGAGACTGGAATTGACGTGGATTGGAAAGGAGAATCGGCCAAGGCTGGAGCCACGGATCCTCCTGGAAGACCCCGAGAAGTCTTACCTGGCAGCGCGACGTGTCAGCGACAATGACATTTTTGATAACCGACTTATTTTTGGCGACAATCTTCTCGCACTCAAGGCGCTCGAACAGGAATTCGCCGGTAGGATCAAGTGCATCTACATCGACCCGCCGTACAACACTGGAAGCGCCTTCGAGCATTACGACGACGGAGTTGAGCACTCGATTTGGCTATCATTAATGCGTGATAGGTTCGAGGTACTCTATCGGCTTCTTTCGAATGATGGCATATTCTGGCTACAGCTGGACGACAATGAAGTCTATTATGCCAAGGTTGTGCTCGATGAGTTGTTCCAGCGCCGCAACTTCATTTGTTCAGTCGTTTGGCAGAAGGTCTTTGCAAAGAAGAACAAGGCGCTCATTTCGGGAAGTCACGATACGCTCTTGGTTTACGCGAAAGACATTTCACAAGTACGCCGAAACTTGCTGCCTCGGAGCGACGCCCAAGCTGGCGTTTTCAAGAACCCCGACAGCGACCCTCGTGGACCTTGGCAAAGTGTCGCGTACTCCGTCCAAAGTGAGGACGCGGAGAAACGGGTCGCGTATCGCTATCCAATCGAACTTCCTTCAGGTCGAAGTGTCATGCCGCCGACAGGAAGGCACTGGAACGGCCTGCCCGAAAGGACGAGTAACCTTCGTGCCGAAAACCGCCTTTGGTTTGGGTCTGACGGCGATAACCCCCCGCGACTTAAAGTGTTCTTGAATGAGGTTCAGGAAGGCATCGTCCCCGACACGTGGTGGCCCCATAAGGAATGTGGGAACAATCAGGAAGCCAAGAAGGAAATGCTGAGTCTATTCCCAGGTCAAGAACCCTTCTCTACAGCAAAACCTGAGAGATTGATCCGGCGCATAATTACAATTTCGACGGATCCCGGCGAAATCGTATTCGACTCCTTCGCTGGCTCCGGCACGACCGGAGCTGTCGCTCACAAAATGGGTCGCCGCTGGATCATGGTGGAGCTGGGCGAACATTGCCATACGCACATCATGCCAAGGCTCAAAAAGGTGATTGATGGAACCGACCCAGGCGGTATCACTGAGGCGGTCGGCTGGAAGGGCGGCGGTGGGTTCCGCTATTACCGGCTCGCGCCATCGCTTCTTGAGAAGGATAAATGGGGAAATTGGATCATCAGCAAGGAATACAACGCTGCCATGCTTGCCGAGGCGGTCTGCAAACTTGAAGGCTTCCAGTACTCACCCAGCGATACCATTTACTGGCAGCAGGGTCATTCTACTGAGCGTGATTTCATTTACGTTACCACGCAGCACCTAAACACAAACCAACTCGCACAATTGAGTGATGAAGTAGGGCCGGACCGGACATTGCTGATCCTTTGCTCCGCCTTCCGCGCGCCTCACAACATCTCCGAGCGGTTTCCCAATCTAACGGTCAAAAAGATTCCAAAGGCCGTCCTTGCCCGCTGCGAGTGGGGCCATGACGATTACAGCCTGAAGGTGGAGAACTTGCCCGATGCGCCACCGGTGCGGCCCAAAACCGATAAGCGAGGCCAGCAAATTCTCTTTAGCGCGGAGGCTGGCAAATGAACCGGCACGTCAACGCTATTGCCGGCCGTTTGAGCTTGCGCCCGCCGCAACGCCGGTCACTTGAAATTCTCGACCGCATAACGGAAATCGTGCCGCCGCACAGGTCCGTTAATTTGCAGGATGCGCTCGCAACCATCACGAGCGAGTTTCCAACCGTCACCGATTTTGAGCGCGAGTTTCCTTCTTTATGCTTTGCCCTGGCCACAGGAGTTGGCAAAACGCGCTTGATGGGCGCTTTCATCAGCTACCTGCACCTGGCGCACGGCATTAACAACTTCTTTGTGATGGCTCCCAACCTGACGATTTACAACAAGCTCATCACCGATTTTACGCCAAACACCCCGAAGTACGTTTTCAAAGGGATTGCCGAGTTTGCATCAGATGCGCCCGAGATTATTACGGGCGACAACTACGAAGCGAAGGCGGGCACGCTTTTCGACCTGGTTCTTCGCTGCAAGGTGAACATCTTCAACATTTCGAAGATTAACTCCGAAGTCCGGGGCGGAAAATCGCCGCGTATCAAACGCCTCTCTGAGTATATCGGAGAGAGCTATTTCGAATATCTGGCGGGATTGTCGGACCTTGTCCTCATCATGGATGAGTCGCACCGTTACCGGGCATCCGCCGGGGTTCGAGCGATCAACGAATTAAAGCCAGTCCTCGGATTGGAGCTTACCGCCACGCCGCTTGTGGAAACGGGCAAAGGCCCGATCAAATTCAAGAACGTCATTTTCGATTACCCGCTCGGTAGAGCCATGGCGGACGGTTTCGTGAAGGAGCCAGCCGTCATCACGCGCAAGAACTTCAATCCGGCAGGAATGACGCCAGAAGCCATCGAGCGCATGAAGCTGGAGGACGGCATCCGCTTGCACGAGAGCGTGAAGGTGGAACTCGAGACCTACGCACGCGAAAATGACCAGCCAATCGTCAAGCCGTTTTTGCTCGTCATCGCACGCGATACGACGCACGCGAGCCACTTAACGCAGCTTATTCAGTCGGACGCATTTTTCGAAGGCCAATATAAAACAAAGGTCATCCAGGTGGATTCGAGCAAGACCGGCGCGGAAGAAGACGAAATGGTCGAGCGGTTACTCAAGGTCGAGCATACCGACGAGCCGACCGAAATTGTGATTCACGTCAACATGCTCAAGGAAGGCTGGGACGTGACGAACCTTTACACCATCGTCCCGCTGCGAGCGGCAAATGCTCGCACCCTCATTGAACAGTCTATTGGGCGTGGCTTGCGATTGCCGTACGGCAATCGAACCGGGGTTAATTCGGTTGACAGGCTAAATATTGTCGCTCACGACCGGTTCCAAGAGATTGTGGACGAGGCTAAGAAACCAGATTCCGTGATTCAGTTGCAGCAGGTGATTTTGGAGCCGGATCAACTCACCCAAAAGGTGGTGACAGTGGTTTCGCAGCCGCAACTGGCTAACAAACTGGGATTTCAGCCTGAAGAGATCACGACGAGCACCTTGATCCCTAAAGCCGCCGACGCCCCGGTGTTCACGTCACCGCAAGATCAGAACGTGGCGCAGATCGCGTTCGAGGTGATTCGCAAGCTTGAGAATCAACCCCAAAAACTTCCCAGCGTCACATACCTAGAACGTCCTCAAATCCAGGCCCAAGTCGCTGAGGAAGTCGCCAACCTTTACCGCCCGTCCCAATTGGAGCTGGAAGGTGTCGCCCCCAAGCCCGACATCACGGCGATCGTTGCGAAGACGACGCAATTGGTGATGCAGCAGACCATTGATATTCCGCGCATCCTTGTGGTTCCGACCGGAAAAGTTCAGTCAGGCTTCAAGCCATTTACACTCAACCTCGACTCAATGAAATATCCGCCCGTCTCAGAAGAGCTTTGGGCCAAATATTTACGAACCGACCAGGTAGATGTGATCGCGATGGGGAAGGGCGGCACCGACGAACTCCGTCTCGAGGACTACGTGATCAGCGGGCTCGTTGATTTCGACGACGTATCTTACGACGACCATTCCGACCTATTGTACGACCTAGGCGGGCAGGTGGTAAGCCATCTCAGAAATCATCTTTCAAAAGATGACGAAGTGCGTAAGGTCCTTCGTTGCTACCAGCGCGACATAGCTCGGTTCGTCCATGCCCAGATGCAAGATCACTATTGGGAAGAGGCGACCGGTTATGAGGTCAAGATAAGCAAGGGCTTTTCTGAATTGAAGCCAAGCGCCTACACCGCGTCCGCGACCGATCCTGTTCTTGATTACCGTCAACCTCCCGCTGATAAGAGCAACATGGCAAAGTTCCTCTTTGGTGGCTTCATCAGATGCCTTTACCCGGTCCAAAAATTCCAGTCCGACCCGGAGAGGAAGCTTGCGGTCATTTTAGACCGTGAAGCCATCAAGTGGTTCAAACCGGCCAAGGGGCAGTTTCAGATCTATTACAAATCAGGAGCTGACCACCTGGAATATCAGCCGGATTTCGTTGCCGAGACGAAGGACAGAATCTACATGATGGAACCGAAGGCGCGCAATGAAATGACCGACGACGATGTCCTCGCAAAGAAAGAGGCGGCTGTGAAATGGTGCAAGCAGGCGAGCGAGTACGCCGCAACCTTCAACGGAAAACCGTGGCAATATATGCTCATCCCGCACGACGTGATCGCCGACAATATGACTATCGCGGGCCTGGCCAATCAGTTTACCGTCAAGTAAAGAAATGGTCTGTGGGGTTACGCTACGCAGGCCAGCGGGTTCGCCCTAATTGTCACGCCTGAGCTTCATTCATTCGCAGGTAATGAAACGACCGCCTCGGGGTTACCTTCAATCCCTAACTTTCTATTCTTTGCGCCACTTATCGGGCTCCCCCTTTGGCGTATGGCGGACCCTTTCAACATCAGGACGGACATCGGGCGCAATTTTCTTCGCGGCATCCTCAGCGTCTTTCTGGGTTCGGTGCCCGCCCGAAACCACCTGTCCATTTTCTTTCACTGCGTACGTCCCGTCTCCGGCCCGTTCAATATAAACATTAGGCATTCCCGTATCCTCCCTTTGCCAAATCTAGCAGGACACGGCTTATTGATTTCGCTACTCTAAATTGGCCCCTTTTGATCGTCTGATTTGGCCCCACCTGAAGAACCGACTAACCTGCTTGGGCACGATTGAAGCTCAGGGAGGGGTCGATTGGACTGGAGAGCCAAAGTGGA
>JAKAWG010000008.1 GCA_021817045.1 Acidobacteriota bacterium
TTCGGGTCCTTCATGATCATTTTGGAGTGGTAGTGATAAACCTCGCCGTCCAGCATCTTCTCCGCCGAGTTCACTACCGACTCGCAACGGGCAAACATTCCGTAAATGCTGTCCCCAGGATGATTCCACAGGGCGAGCCGAACGCTTCCTCCCTCGCCGTCCGCCCGGGATAAGGCTCTCTGGTCCAGGTCGCGATCTTCCTTTGCAGCCCGGCGCAGCAAGCCGATCTCTTCCGAATCGAAAAATGCCTTGGCCACGATATAACCCCTGCGGCGATATTCGCCGGTCATCGAATCCGTTAACCCTCTGCGTGACATGCGTCCTCACCTCTCGTTGGTAATCAAACTGCGCTGAATTTCAGCAGCTTGCCGTTCCTAAACAATACCTTCGCTCAGCGTCTCCTCAAGCATTGGCAGGTTGCTGAAAAACCCAGTGCCTGAGCTGTAGCGGCGACTTTACGCCGCCATAGCATCAGCCTTTGCAATCGGTGGGTGGCGGCATAACGCCGTTTTTCACCAACCTGTCAGAACCAGCTTTACCGCACACTATTCTAGCCGAAGTTCATCCCGAAAGAGGAAAGTCGCGCTCTCCTATTTACCTGCTCCTCTTCCACAGCTTGCCGTATTGGAGTCCGAAGCGAGGGTGCTGCCGATTTCCGGAGATTTTGATCGGCAAGACGGTTCCGGCGTGCCTGCCCTTGAAAAGGGGATTGAGAGGTCTCAGGAGGAGGGATTTGATGCCCGTCGTGGCGTGTGAGAGTGTGGCCTGCAATTCCAGCTCGCCCAGAAAGTTCAGGTTTTCGCTCTCCAATCCGTAAGTGCCGTGGAGATGAACGGAGGCGCCAGGGACGTGGAACCACACGCTTGAGAACGACATCACGGAGGCTGACAGCGCAAAATGCCCTCTGAAGTTCGATATCACCTGCTCGCCATCGCCCTTGCCAGGTTTGCCTTGTCCGCTCTCGCTCAGGTGCGTCACCTTTTTTTGCACAGAGGAATCGGTGAATTTAGCGTCTTGTATCGTAAGGGTGCCATCGAGCTTGAGCCTCTTTTCGATATTTTCCGAACCGGGCGCAACTTCGAACCTGGTGCGGACGCTCACGGCGCCGGTCATCGGCGGCTCGGAGCCTTTGACAGCAAGGCGGAGCACATCGGCCAGGTTGGCGCGATCCGTGGTGACGTTCAGCAGGACAGTGGTCCCCTGAACGTGCGCCTGACGATAGACGCCTCCGCGCGCGATGATCAAGCTGTTGCCCAGCCGGGCGCGGACCGGTTGCAGGAGCGTTTGCCCGGTCGTTGCGTCGACAATCGCGTGAAATCGCGTTTTCAAGGGCTCGGAATTGCCGCTGGCTCCCAGCGCAAATTCAGGCGTGTCGGTGGTGCCATCAACTTCGATCCGGTCCAGCTTGCCTTTGAATTCTCCTTCCGACGACAGCATGCCGGCGATCCCGCGAATGGTAGACAGATCGGCATCGCGAAAGACGTATTTTCCAAAAACCGGCGTCTCATTCGGGTGATCCGGGTTCCACGGTCCAAATTCTCCCGACGTCTGAATCTGGCCGATCGGCTTCGGGTTCGTCAGCGTCGCCTGAAATGACATGGCCTTGCCAACTCCCACCGACCGCAGCCGAAGCTTGGAAATCACGAACACGCGCGGTGGGTGACGTGGATTGTTGGAAGAAATGTTCAGAACCGCCCCGTTCGCTTCCACATCCTCCAGATAAAGAGGGGGCAAGTGGTGTTTCTGTTTCTTTCTTGGCTCATTCTGGCGATGTTTTTGTCTGGGCGGAACATTGATGATGAGCCCCTCGAGCCGGACGTGGCGCACCTGGCGCGACCGGCGGAGCAGACCGAGCCATGTGGCCTGTAGTGAAAATCGTCTGACAGACGCCAGTGGCGCTCCGCCAGGCCGAACTTTGTTAGCCAGCACGAGACCTCCGCCACTGACCTCGATGCGCGGAAATAAAGTCACGTGAAAGCTCTGCAGAGTAACCTTGGAGTGATAATAACGGCTCAAGGCATTCACAGCCCATCGCCGGTTCAGCGGCGAAAGCCTGGAAAATAATATGGAAAGAATGACGCCGATGAGGAGCACGGCGATTCCGGAGGCAATCAGGAGTTTTCTTAGCTTCGTCGAACGCAGCATCGGCGTCCTCGCGGATTTACCGGGGTTTTCATATCATAGTGACAACGTTTTCTGCAGCGGCGCTCTCGAAGCGCCGCACGAACGGCGGCGAGACGCCGCCGCTACAGCATTGGGAGTCACGATGATACTTAATCCTCAGCAGATTTCACATTGCGGTGCAACCACGCCGTTGTCTGGCATATGCGCCATCCAGGGACCTTGCAGACATCAGAATGCGATGTTTGCGCCACCCAGCGCAATCCTCAGTTTTTCCAACCGTAACTCTCCGCCTGAGCTGGGCCATTTCACGCCCAAGTATGGCACGATTGACTTCCCTTGCTATGCCTCCCGATAATGAGTTCGGGTTTTGGATGGTGACGCAAGGAGGAGAGCGATGGACAAAGCCACGTTTGCGGCCGGCTGCTTTTGGGGAGTAGAGGCAACGTTTCGCGCCGTTCCCGGAGTCGTTTCAACGCGCGTGGGCTACACCGGCGGAACGGCGACCCATCCTACATATCAGGATGTCTGTACTGATCGCACGGGACACGCTGAAGCGGTTGAGGTGACGTACGATCCGGCGCAAGTGTCTTATGAGGATCTGCTCAAGATATTTTGGCAGAACCACGACCCCACAACGTTGAACCGCCAGGGGCCGGACGTGGGCACTCAGTACCGCTCTGCCATTTTCTACCACAACCCGCAGCAGGAAGCGGCGGCGTTGGCCTCTCGCGAGCGGCTGGAAAAATCGGCCGCTTTTAAGCGCCCGATCGTCACCGAGATTGTTCCGGCGGCCGAATTCTGGCAAGCCGAAGACTATCACCAGCAGTACCTGGAAAAGAGAGGCTTGGCTCATTGCCACACTCTTTAGCTCGCTGGCAGGTAGCTCGAAAGACAACGACCGGCAGAATGAAGCGCCACCTTGCCGCTCAGGTAAGGGGCGTTCTGGGCGTTCATGGTGTGTGCGCCAAGATCTGTACATCGTAGGGGGCATTAGGATCCGGAAATTTGACATAAACGATCCGAGTCTCTCCGTCGAAGGTCGTTCCCGAGGCCACTGTCTCCAGCGCGGCCGTGTCATCAACTCGCGCCAACTCGCGCCCATTCAACTTCACCTCGCTCGGAGCGATCTGCTGCGCGTGAAGCTTGAGTTGGATTGAGCGTGGCGGCGGCAAGTAACTTCCTTCTCGGTCGCCTGCTTTGATTGTCGTAACCTTCGAGCCGCTCGCGGCCACGATGTCTTCATGCAGATAGACGCCTCGCTGATAATCTAAGCTGATGCCGTCGTCTTCGTAGTATTCACGCGAGGAAGTACCCTCAGGGTAAATTTCAAATGTGAGCGGGTCGATCGGCGCCTGGCCGGAGAATTCCACAACTTGCTGCGTGGGAAGAATCGCCCCTCCACGCACAAAGAGCGGAACCCTTCCGAGAGGCGCCGGCACAACGATGGTCGCTGGCCCGGAGTATTTGCGCTCGCGCCAGAAATCGTACCAAGTTCCCGCGGGCAGATAGACCGTCCGCGTGGTTTCCCCCGAGCGAACTACTGGAGCCACCAGCAAGTCGTCACCGAAGAGGAGCTCGTTGAGTTCTGTGGCCGGCGTTTCCTCGATCACCCGAGGGTCGCCGGGATATTCAAGCATCAGAGAACGAACGATGGGCAATCCCGTTTTCGTTGATTGGTAAAAAGCGTTGTAAAGATAAGGCAACAGTCGATAACGTAACTCGATCGAAGCGCGGTTGATCTTTTCCGATTCCTGTCCGAAGGACCAAGGATCGACGCTGCGGTCCGTCGCCCAGTGCGCCCCGTTGTGTGTGATGAACAGGGGATGAAAGACCGCTGCCTCCATCCAACGCGTGTAAAGCTCCCGGTCTGGAATAAAGACAAAACCACCTGTGTCAGAGCCGGTGAAGACTAACCCGGAGATACCCATGGACTGGATAAGCCGGAGGCTCGCGCGGAAGTCTTCCCACGTCGCAAGATTATCGCCGGTCCACTGCGCCGCGTAGCGCTGCCCGCCAGCGTAGGTTGCGCGCGTGATGACGAAGGGCCGCTCATTGGGCTGGGCAAGCAGCAGGCCTTGCCGGGTCGCGGCGGACATCAGCAGGCCGTAGATGTTGTGGTTCTTAGCTTCAAGGGTGTTGAGCCCATGATCGTGGTAGACAACGTCATCGCTGAGCGCCGCAGGCCTCCATCCTTCCTGGAGCGGGAGCGAGTCCACTGTGGGCTCGTCCATGTCGCAAAGAAAACCGGAAAGTCCTGCTTTCTTAAAGCTGGCGACGAGTGAAGCCCACCAGGTGCGAGTCTTTGTGGAAGTAAAATCAGGAAACGCGGACTCTCCCGGCCAGATCTCCCCGGTATAAATTTCGCCGTTCTTCCTCTTCAGGAAATAATCCCCGGCTACGCCTTGCCGATAGACGTCGTAATTGCGGTCTACCTTGACGCCGGGGTCCACAATCGCATAGACGTGAAAACCGTTCTGGCGCAAATCGGAGAGCATTCTGGGAGGATCGGGAAAGGCGAGCTTGTCCCAGGTGAAGATGCGCTTTCCATCCATGTAGTCGGTGTCAAGAAATATCGCGTCGCACGGGATCTGCCGAAGGCGGAAGCTATCGGCAATGTAGCGGACGATCTTTTCCGACGAGTAGTGCGCGCAGCTTTGAATGTATCCGAGACACCAGCGCGGTGGCAGGTGAGCACGGCCGACAAGGTCCGTAAAACGGCTAACGACTTTCTTCGGATCCGGTCCGTAAAAGAAATAGTAGTTTATCTCTCCGCCCTCGGCTCCAAACGAATAGGTGTCTGGAAACTCGGCACCCATGTCAAACGAAGAACGGTAAGTGTTATCGAAAAAGATCCCATACGCCTTCCCTTGCCGCAATCCAACAAAAAAAGGAATGGTCTGATACATGGGGTCCGTTGTGGCGTTATAGCCGCCAGGGTCCGTGTTCCACATGACGTAGGAGTGGCCGCGCTTATCGAGGGGGCCGGCTTTCTCGCCCAAACCGAAATAGTGCTCGTCAGCGGGCATCCACTTCCAGCAGCGCACGCGCGCTCCATTGCGGGCCACGCCCAGCGAGTCCGCGTCTCTTGAAATCAGCGTGCCTTCAAGGTCATGGCAGGACAATCGGAAGGGAGTCAACTGAATTCGGATCTCGATTTCCGAGGTGCGGATCGTGCTGCTGGTCCGGTCGGAGCTGAATTGAAAATGGGTCTCTGGCCAGTTCTTCTTGATAACTGCCCAGGAATAATCAGGGACGGACACCCTGCGTGGCGTAAACCTGACTCGGATGAGATCGGGAGCTAAGACCGTAATCGTGATATGCGTATCCGAGTCGCGAAAGCTGATCTGATTACCTCGATGATGTTCGACCGCAACACGGCCAATTGCCTCCCATCCGGTCCGGGCCCCGGAAGGCTTTCTTCCAAACGCTTCTCCTACCGCACCGCTCGTTCCCGCCGCTGTCCCAACCATCTTCAAGAACCTGCGTCGCTGCATGGGTTCGTCGGCACACTCCTGTCTCTTATTTATCGTAGCGGCTGCCAATAATTGCGAGCCGGAGAGAGCTCTTGTTCTCGATCGTCACGGCGTAGCCCGCCGGAGCATCAACTTGATAGAAGAGCTTGCCCCCTCTTTTCCTCCATCGAAGCGAAACCGCTCCATCCGGGACCGGAACACGGCCTTCGCACGACTGAAGCCCAGTCTCTCCAAACCGCACGTGAACCCGTTTGTTCACCCAGTCGACCTGGTAGAGTCCCAAGGCATTCCCGTAAAGCAAAGTGACAATCTGCGACTCAAAACCGTGACAAAGGCTGCCGCTTGTATCGTTCATCTCCCAGAAGGTTCCGGTGCGCTTCGCCATGTAAAGCAAATCCTCCTTAGACTCGTCGATCAATTGCTGGCAGCGACCGTAACGAGACAACAGCTCAAGGCGCAGGCGTACGCCCATAAACACATTCGAGGGGAAAATGTCAGGATAGAGCTGGGTCTGTTTACGCGCGGGATCGAAGTCACTCATCAGAACATTCCAAAGTGCACCGTATGCTTCGGGCGTCGCGGTTCGGAAGTAAAACGCATAATATTGGCACGTTTCTGTTCTGTTGCGTGTTACAACCAGTTTTCCTCTTTTTCGGACCGCGTTATCCACAAAGAACTGGCCGTCGAATGATTGGCGGCGGATAACTTCTCGGATGGCAGCGGCCTGATTCATCCACGCTGGCATTTGGTACATTTCTCCGGCAGCTTCAAGCGCAGCCGCATAAAGCATGTTAGTCGGATAGCTGACATCCTGAGTGAAGTTGTTCGCGGCCGACCATTCGATGAAGACATCGCCCTTCAACTTCTCCAACAATCCGTCCTCGTTCTGGAAGGGCCGAAAATAATCAAAAAGCTTCACGATTTTCGGCCGCATCGCCTGCACCATTTCATGATTTCCACTGCGGCTAAGGTATTCGTGCAGCTGCAGGACGAACCACATCGTCCAGTTGG
This sequence comes from Acidobacteriota bacterium, assembly GCA_021817045.1. GTDB lineage: Bacteria > Acidobacteriota > Terriglobia > UBA7540 > UBA7540 > RH2-MAG17b. Next base: position 6,609 of record JAKAWG010000008.1, read on the forward strand.
GACAGAACCCATAATAGTCGTTATAGTGGTCCGCGGGGTAACACGCGGGCAAGAAGCCTTTAGGAAGACGCGGGTAGTACGTGGGTAGGAGATAATTCTCGAAGAACACTCCCTCGACGGTTGAGCCGCCGGTGAGGCTGTGCTCTGCACCCGCGGTAAAGTAGCTGTCACAAAGCCAGCCCGCGCGCTCGCGCGAAGGACAGTCCGTGAGGAGATCAACCGAATTCTGCCGAAAGGTCTCCCGCCCGGCGGCAAATAGCAAGTTCAGGTCTTCGTCAGTGCAATTAAAGTGGGCATTCCAGACATTCGGATTCACGTACTCGCGAAGGTAGATCTGGGAGATCTCGCAGTCGCCCCGCAGCGCGAGGAACTTGATAAATCGCATTGTATACGGCTCAAAGGATTCCAGGCTGTAAGTCCCGGGGGCCAGGTCGTACGCGATGATGTTGATCGTATAGCCCCCCCGATGGAAGTCGACGTCACCGTTCAGCAGTGTCTCATCGAAAATCAGGAAGAGTTTGCTCGCCGAATGTGCCGTGACGCGAGCACCGATAAAGCCTGTCAAATCCGTTCCAAAATCAAACACGTCAAAGTGCCTTGCGGGAAGGGGAAGAGGCGATTGCCAGGAGTAGGGCTCTTCGAGATGGGTCACGTTCTTATTTTTGACGTGTTGTAACTCGATGGAAGGAACTTCAGTGAGTTCCTGTTCAGGAAAGCCCAGAAGGCCCGGGCCAATGTGAGTTACAAAAAAGGGTTTCCAAAGCTTGGTAACAGGTACTCCGGTGTTCACTTCTCCTTGCATGATGCGGCGCTCGGGCTGCCGCTGCTCGAAACGCGGGTAGGCGACGCGCCGGGGAATGACCTGCTTTTTGGATGACACGGCACATCGCTGTTGCTGGATTGGTTGTTTAGGGTCGCTGCGCCAGGCATCGACGCCCGGATAAAGATGGTAGACCTCCGTAAAGGTGCGTGGAAGGGAATAGCGCTCAACCTTTCGTACTTTCTGGGAAAGAATAGTTGCTTGAAATGCCTTCTGGCCATGGCCGGTTGCGGCTAATACGTCGTTGCCAGCGGCGATTTCCGCCTGAAGGAAGGAGGGTTGGTTCAAAACGTAATAGCTGTTGACGTTGTAACCCACTACTTCGATGGCGACGATGTTGGTACCCGCAGAGAGGGAGGGAGTGATGTCCCATTCGTCGACCCGGAAAAAACCGTGCGGACCACGCGCAGGACCGAAGCCGCAAAATTTGCCATTCACAAAGAACCGATACAGCGTGGACGCGGCCGCTCGCAAGATGACTGGACGTCGCGGGAGTCTAGCAAAGACGGCTCGAAAGCCGACGAACAGGTTCATCTCAGTTTCCAAGCCTTCGGGCCAGATGGGCCTGGCGATTTGGAAAAAGGACAGGTCGGCATCCGCTAAGCCGTCTGCGGTTGTGGCTGGACGGGCATAAGAAATCGAAGCCCTGTTGCCACCGGCGATCAACGATGTTCCGCAGAGCGCTAAGAGTTCACGACGATTCATAATTTTGGATTTTGCGGCGGGCTTGGATCACCGTAGTTTCAAGTAGAGGGCCGCATAACGGCTGAGATTTTGTAGCACAACGGATGTCTTCCCCTCGCGTTCCACGATTGGTAAGTTCTGCTGTCTTGGCCATACAACCCGGGCCCCGGCGACTGCCAGCCTTCGTGAATCGACGCGAATCTCAATCTTTGGCGCTGGACGGAGTTCGCCCTTCGTGGCAAGCTCCACCGTGTTTAACACCTGTACCAGAACGAAGTGCTTCGTCGGGTCGTAGAAGAAAGTCCCGTGCACATATTCGGAAAACGGTTCGGGCCGAAGCTCGGCCAGCGGATGCGGCACAAGCTGGCGGATCAATGCCGGAACCCACTTCTGGATCCAGTAGGGCCTCCACTGCATCGCCCAGAAGATCGGCACCCCCAGATACAATGACTGCCCATGGCCAAATTTGTTGTACGCCACCGCCGTCCCCGCCGTCTCCGACCCTGGCGGCGGTGGCCCCCAGTTGAAATACTCGTGCCGCGCCATATCCTGCACCATGAACGGCAGACGATAACGCATCACTTCCTCTGCTGTTGTCCGCTTCAGCCGTAGGAACGATCCCGGCAGCCCCACCGTGCTCACCGCAAGTATCTTCGCCAGCGGATGTCCCGCCGATTCCAAATAGGTCGAGGTGAAGTCTCCCGGCCTGAGCTTTCCTTCCGCGTTATACGCGTACTTGTTGTCTTCCGCAACGTAGTCCACGCCGAACACGTCGGCTAAGGGAAAGTTCGATCGCGTTCGATGATTCTCGTCGAGCAGGCCGCACTTGTCACTGGCAATCAGCGTTCCGCCTTTCCTGACCCATTGCCGAATGATTTCGGCCTGACGGTCCGAAAGCACTTCCACTTCCGGCAACACCAGGACGTCAAATTGATCAAGCATTTCCGGGGTAAGCCGAAATTCGGCCAAGCTCTCCACCGGCCGGCCGGCATAGCTCAGCAGTTCTAAGGCGCCGAGCGTTGATTGGCGGAAATCAACAGGTCTCTTTTCCGCGTCCAGTTCTTTGCGCGTTGATTCGCTATAAAGCATTGCCGTGCTTAGAAGCGGGTCGATGTTTGGACCTAAAAGGCAATCAACATTCTTAACGTCTTCCCAAGTCTCCTTGGCCACGGCAAACCAACGCTTCGAAAATCCTTGCCCATCGAGCCCGCTGATAATCGGCGCGTTGCCGACAAAGAAGGTTCGCGCGTTTTGGACGATCAGGGCGTCGGCCTGGACTCTAGGAATAGAGCCAGGATATGTGTCCACATAACCGTATTGGGTAAAGATGCCGGCCTGGAAGTAAGGACGAGCCCAACCCCGCATCAGAATGGATCCTAGGGCAATCCCCGTAGGACAAGGCAGGGGCTCGGCATAAATGAAGCTAACCCGCTGCATGATATCGTTCGGGAAAGATTCCGGCCCGCCGTTGAGCGAGATCAAAAGTTCAGGCCGGTGTTTCCGTGCCACCGAGACGACTTCATCCAGAATATTCGTCATCGTTCTTTCTTGGTGCCATTCATAGCGGCGTACCCAGCCATCGCGGGTCTTAAAACCTTCGCGGTAAGGATCTCCCGGATGCTCCTTGTTCCAGGCTTCTTCCGTATATTTGCAAAAACAAAAAGGGCTAAGTCCCTCGGTGTGATACAAAATGAACTGAATCCCGAAGATATCCAGAAATAACTCCTGGACGGCGTATCGAGAGAAAATCTCATTCATCATGCCCAGGACGTATTGGCGGTAGGGCGAATCGAGACAGGTGATATACCACCGAAACGGGCCGTGCTCGATCTCTCCTTTCTCGTTCCTCCACGCCCAATCCGGATGGCTCAGCACGCACTGGTTGTTGAATTGAAGGCTGTAATAGGCTGTAGCCGAAATTCCATATTTTCGAGCAAGGGAGACCTCGGTTCCGAATAGATCATAATTGAGATGAGGTTGGCGCACCGCGACATCAGAAAGGTAGAGAGCGTATCCCCAGTGGCTTTGTGTATAAAACATCAAGCCCTCGGCGCCTGTGTCCCGAGCGGCTTTCACGGCTCCTTCAACATCAATATTGAAGCTCTCCGAAGGGGGTGTATGACACTCCCATTCCATCATCCGATAAGTCTTCTCGGGCGAGACTATACCGGCCTTCTGATGCGAAAGCCGCAGTTCCGCCACGTCAGGAAAGCGATCCGAGGCTCGCACGGAAGGTAAGCCTGCAAAAAGGGCGGTCCCTCCAACGCCAGCCCCCGCCGCCTTCAGAAACCTACGCCGGTCGCTTTTCAACCAAGTTAGCTTATTGCCGGACATCGATGGCAACCTCAAATCGCCCGGAGGATCACTGGCTCCGCGCGGCCGGGTGAGGAAAACCGCACGGTGTGCTCTGCCGCCTCACCACCGCCAACAAGGTCATGTACCCGTCAACAAGAAGACCTTCGTAGCCACGCGGTTTGCCATCCCAGGTCTTCCAATCGTAAGATCGCCGCCGACCGTTGATAAGGTAAGTAGACTTTCCCTGGAAGCCCCCTTCCTCAAAGGACCGCAACATGGGGAACAGAATGGCATCCGCTTCCTTGCATCGCCTCAGTTTGTACAACGCTGCGATCGTAAAGTAAGCGAAATCGGCAGTGGCGCCGCCATTCTCATAGTTTTGGAAGCCTTTGGCGCCGCCGCCACCCCAGGATGTCCGAGCTTCCAGGTAGTCGTATTGCGGAACGGGAATGAGGTTTCCTGGTAGCCCGTATTTGAACTGGGTATAACCCACTTCTTTCATCTTCGCGAGCAGATGATCCATGATCTGATTCGCCTTATCGCGGGGAATCAGCCCGTAAGTGATGGCCACACCGTTCACAAAAGTGAAATAGTAATCATGGAGCTTGCCGTCCGAACTTTTCCAGCCTGCCAAGACGCCTGTCGCGGGATCATAAAACGTTTTGTAATAAACTGACTTGAGCTTTTCTGCGCGCGCAGCGTAAAGCCGAGCATCGGCGGGATGACCCGCGCGTCTGGCCAGGTCAGCCATTCCCAGCAGGGCATGGTAGGCAAGCGCGTTGGAGTACGCGTCCTTGTTTCCAAACCCGATGTCGTCCCACCAGTTCGCAGCGTGTAGCTTGAACTTCGTTCCCCAGATGCCGGAGTCACCGCTCACTGGGTACAGGAACAAGCCGCCTCCATGTTTGCCCATAGCGAGGAGCTTGCTGGCCCACTCCTTAATCCCTGGATAGTGCTCTTTTAGCCACGCTTCATCGTTGCTTCCGCGCACGAAATCCCAGGCGGAGATAAGTAGCGACGGATAGGTATCAAGGTAATCGTATTGAAACCTAGCCACATTCGGGGCATACCCGATGAGGCCGTAGCCCTTCGTTCCGCCGAGGTACTGGTCCAGCGTCTGCCGGATCAGGTCCAGTGCGGTTAAGCCGGGCGCAAGCAATGGCGTGTGGACCGCCACGGCAGAGTACTCGTAGGTACAGAACGCGCAGGCGTCACTGGTCGCATTGTTGGCGAGGATGCAGCGACGCGGATTAAGTTGAAAAATGTTCAGCCAATTGCGGCGAAAGCCATCAAAGCGCGAATCCTCTTCAATCCCAGGAACGTGCGGATAGATATCGACGACCTCCATCGTGTAGTCGATGTGAGGCCTCGCGGCGGTGGCAGCAGGGAACGTTACCTTCACAAAGTCGTTCGCTCGATGGCCGGAGTGATAGCGCCATGCGTCATATCCGAGCGCCAGCCCGTTCTCAACGTTCGATGTGATTCGAAACGTTCCCTGATCCGGCCAGTGCATCAGGGCTGGCAAGCGGACACTCCCATCCTTATTCATCAAGCCGAGGAGCGTAGCGCGGGAAATGTTGACATTGATGTCTAACAGCAGTGGCGGAGGAGGATTCGTTGCGGAATAAACGGAAGTCATATGAATCTGTTTTGGTGAGAGGTCAAAGGTCCACACAGGCGGCACGTTTCCGGACGCGCCGACCGGCCTGTATTCGATCTTCGAGCCGTCGCGGGTAATCCGATATTTTGTTGCCGTCGTTCGCGGTGGCCTCAGCGGGTTAGCATTGAGTTTCTTCTGACCCAGCGAATCCACCGCCAAGGTGACAAAGGCAGGCTGGTCGGAGGCTAATTGGACGCGCATAAAGTCGGATTGGTACTGCGCCGTGCCCGGCCGCTTCGTGGTCGTGCAGCATGTGAGAACAACGACGGCGGGGATTAGATAAGCACATTTCTTAAGGGCATGTTCAAGAACGCTGGAATTTGTCATCCTGCAGTACTTCAGACCAGGAAGGACACTCATATCAGTTCGCTGTTTCGACAAACGGTTCAGCACAGCCTCACCTCCGGATGTTTACAAAGTTAGGATGCGATAAGCCTTCCGCAGCCCGCCAAGGATTTAGATTGTATTCACTCGCTGGCGTCTGCCACTTTATCCGTGGCCATGGATGTCCGTCTGGGGTTCAGCCGCCCTCTCTTGAGTCTGGGCAGGAGTTGCACGAGACTCCGGTAGTGGTGGATTGGCTTTCGAGTTCCAGTGCGGGTCAAGCGCCCTCGTCATCGCTATGCCCGCATTCCGCACTTCATCTTGTAGCTGCAAAAGCTTCGATTCCATACGACTCGCAGGGCCTGACACGCTGAGGCTTGCCACAACGCGGCCTAACTGATCAAAAATCGGCGCTGCTACGCAAATGACCCCCGTCAGATTTTCCTCCAGGTCGAAAGCAACGTGCCGTTCTCGGACAGTGGCAAGATGTTCCAGAAGGCGCGCCTTCTGCGTGATCGTTTTTGGTGTCATTTTGAGCAGTGGACGCTGCCCTAAGACGGCGTCAACCTCTTGCTCTGGAAGGAACGCCAAGATCGCCTTGCCTAGGGCAGTGCTGTGAACTGGATTCCTCTCTCCGGGATTGGCGGCGGTGCGAAGAGCACTCGGACTCTGAAGAACGTCAACGTGAATCACTTGACCGCCTTCCAAAACACCCAGGTTCACTGTTTCTGCAAATTGGATCAGGAGTTTCGCCATGGCGGATCTGGCAATGGATTGCAGATGGCGAAAGTGAACCGCAGGCTGAGTGAGTTCAAAGAATTTTGCCGCCAACCGATACTGAGCTCTGCCTTCCGCTTTCTCCAGATAGCCGAGCTTCCCCAGAGAGTAAAGAATTCTGTGTACGGTCGTCCGCGCAAATGGAAGTGCGCTGGCGACTTCCTGAAAAGCCACCGGCTGCTGTCTTGAACCCCTTTGCATGAAGTATTGTAAGACAGCAAATATTTTCCCCGTCACACTGATATAGTTCTTATCCGCCTGCTGTTTTCTGGTGGAAGGGATTGCTATCCGTTTTGGCACTTTGCGCCTCTCTCATCTGGTTCTCGCACCTACAACGCGAGGAATCCAGTTTCCTTGCTCGGTACACTAAAGGAGCATTATCTGCACATACGATCTTCCCACCCTAAATTGAACATGTCCATTTTGGCATCAGGGTCTTCAGGATGGGCGCGAACAACGGACTCGTCCACCTCTACGCCCCATCCCGGGCCCGAGGGAAGCTCGTAAAACCCGTCGACGACCCGGGGCGCTCCGGGCGTTATAGCCCGCCTCCAAGAGACGTCAAAATCTTCAAAGGTTTCAAAGATCAGAAAATTGGGAATGTTCGCGCAGAGGTGTACACCGATCATAGTTTTCAGTGGGCCGTCACAATTGTGCGGGGCAACGCTCACGTAATACGTTTCGGCCAGGGCGGCAATTTTTTTGCTCTCCAAAAAACCTCCGCTGTAAGCGATGTCAGGCTGTACCACGTGCGCCGCCTTATGCTGCAACAAATCCAAGAACCCCAAACGGCTGTAAACGTGCTCTCCAGTTGCAACGCGAATCGGTGACGCCGCTACCACCTGAGCCATGGATTCAGAATTATTGGCCGGCACCGGCTCTTCGCACCAAGTTGGCGAGAAGGGGACCATGGCGCGAATGGCCTCAAGTGCCATAATCGGACTGAAGCGGCCATGAAACTCCACCAAGATGTCGATCTCGTCGCCGACCGCCTTTCGGACGGCCTTCACCCGCTCGCAGGCTTCGCGCAACTCCCCGCGCGAAATTTCCCGGCCTCCTGGTCCAAAAGGATCGAACTTCAATGCTCGATAGCCCTTGCCAACCACTTCTCGGGCTTGGTCAGCCAGCTTTGCTAAATCTCCACCGTAGTTGTACCATCCATTTGCATAGGCCTTGATTTTGCTTCGGACCTTTCCACCCACCAGGTTATACACGGGCTGGTTACACGCCTTGCCGACAACGTCCCAGAGTGCTGTTTCGAGCCCAGCCATGGCCGCCAGCATGACGGGACCGACATTGTGCTCGATTTGGTAGACCTTGAACCACAGGCTTTCAATATCGAAAGGAGTCTGGCCCAGCAGGTAGCGCCTGCCGAAATCCAGGATCAGCTCGCGAACGGCGCTTTCTTTCCATCCGAGCGTGCATTCGCCCCAGCCAACTACGCCCGAGTCCGTCGTCAGTTTAACAAAAATAAAATTACGCCAAGCTGCGCCTGTCAAAAAAACTTCCACGTTCGTGATCTTCATCCGTGGGCACAACCTCCTTGTCGTTCGTTATCTTACTCCTAGGCTGCGAAGCCGCTCGGGAATGAACGCAAAGACTAACATAAATGAGAATCGTTGGCAATCGTGCCGGATTGATGACCGGATTACGGATAGAGGCACAGTCCGGAGCCTCAAGGAAGGGGATTCTCGTCGCAGGGCATAACAAAAGGATGTCGAGTCCGAAGAAGGGCGTCGCCGGGTCCGTAGGGTCCAGCAAATATGTGCTCGGGCACGTTTGTCCTACCTGCCCTCACGACCTCATTCCACCGTGAAACCATAGAAATGCTGGTCCAATATTTCCCGCAAACGCCCTCCCTCACCTCTTTTTGATACAATGAATCCAATCTCTCGTGTGGAGGACCGCCATGAAGCGATGGAGCCTTCTCCTGTGTATGGTCTTTTTGGCGGAGGGGATAGTCTGTGGACAGCAGGAATCAGGCCAGCGTCCCACGCTCGGCGCGCCTTCCGGGAGAAGCCGTCCCACGCTGAGCGGAGCGGCCCCCTCCCTGCGTGGTCCGATGACGGCCAACATCGTGGACGCCAGAGCGCTGCGGAGCGTGCGAAAGATTTACATCGGTAATTTCGACTATGCGCTCACGGCGAAACTGCGAGCCGACCTTGAGAAAGATCGTATGTTCCGCGTGGTGAGTGAGCGCAGCAAGGCCGACGCGGTACTTGAGGGATCGTGTTTCAGTTTGCGCCGCCTGAAGGACGTTCACACCGAAATTTACCTGACCGGGAAAAACGGTAAGGCCATTTGGCAAGACATTATCCATGAGCCATACCTGCCTCCTCCGCTTCCAAAGGCACTTGACGAGACAGCGCAACTGATTGTGGCTCACCTGCGCGCAAGCATTGCGCAGGCGGAGCACGGAGGTGGCGGGCCGCCACCGAGCGGGATGCAACCCGGCATGGTGCCTCTTGGTATGTCTCCGGCCGGGATGCCTCCCACACAGACGCCGCCCCCCGGAACGCCAGGTCCGTAAACTTGCCAACGTGCTGACATTTCACAAAATCATCTCCGGTTGCGAGTTGGGAGACGCCGAAGCATGGCGCGCGTTCCTGGCGGAATACACACCTGTCGTGCTCCGCCTGACGCGAATTTACCTCCCCGGCCTTTCCGACGAGAGAGCGTTGTGGCGTGATTCGCTTGCCGAGCTTGCCCGCAACGATTCGGAGAGGCTCCGGACTTTTTCCCATCAGTCTGAGCGCGAATTCCTGCTGGATTTGCGCTCGTTCCTCTTCAGCCGCGCCGCCCTTACTCTCGCGCCAGAACGCGCCAATCCCCCGGAATTCGGCCTTGAAGCGATCCGCGACCTGCTTAGCGGCATGCCCCTTTTGCACCGGGAAATGGTGTTCATGAAGCTTGCTGGTTATTCCGACGCGACTCTGGAACAAATCTTCAGAATTGCTCCCAGCGTCGCTGCGAAGAGCCTTGCGCGGCTCGCGGAACGTTATCCGGCGGTTGCCCAACGGCAGGAAGACGGGAACCTTCAACCGCACGCATGGCTGCAACTGCTCAGCGAATTGCGGGCGGCACGTCAGGAGTCGTGCCCGCCGGCCCGGCAATTCATCCGGATTCAGGACGGCCAACTGGGGTGGCAGGACAAGGAACCGGCAGAAAAACACGTCAGTGAGTGCATGTCTTGCCTCGAGTGTTGGACGGCGCTGCTCGAAGTTTCCTATTGGCGCCGGGCGGCCGGAAGCCTTTCGCGCGAGGAAGCCGAGGATTTCGTCAAGGCTCTGCCGTTTTCACAACAGGCTGCCAAACCGAAGTCGCTGTTCGGAAGAATTTTGAGCTCGGCGTGAAATTGCTTTCCGTTCCGCTTTTTGCTCGTTCGCCGGAGGGACCAGCACAAGGCGACGCACTGCTGCCCGGTTTGTGATATAAGTTCCGGGTGAGACGGCACGCTCGTGACGCGCGAATCCAAAGCGGCGAGTTGGCGTTTCTCCGCCTCGTCGAGCATAGCGACCCGGACCGAAATCGATGCGGCTTCGCTCCTTCCACCCGACTGATCTTGACGAGTTACACTCTATCGACGCGGCGTGTTTCCCTGCCGGCGTCGCGTATTCCCGCGAGGAACTGAAAGGGTTCGTTTATTATCGTGGTTCGAGGACTTGGGTGGCGGAGGAAGCAGGGGAGATCGCCGGGTTCTTGGTGGCTCAGCAAGCCCAGGACAAAACTCTCCACGTCATCACCATCGATGTGAAATCCGGCTGGCGGCGACGCGGGGTGGGAAATACTTTGATGGACGCAGCGGAAGCCTGGGGACGCGCCCAGAGGCTGGGATTTGCTTGGCTCGAAACGGCCGAGACCAATGCCGCCGCGCAGGCTTTTTATCGGCGGCGTGGGTTCGTGAAGGTGCGCAGGATGGAAGACTATTACGCTCGCGGCGCTGCCGCCTGGATGATGGCGAAGCGGCTGCTATGAAGAAACTATGCCGGTCAAACTGAATTTCAAGGACACTCGCGTCATCGTCGTGGCCGTCGTGGTGGCAGGGGTTTCGCTGGCGATTGGAGTGAAGTACTTTTCGCACGCCTTTCCCGAGGCCTCCATCCACTTTCGCGTTAACCGGAATGAGTCCGCCCGCATCGCTGCGCAGTTTCTGCGGGCGCGGGGTTTTCATCTTGCCGGATACCGTCACGCGGCCGTGTTCAATTACGACGACGAAGCCAAACTCTATCTCGAGCGCACCCAAGGCCTCAAGCGCATGGATCGCCTCACCAGCGGCCCCGTACACTTGTGGCGGTGGTCACACCGCTGGTTCAGGCCGCTGCACAAGGAGGAATTTTCTGTTGACGTTACGCCCGCGGGCCAGGTGGTAGGCTTCGACCACGAGATCCGCGAGAACGCACCCGGCGCCAGCCTTCCCCAGGATCAGGCGCGTTCTCTGGCCGAAAGCTTTCTGACCAGTGTGATGAAGGAAAACCTCGGCGATCTTGCGTTCGTGGAGGCAAGAAGCCAGAAGCGCCCGGCGCGCACGGATTACACCTTCACGTGGAAGCGCAAGAGTGTCCATCTGGGCGCGGGCAGCTTGCGCGTCGCCGTTCGGGTGGACGGCAACCAGGTCGCCGGCTATCAGGAGTACGTTAAGATTCCTGAGGATTGGCTTCGCGGTTATCAAAAGCTTCGTTCAAAGAACAATTCGGCTCAACTGGTAGACCAGGTCTTTTGGGTCCTGCTGAGCATTGGGCTGCTGGCCGTGCTCATTGAGCGCATACGCGACCGGGACGCGCCCCTGAAGTTGGCCGCCGCCTTCGGAGCCGTCGCGGCCTTACTCGCCTGTTTGAGCCAGTTGAACGCTTTCCCGCTCGCCGAGTTCTCCTATCAGACGACGGACACTTTTTCGAGCTTTGTCTCAAGCTACCTCTTTCAGGCCGTCATGGGTGGCGTCGGGTTGGGTGTGCTGATCTTCCTGGTTGTGGCCGGTTCGGAGCCAGTCTATCGGGAAAGCTTTCCGCAATTCGTCTCTTTCCGGCGCTATTTCACGTGGAAAGGTCTTCGCTCCCGTTCGTTTTTCATGGCGAACGTCGTGGGCATTTCGATCACGTTCTTCTTTTTCGCTTACCAGACGGTATTTTACCTGGCCGCCAACCACTTAGGCGCGTGGGCGCCCTCTGATATTCCCTTTTCGAACGACCTGAACACGCACATTCCCTGGGTGGCGGTCCTGTTCGGCGGCTTTTTCCCCGCGGTCTCGGAAGAGCTGCAGTTTCGCGCTTTCGCCATCCCCTTCCTGAAGAAACTAACGCGTTCGTGGCCGCTGGCGATCATCCTGGCGGCGTTCAACTGGGGCTTCTTGCACTCGGCCTATCCGAACGAGCCCTTTTTCATCCGCGGGGTGGAAGTCGGTGTGGCGGGGATCATCGTCGGCATCATTATGCTTCGCTTTGGTATTCTGGCGACGCTGATGTGGCACTACTCCGTCGACGCACTGTACTCAGCCTTTCTGCTTTTGCGCTCACCCAATCATTACCTCATGTTTTCCGGCGGACTTTCGGCGGGCGTCATGCTTATCCCGTTGGTGGTTTCACTTGTCGCCTACCTGCGGACGGGAACTTTCTCGGACGAAGCGCCGCTGACGAACACCGCCCAGGGCGTCGCGCGCGCCCCCCGCGCGGAAGTGGAGGCGGCCACACCAGCACCGTATGCAGGTCTTTCGCGGCGCACCGGCCTCCTCGCCTTGGCCGTAGTCGTCGTGTTTGGTGCAATCGCTTTTCTTAAGGTTTACCGGCTGGGCGAGGGCATCAAGATACGCACCGATCGGGTTCAGGCGGTAAGCGCAGCCGAGCGGTATCTCGCCGGCCGGGGCGTGAACACCGGCCCTTACCTTCACGCCGCCTGGCTTCGCGGCAATGTGGACCCGCTCGTCGTGCGTTATTTTCTTCAGCGCTTTCCCGTGCGCAAGACAGACTCAATTCTCCGTCGCGCCTCCAAGCCGGAGCTCTGGGAGGTACGCTTCTTTCGGCCTCTTCAACCAGAGGAATATCGCGTCTACCTGGATCCCCAGACGGGCCGCGTGTTTGACTCCCGTCACGTGCTCGACGAAACGGCGCCCGGCGCAAGCCTTACGCCCGAGCAAGCCGTGGCGCTGGCTAAAAAATCCCTGGCCGAGCACGGAGATAATGCAGCTAATTTTGCGTTGCAGGGCTCATTCGCGGAAAAGCGGCCTGCGCGCGAGGATTACACCCTCGTCTGGCAAGCCAAGCCCGGCGATCCGCGAAACGCCGGCGGCGCGTTTTACCGCCTGGTTGTGCAGTTGGCCGGCTCGGAGGTCGTCGGCTTTTCGCACACGTACAAGCTGCCAGAGGAATGGGTGCGCCGCGAAAGTTCATCCAGCCTCATCAATTCGGCTCTGCTGGGAATCGAAATCCTGCTTGGCTCAGGACTCGTTGCCGGAGCGATCGTTTTGTTTGTAAGGCAGGTGCGGCGAGGACGCATCCCCTGGGCTGCCTCGCTGAAAGTGGCGGTCGCCGTGGCGCTCCTACTCGCCATTTCCGATCTCAATCAGTTGCCGCTGATCGAGCGCGCTTACCCCACTTCTGTCCCCTTGTCCTCGTTTGAGCTTCAGGTGGCCGTCAGCCTGATTGTAACCATAATTCTCGGCGGCGCTTTGCTGTGGCTGCTGGTTGGACTCACCACCAGCCTTTACCCGGAGGCGTGGCGGCTGCTTGAGACCCGCCAGCGGCGGGTCTGGCGGCGGGACGCTGGGATCGCTCTGGTGGCCGGCCTTGCGGTCTCCGCCGGGTTGGAAAAGTTTCTCGCCCTGTTTGCCGATCGCGCGCACGCTTACGGGCTGGTAGGTTTCCCATCTCCCCCGCAGGCGCTTGACGCGTATTTGCCCGCCTTTGACGTTTTGGGGCACGGCCTGATTTACGGTGTGGCGGGAGCTGCGGCGCTTGGCGTGCTCGTCTACGGAGTGATGGCGGGCTGGAGGCGCAAGGCATGGTGGCTCTGGGCCGGCGGCGCAGTGCTACTTGTGGCCATCGGACCGCCCGGAGCTCATTCATTCGCCGAGTGGGCTGCCGGCTGGTCCATGCGCTTTATTCCGTTGGTGGCAGCCGTTGCGCTGCTCGCACTGTTCTTCAGGAATAATCCTCTCGCTTATTGCGCCGGCGCGTTCTGCTCCGCATGTGCGCCTCCGCTGATCGTCTTGCTTTCCCAGCCGGCTCACTTTTTCCGCTGGAACGGCGTGGCAGCGGCCATCTTCGTGGCGGGCGTGCTGATTTGGCTGTTTGCGCCCGGCAGCGCGTCGGGGAAAAGCCTCGATTCGGGGGTCTAGCGGTCCAGAATCAAGCAGCGAATTTAACGCGCTGCGGAGCCGGGTCCGCTCGAAGAATATCCAGACTCAGAAGCTGGACGAAGTTGCCGACAGCGGCACTGGGCATCGTGAGCCGGCACTCGGTCTGGAGCCGGGGTATGGCCGGACGCGGAACGTTAGGCTCTGACCGTCAGACAGCCGTACTTCGGGAAAAGCGGAATTTGTTTTTCGAAAGTTCGGGTATTGGATAGCCGCCAAAGGTGTGAACATCTGATCGAGGCTTAACTAGCGAAAGAACGGACACCGGGAAGGAGTGAGATGAACAGAAGAGGGATGCTGGGGCTCGGCGCGGCGGCGCTCGGGTTGCCCGCAATGGCTCTGGCGGATGATCTCCGCACCAGAAGGCTTTTCGATGTTGAGAGCTACGGCGCACGTGGAGATGGCAAAACCAAGAATACCGGCGCAATTCAGAAGGCCATCGACGCAGCCTACAAAGCCGGGGGCGGAACCGTCTTTTTCGGGCCAGGCAGGTATCTCTCCGGTGGAGTCGTCTTGAAAGACAACGTGACCTTGTACCTGGAAGCCAACGCGACCCTTCTCGGCAGCAGGAACATTCACGACTTTGAACCGCACTTCGCCCTAAACCCGCACGTCACGGACAACATCCGGCACTTGATCTTCGCGCGAGACGCCGTCAACATTGCGGTCTGCGGAATGGGCCGGATCGATGGCCAGGGGCCGACGTTCTGGAAGCCCACGCACGTGCCGCAAAGGCCTCCGGATTTATGGAAAGAGACAATCAACGCGGCATGGGAGGCGGTGGATGGGGGTACACGTCTGGATATGCGCCCCTCGCCGCTACTGGAGTTCGTCCACTGCCGAAATCTTCGCATCGAAGGGATCACGATTGCGAACCCTCCCGGGTGGACCCTGCGGCCCATCGATTGCGAGTCGGTGTTCATCAACGGGTTACGGGTTCGGGGTTCGGTACACGGGCCGAATACGGATGGCATGGACGTCACTGGCTGCCGGAACGTTTTCATTTCGAACTGTGACATTGCGACGGGTGATGATGCACTTTGTATCAAGAGCGAGAATCCTTACGGAAGTGAGGTTCCTCCGACCAAGAACATTACCATCACGAACTGTGTCCTCACGGGTTCTTCCAACGGTTTTAAGATGGGGACCGCCAGCAAGGGGGCTTTCGAGAACATCACCTTCGCAAATTCGGTCGTTTACAATGACGACGTTCCGTTGAACTATCGCCTCATTTCGGGAGTCGCCATTGAAATGGTGGATGGCGGGAGCATTGACGGCGTGCTGGTTTCTAACATTCGCATGCAGAACGTCCGCACCCCCATTTTCGTGCGCCTGGGCAATCGCAGCGGCAACCCGCCCAGTGGCCCGAAGCCACATGCCCTGCGTGGGGTCATGATTGATAACGTGCATGCCACAGGAGCGATCCTCACGTCTTTGGTGACCGGCCTCCCCGGCCACGACGTCGAAGACGTGACCCTCACCAACATTCGTATTGACACGGAGGAGGGTGGCGAGCTTGCATGGGTGACGCGCGAAATCCCGGAACTTCCCGCAGACTATCCTGAAGCGCGGATGTTTGGCCGCCTGCCTGCTTACGGCTTCTACTGCCGCCACGTTCACGGAGTTCGGTTTGAAAACGTTTGCGTTGAAGCTCGCCGGCGCGACATGCGTCCGCTCCTGCTTTGCGACGACGTCAAAAATCTTACTGCCGGCAGTCTCGCGGGAAGCGCGCCAGCCAGCCGCGAACCTCTCCTTCTTTTTCGCAACGTGCGGCGTGCCTTCATCCACGGATGCTGCGTCCCACCACACACGGAAACTTTCCTCCGTGCCGAGGGTCAACTCAGCTCCGACATCAGCCTGGTCGGAAACGACCTGAGCGGGGCAGCAAACGCCACGGAAACGCTTCACGGCGCGCCTGACGGTGCAGTCTCCGAAGCAGCAAACAAAATGGCGTCCGATTGAATGACGGCTGCCCCGCAAGCAGTAAAGCCGGAAAATCGTCGATCGGGCAAAGATTCTTCAACTTGCGGGAGGGGCGTATGAACCGTCGAAGTTTCTTACGAAGCGCCGCTATTCTGGGTGCGGGCTATGGGGCGGCTGCCGAAATTTACAGAGCAGGCCATCCCACTCGCTTGGTGGCAGCAGCCCAGAGGCTGAAGCCGGCGAACCCGGACTGGGCTGATCCCCGATTCAAAACCAAAGTTCAAGCGTCTTCTTACGTTGAAGACCCCCCATGGGGCTATCTACCCGGCAACGTCTTTGGGGACAGGTTCCTTCGAGGCTGGAGGGCCGACGACCAAGCTCAGGGCGCCTGGCTGGAGATCAACTTTTCCCAGCAGCGGCCGGTGAGCGAAATCTGGATTCTCACTCAGCCCATACCTCCAGACATCGTTGGCGAAAGCGTGTACTCGACGCTGCACCCGCGCGCCGCCCAGTACGCGCCGCCTCGCCGCGTTCAAATCAGGTTTTCCAATGGCTTCGCGATGAACGCTGATCTTCGCCAGGCCGAGTTCTTCCAGATCGTTTCGCTGACGGAACCGCAGACAACTGCCTTGCTTCGAATCGTTGTTGAAGATGTCTGGGAAAAGCCAGGCAGGCTGGAAACGGGCATTGCCAAACTGCGTGTCTTTCCGCTGCCACATGAACGTACCTTCGAAATCGATGCCTACGAAATGTATGACGTCCATGACGGACAACCGGTGCAGACGGCAACCTTGCACTTCATAAATCCCGGCGGACAGCTAACTGACGCGCGGCTGGTGATTTCGCACAAGGGGAATACGGCGAAAGAAATCTCTCTCACTCAGATTCCAGAGCGAGCCGTCAGCCGTCAGAGAATCTTGATCCCCGCTCCGTACCAGGACACGGTGATGGATTTCGAGATTCCGGCGTCGTCCTTGGGGACTGGCCGATCTTTGCGCGTCCCCGCCTATCACTCTTACTTTGACGGCGGCACCTTTGCCCTGAACTGCACATGCCATAACGACCTTGGCTGGCTGGACACACAGAAGAAGACAGCAGACTATCGCTCCGCCGACATTATCCTGCCAGCTTTGAAGCTGCTCAGAGAATATCCGGAATTCTGCTATTCCATGGAATCAACCACGTACCTGATGGAGTTTCTGCAGCGTCATCCGGACCTTCAGGATGAAATGACGGGAGTCATGCGCGAGCGGCGCTTTATGTGGGGTGCCAGCTACGTGCAGTGTCTCGAAGCGCATGTGGGCCCTGAGAACCTGGCGCGGCAGTTCTATTTTGGTCGGCGCTGGCTGCAGAAAAAGTTTCCGGGCGTTGACACCCGTTTCTATGTGAAGACCGATCCTGCCGGGCTGACCTTGCAGATGCCCCAGATTCTTGCGCGGGCAGGAATCAAGTACCTGGTCCAGGGCCGGTTCCCGTACGGATACTACCGCTGGGAAGCACCCGACGGCTCCTTTGTTTTCACCTATGCTTACCAGTATGCGGACCCGATCCCACTGCTGGATCCCAAGGGAAATCACGGTTGGCTTTTCTATGCCCAGGAACGCAAGTACTTCTACGCTCCGCGTCACCTGCCGCGAACGTTTTGTTACGATTACACAAGCGACTATCTTCCTCCCCAACCTGCACTGCCCCCTTACGTCCGGGAACAAAATGAGGCCATGAAGCGCTTCGGCCGCAATTGGAATGAGCACAATCGCTCCCGGCAGATTCATCCACCCGAAATGAAGTTTGTCACGCCGGAGGAATTCTTGGATGAATTCACCCGGCATTCGCTTGATCTCGCTACGCTCAAGGGCGACTGGCCACTGAACTGGGCTTATTACGATGAACCCGGTCACCGCGAAGGGCTGCTGGCAGGACGCGAAGCGCACAATCGCCTGCTCGCTGCCGAGCGGCTGTTTGCAGGACTCAGCCTCACCTCAGGTTTTCAAGATTATCCCCAGCAAACCTTCACCGAAGCGTGGATGGCTAACTGTTGGCCGGATCACGGGTGGGGCGGTAATCGAGGAACCGTCACGGACGGGGTTTACGTTGCTTCCTACGAAAAGTCCAAACGGTTGGCAAACCAGTTGCTGAACGAAGCGGGGTCACGACTTATCAAGAGGATCCCGAAGCGTAGCGCCGGGCTTCAGCACGGCAACGCCGGATTCAAGGACGGCGCGACGTCGGAGATTCCTTTGGCCGTCTTCAACCCGCTTTCCTGGGAAAGGACGGACGTAGTGCGCTGCCATTTTCAGAAGCCTGCCGGTCGGCATGCCTTTGTCCTGCGCGATGCGTCAGGGCGCGAGGTGCCTTATGAGATTCTCGACTCCCCCGGAAACGGTTTGAGCACCGAGATCGTTTTCGTCGCTGAGGCGGTGCCTTCTCTCGGGTACTGCACGTATTCTCTCGAGCCCTCTTCTGTGTCCCCTCCGGTAATACCGTTAACCGGTAAGAAGATTGAAAACGACTTTTTCAAAATGGCCTTCGGAAGCGGCGGAATCAAGAGCCTCTACGACAAGAAGTTGAAATGGGAAGTGCTTCGCACGGAGAAGTTCGACGGCGGAGAGGTGATCCAGTTTACGGCGCCTGGGTATGCCTGGGATCGTGCGGAAAATGTAACCATGGAGCACTTCGATAAGACCAGCAATCATGCCTTTCCGCTCAAGAGTGTGAGTCGAGGTCCCGTCCGCGTGACGGCACGGCGCGAAGCCTCTTTCAAGCATTTTATTCTTCGTGAGCACTTCTGCATCTATCATCTCTTGCCGCGAGTGGAGGTCGACCTGGAGATCATGAACTGGGACGGTCAGAAAAGAAGAGAACTACGAGCCGTCTTTCCGATAAACCTGGATGATGCGCGTATCGCTTATGAAGTTCAGTTTGGAAAAGTGGAGTTGGGAAAAGACGAGTTGGATTTCACGCTCTTGCCTCGAGACCCTTACAGTGCCTTCAACCCTGATTTTTACGGAGGCGATCACCCGCTTCCCTTTCGTGAAGCTATCAATTGGATTGACGCTTCGAGCCGAAACTATCTCGGGCATGGTTGCCTGTCCGCTTCCGACATTACGCTTCACCTGTTTCGCGACGAAACCCCGAACCCGGCTCCTTATCCGTTGCTGCAGCACGTTTTGTTGTCCACGCGCAAGAGCCAAGGGTGGAACCCGGTATATTGGTTTACCCAGAAAGGTACTCACCGCTACCGCACGGCCTTGCTTCCGCACCAAGGAGATTGGCGGCTGCGCTATCGCGAGGCCATCGGCTTTAACTACCCCTTAGTGGCCTTTGTGGGCGCTGGCGCTGTGCCGGCAAGCCCTTCGGCAACTGCCTTCTTCTGTCTCGAGCCTGCCAATCTAGTTCTGACAGCCTTGAAGAAAAGCGAAGACGATGACCGTCTGGTGCTTCGCTTTTACGAAGCGGAGGGATTCGAGACACCGGCACGAATTCGATTTGCAAGCCCCATCAAGCGTGCCTGGAGAGCAAACCTCATTGAGGATGATGAATCGCCGCTCGAACCGTTGGCGGATGGGTCACTGCAAATTGCGGTCAAGCCCTGGGAAATTGTGACGCTCAAGACGGCCTTTTGAAACGCCAGAGTCAAATCTGACCGCAGATTACGTCCCGACGCTTGCGGGTTCAAAATCGTTTGCGAGCGCGGCGATCTTGACGAGCCAAGATTTGTACTGGGCAAGTGAAAAAGGCGGCGAACAGTCCAAATAATGGTTCACATATTTCTTGCCGTTCGCCGTCCATTCCATAAGAAAGAGCCGCCGGTCGGAATGAAACACTGGAATCGCACCGACTTCAGAATTCTCGTTAGCCGCAGTCGTGTAGTCGCCCTCGAGCAGCGTCTTTCCTGAATCCGCATCCCAGAGCCGATAATGACCGCGGGCGTCTTCGCGCGAGTCATTTCCCACAACCACCCGGCAAGTCCAATATTTCTGTTCGTCAACCATCATGCACACGGGCTGCTGGACACGGCGGATATAGTAATAAGCAAGCTTCCGATTGAAGTAATAGTCCACAACCCCATCAGATATTTGCGGCCAGCCATCCATAACGTTCCACCAGATCATGCCGGTGCGGTGCCATTTTTTCAAACGAGTCATCTCAATGAAGAACTTCAAAGCTTCCGCCTGAGCAAACTGCGACGCCAGAATAAAGTCTTCGAGGGTCTCAGGCACTTGACCGAACGACTCCTTTATTTGGTTGACCACGGAGACGATCCGATAGGGATCTCCCACCATGTTCGTGGAGTGGTAAACCCACTGCGCGTTGTTTTGCCATGGCCATACATATTTCGCGTCCAGGAAGCGCTTTAGGGAGGAGACGCCCGGGCAGCCGTCATATCCAGCTTCGCTGACGAAAGGCGCTTTGTGTTCGGTGTAATAGCGGCTCTTGAAATAGTTTCTCGGTCCCCACAGGTGGATTTCCGGCATGAGCTTTTCATCACCCGTAGCGATCACCTTTGGCGACATGTAGGGCGAGCTGGGAAGATACGGCCGGAACGGATCGCATTGGAAAACGGCCTCGGGCAACACCTCCCTTGTTATCTTGATATGCGCCGGGTCGAGTCCCGCGCCTTGACAGAACATGTCTCCTTCGTTGTCTCCGCAATACAGAACGATGCACGGATGCCGTCGCAGCTTGCGCAGAATGGAATTTGCCTCATGCCGGATTACTTCCAGGAATGCTGGTGTTTCAGGGTAAATCGCGCAGGCTAGGGCAAAATCCTGCCAAACCATGATCCCGTTTTGATCGCACACGTTAAAGAAAATGTCGTCCTCATAGACGTTTCCTCCCCAGCATCTCAGGATGTTGCATCCAAGGTCGATGGCAAGATCGAGGACCTTTTGACAGCGTTCCACATCGCGACTGTGAAACGCGTCGAGAGGCACCCAATTCGATCCTTTGCAGAGGATCGGCACGTCATTCACCTTGAAAAGGAACTGCGCCGGTTCTTCGAGGCTCTTCGCGTCATAGTGAATGAATTCGAGTTTGCGGATGCCGAAAGAATCCTCGCGTGACGCAATCGCCTGTCCTTTCAGCAAGAGCTGGGTGGTCACTTTGTAAAGGTTGGGGTCACCGTAGCCTTTGGGCCACCACAATACGGGGTCTGGGACATCGAACTCACAGCGCCCCACCGTGAATTCGACTTTGTGGACATGAGTGAAGCGGGAAGCGCCACACCGGCCTTCCAGTTTCAATTCCATCTCGGGAAGCAGCGCGAGGTCCGTGGTAAGTTCGTAGGAAACTGAAAGCCTGGCCCGGCCTGGCTCGAGAGCAAAGGTTGCAAAATACATGTCAGTGATTTCATGCTGAGGATGAGCGACAAGCGTTACAGAGCGCCACAAACCCGCTGAAACAGCCCGCGGCATGATGTCCCAACCATAACAGTGCGCGGGTTTCCTGATCCAGACGGCTTCCTGATTTGTAGGACCGGCGTCGAAAGTGTATGCAGGATCGTACTTCATGTGGGCTGCCTCAATGATCGGGGATTTCAACCGGACCGTCAGCGTGTTGTCACCCTTTGCCTTTAATTTATCTGTCACGTCAAAGCGATGTTCGATCATGGCATTCGCTGAGTTTCCCAGTTCCCTGTTGTTGAGCCAATAAGTGGCAAGGCAGTCCACACCCCGGAAAAGCAGCTCGACTCGGCGTCCGGCAATTTCCGGCGGAGTCGAAAACTCCCGCTGGTACCACCATTCGTAAAGTTCATAGGGTTTCAGTTTTGTAAGATTGTCGGCAAAGAACAGGTCCCGGGGCAGCATGCCATGACGGGATAGATCGAGTGGAGTATCCCCAGGGACAGAAGCTTCCACAGAAGGCACACGCTGCCTGAGCAGTTCCTCGGGTTGGGTAATCCGGTGTTGGCCTTGCGCAAAATAGAATAGCCGCCAGGCGCCGTTGAGACTCACGTGAATTCCTTCTGGCGACGGCTCGTCGGTTCCGGTCGCATCCTGACCCGGCATCTGAAGTCCCAGTGGAGCAGCGGCTAAGCGTGTTCCAGCATTCATGCCAGCCATACCTATTCCCGCTGCACTTACCCGCTCCATGAAGGCCCGGCGGGTCATCTCTATTTGGGAATTTCCTGTTGATCTCTTCCGTTTTTTCATGCCAACCCCCTTGAAAGAACGTGCGTGCCGGACAGCAGCTTACTCCAAATCATTTCAAAAAAATCTGTGTCTTGATCAGGAGAGGCGGCTGAAGCTGACATCAGCCCAGAGCTTAGCATAAATGAAGGTCCTCTAAGGCTGCTGTTGTGCCTCATTCTTGGAGAAGCGACGGACTATCCACATCAGCTTTTTTGGCACAGCGTGTCAACAGCAACTGACATTTCAGATTCAACCTGGGTGAGTCCTTTGCATTGGCGGTCGTTATCTGTTTGTCCACTTGGAGCGGTCCAATATTTTGGACGCGAATCGCCCGAAGCCTCCAAGTCTTTTGACAGATTTCAGGGAAGGCCACGACCGTCCGCACGCAAACCCGCAGTGGGGCTACGAGTTTTGAAAGGAGGCTGTTTGGAAGGGCAAATGCACGGCTAGTAGTGAGGTGTGTTCAGACGAAAATGAAACCGATCCTCGTTCTCTATGCGGCTCGCGAAGGACACGCCCGCCTTGTTGCAGCATATCTAGGTACCAGAATCGAGGCGCGCGGCCTCTCAGCCGACATGCTTGACACCGCCAGTGTCCCGCCAGCGTTCTCGCTTGAAAACTATTCCGCCGTTATCATCGCCGCGTCGGTTCATCACAGAAGGCACGCGCCGGAGATCGTTAACTTCGTAAAGTACCACACCCCCGATCTCAAGAACATGCCCGCTGCCTTTTTGTCTATAAGCCGCTCAGAGGCGCGGGCCCAAGACGTGTCGGCTCGTGCTGACCGGCGCACCCGTGCTGCGGCCGACGTTCATAAGATGATCGAGGCATTCGTAAGAGAAACCGGATGGAGCCCGCCAATCACTAAGGCGGTAGCCGGTACATTGACGGACTCCAAGCACAGGCGCCTGCTGCGTTTTGTCGTGAAACGGAGCGCAAGGCAGGCAGGCGGCGCAGCGGACACGTCGAAAGATCACGTATATACGGACTGGATAGGGCTTGACCTTGTGGTGGGAGAACTTCTACTCATCACCCTGCAGGCACCTACCCGTACGGAAAGCGAAAGACTTGCGGGTTGAGCTGAACCAAAAGCAGTCGCGTATGCCGCCTTGCGCCAGCCGGAAGCGTGAAAATATGGCCACCGTCATTCCCGCAAAAGCTGGAATCCAACACCCGGCCCTCGTTTTCGAGGGATGACTGAAACGAACTTTCGTAAGACGTTTTCCTGCGTAAACGGGCAGCGCGGAGACCGATCACGACCGTACTGCCCAGACCCGGACCACAACGCTTCTCAGACCAGCGGATTATACCTGGCTGCTTCCGCACCCGTACAAGCCTTCGGACAATGAGGTCCTCTTCCGTCAAAGGCTTTATACGAAATGCCACGGAGGACGGTGGCCTTCATTACGGAATCCTGTCGTGGGACAGGAGTTACGGAACTGAGCCGTTTGGTAATACCCGTGCACATACTAAGGCGGCGGAAAGGGGGGCATTAGTTCGTCGTGGGGAACATCGCGGAAGCAGGGGGAAATGTGTCGGGTGGCTGCCTCGTTCGTGACTGCACCAGATGGCCCAGTTATGGCGGATGTTGAATGAGATAGAACGAGGTTGAGAAATCAGCTTTCCGTGCGGCTAGGGGCCGCACGCCTGATGGCCGAGAAGCGATGGCTTCGAAAGGTCAGACAGGGAGGAAAAGATGAACGCACGCTGCGTAAGAAATTTCGTGCTGACCGGCTTGGCTCTCTTCCTGGCGGCGGTGATGACATCGGCCTTCCAGGAGCCAGTGTCGCAGGAAGAATCCGTTCAAGACTCTGAGCAAATCACGGAGTTGTTCCAAAAAGCGAAGGCTGAAACGGCCCAGCTCCAGAGAGACTCGCACGACTTAATTGCGTACCATAGGAGCCCTCTGAGTTGGCAGAGCCATGCGTTCCAGCTTGGCCAGATCAAGGAACACGTCAACGAAGTAGGTGAGCTGGAGCAGCAACTGCGTGATGCGCGCGAGTCAGGCTCGCCCTGGCAGCAAGAGGCCATTGACCGCATTAACCCGTTGCTCCAGGAACTCGCTGACAACCTGACAAGTACCATAAATCACTTGAACGAGCACCGGAATGGGCTGTTTGCTTCTCCCTATCCCGAATACGTGCGAGCCAACGCAGATCTTGCGGACAAATTGCACGCGTTGATCTCGGATTCTGTTGACTACGGCAAGACGAAGCAGGCCTTCCAAAAGCTCCAAGAATCGACTTAAGCAGCGCAAGGCTGGCTAAGGCAGGATGCTTCTGAGGATGAGCGCGTGATGGCGCTCATCCTCAGACTGTTTATGAGATCGAGTAAGTCAGGTGGGGAAGGGCCACGTGGCACTCACAGGCAGTGCGCCAATATCGAAGCCAGGACGAAGCGCCGCGCGGATTCGACGCGTGTAACTTTTCGAGGCTTGGCAAATCTGATCGGCGTGAAGCCACCTGCTTTCGGAGCGGCTTTTCCTGCGTAGACGGGCAGCGCGGAGATCGAACGCGACCGTATTGCTCAGACCTGGACCTCAACGTCCCTCAGACCAGCGAAGTGTCCCTGTGCTGTTTCCATACCCGTACAAGCCTTTGAACAATGAGGCCCTCTTTCGTCCAAAGCTTTTGACGAATTGCAAAGGGAGACCGTGAGTCTTGGTGCGGATTTCGGTGCTGGGAAAGGGGGTTACGAGCGCAAAGCGGCTTGGAAGGGCAGGTGCATGTAAAGGAAGCGGCGGAGGAAGGTCCAGCTATTCGCTGAGAAATCAAACCAGGAGGAAAAGATGAACGCTCACTACTTACGGAATTTCGCGTTAACCGCGGTGGCCATCTTCCTGACGGCGGTGACGACACTGGCGTTGCAGGAGGCGACACCGCAGGAAGAATCCGTTCAAGACTCTAAGCAAGTCGCGGAGTTGTTCCAAAAGGCGAAGGCTGAAGCGGCCCAGATTCGGCGAGACTCGCACGACTTGATTGCGTACCACAGGAGCCGTCTGAGTTGGCAGAGCCATGCGGTCCAGCTTGGCCAGATCAAGGAACACGTCAACGAAGTAGGTGAGCTGGAGCAGCAACTGCGTGATGCGCGCGAGTCAGGCTCGCCCTGGCAGCAAGAGGCCATCGACCGCATTAACCCGTTGCTCCAGGAACTCGCTGACAACCTGACAAGTACCATAAATCACTTGAACGAGCACCGGAATGGGCTGTTTGCTTCTCCCTATCCCGAATACGTGCGAGCCAACGCAGATCTTGCGGACAAATTGGACGCGATGATCGCGGATTTTGTCGACTACGGTAAGACGAAGGAGGCCTTCCAGGAACTTCAAAATCGACTCGATCAGGCGCGAAGCTAGCTAAGGCGGGACGCTCTTGAGGATGAGCGCTCGGATCGCGCTCATCCTCAGACTTTTTAGGCTATAGCGCAAGTCAAGTGGGAATGATCCACGTTACCGTGAGGCGAGTTTTGTCATGATCGAAGTAAAGGCAAAGCGGCGCGCGTAAGCTTTCAAGGTGACAGCCGGTCTCTCAATCTCCGGAGGCGATCGTCGGCGACGGCTGGAACGAGGGGAGAAAGACGCGATGGAAGATGTGAAAACAGGAGAAGACAAGCTGGAACCCACAGCGGCTTGTTCACAGGGTAGTGCTGGACGTGAGGAAAACCTAGGGGATCTTTTCTGCAGCCACCGCAAACGACTCTACCGAGCGGCATACAGTGTACTCGGTTGCCGCGAGGACGCCGAGGACGCCGTGCAGGATGGCCTGCTTTCAGCGGTCAAGAACCTGAAATCGTTCGAAGGTAGATCCCAGATCTTGACTTGGTTAACCCGCATTGTGGCCAATGCGGCGCTGATGCGCCTGCGCAGGAGGAAAGGCTCGAGGTTGGTCTCGATTGATCGGGAGTGGTCAGAGGACTCTCCCTTCTCGTTAGCCAGTATAATCGCGGATCACCGGCTCGGCCCTTTTGATGAATTCGCACGCAGGGAGAAGCGTGAGGTTCTTCGAACAAAGTCCATGAGATTGCCTCAGGCGCTCCGTTCAGCCTTCGTGCTTCGTTACATCCAAGGGATGAGCATCGGGGAGACGGCCCACGAACTGAACCTGACAAAAACTGCAATAAAGGCTCGACTTCACCGTGCTCGAAGGCTTGTGCTCGAAGATGTTCAGAAGGCTGCTTCGACTCCCACATGTTGCCGGGACCAGGCGCTGCGCGGATTCGACGCGTGTAACTTTCCCGGACTTGGCGAATCTGATCGGCGTGAAGCCACCTACAGACCAGTGAGAAATCGGACTGCAGGGGATAGGCAAAGAGAAGAAGCTTTGTGAATAAATCCCATTCCGAAGGAGGATAAAAGTAATGTCACGACAAATCCTAACCTTGATGAGCTTGTTGATGTTGTTCACGGCGCCCTTGCTGCTCGCGCAAGGACGCGGGCGTGCTGGAGGAGCTAGATCGGGCCAGCAAGGCGTCGGGCGTCCATCGACAAACCAGTCTGGGCAAGGGACGCTGACTCGCGCCCAGCAGAGACAGCAGCTTCGCGCCACTGTTCAGCAACGCGATCAGCTTCGCACCTGCACCCAAACGGCGGACCGGATCCGGACCCAGGCTCGCGACATAGCTCGGGATTCGGGCAAGCACCTTAACGTGCAGACAGCGCAGCAGCAGCGGGACCAGTTGCGCGAGCAACTGAGAACCATGGATCAGGAACACGAGCAATTGATGCAGGGACTTAGCGCGAATCAAAAGGAGGCGCTGCAGAGCCGGATCCGGAATATGCAGCAAAGCCGCGAACAAGCCCGCACCCAGCTCGAGCAGATGAATCAAGAATTGAGCGCGTCCAGTCCCAACGGAAAGCAGGTCGCTGAGCAGGCTCGTGAAATGGAACGCTCGATGAAGGAATGGAGCACCCAATACCGGAAGATGGCTTCGGAAATGGGTGTTCGTGATTAACAAGCACTGCAAACTGCAGTGAGAACTAACGCTGTAGCGCCGGTCTGCGACAGGCGTCTTTCGCCGGTCATAGAGCGGCGCTACAGAAAACGATGTCACTGTATTGTGCAGTTTTCTCTAATCGGCGTTCGCAGAAGGCCTCTTCAGAGAGGAGAAACGATATGACCTCGAGACATTGGTTTGGAACGATGTTAGGCGTTGCCACCTTGTCCCTTTCCCTGGTTTCGGCCGCATATTCGCAGATGGGGCCCGGCATGGGAAGGGGAATGGGAGGAGGCATGGGAATGGGTCCGGGAAGAGGGAATCGGATTTACAATCCCGCGACCGAAACAACAATCAAAGGCACCGTCGAGGACGTGAAGACGTTTTCGGGCCGGTGCGGATGGGCCGGAACTCACGTGACCTTGAAAGCCGATTCGGGCACGTTTGACGTACATCTCGGACCCTCGGCTTACCTTCAGAAAGAGAACTTCAAGTTCGCGAAGGGCGACCAGATCGAAGTCACCGGCTCCAAAGTGAACTTTCAAGGGCAGGAGGCGATCATCGCGCGCGAGGTCAAGTTGGGCGGCAAAGTGCTCACCTTGCGTAACGCCCAGGGATTCCCCGTCTGGGCTGGTGGACGACAACGGATGAGCTACTGACGGTAGTAGCTAGGGAAGGTTTTTAACCCGGGTGGGTGATCAGACGCGCAACGCAGGAGCGGATTTCGAGCCCGCCGAAAGCTGCTTTCACTCACCACGTCGTAGATCCCCTCTCCCCGCTTCGAGGAGCGGGATGCGAAGGAACCTTATAAGATCAGGAGCCGAGGCTCCGGGAGGAAGCAATGAAAAGGGTCAAAGACTCGATTTCGTGGGTAATTGCAGGAGTTGCTGTGATCGGCATGGTGGGAGCTCTCTTCTACGCGGGTCTGGCGCGAGCCAGGGCCTCAGGTGCTTCGCAGGAAGAGGCTCAAAAGGCGCTGAGCGAGCAAACTCAGCAAAATCTCTCGACGGCGATGCACGGCGAGGCGTTTGCCTACGTGAAGTATATGCTTTTCGCCGAAGAGGCTCGGCGCAGTGGCCAGCCGGAACTGGCAGCATTGTTCGAGAAAACCGCCCAGACGGAGCGCTTCGAGCACTTCGCCGAGGAAGCGAAGCTTGCAGGTCTTGTAGGCAGCAGTGAAGACAACCTGCGTGACGCGATAAAGGGCGAGTCCTACGAAGTGGCGATGATGTACAGGCAGTTTGCGCAGGAAGCGGAAGAAGCTGGTGATTACGCTGCTGCGGATCGGTTCTCGGAGATTCGAAAAGACGAGATGACGCATCGCGACGCGTATAAAGCGGCGTTGGAAAAACTGGGCCAGGAAGCGTTTGCGCTAAGGCTCGGTGCCCGCTGAGGGATTGAGACCAGGGATAGGTCAGCTTCGGCCCATGCCGGCCTGGGGAGGCCTGCACGTGCTGATCGTGTACTGTCCCATTGCACTGTTCCTGGACGCGCCGCGGAAGACGCGAGAACTATTTCCTTCTTTTCTTCTTATGAGGCTGGCTGGCTTCGAATTCAGCGAGTGCTTCTAGGTAGCGATCCTGGTATGCGCCGTCGGTGGGATCGAGCCGGCTTGCCAGGCGATATTGGTCCAGCGCCGCTCGGAGGTCACCCAGCTTTTCGTAAGCGTATCCAAGACCGTTATGGAGACCGGCGCTATTGGGATCGTGGCGGAGAGCTTCGAGCAATTCCACGCGGGCGCTGTCCCATTGCTGAACCATGAGGAATGTCTCACCTAGCTCGTGGTGAAGATTGGGATTTTCAGGATCGACTTGGATGGCACGGCGGAGCGTTTCAATAGCCTGGGGAAACTGGCCGTTTGACCGGTAGTTCGTCGCCTCTCGAAAGAGCCGCCGCATTGCCATGTCGCGTTCGGCCACGGCTAAGGAATCGGAATTGGCTTTGGCCGCGGGCGAGAGAGAATCTTGGGGCGTCAGGACGAGTGCCGAGCCAGGCGAAGGGGAGATGAAATAGGTCATCTCGGGTTTGCCCGCGCATACGACGTGAATGTAATGGTCCGAAGGTGAGACATCGTCCAAGGTAAGAGTTCCATGCGAGCCCGTCTTTCCTTCCGGCGTTCCGTCAACATCCACGCTGCACAACGCTTTACCGGCGCGGATTTCAACGCGTGCCTCATGGAGCTTGTGCTTCCGCAGGGGAAATGCGGAAAGGCTGACGCTCGCACTCAGGAGAATGCCTGCCGTCCACAAAAAAAAAGCCTTTGCACCGTTCTTCAGCACGGCGGCTTCATCTTAGCACATCACGCCGTTCCAGCACGGTTGCGCCGAACTGCTGAATAGCCTTTCGGGACCCCGCCACTCTCACTTATGCCGCCAGGTGGCGGAATGAACTCCGCGCAAACCTGGAAGCTTCCTATTTTCACCCGCAGCCGACATCACGCTGCTGGTATGCTATACAGGAGAGCCGCTTGCTAAGAGCACGGGTGGGCTCCCCGGGGTGGCGGTTGGACTTCGAGCTTACCGAAGAACAACGGGCAATCAGGCACTCCGTGAGGGAATTTGCTGAGCGGGAGATCCGTCCCCACGTTTCCGAATGGGACGAAACCCAGCATTTCCCCGCCGAGATCTTACCCCACCTCGCCCGTTTGGGCTTGATGGGTGTCACTGTTCCACCCCAATATGGCGGTGCGGGGCTAGGCTATGCGGAGTATGTCACGATCGTGGAAGAACTGGCGCGTGTGGATGGCTCCGTCGCTTTGATCGTGGCGGCTCACAATTCGCTGTGCGCCGGGCACATTGCTGAGGCAGGAACGGAAGAACAGAAGCGGAAGTTCCTGTCGCCCCTCGCCCGCGGCGAAAAGCTCGGCTGCTGGAGCCTGACGGAACCGCAAGCAGGGAGCGACGCTGGGGGTACGCACACTACAGCTCGCCGCGAAGGGACGGCATGGGTGCTCAACGGTTCCAAGACTTTCGCGTCAAACGGCAGCCATGCGGACGTATGTGTTGCAATGGCAGTGACGGACAAGGCCGCGCAGAAGCACGGCATTTCCGCCTTCATCATCGAGCGCGGCGCGCCCGGCTTCCGGGTTGGCAAGAAGGAAAACAAAATGGGATTACGCGCCAGCGACACCGCCGAAATCATCTTTGAAGACTGCTGCATTCCGGCGGAGAATTGCCTGGGCAAGCCCGGAGCTGGGTTTATTGACAGCCTGAAGGTGCTCGACAAAGGACGCGTTTCCATCGCCGCGCTTGCCGTTGGCATGGCGCAAGGAGCCTTCGAGTCCAGCTTGAACTATGCAAAGCAGAGGCGCCAGTTCGGTCGCCCCATCGCGGAGTTCGAAGCGGTCCAATGGAAGCTTGCCGATATGGCGACGGACATCGAAGCGGCGCGCCTGCTGACGCTGCGCGCTGCCGCCCGCGTTGACCGCGGCCTGCGCGTGACTAGGGAAAGCGCCATGGCCAAACTCATGGCGGGCGAGATGGCCGTCAAGGTGGCGAACGAGGCAGTGCAAATCCACGGCGGCTACGGGCTGATCAAGGACTATCCGGTGGAAAAGTATTACCGCGACGTGAAGCTATGTACCATCGGCGAAGGTACAAGCGAAATTCAGCGCCTGGTCATCTCGCGCGAGTTGCTTCACGACTCAGGCTCCTGAACCGCCTTACCCGCGGCGGCGAGCGGCTACGCGCAGCGTGCTCCTGCTCCATGGAAGACACGTACGAAAGGTGGGTACAAGAGATTCGCTCCGGCGATCATCGCGCGGTGGCGCGCGCTATCTCGGCGGTGGAGAGTGGCGACCCGGTCGGCGTTGGTCTGCTGAAATGCTTGTTCCCAAAGAACTGCCAGGAGGCTTACGTGCTGGGCGTGACGGGACCGCCGGGCGCAGGCAAGAGCACGCTGGTGGAAAAGCTCGTCATTGCGTGCCGTCGCCGGAACAATCGGGTTGGCGTTCTGGCGGTGGATCCCACAAGCCCTTTTTCCGGCGGAGCGTTTCTTGGCGACCGCATCCGCATGCAGAGCTTGTCTAACGACGAAGCAGTTTACATTCGCAGCATGGCGACGCGGGGGCGCTTGGGAGGCGTCGCTGTGGCGGCCGCAGACGCCGTCGCCGTGTTCCAGGCGGCTGGTTGCGAGGTTGTGCTGGTGGAAACCGTGGGCGTGGGGCAGGATGAAACCGACATCAGGTCGATTGCGGACGCCACGCTGTTGGTTGTCGCGCCGGAAATTGGCGACGGCATTCAGGTGTTGAAGGCCGGAGTCATGGAAATCGCCGATTTATTCGTCATTAACAAAGCGGATCTGCCGGGCGCAGGCCGCCTTGAGGAGTACCTCCGCGCGCTCACGTCAACAGCGCGGCAGGATGGGTGGGACCCGCCCGTTTTACAAACAATCGCGACCACCGGCGAGGGCGTGGAGCAGCTCACAAAGGCCATCGACGCGTTCCACGCTTATTGCCGAACAAATTCTCTCTGCGGTCGGCGCCAGCGCGAAAGATGGCGACTGCGACTCCTGGAGATCGTCCGGCAAAATCTTTTCGACCGCTGGGCGCAAGTGCGGCTGGCCGACGGTTCAGTGAGCGCGTTTGCCGAGCGGATCGCGAACGGAGAGCAAGATCCCTACTCCGCAGCCGAAGAACTTACGCGGGATTTTTTCACCGGACCATCGGGCCATTGACTCAATAAGACAATCTTATGCGGATTCATCACCTTGGCATCGCGGTAGGCGCCTTGCGGGACGCGGTTCCCGTGTTCGAAAAGCTTCTTGGCGCAAAGCCTCTTTCAGAAGAGACTGTTGCGGATCAGAAGGTGCGCGTAGCAGTCTTTGGAGTGGAAGGCAGCCGCATCGAACTGCTGGAGGCAACGAGCCCTGACTCTCCCGTCGCAAACTTTATCGCGAAGCGCGGACCCGGCGTTCATCACGTCACGCTCGCCGTCCCTGACTTGGCGGCGACTGTGGTGGAACTCGAGCGGGCTGGATTTCGGCTGGTGGATCGTGCGCCGCGCGTGGGCGCTGGAAACGAGCGGATTGCCTTTCTCCATCCCGGCAGCACGGCCGGCGTGCTGATTGAGCTCCTTGAGGAACCGTAAATAATTCGGAGCTTGTTGAAAGGCCATGCGGAGGACGTAGCGGCGGTTTTACATCGCTAGAAGTGCGGCGTTTCTCACGCCTCGATGGCGGCATAAAGCCGCCGCTACACGTGATCGAGCAACCTGCTCGGGTAAGCCATAATGAAACTGGGAAAGTTCGAAGTTCATGTCCTGAGCGACGGACCATTCACTCTCGATGGCGGGCAGGTTTTTGGCGTAGTGCCCAAGCCGCTCTGGGAAAAAAGAATCGCTGCGGACGCCAGAAACCGTGTGCATTGGGGTCTTACTTGCCTCCTGGTGCAGGGCGACGGACGGAACATCGTCATCGAGACGGGCATCGGCGACAAGTTTGACCCGAAACGCGCCGACATATACGGCGTCGATCATGCTTCAACTTCGCTCCTTTCGGGGCTCGCGGATTGTGGCGTCAGGCCGGAAGATGTCGACGTGGTCATCAACACTCATCTCCACTTCGACCACTGTGGCTGGAACACGCGGCGCGAGGGCGAAAAGCTGGTTCCGACTTTTCCGCGCGCCCGCTATTTTGTCCAGCGCGGCGAATGGGAGCACGCCATGTGCCCTACCGAGCGGGACCGTGCCAGCTACATCGAGGAATTTTTCGCCCCCACGGAGCGGCAAACCGAGTTCCTCAATGGCGATGCCGAGATCCTGCCGGACGTGAGCGTTGAGCTTCTACCCGGGCATACGCGGCACATGCAAGGCGTGCGGATCGGCCACGGGCGGGAAGCCGTTTACTTTATCTCCGACTTGGTTCCCACCACCCTTCACCTGCAGCCGCCGTGGATCATGAGCTTTGATCTCTACCCCCTGGAGACGCTTGCCAACAAGAAGCGCCTTCTGCCCCAGCTTGCCGCCGAAGGCGCTTGGGTGGTCTTTCCGCACGACGCATCCGTGCCGGGAGCGCGGCTGGAGGAACGAAACGGCGCTTTTCATACGGCTTCCCTATTCACGGAGCGGAACTGAAACGCGCGTTGGGATTCGGTAGTGGGTCAGTTTGAAATTCCTCGTTTAGCCCCTGAACTGAGGGCGCTTCCAAAATTAATGGTGTTTCTTACGCCTCGCAGAGACTTTCTCGTATCACAGCCCCGAGAGGTGACATGAATGGCGCTGCCAGCTTGGAATCCTACAAAGGATGAAGTTCCGTCGGCAAGCCGTCGCGGTGAAAGAACGACTGCTCCAATTTATGAGGCGGTCGGAGATGCACTGTCGCGCTGGGAGCATCTTGAATCCGGTCTTACTAGACTGTTTCAACTACTGTGCGAGACGCCATCGTTTGCCGCCTGTCGAGCCTACGGTACAGTTGACTCACCGTTCGCGCATTCGCAAATGCTGCGTGCTGCAATGGATGTATTCTTCGTCTTGCGCAATGCGGTAGACTCACAGGAACACAGGGAAATGAAGGTGTTACTAAAAGCCTATGACAAAGCACAACTGTACCGCAACAACATTGCACATGGAATTGCAGTAGGCTTCTTTCTAAAAGACGGAGGCCATTCTGGATATTTTCTCTGCCCTCCATCCTCTGCGACCAAGAAAGTGGCGAAAATCGACCCAAGGGAAGTGTATTTGTACGGGGCAAGCTATTGGTATGACAGCAGAGATATCGAACACTACCGGGATCGATTCACAGCGCTTCTTAAAGCGACGATGGAACTTATTCAGTCGGTGAATGGGAAATACAAAGTTTTGAAACCGTCGCAGCTTCATCCGTGATGCTATCCTCCGTCCCTTTGTAAATATCAAGGTACTCGACAATGGTCGCCGCGCCTTAAGGGCGGGATGCGATACGCCTAGAATTCAAACTGACCGACTACCTGGGATTCCAACCCATAGACAAGTCCAGGATTTTTGTGTCTCAATAGAAAGTTCGACTGAAATGGAAAGGGTGCTTATGGCCCATGCGGAAATCGGCATTATTGGCGGCAGCGGCGTTTATCAGATGGCTGGCCTCAGGCGCAAGCGCGAGGTGCGAGTGGCGACTCCCTTCGGCCGCCCGTCGGATGCCTATGTGCTGGGCGAACTCGAAGGAAGGCGCGTCGCGTTTCTGGCGCGGCACGGCAGGGGACACGTACTGCTGCCATCAGAGATCAACTTTCGCGCGAACGTTTACGGCTTTAAGAAGCTTGGCGCCGAGCGCATTGTGGCTTTGAGCGCTGTCGGCTCGCTGCGCGAAGACATCAAGCCGATGGACTGCGTGATCCCGTCGCAGTTTTTCGACCGTACACGAGGCCGCATTTCAACGTTTTTCGGCGGCGGCCTGGCCGCACACATCAGCTTTGCAGATCCATTCTGTCCGGCAGTGCAGGACGCCTTGGAGCGATCCTGCAAGGTTGTGGGGGTGACCACCCATCGCGGCGGGACTTACCTCTGCATGGAAGGCCCGGCGTTTTCCACCAAGGCGGAATCGAACCTTTACCGCGCCTGGGGCATGGATGTGATCGGGATGACCAACCTGCAGGAAGCCAAGCTCGCCCGCGAGGCGGAAATCTGTTATGCGACGCTGGCCATGGTGACAGATTACGATTGCTGGCACGCGGATCATGACGTAGTGACGGTGGAACAAATTTGCGAGGTTTTGCAGCGGAACGCCGAACACGCCCAGGAAATTATCCGCCATACCGTCCGTGGGCTCCCTAAAGAGCGAGCTTGCAAGTGCGGCTCGGCGCTGGCTCACGCGTTCATCACGGACCGCAAGAACGTGCCCGCGGCGACCAAGAAAAAATTGGCACTGCTGGTGGGAAAATACCTGAAAAGCCGAGACGAGAGACGAGAGGCGAGAGGTAAGTGATGATTGGAGAGGCGTCGGGGGCAGAAAAGAAGGCCGGTTATGGATACCGGGAACTCGTGGTATGGCAGAAAGCAATAGAGCTCACCAAGCGAATCTACAGCGTCACGCGTAGATTCCCTGATGAAGAGAGATTTGGCTTGGTTTCGCAAATGCGCCGCTCGGCGGTCTCAATACCCTCCAACATCGCTGAAGGCCACGCGCCACACGACGAGGGAGTTTATCCAGTTTGTGTACCACGCAGAGGGTTCACTGGCAGAACTCGATACACAACTCAAGCTCGGTGTGGAGCTTGGCTACTGTGGCGACAGCGAAGCGGCACCGATCGGCACGTTCATGGAGGAGGTCCGAAAAATGCTCAACGGCCTTCGTCGAAATCTTTCGGCAAGAGAGCGTTAACCTAGCTCGTCTCTTGTCTCTCGTCTTCATTCTGTTCTGGAAAGGATTCAACGTGTCTCTTCTGGTAGTGGGTTCAGTAGCCTTTGACAGCATTCGGACGCCTTACGGGCAAGCAGAAATGATTCCCGGGGGCTCGGCAAGCTATTTCGCAGTGACGGCAAGCTACTTCACCCCCGTCAACGTGGTGGCAGTGGTCGGCGAGGACTTTGGAGAACAGCATCTACGGCTCTTTCAAGGGCGGCCGATTGACCTGAGCGGCCTCGAGCGGGCTCCGGGCAAAACATTTCTCTGGCGCGGGGAATATAGCAGTGACATGAACGAAGCGCGCACGCTCGAGACGCAATTGAACGTCTTCGAATCCTTCGCGCCGAAAATTCCCGCCGCCTATCTTGACTCCGAGTTTCTATTTCTTGGAAACATCGACCCGGTGTTGCAACTTCACGTTCGCAAGCAGCTTCCCAGAGCCCGCCTGGCCGCGTGTGACACGATGAACTTCTGGATCACGGGCAAGCCGGCCGAGCTCAAGAAGACTTTGGCGTCCGTCGATGCTTTGATCATTAACGAAGGCGAGGCTCGAATGCTTTCGGGCGCCGATACCTTGCGTCGGGCCGCGGCCGGAATTCAGAGCCTTGGCCCGCGAATCGTGATCGTGAAGCGGGGAGAGCACGGCGCTTGCTTCTTCGAAGGCAAATCCATCTTTTTTGTTCCGGCCTTTCCTCTGGAAGAGGTGCGCGATCCAACCGGGGCGGGCGACTCCTTCGCCGGGGGATTCATGGGATACATCGCCCGGCACGGCAATACCTCAGAGGCGCATCTGCGCCGAGCGCTGGTTTACGGATCGGTGATGGCCAGCTTTGCGGTGGAACAGTTCGGCCTGGAGCGGCTGCTGCGTATTGAGCGGCAGGAGATCGAAGAACGGTTCCAAGACTTCAAGGCCATGACACACTTCGATGTCTGACGCAGAACCGGGACGCCGCTTCCGGCGGGTTACCCGAGCGTGCTGGATCGCGATTCTTGCCGTCGATGCCGCAAGCCTCGCCTTCTTTGCCTCTGGCGGCCTAAATAACCTCTATGGCGACGGTATTGCGCACGTCGCGGGCGCGCGCCTATTGTTCGATTCGCGGACTCCGGGCTACGCGGAAATTGGCTCGGTTTGGCTGCCATTGTTTCACGTGCTGGCAGCTCCGCTTGCCCTCAGCGACACGCTGTGGCGCACGGGGCTCGCCGGCAGTCTGGTTTCAGCGGCCGCATTTGCCGGCACGGCATGGCTCGTCTTCCGGCTTGCAAGCGAAATGAGCAACGCCCTTGCCCCTGGCGTGCTGGCGCTTGCCTTCCTCCTGCTTTCACCGAATTTGCTCTATGGAGCCGCAACGCCCCTCACTGAGTCCTTAGCCCTCTTTTGGTCGGTCCTCACCGTGTACGCCTTGTTCCGCTTCTCGCGCGGCGGAACTCAGAAAGCGCTCATTGGCGCCGGCCTGGCAGCCTTTTGCGGCACGCTGACCCGGTACGACGAGTGGTTTGTACTGCCGTTTGCGGCCGCATTCGTTTTCCTGTGCCGCGCTCGCCGGCCGCGCGACCGCGTGGGCGAGACGCTTCTTTTCTCCCTCATCGCGGGACTAGGACCGCTGCTTTGGCTGGCGCACAACGCCTATCGCTTCCACAATCCGTGGGAGTTTTATGACGGCCCTTATTCCGCGCAAGCGATTTATGCGCACCAGTTGGCAACTACAGGCTTCCGTTATCCGACAGACGGAAGTCTCTGGTGCGCGGTCAGGTACTATCTCGAGGACTTGAAGCTTGTCTTCGGCCCGTTAGAGTTGGTGATGGCGGCGCTTGGAATCAACGCGTGGCTTCGAGATGGTGCGCTGCGCCGGCGCCGTTCCGCGGCGTTGCTATTGCTTGTGCCGCTGATTTTCTACCCCGTGTCGATGGCGCACGCCAGCGTGGCACTCTATGTTCCGACGCTGTTTCCGTACACTTACTACAATTTGCGCTACGGGCTTGAGATGGCGCCGGGCTTGGCGGTCTTTGCGGGCTTTGTCATCAGCCCCAGGTTGAGCGCGCAGGTCCGGCGATGGGCTTTCGCGGCGGCTTGTGCAGTGCTCGCTCTCCAGGCGGGTTGGATGCTGCGCGCCGGGCCACGCAAACTGGTGATGGTGCAGGAAGCGATCTTGAACACGCCTTGCAAATCGCCGGCGGAGCAGGCCGTCATTCGCAGCCTGCGCGCGCATTATCACGGTGAGACGGTACTGCTGGCAAACGGTGAATGGCCGTGCGTTATGCCGGAAGTTGGAATCCCCTACCGAAACACGCTGACGAGCGTGAACCGCAAGTATTGGCGTAAGCTCCGCTTTGGCGCGGATCGCTACGTTGGCCTGATTATCGTCAAGCGCGGAGACGCGGTAGACGAATTGATGAAAGCTTACCCGAAGGGGTTCACGAATTTCGAGCTCATCCGGGAACAGAGGCTCGCCCACGGCTCGTACGTCGCAATTTATCGCTGCAAGCGCCCATGGGGCGGTAAGTGATCGCATTTTACAGGTTGACGTAGAGAGGCGGGACAATGTCACTCTCTGGAAAGTTCGGGTCACGGACCCCTCACCCGGCTTGCTCCGCTCGCCACCCGCTTCCCCTCGGGAGAGGGTGCCCGACGTAGGAGGGCGGGTGAGGGGGGGCATTTTCATGCTTTGTAAGTGTCGCAAAAGCGACATGACAACTCCTCAGAATGACGATTTCCGTGTCTTTACCGCGGCCCAATAAGGGACGTTCTCATGGAAACCAACCTTCGTTTTGCCAAGCTTCACGGTCTTGGAAATGACTTCATTGTTTCCCGCTTGCCTGCTGGCAAAACGGCCAGCAGAAATTCCAAATCCAGGAGCGCGCTGCCCCTGCGCCGCCTGGCGCGCGCCATCTGCCAGCCCCACACTGGAGTCGGAGCGGACGGTTTTTTGGCGGTTTTGCCGCCGCGCACGCGGGCAAACGACGCCCGAGTGAGATTCTTTAATGCTGATGGAAGTGAAGCCGAAATATCCGGCAACGGGATCAGGTGCGTCGGAGGGTTTTTGATGAAGGCGGGGAATCGCAAGAAGCAGTTGCGGATTGAGACTCTGGCTGGGGTGAAGGTGCTAGAGGCAGTGCAAGTCGAAGCGCGGCGATGGCAGTTTCGGGTTGGCATGGGACGACCCATTTTTGAGCCCGCGAAAATTCCCTTCGCCGCAAAGGGAGCGGTTCCTCCCGTCGTGGGATTTCCGCTCCGGACGAAACACGGCCAGCATCGCGTGACGGTTACTTCGATGGGCAATCCTCACTGCTCACTGTTTGTCAGGAGTTTCGATCGGGTGGACTGGGCTGCCATTGGGCGCGAGCTTGAGTCGCACCCCTACTTTCCTAACCGGACTAACGTCGAATTTGTGAAGGTGATCTCGAGGGGAGAAATTGAAGTGCGCTTTTGGGAGCGCGGCGTCGGGATCACGGCGTCTTCGGGCACGGGGTCGTGCGGAGCCGCCGTCGCTTCCATTCTTAACGGGTATACGGACCGTCGGGTGCGCGTGCGAACAACGGCGGGAACGCTCAGCGTGGACTGGCCGGAACAAGGCGAGGTGGTTCTGACCGGCCCGGCGGAATGGATCGCCGAAGGTGTCTATTCGTTTGCCGGTTAAGGCAGTCGGCGAGCAAGTCGGCCGTGGCCTAATCCGAGGTAGCGCCGGCCTTCACGCCGGCACCTGCCGAGCTAAAGCTCGGCGCTACAACTGAAGTTAGGACACTACCAGCAATTTTAGTGATTTTACCGGATCGGCTCCGGGTTGGTATCATGAGCAAAGGCGCTCATTGCGGGGAAAGCTGACAAAACGTGGGGCCTAGTCAGAAAGGCGAATGCAAGTTTCGAACGTGAAGGAGCAAGAAGGAATGGAAATCAAGCAACAGGTTGGATTGACCGCCGGAAAAATCTGGCGTCAGCTTTCCGAAGGCGGACCGCAGACGCTAACGCAGTTGAAGAAAAGGATCGACGGGCGAGCCGATCTTGTGAATTTCGCAATTGGTTGGCTGGCTCGCGAGGACAAGGTGGAAATTGTGCAGGAGAAAAAGAATTTCCGCCTCCAGCTCAAGTGACGCCCGACCCGCCTTTGTGGAATCGCCCGCCAGACCGCGGGCGATTCCGTGTCGTCTCCGTATTGAACGTCATCACAGCTTGAGGAACAGGTGCTCTGGCCAGGCGTGCTCAGGCTAGTCGTTTGCTAATCTCTTCGCCGGATTCCAGGAAGCCGCGGCAGCACGTCGGAATTGCACATTCATATGCCACAAACAAGCACGGCTTGGCGCTCGCTGCCGAGGTCGCGGAGCAGCAACCGTCACGCCGTCAATTTCCGGGCGCTTCGCGGAGTCACGGTATTCTTCTGTTTCGTTATGGGCGTCCCGAGAGTGTCGGGGGCGAAGTCTCATGGGGTTGACAGGTCACAGGCGAAAAGTCTTGCGGCCGGGGCGCTATATCTCGAGGTCCAACTAAGCAGCCATGCGAAACCCTCGGCCGCGAAGCCTGGAGATACCATTGAAGGAGCGCTTGCGCAGGACGTCTATTCGGGCGGCCGCAAAATCTTTCCCGCAGGCAGCCGCGTTCGTCTGACCGTAAGCAGCCTGGAACGGCGCCGAAGAGAAAGGAGCATTTACTGGCCTTGGGTGATCAGAGTTTTCGTCCCGGCGCACGAAAACTTCCCGACGTTTGATGTCGCGCATGTTTCGATTCCCGGCGGTGAAGAGATTCCCCTCCGGGTTTCACTCCTCTCGATGTCTCAGACAAGGCACGTGTATCCAGGGGAATCTCCGCCGCTCGCCACGGGCACCATCGTCCCTGCTCGGAAACAGGCAGAAAAACCAGTGCGTCGCCGAAAAACGGCGGGCCGAGCCATCACCTTGACTCTCCAGGCGCAACGCCCAGCGGACGTCGAGACGGCGAAGGGTAGTATGGCCGATGGGCCTGTCGTCCCACCTGTCAAGCGAGCCGGAGTTGTGACGCTGCCCGCCGGGACGAAGGCCAGGGTTATCTTGCTCCGCCGGCTCAGTGCATCTAAAAGCTCCCCCGGTGAGTCCTTTCGGGCGCTTCTTGTACAGCCAATACGCCTGGATTCCAGGATCGTATTGCCGGAGGGCAGCCTGTTTCAAGGAAAAGTGGAAAGGCGCACGCGGCCACGCTGGCTGAGCCGCCCAGGTTCCATTCGGCTCGAATTCACACGGCTGATAACTCCAATTGGAGGCGGAGATCACATTGTTGCGTCGCTCGCGGGAGCCGACATGGACAGAAGAGCCGGCGCGCGGATGGATTCCGAAGGGGAGTTAAGAGGCGGCAGGCCAGGCATCGCTTGGATGCTGTTTAATTCCGGCGTCGGCGCCGTGATCGCCAAAGAGAGTGACGACTCGTTCCAATTGATTGCAGAGGCCATCGCTTCTGCTGCCACAGACGCTTCGACAGCAGGGACCGCCCGCATTGTGGCCGGGGTGCACTTCAGGCATCTTTATGGTGACGCGGCATGGACGCGACGTGGTTCTTCCGAAATACACCGAAATGGAGGCCGTACTTGACCGGGACTTAACGCTCTCGGACCCACAATCAATCCATTCACCTCCCGCCGGCCGACGCCCGTTAGCCGAGAAGATGCGCTGACGAACTGAACGGCACAATTCCCACCGCTTAGTGTGGTACGTCTAACACTTCGTGACTTATGGCGAGGACTGTGGACTGCGGCGGCTTGCCGCCGCTTTGATCGAGGCCAGCTTGCTGGCCGCACCACCACCCCTGATTCCCCTTCTTATCAAGAACCCAATCTGAGCGGAGCGAAGGGAGGAGAGCCGCGGAAGCGGCGGGGTGGTTCGTCGGCCGAAAGCGGGAGCAAGCTCCCGCACTCCAAAACCGGCGCCTTGATACGGAAACGAATTTATGACGCACCGCGCCAGCATGGGGCGTGTTCGAGGTTTACGCTCCAGCCTTAGCCGCCTCGCCCTTCTCAATCGGGGCGTCCACCAGATTCCCCCACTCGGTCCAACTGCCATCGTAATTACGTACCTTTTCGTAGCCGAGCAAGTACTTCAGCACAAACCACGTGTGCGAGCTTCGCTCGCCGATCCGGCAGTAGGCGATGGCTTCGCGATCGGGTCGGACTCCTTGGGCGCCAAGCAGCTTGGCCAGTTCGTCATAGGACTTAAACGTTCCGTCTTCATTGACGGCTTTTGACCAGGGGAAGCTGATTGCTCCGGGAATATGACCGCCCCTTTGCGCCGTTTCCGTCATTCCGGCAGGTGCGATCACCTTGCCGCTAAACTCGTCAGGCGACCGCACGTCAACAAGGTAAGCGTTTTTATTCTTCAAAACATCGAAGATCTGTTCCCGCCGCGCGCGCACATGCTCGTCCGGCCCGCTTGCTTTGTATTGTGTCGGACGAAACTGCGGCACTTCGGCCGTAAAGGGCCGTCCTTCGAGCTCCCATTTCTTCCGGCCGCCGTTGATCAACTTGACCTCGGGATGGCCGAAGTATTTCAGTTGCCACAGTGCGTAGGCGGCAAACCAGTTGTTATT
Organism: Acidobacteriota bacterium; assembly: GCA_021817045.1. Taxonomy (GTDB): domain Bacteria; phylum Acidobacteriota; class Terriglobia; order UBA7540; family UBA7540; genus RH2-MAG17b. The sequence goes on from JAKAWG010000008.1 coordinate 48,357, forward strand.
GTCGCCATAGAGTACGACCGTTGTATCACGGTTGATCCCCGTCGCGCTCATCAGATCTTCAAACTGTCTCTTGGTTAACAGATCGCGGCGGACGTTATCCTGTAACTGGGATTGCCAGTTCCAGCCGGCCGCGTTCTGGATGTGGCCTTTTTCGTAGGCGCTGGTATCGACGTCGACCTCCAGAAGCCGCACCTTGGGATCGCTTGTGTGTTCAGAGGCCCACTGCGTCGTCACCAAAGATTCCGGGTGCCTGTAATCACTCATGGTTCAAAACACCTCCTGGTTAAAATGAAGAGAAACTTGAAAAGGGAAACGAAAGCGCAGGGTAGCGTTCAGCGACAACAACAGAATGACGCGTTGGAGAGACTCATTTCGGGAACGGCACGAGGAACAGGCTCAACGTTCCTAGGTCCAGCCGTAAGATTAACATGCCCAATCCGCGCTTGCAATGGAAACAAGAGGATGGAGGCTCCGCAAAGCAGCGCCCTCAGTTACATAAAGGCTGGAGGCACAAGGGGCAGCGGTCGACTCGCCGCTTCTTCGGCTTGCTTTGTCTGCTGTGTCACTAATCCCAGCGCCTCTAGAAAGGCTACGGCCTTTTCAAGCGATTCGTCGTCGATGTTCCACGCGAAGGACTTCGCCTGTCGAAGTATTTGCGCGCGGTCCATTGCCAGCCCCTTCTTGGCTAGTATGAAGTAAGCCTTCGCGGCAACTGAAAGGCGGGAGTAGTCGGGATCGCCAGCTTCCCTGATCCTCTGCACGGTCTCCCGGATTACCTCAGATTCGTGTTTATGTGTTCTCTTGAGTGAGTCCGCGACTTTCCGGCCGTCGTCGGTGAGTCGGTAGTCATAGCGCTTGATCTCGAATCCTGAGGGTCCAAACGTGCCGAACTCCATAGCCGCCTCGTCTAGAAACCCCATTGATTTGAGCTCACCAACTGAAGCGTCGATAGCCGCAGAATAGGGGCCGTAATAGTGGGCGTCGAAGTCCACAGGTGCGAGGCTTTCCTTGCGGAGAATTGAAACGAAGTAGGCCCTCTTCTGTAGCAGTGTCCTGCCCGAAGTGCTCCCCCCCCACGCGTCCAGCAACAAAAGAACGAAGTCACTTGTCCTCATTGGTTAGCCTCCGTTATTCGTTTGATTCGAGCTGCCGGCCCGAGGTTTGACGAGATCGTTCAGAATCTCGATTATCCCCTTATGGTAGTCCCGGCCTTTCTGTTTCTTATCTTTTGAGTCCCTGTAGATGGCCGGCGCATATATATCCAGAAACCGTTCCCTTGTTGCGTCATTGATGGCTCGGAAAAGCGTGGACTCATCTTGGAACAGACGGGGACCCGCAGGATGGAGGACAGTAATGTTCTCCTCGGTCGCAGACGTTTTCTTAAATCCAGGAAAGAATGTCACGATCTTAGCAATCACAAGATTCGGGTCAAATTTGAATTGCTCGGCAACCCTCGTCTCGACCTTCCCGAGGAGCTCTTCGCTAGCCTCAAAAGCGGCTTTCCTAGCTTCCGGATCGGAGAAGTCAACCGGTCTCCCGCGAAAAATGCACTTCAAGAGGCGGCGGTCCATCAGTCGTTGAAAAACGTCTTTCGCGTAACCGTTTCCGGTTCGCTCGTCCAGCAGCGCGCTGAAAAGCCTTTGGTCGTCCCAGGTGAGATACTCCTTTGCGTGTTCCCAGCTTCCGTCGAAGGAATACAGCGCCCTGAGCCAGGGAATTTTGTCCTGGGAAATTCCGAGGCCGATTCCGCGAGTTACCATCGCATCCGAAATGAGGCGAATCCTATGCTGGTACACTTGAGTTGCCATATAATATTTGGCCAACACAAATTGTTCCAGCGCGTGCACATCGTCAGCGGAAATGGCCAGAAACCGTTCGTCGGCATCCTCGTTCACTCTCAGCGCTCCAAGCAGTCTCCCTAGGTCGTACACGCCGTACCTCACCCCACAGAAGTAGCTGTCGCGCAAAAGGTAGTCCTGTTTGTCTGCGTCAATAGGACCGGAGATGATGGACCGCAGTAGGCTGTCTCCCCAACTTCCTTCGAGGAGGCCAATGATCTTCTCTCGATCTGCCTCGCAGAGATGGCGTGCGAGCGAGGGGTCGTGCTTTATGATCGCTGCCGTCAGAACCTCATGCACCTGCTGGCCGGGCTTAAGCGAAAGCTTCTCGCGGTCGGCAAATTTCTCAAGAATGCTCTCCGAGACGTGTGAGAGGGGTCCGTGCCCGATGTCGTGCAGGAGGGCAGTAAGTCTGATTAGCCGCTTCTCGCTGTCGTCCAGACGCACCCTGTCCGCCATTGTTGCGGCGACGTGAAACACCCCGAGCGAGTGGTCGAAACGGGTGTGCTGGGCGCCAGGGTAAACTAACGTTGCCAGCGCGAGCTGCTTTATTCTGCGCAACCTTTGAAAGATCGGCGTGTCAATGATTGCCTGCTCGCTTTCGTCCCGGTAGATGAATCCGTGGATTGCGTCTCTAATCTCCAGCACTTTTCCCATAATCAACCCGCTGCTGTATGCGTCGGCCCCGTTCGGTGAAGTATGGGCGAGTAAAAAGCGAAAGTCAAGCTATCGTGGATCCGTATCGTGGAAATTGTTCGGCGCGAATGGCCGAAACCCACGGAAACGGCCCTCGGCCCCTTGCGGCGCAGCCCGGAGTGTAGCCACGGTAATGACCAACTGGTCCCGCACACCGCAATGGGCACAGGCCGGTCGCGTAGCGCCGGGCTTGAGTCCGGCATGTGCCGCCCTGGAGGGCGGCGCAACGTGGTGCGCACAAAAACCAGCGGTCTGCGCCCCCTCGCTTCAACTGACAACGCCCAAAAAATAAACTGTCTCATTTGTCTCATGCGTCTCCATCGTCTCATTGCCGCGTTGTAGACTCGTCTGAGCGCTCCCCTGCTGACGCAATTAGTTTATGTCTCTAACACGCGGAGAGGACGAATTAACGGAAGTTGGCGGCAAACGGGGCGGCCCGCGGCCGGCGCAAGGCAAGTGGCGCGCTTCCTTGAACTGGCTCAAATACGGGCGCTATGCCCGCCGCCGCTATGCTCGAATGCAGAATGCCGGCATGGCCAAGCGCGGCGAAGACTTGGCGCCCACTGGAGACTGTGTGATAACCGTACTTGTAGTGGCGGTCTATGACCGCCGGTCTTTATTCCTCAATAGATCCGGCGTTCATAGTACGCCGCTACAGCACAAAAGCCGAAGTTGTCACGCAGACTCCACAAAGGGGCAGCGCTGGCTGATGCGGCAGATGAATCTTGTAGATCGCCAAATCGAGGGTTAGACGGGACTGCTGCTTCGAATGGAGAAGGATTTACCGAAGCCGGAGATCCAGGAAATGCCATCAGGCGGTGCGGAAACGCCGCCCGAGCCGAGAAAAAGTGGAAAAAGGTTGTTTATTACGGAACGAACTCCACTTAAACCTATGAAAACACATGATATAAGTTTTGATCTTGTGGGAACGAACTCTCTTGGCCGCTATATGTTATTGAATCTAAAGGGAAATAAGCGGAGTTCGTTCCTAAACATTGAAGTCGCAGAAAACAGGCGACTTAATCGAAATTTTCGCCAGAAAATGGAGTTCGTTTTTCTAAGAAGGCGGCAAAATCACGCCTTCGTAAGGCGGTTGGCGGGCGGCGTAATGCCCCGGGGGACCGGCACGGTTGGGATGCCGAGCGGTTGATCGAATGGCTTCGAGTGTAACGAAGAAAAGTCGTGGGCCTGGCCGCTGACCGGGCCTCTCGCACCCTGGTAAGATAAAGCTGTGAGTTCGGACCGCTATTCCCGCCAAGTCATGTTTCCGGTAATCGGCCGGGAAGGGCAGGAAGTGCTGCGCCGGGCGAGAGTGGTGATCCTCGGCTGTGGAGCGCTGGGTGCCGGGCAAGCCAATTTGTTGGTGCGAGCGGGCATCGGCAAGCTGCGCGTCCTGGATCGAGATTACGTCGAGGAGAGCAACTTGCAGCGCCAGACGCTCTTCGATGAGTCCGATGCCGCTCAGCGGCTGCCTAAAGCCGTAGCTGCCGAGAAGAAGTTGCGCGCGATCAACGCGGACGTTGAAGTCGAAGGTGTGGTCACAGACGTCCGTGCCGGGAACATCGAAAACTTCATCTCGGATGCAAATCTTGTACTGGACGGTTGTGACAATTTCGAGACTCGCTATCTTTTGAATGATGCCGCCATCAAGCTCAATATTCCTTGGATTTATGGGGCGGTGGTGGGAAGCTACGGCGTCACGCTCACCGTCTTGCCGGGACACACAGCGTGCCTGGCATGCCTCCTGCCCCAGCCACCCGGCGGGCTGGGCGAAACCTGCGATACGGCGGGCATCATCGGCCCCGCCGTATACTGGGTGTCGTCGATCCAGGTCGCGGAGGCGATGAAAGTGCTGCTCGGCCGCGACGCGGATTTGCACGGCAGTCTTCTAGGCTACGACATCTGGACCAACCGCATCGAGCGCTTGCAGGCCGTTCGCGATCCAGCCTGCCGCGCTTGCGGCGCGCGTGACTTCGTCCATTTGCGTGGAGAATCGCCGCAGATCACTTCCCTCTGCGGGCGCAACTCGGTGCAGATCCGGCACGTCCAAGCGCGCGAAGTTGACCTTGCGGCGCTCGAAAGGCGCCTCGCGCCGCTCGGACCTGTGCGCTCAAATGCCTATCTCTTGCAATGCTGCCTGGAAGACTATGAGATTACGGTGTTTCCAGATGGACGAGCGCTCATTAAGGGCACTCAAGACCCGGCCGTGGCGCGGTCTGTTTACGCCCGCTACGTTGGAGCGTAGCCGGGATCGCTGCGACAACCTCGGGGTGGCTTTTGACATCTACTAGCGTAGGAAGACTTATGGATGCGCGCACGAACTCCCGCTGGCACGCTATCCTCCCGGCGAGTAGCTTTGCTCTGGCACTCGCCGCCTCGCTGGCATTCGCTCAGCAGACGCCCCACGTTCGCATGGCGCGCCTGAGCTTCGTCCAGGGTATGGTAAAAGCCGAGCCGGCAGGCTTGTCGGAGTGGGCGGTTGTTTCGGTCAACACTCCCATCGAACAAGGTTACAAACTAGCGACTTCCGATAATAGTTACGCCGAAGTTCAATACGAAGACGCTTCCACCGTGCGGGTGGGCGAGTCCTCCGAGGTCGCCTTCAACCGCCTCGCCGTGAACTCAGACGGAGAGAGGGTGAACGAGGTTGAGTTGGTGCGGGGCTATGCGACATTTCACGATTTCGCGCGAGCTCTAACCGCGAACAGCGTCCGGGTGGCCAACGCCACGGTCAGTCCGTCGGGCCCGGTGGAATTCCGCGCCGACCTCGAAGATGGCGCCTTGCGGGTCGAAGTCTTCATGGGAACGGTTGCGTTGTCAGCCCCGCAGGGTGACGTTCAGGTGGATGCCGGGCAAACGCTGATCGACGATACCCGCGCCGGTACTCCTTACAGCATCACGAGTGGCATCAAGCGCGACGGCTGGGATGCCTGGGTGGAGCAGCGCGATGCCGAGCAAGAAGCGGAACAAAACCAGCCCGTGAACCCTGGGGATTATGCTAGCGCTTCCGGATCCGAACTTTATGGCTGGAACGATCTGGGGTATTACGGCGCGTGGGAATACTTTCCGGGTTACGGGTACGGCTGGTGTCCGGTCGTCTCGACCGGTTGGTCGCCCTACACTTACGGCAGGTGGGCGTGGTATCCGCGCTTCGGGTACACGTGGATTTCTTTCGAGCCTTGGGGATGGCTCCCGTTTCATTATGGTCGCTGGGGATTTATGAGCGGCGGGTTCGGTTGGGCGTGGTTTCCAGGCCGGCTGACGGGATGGTCGCCCGCAACGGTTAACTGGTATCAGGGCAAGGGTTGGATCGGCTGGATGCCGCGGCTTGTTGCGACCACAGGCTTTAGTGGTTGCGCCCAGGCCGGCGGTTGCGTGACAACCATGAGTTTACAAGCGTTTCAGGCGGGGATGCCGGTGAGCGGGGAGCACGTCCGCATTGTCAGCACCCGGAGAACAACAGCCGTGGACCGCCCGGCACTCCGACCGACACGGTTTGTCATGCTACCGGGCGCGCCAGTCGCTCATACGGCCTTTGGGCTTGCAGCCCGGCGCCCGGTGACCGGGCAGACGGTGGTTATGGACCCGCGGAGCCCAGCCGTTGGCTCCGCGGTTAGAATCGGAGCGGTCGGAGAGTCCCCGGTCTCTGCTGGGCCTGTTCCGCCCGTATTCCGTCGTCCTGTCTCACCCACCCGGCCAAGTGCCTGGATGCCCCGCCCAGCACCGCTCGCCACAACGCATTTTGCCCCCCTTCCTGAGATCAATATCGGAACTCCCCGTCACCCCTTTGGCCTTACATACGCACTGCCCCGCGTAAGCCCCGGAACGCCTCCCTCCACGCCGCGTATTATCGCTCCTCGTGTTGTGGGCAGCCCTACGCCCCTAGGCGGCGGACGCTTCGGCCCAGCACGTTAGTATAGCGGGATCAAAATAACGGGTCCTTGAAAAGGCTTGGCGGGTGATTCTACTTAAACCTGTGCCGGAAGCGGACCTCAACGCCGTATACGCCGTTGATGTCGCGCTCGGCGATCAACGAGATCTTGCTGCTCAAGTCCCACCGTACGCGGATGTCGCGCTGCTGAGCAACTTCGGTGTTGGTCGAGTAGGTGATGGTGAGGTCGTGCGCCACTTGTTCCTCCACGGTGATGCGCGCTCCTCCCGCAGCGGTAGGGCCAATCATGTTAGGGTCGATGCGGATACGGCTGACGCCGAACAGCCTCGTGACGCGGCCTGAAACCTGGCTCGACAAAGCTTGAGAAAGCAGTGCGCTTGCCCCGAGCGTGCCAAACTCCTCGTGACTGGTCGAAGTCATCATCGCTTGCTGAGGCGCATAGCCCAGTGCCAGTAGGGACAGGATCTGCTCGGTAGGCAGCGGCGGATCGGAACGATAGGAAAGCCGGGCGCTATCCACCGGTCCGCTAACCTCTACGGTCACGTTATACCGCGTGACGCGCGTTTGAGCCTCGATATTAAGGACCGGCGTCGTCTCAAGCGGGTTGCTCATCACAATATCGCCATGAGTGATCTGGTAGCGGTTACCGGCCAGTAGCGCCTGGCCGCTGCGGATGTGGATGTCGCCCGTCATTACCGGGTGGGCGAGCGTGCCGCGCACTCGAGTGTCAAGCGCAGCCACCAAGGACAATTCTCGCGAAGAAAGCCGCACTTCCGGTGCGGTAATGGCATGTACATTCAGCATGACCTTGGAGGCATAACCCGTCGCTGGACTGGAGGGTAGCGACCCGGTTGCGGTTCCCATCTGGCCGATCCAGTTGAGCAGGTTGAAATTCTGGCTCAAGAACGTTTGGTCCACCGTCACATCGCCGGACAGCAGCCCACCCTGCCCGGAACCGGAAAGCCGCAGATTTCCATCGAGCATGGAGATGAAACCGGCGGGATATTCGAAGCGGAGGTGCGTCAGCGAAGCGCGAAAATCGTAGACGGGGCTGGGGCCAAGAGTCGTGTAACCGCTAACGCTGATGGCGCTCTGGCCGTTCTCCGCGCCCAGGGACTTGATCACAGCCCGGGCGCCTTCAAGTTGGATCTCGCCGTTCAATCCCGCCACCGCGACCGGCAGAGAAGCCAGCCGCAGGCCAACGTTTCGGACACCGATGCCGCCCGAAAGCGACGGCTGCCGAAGTGTGCCGCTCGCATGAACGTTCAATGTGAAATTGCCGGCCGCGCGGACCGAGGGATCGAGCAACTCGAGGACGGACGCTCGGGTGTCCCCCGTGATGTCCAGCGAAAGCGGTGAGGAAGAGCCTGGACGTACCGCTGCCTGAAGCTGAATCCTGGTCGAAGCAGGTCCGTTCATCTCAAACCGGTTTGAGGCAAACCGGCCGTGGCTGTAACTCATCTCGACCGGGCCTGCGTTTTCCAGGCTGAATCCGGAAACCGCGGTGCGCAACGTCTTCATGCGAGCCTTCAGCGCGAAATCGCGCAGATCCTTCAAAGGTCCGGAGCCCTCGAACGAGCCGGTGGACACCACCGGCGCCTGCAGTGGGCTGAAACCTAGACCACGAATCCACGGATCGAGGCGAAGGTCGTTAAAATTCCCGCGCAGGTCGGTGAGCCACTCCCCAGCCGTCTTTGTCGCTGAATCAAAGTGCAGTGTTCCCTGTGGTCCTTCCAACCGGCCTTGGCCCCGCAGTTGCCGCTCGTTGAAAGCAAAGTACGCGTGGAATTCACCTACGTCGCTTCCACCCAGGCCTGCGCCATGCACGTCAAGCGATAATCCCATCTCCGGGGCAGAGAATGTTCCTCCGCCCTTGAGCGTGAAGGACGCAGCGCCACGGAGCCGGGAAGCTCGGACTAACTGGCTTCCGCTTAGCTGCCCGAACAGGTTGAGCGGAAGGTCGGCGCCGCCGAGTTGCGTCAAGAAAGTCCGGCTCGGTAAATCCAACTGAGCCCAGCCGGCGGCGCGCCCTGGCCCTGCCCGAAGCGAAATTTGTCGCACGTTCCACACCGACCCGGCCACTTGCACCAGGGCGGAGAGTTCATCGAACGGCGCGCCGTAAACCCGGCCGTGGGTCACCGCGAAGCTGCCTGAACCGGTGAGACTGGCAGCCGTGCCCGTCAGGTTGATGCTGCCGCTAATGAGGCCGGCGAGCGGATATCGCAAACCAAAGGTGTCCTGTAAACCTGTGAGCGGCGAACGATCCGCGCGGGCAGTGAGGCGCACAGACGAAGTTGGCGTCACCTGCCAACGCTTCAAGCTCGCCGCGCCGCTGAAGCGGAAGACGCTTGGCCCGGAGCGCAACTGGCCGGAGGCAATCTGGACCGAGGCTCTGGAAGCCATGACTCGAGCAGCAAAGCCCTGCCACGCCCAGCCGTGGTACTTGAAAGCTCCGGCAGTGAAGTGACCCTGAATTTCGGGACGCATGAACCCACCCCGCAACGTTCCTACGAATGTCGCCTTGGAGTTCAATGTCAACGGAATGCGATGGGTGGTGCCGAGCACATATTCCGCAAAAGGCCGGAATTCATGAAAATCGGTTGTTGCATACCGCAAGCTTAAGCCCGGCTCGGATGGGCCCAACTTTCCCTGAGCGCTGAGGGATGAGTGAGGTGTTTGGAGGCGGGCCTCGTCAAGGCTGACCTCCAAATGTCCCTCGTCATCGTCCAACGAACCGTTCGCGAAACCGGTAACCGGGCTACGCTCTGGAGCCAGCCGCTGCGGAGACGCAAAATCGAGAGCGAAATGCGTTCTTAATCCCTTGAACGCTCCTTCCCATTTCGCCTGCACCTTGCCGCTGACCGTCGAATCATAGGGAAGCAACTGCTCCATGCGCGGCCCGGTACTGATGGCTCGAAGCGCCGATGAGAAAGCCAAACCCTGCACAGACCCGGAGAGCGCGAAGTTCGGCGCGGCCTTGGTGAATACAACCCGGCCGTTGCCGCTAAGCGACCCTCCCAGCGCATCAACGCGGAAATGATTGAGGCGAAGCTGCCGAGAATTCAGCGCAAAATCTGAGGTCACGTCTACCGGCCCGGGAGCAAGATTCGCGTTACGTATCACTCCTCGATGTACTTCCATCGCTCCGCTCGCCGAAAGCTTGCCCGCGGCGTCAACGGCCCGTACCTGCATCTGGAAATCGCCCCCGCGAATCGCGCGCCAGCCAAACATCCTCGCCAGAGCGCCGGCATCGCCACGAGCCTGGATCGTTGCCTGGCCGCCTAGGTTTGGGAGCCAATGCAACCGCAGTCTCCCCGTACCGGAAACGATCTTACTTTGCCAGCTCAGGCGGTTCACGGTCAGACCGCGCCCGGAAAGGTTAACCTGCGCTCCAAAGGCCATGGGCGGCACCGGCCACCGGCGAGTCCTCACTTGAAGTCTGGACGCGGAAACTCCGCCCCAGTACGTGCCGGCCGCCGAGCGGTTGAGCACGGCGGAGACGCCGTGTGCCTGCGCGTCCAGGGGAATCCGCCGGTCGTTCCAAAAGAGATTCGCGTGGTTAAGGACGACCGTCCCAGCGGCAAAGCTCATGAGGTTGCCGGCCAGGGCACCCTCGGGGCCTGGCAGGTTGGCCGCGCCACTCGGACCTGTCTCGATGTGGATGTCGAGTCCATCGGCGATCAAGCGTGAGAACTCCATTTTGCCTTCGAGCAGAGCCGCGGGATTTATTCGCAACACGATTTGCTGCGCGTGCAGCAGCGGAGCTTCCGGGGGAGCTTCCGACCCGTGCAGGATAAGTCCGCGCATTTCCATTTGGAAGATCAGCGGCCTGACACTGAGACTCCTCAGCTCCACCCGCGTACCCGTAAGGTGTTCGATACGGGATGTCACCCATCGTTGCAGAGTGGCGTGGAACCAGCGCGTCCTCATCACGCCGGCCGCGGATAGATAGAGGACGAGGAGAACTCCGAAAGCAGCAATTAGCGCGCGCCCGAGGAGAGAAAGGATTGGGCGTTTGTTCATCGAATCCATCCTCTATTCCGCATAGAGGCGCACCCGGCGCTCAGTTCGGAGTCGTTTAATCCACTTATTAAGCAGCGTGTTGATCTTTTCTTGCACGAGAATTTCGCGGATTTGCCCTCTAACGGCAGAAAGCGGCGGCGCTTCTTTTCGCAGTCGTTCCGTCTGAGGCAGAAAAGTCTTCTCATAATAATCGCTGATTTCTTTATCGCTCACCGTGGCTGTGGGGCGCAACCGCGTGTTGATCACTGCCAGAATACGCTGCTCGCGCTCAAATCGCGCCATCAACTGCTGCTGCGTAACACCGGCTGCGCGAAGCGCTGACTGGAACTCGCGCTCGCTTTTGAATTTGGCGCGCAAATCCGCCATTTGTTTAGATGCCGCGCTATGAATTGCCGTGGCGTTGACCGGATACGCGCGGCTTTCGTCTTCAAGCAGCATCTGGTCGAGCAGGCGCGAGCGGGCAGTTTTCAGCGCTGAGGCGCTGGCCGTTCCGGTGGGAGCGCGGCCGGTGCCGAGGAATTGCTCGATCCGGTATTCTTCGCGCACGTCGTGTTCGGTGATCGCGACTGTCCCGATTGAAGCGACCACGCGGTCCACGGTTTCTACCTGCATCGCGAGTAACCCGGTCGCCTCAATGGCCAGCGCGAAAAAAAGCGCGCCCAGGCTCAGAAGCTTTGCCCAATGCTGAAGAAATATTGGAATCGTGGTAATGTCTGCACCTCCGTTGTCGGCGACGTCAATTCAAATCTTTCCGGGTTCAGGACGTAGCCCAGATCGAGCCGAATGGGGCCGACGGGCGTCCTGTAACGCAGCCCAAAGCCAACCGCATCCACCGTATAATTCAAATCGGCCGGCGAATTCTGCGTGAACTTCAGCAGCCGCATGTCCGCCAGGCTCGAATACACGTTGCCGGCATCGTCAAAAAGGACCACGCCGTACTTCCCTTGACGCAATCGAAACCGTAGCTCAGTTTGATTAACAAACATCGCGTTCCCACCGACAGGGAACCCGGTAACGGGATCGCGCGGGCCAGCCTGGTTCAAGGAAAAAGCCCGCAAAGAATCGCTGCCTCCGGCAAAAAAACGCAAGGCTAAGGGAATGCCGTTGCTTGAACCTGGCGGGGGGTGAAGCGAAGTGCCGTAAGGCGTCTCCACTCCAAACTCCGTGTTGCGCGCAAAGATCAAGCGCGTGCCCAGCAACCGGTAATAGGTGGAATTCTGCCCGAAAAAGCGCGTGTAATCTGCCTGGGAGCCGAGTTGATCGGCAGAAATGTTAGCGTCCGCCAGACTGTAAGAGCCGCGCGTGGCATCCGCCGGGTTGTCCCGCGTGTCATGAACAAAAGTAACCTCAAAGCCTGCGTCGCGCACCGGCAGGCTAATGAGCGGGATTTCCGCCGGGTTGATGCGCAGCGTCGAAGCCGGAATCCGAACGTAGCGATAGTTATAGCGGCCAATCAGAAACGTGGATGGAGCAAACTGTTTTTCGAGCGACAGCGAAACCTGCTCCGCGATGGACGTAAACGTCAGCACGTCGCGGGTGCGATAGGCGGTGGCGTCAAAGTGAAGGTCGAGGCTTGGATGATTGAGGAAATCAAGAAAGTGGTAGCCGGCATCGGCTCCGGTTTCGAGGTCGGAAACTCGCCCGCGCAACGAAAACGTCTGGTTACGCCCGCCTACATTGATTCGCGTCAGGTTCAGGGAAAGCCGGGGACTAGCGCCAAGTTGCCCCTGCGGCTGATTGCCCGTCAGTCTTTGGACGTCCAGACCGAACCCGTATCCCAGAGTCCAACGCTTGGCCTCCTGCACGCTCACCAGGATATTCTTTTGCCGCTCGTGGCCGCCCGGATCTTCTTCGGCAATCTGAACGGAGCTGAACAAGCCTAGGTTGTAGAGGTGCTGCTGAGAGTCGTAGAGCTTGGCATGGCTTAAAGGCTGGCCGCTCGCGAAAGAGAGCTGTCGCCGGATTATGCCGGTATGCGCGTGACGATTGCCGATCACGACCACGTTGTGGACGAATTCTTGGGGACCGGGCGTGATGGCGTAGATGATATCCATGGTTCCGTGCGCGCCAGCCGAGACGCGCGTAGACGCGGCCGCGCGGTCGCGGCCGTGGTCGGCGAACCAGGTTAGGATGGCATCGCGATCCTTGGTGACGAGCGCGGGCGAGTAGGGCTGGCCCGGCAGCGTCTCCATCACCTTCTTGAGCTTGGCAGCCGTGTCCGCATCGACGCCGGTCATCGTGAGCCGCCCTACGCGGGTCTCGGGCCCTTCGCTGACCCGGAACGTTACGGAAAGCTCACCCGCATTGTTGTGAAGCACAGGCAGAACTTTTGCGCTGAGGAAACCTCGCGACTGATAGTATGCGGAAAGCGTTCTCACGCTTTGGTCAACCAGATTCTGGCTGAAAAGGCCGTGCGTGCGAGTGGGGAAACTCGCAGGCTGGAGCTTGACCAGCGGCGCGAGTTCGTCGCTCGAAACGTGCCGGTTGCCGCGAAAATCAAAGCTCTCGAAGACTGACTGCGGGCCTCGTTCGACGGCGTAGGTGATCGCTACGTCACCTGGGCGAGTGATACGCCGCCACTGCGCGCGGGCTGAAAAATAGCCCTGCCGCTCAAGATAGTTCTCGATTTCGCGAGCGCCCGAGTCCAGTGTGAGGTCGTCAGTGAGGCCTTCCGTATAAACGGGCAGGATTTTCTTAAGCGTCCCGCTGGAAATTCGGGTGCCTTCAACATAAACGCGCACGAGGCGGCCGGGCTGGACGCGTACGCTCACGCTCTCCGTATTGTGGATGGGATCGAACGCCCGATGGGCCGTCCCGACGATTGCTTCCAGATTGCCCCGTTTGGCGTAGAATGCGTGAATCCGCTGCAGGCCGTGCTGAATCTTCGCCGAAGTCAGGTGCGTCCCGAGTTTCCACCCAGTCACCGCCGCCATGCGCTGCGAGGGAACGGTAATTGGTCCCTCGAACCGTACGGCGCTAAGTTTGGCGGGAATACCGGGCACTACAGTAAACAAGATGTCGGCTACCTGGTTGACTGCGTCCCGGCGAAAGGAAGTCTTAACCTGTGCTTGGTAATAGGCATTTTGTGCGAGCAACGAGAGGATGCGCTGCCGCGCCGCCGCGAGCCCGGCGCGCGTCACCGGTTGGCCCAGTTCGATGCGCGCGGCACTTGCGACCGCGTCCGCAGGGATCGCCTTGGCCGTCTCCTGAATAGACACCGTTCCCGCAAAGAATCTGGCCTTGCCAGCGAAAATCAGCACCACGCCGCCCACCTCTGGCTGAACATCGGCCCGCAGCGTGCGAAAGTGGCCTGTCGAAAAAAGCCTTTTCAGACTCTCGGAAACCTTGGCAGCGGAAAGGGGCTGGCCGGCCTTTTGGGTGATCATTCCCGCAAATTGGGAAAGCTGGAGCTGGGCATCAGTGTGAAGTTCGACGCGCCGCACCTGCTCGCCCCAGGGCGCGTCAGTTGCCCCGTAAGCGGCAACACTGAGACCGCACCACCCAACTGCTATAAAGAAGAGCAGAAAAAACCGGAGTCGCTTAATGCCGAGTATTCCGGCGGAATGAGAAAGATATACGTCGCTTGGTAACGCCTGCCCTGCCGAATTGCACCCCGTGGCTTCTCTTGCGCCCAAACTGTGTCCGTAAACTCCCTGGTGGGTCAAGCACTCCCCTCCCGCCAGTTTACAAGAGACCTTCACGACTTAATAGCTTGATTGCCTGCGGAAACGATTCGTTTGCCGGCACTGCGGATCACGGCGCGGCTGAGGGAGAAGAGGCCGAACGATCGAAGGCGCGAAAGCACGCCCAGTGAAATTCGAGGGCATATTGCAGGTATTTATGAAGATAGCTCCAGCCGTGGTTGCCGGGGCGCAGAGCGAAAACGTGAGGGAAATCGTGCTGGTTCAGGATGTGGTCGAGATCTTCCGCTCCGTTCTCAAACCCAAAACGATCGTGCGTGCCGCAATCAAAATAAATCTTCAGGTTAGGGAACTTCTCCGGGTGTTCGGCTAGTGTAAGCGGATTGTTGGCATTCCAATAAGCGACATTAAGCGGGTCGCCGAACGCCTCCGCAAGCACTCGCTGATAAAACGCCCATCGCCCTTGCGCCGGCAGGGGCTCGGGAAACTTGGCCACCAGCGCCGCGCCTTGCGCGCTCACCGAGCCAAAAACATCCGGGTGACGCATCGCCAGGTGAAGCGATCCGTATCCGCCCATGGAAACGCCAGAAATTCCGCGGGCGCCCGCCTCCGGAATGGTGCGATACTGGTGGTCGATGAAGGGTACAAGCTCTTGAATCATGAAGTCTTCGTAGCGCTCGTGGCCCTCATAGGAGTTTACATAAAACGACCGGCGGCCGGCGTTCGGAAGGACGACAATGAACGGCCCGATTCGCTTCTTTTCCTCCAACTTGTCCAAGACCGCCTTACCGCCTTCTTCGTCCCAAGCGCGGTAGGTCTCAAAAAGGCCGTGCAGGAAGTACAGAGTTGGATAGCGGGCGCGTGTGGAATCGTAATTGGCGGGGAGGTCTACGCAATAATCCACTGCGCGGCCGAGAATCTTACTGGCAAAAGACGAGCAAGCCAGGCGCGTTGCGCTTGCCGCTGCAGCTGGCTGGCAAGCGGCGCGCCCACACGAAAGGCAGCAGGAAAGAATGGCAAGCCAGAAGAAATTCGCGGGGCTTCTAAGCCTTCGGCGCGGAGACAGACTCATCGGCCAACGGGCTCCGGACCGCTGACGTGGTCGGTCTGCATGAAGATTGAGGTCTTGCCGCTTTTCGAAGTCGCACCAACCGCACCGCCGGCTTGATTGCCCGGCGCCCCACCAGAGCCTGTCGCTCCGTAAACCTCGCCGTGAACGTTCTTGAGCCATTTTCCCTTCGAGGATTTAGTCGGGCCGGGCGCGCCTCCCAGCATGTCAGGTGACACGATCTGAAACTCCTGTACGCCGCTGCCAGCGGCTGCCGTACTGCTGCTGGCTTTTGAAGCACTGGCTGAGGGTTTCTTGGAGGGCGGCTTCAGCGATTTGGCGATCGCTTCCGGGCTTACGATGCCGGTGTCGGGAAGGGTTTTGCGAACAGCAAGCTTGTGGGTTGCCTGCGCGCTTTTAACACCACCCTGCTTCGTGGCGCTTTGCGGCAGCGCGACGACTTGTATCGCGCAGAGGAAGCAACAGGCCGCCGTGCTCAGCAACAGAGTGCCGACCGCATGAAAAAATCCCATTCAACCTCGCTGCGCTCCGGTTGATCCATGTCGGCCATCCGGGCGCGCCGTTAATTATTCTGAACCGCGCTAAAACCCCCGTCAAGCGGCCATTGCCAAGAATATCTTGACAAGCGGTGTTGATTGTAATAAATCTAAGCCGTCCCAAGGGAGTGCCGCAATCGCGAACGCCCATAGCCAGCCTCGGCGCGCAAAGCGGATTCGCACATGAAAAAGGTATTAGTCTCACGGCGTGATTTTTTCCGGGGATCGTCCACTGCCGGCCTGATGTTCGTGGGGAACACTCCGAGCGCTAAGGGCGGTAATCGCACCGCGGCGGCGGCAAAATCTGTTCCGGCCGACAGCGAAGCATCTGGCGCGGCGATCAGTGGCGAGGGGAACATGAAATTCAGAGTTCTTTACACGTCCTCGCATCTCCCCGAAGCCGCCCGCAAGGTTATCGTGAAGGCGCATGGAGGATTCGCGGTGGACCGCCGGCCGGGAAAGGGCGAGACGTATTTTGCGCTTCCTGGTGCGGGCATCCTTCAAATCAGCCCTGACCTTAAGTCCATCCAAATCCTGAACACGCCGGAGTCCATGAAGAACGTTAACCTGCACGATACGGCTCTATGGATAGATCCGGAAGATAGCACTCCCTATCTGGTTTTTCCTGCTAACGAGGTTGGCAAGATATTTACAACTACTCTTGACGGAACACTGGTAAGCACTCTCGACGCACCGACGGCCGGCGACGCCTTTGAACAGCCGGCAGTCCATGACTATTTCCTTGGGGGCGGGAACTTTGCGCCGACCGGAGTGACGTACTTGGATGGGCTGTATTACGTCACCACGGGTTACTGCAATCTTGATTTTGTCCTGACCGCACAAGTACCCCCCGGGAACGCCTCCGAGGCGGTTTGGAACGACCTGGCTTTTGGCGGCAGAGGAGACGGCCCTCGCCACTTGCAGACCGGGCACGCCGTCACCGTTTATCCAGGCGCGAAGCAGCTTGCCGTCACCGACCGTAGACACTCCGCGATCAAGCGCTTTACGCGCTACGGCCACTACCTCTCAACCTTACCGATGCCAATGGGATCACTGCCATGCTCGATCGACTTTTTAGATGAATATACTCTCGTGCCTACCCTGGTCGGGCCCGAGCCCGGCCCCGGAGCGCCTATCTATATCCTCCGCAACGACCAGTTGATCTCATCCATCTTTCCGAAATCCGACCTGGGACTGGAAAATTTCCAGCACAACCATAAGGCGGTGCTACGAAAGGTCGGAGGAAAGCTCTACATCATCGTTCAGGCATGGAATCCTGGCGACTTCGCGATCCTGGAGCAAGTGACCTAACCGTAACCCTTATCGTGATGCCGCCCTTACGGCTCCCTTCTCAAACAGCATCTCACCTTTTTTCAAGTCCGCATCGGCGACGACCGTATCGCCGGGCATGATTTCGCCGTCCAGCATCTTCATGGCCAACGGGTCCTGAATGGCGCGCTGGATGGCGCGTTTCAGCGGTCGCGCGCCGAACTGCGGATCGTAGCCTTCGCGGAAGAGCAGTTCGCGGGCCTTGTCCGTCAGCTCAATTTCAATCTTACGTTCTTCGAGCAGTCTGCGCAGGCGCTCAAGCTGCAGGTCGATGATTTTCTCGATCTCGGCTTTGCCGAGCGAGTTGAAGAACACGATTTCATCGATGCGGTTGATGAATTCGGGCCGGAAGTGCTCGAGTAGTTCCTGCTGGATGCGCTGCTTCACTTCTTCCGTGATCGTAGCCGCAGCGGCAGCCGATTTTCCGCTTCTTCCCGCCGCCTCGTGGATAAAGTGCGAGGCGATGTTCGAAGTCATGATGACGACGGTGTTCTTGAAGTCTACCGTTCGGCCCTTGCCGTCCGTCAGTCGCCCGTCGTCAAGGATCTGGAGAAATATGTTGAAGACGTCCGGGTGAGCTTTCTCGATCTCGTCGAAAAGCAGGACGGAGTACGGCCGCCGGCGCACCGGCTCCGTAAGCTGGCCGCCCTCTTCATATCCCACGTAGCCCGGCGGCGCGCCAATCAGCCGGGCGACGGCGTGCTTTTCCATGTATTCGGACATATCGATCCGGATCATGGCGCGCTCGTCGTCAAAGAGGAACTCGGCTAGCGCCCGCGCTAACTCGGTCTTGCCCACCCCCGTCGGTCCAAGAAACAGGAACGATCCAATGGGGCGGTGTGGGTCGGAAAGTCCGGCCCGGCTCCGGCGAACGGCGTTTGCTACCAGGCGCAGCGCGTCGTCCTGGCCGACCACGCGCTGGCGCAGCCGTTCTTCCATCTTCACAAGTTTTGCCATCTCGCCTTCGAGCATCTTCGAGACTGGTATTCCAGTCCATTTGGAAACCACCCGAGCAACGTCTTCCTCGTCCACTTCTTCCTTCAGCATCCGGCCCGTCTTCTGCGTCTCTTCGAGCTTTGCATTCGCGGCAGAGAGCTCCTTTTCGAGCGAGACGAGTTTTCCGTAGCGGATCTCGGCCGCGCGGTTCAGGTCGCCTTCTCGCGTTGCCCGCTGCTCATCCTGCTTCGCTTGTTCGATGTCGCTCTTGAGCTGGCGGATCGCGCCGATCACTTCCTTCTCCGCCTTCCAGCGGAGCTTCAGCCGGTCCGCCTGTTCGCGCAGGGCGGAGATTTCGGGCTCAAGAGCCCGCAGTCGCTCGCGCGAAGCCGCGTCCTCCTCCTTGCGCAGCGCCTGGCGCTCGATTTCGAGCTGCGTAAGGCGACGCTCGATCTGGTCGATTTCCGTAGGCATCGAATCGATCTCGATGCGCAGGCTCGAAGCCGCTTCGTCAATCAGGTCGATGGCCTTGTCGGGCAGGAAGCGGTCCGAAATGTAGCGGTTGGAAAGCACCGCGGCGGCGACGATCGCCGAATCTTTAATCCGGACGCCGTGGTGAATCTCGTACCGCTCTTTCAAGCCACGAAGAATGGCGATGGTGTCCTCCACCGTCGGCTCGCCCACGTAAACTGGTTGGAATCGGCGCTCGAGCGCCGCGTCTTTTTCGATGTGCTGCTTGTACTCCTTGAGCGTGGTCGCTCCAATGCAGCGCAGCTCGCCACGCGCGAGCGCGGGTTTGAGCATGTTCGAGGCATCCATCGCGCCCTCGGCTGCGCCTGCCCCCACCAGCGTGTGCAGCTCGTCGATGAACAGGATCATGCGCCCGCTCGATTCCTCAATCTCCTTGAGTACCGCCTTCAGCCGATCTTCGAATTCGCCTCGGTACTTTGCGCCCGCAACTAACGCTCCAAGATCGAGCTGAATAATTCGCTTCGACTTCAGGGACTCAGGCACGTCGCCCGCTACAACGCGCTGCGCGATGCCCTCGACGATCGCTGTCTTGCCGACCCCCGGCTCGCCGATCAGCACAGGATTGTTCTTCGTGCGCCGTGAGAGCACCTGGATCACCCGCCGCACCTCGTCGTCCCGGCCAATCACCGGATCAAGCTTGCCTCGCCGGGCCAGCTCCGTCAGGTCGCGGGCGAAGCGCTCGAGCGCCTGAAACTTGCTCTCGGGATTCTGGTCCGTGACGCGCTGCGAGCCACGAACCGCTACCAGGGCTTTCAGAATCGTGTCGTGGCTGACACCCATTCGGGCCAGCAAACGCCCGGCTTCCTCGCGCGTGCCCGCCGCTAACGCCAGCAGAAGGTGCTCGGTCGAGACGTATTCGTCCTTGAAGGGCTCCGCTTCCTTGAACGCCTGGTCCAGCACCTGCTTGAGCGCCGGCGACATGTACTGCTCCGTCACACCCTGTACTTTGGGCAGCGCCTCGACGGCCCGCCGGACTTCACTCTCGACCGCGGCCGGAGCTACGCCCAACCGCGAGAAAATCGCCGGCACAATGCCCTCTTCCTGGCTCACCAGCGCCAAGAGAAGGTGCAGCGGATCGAGCTGTTGATTGCCGTGCTCGGCGGCCAGGCGCTGCATCGCTTCGAGAGCTTCCTGGGCCTTTACTGTGAACTTGTCAAAACGTGTGGGCATGATAAAACCTCAAAAAAATGGCCGCGCCCCTGCCCCACGAGGAGCGAAGCGCGGCCTCTTGCGTCTAATCGGCCAAAACCCTGCTCTTCTCACGAACAGAAAGCCGAGGCATCATATCCAAGCGTAGCAATTCGCTTCGACCGGAGCGCTACACACTGCTTGATGCTTTCCCCCCCTCTGTCTTTGGGATCGCCTCACTTGTGCGCTGCCGAAGCCTGAGCGCCGCTGGCAACGTTGATCTTGATCGTCTTCGGCTTGGCCTCTTCGCGCTTAGCCATCGTTAGCGTCAGCACCCCGTCCTTGTATTCCGCTTTCACGTCATCCGTGTTGACGGAGTTCGGCAAGGAGAAAGTGCGCGTGAACGATCCATACGAGCGTTCAATTCGGTGATAGTTTTCCTCCTTCACCTCTTTTTCATGCTTTCGCTCACCTTGCAGATACAGAGTGCCGTCTTCGACCCGGATTTCTACGTCCTTCGGGTCGATCCCAGGCAGTTCAGCCTTGATCA
This sequence comes from Acidobacteriota bacterium, assembly GCA_021817045.1. Lineage (GTDB taxonomy): Bacteria > Acidobacteriota > Terriglobia > UBA7540 > UBA7540 > RH2-MAG17b. The sequence continues at coordinate 68,526 of JAKAWG010000008.1, forward strand.
CGACATTCTGCTCCGTCTCGTAAATGTCAACCGGCGGAGCCCACGCCTTGGCAGCTAGCTGCTCACCACCGAGGAAGTTCGAGAAGGTCTCGTTAAACAGCCGGTTGAACCGGTCCTGAGTTGTTAAAAGGTCACGAAATGGTTCCCATCGAACGATCGCCATAGTCTTTTACCTCCTTAGCTGTTAATTTCACTGCTTAATCTAGTAGATGCTTGTTTCAATTGTTTAGTTGTATGCTATCAGAATTTTTAACTAACAATTATCAATGTGCGTAATCTAAATTGTATTTAATACATGTTTAACTATAGATCCATGTCATATGTTGATTTTAGACCGATTTTTTGCCTATACAATCTTATTTCCATACTTATCAGATTATAGGCTACAGCTAAAAAGATAAACATCTTCATTGATAAATCATAAAAGATGAGCATGTAAATGTCAATGTACATGCATCAGTTGTAGCCGTTATGGTTATAGCGCTGATGATATATTCACTGTAGGCTTTAAGTCAGGTGGACATTTATGGCTCAGAGGTGGTGGTCAACACCGCTAGGAAACGTGATGCAAGAAAAGTCGGCTACGATTTCGGGGCGGGCCACCATCAATGAGGTCCTGGCAACTTGGGAACGGAGCGATTTCAAGACGCTGACGAGCCTGAGCCGGAGGACACAGAGGGTCATGAGTATGGACGCAGGAGGCTGGGCCTGCCTCTCAGTAGGGCGTTTGGCCGCCGCGGCTTGGTTAGGAGGGAGCATCGACGGTTACCGATGCGGCTGTCGAGATGATCCATGGGCAATGTACGTAGTCAACGATGCGGTCAACATGCCCGCCAACCACGGTCATGCGGATCATTGAATACGGCGTCCACGTGTTGGCGCCACGCTCCATAATGATCACCACCGGTTCGCCATCCACCTCGCCCGTCGTCAGCTTCCAAACCAAGGGCAACCGCTCGTAGTTTCCGAAGTAGCTGGTCTCTGCCAGTTTTCCGGTGAATTTGTCCGCTACGGTCAGGCGCGCGTCGGCACTGATCAATTCGCGCACGCCATCCCAGTCGCGGCGGTTGAAGCGCTCGACATAGAGGTTCATGATTCGAGCTATTTCCGGGTTTTCGCTTCGGCGTGGCGCCGGTGGCGCGGGAGGTTCTGCGAGCTTGGCCCGCCCACGGTTGAGCGCCGCCTTGACGCCGCCCACCGTGGAGTCCACAAGTTCTGCGGTCTCTTCCAAGGAGTAATCAAACACATCTTTCAGCAGCACGCAGGACCGCTCTTTGGGAGGCAGGTTGATCACGAGATGTTCCAGTGCACGACCCAGTCCGAGCGCAGGGTGCTTGGCGGGCTCGACCCGGTCCGGCCCCGCAGCCGCAGTTTCCGCTTCGATCCGCACTCCGCGCGCCCTGAGAAAATCGATGGATCGGTTATGCGCGATGCGGAAAAGCCACGGCTTCAGGGGGCGGCCGTCCTCGAATTGGTCTAGCTTGCGATAAGCCTCGAACAGCGCCTCTTGCACAACATCTTCGCCGTCCATAATGGAGCCTGTCATGCGAGTGCAGTAGCGGTGAAGGCTGGGACGAAGCTGCGTTATCGTCTCCAGAAACGCCCGGTAACGCGTTTCGTAGGGTCCCGACGGAAGGTGGCAATCCGACTTGGTCATCGCGTATCCTTTCGCCCCTGAGTCATCCGAGCCCCACTGCTCGCACGATCAGAAAAAAACCTGTGCCGACTATGACGGCCCCAGTGATCCGCGCCACGCGCTCACCAGCCGGTGCGAGGCGTTCGGCGGTGATGGCGGCCGCCACGGCGGCCATCGCTCGCAGGTCCATGACTCCGGCGACCAGGAGGATTGCCGTCAGTCCGGCGCAGCAATAGCTGCAACGGACGCCGAGGCGCAGGCCGTGCCGCCAAGCCGTTCCTGGATTGGCTGGCATTTTGTGGGCGCACGCCGGATCTTCGTGGCAGCAGGAGAGTTGTCGTGATTTCCACGCAGTTAACTGTAGCGCGCCAGCGATCAGAACGACTACACCGATGGCGAGCGGTACGGCACGCGCCACAGGCGGCAGCCGCATTTCGACTGTCGCCAGCACGACGCCGAGTGGAAACACGATTATTCCAAGCGCGGTCCACACGAAGAAGTATCCCGCGCCCACGAGTGCGGTCAGCCGGTCGAGGCGCGTCTCGCTTGTCCTGCTGGCGGCCTCGCGATACCGGTGCAGCATCGGGACGAGCGACGGCATCATCATCGCCATCATCATCACCATCCACATGCCGAGGAACGAGGCTGCCACGCCAGGCCAGTTTTGGCTCGGCAGGCGCATCCACGTAATCGACATCGTCCAACCGCCGGGCATCGGCATACGGCGCATGGCTGGCATGGATGCGCACCAGACGGCTGTGAGAGTTGCGCTGACGGCGAAGACCAGCGCCGAGCCGCCGAAGAAAGCTTGCTGCGAAAGTCGCTCGGAAGTCATGGGTCGTGATCTCCTTTCCGCCGTTGTCGGCGGACAGGCTCAGCGCCTGCCGGTGACCAGGTCGTCTGAACGCGCAGCCCTCAGGGCATGTCGCGCTCAGGAGCAAGAGCATCCTTTCTCCTCTGCCTCGCGCCTTCGGGCTGCGGCTCCGTAAGGGTCGGTTATAATATCGACCCACTTCGGATCAGTCGTGGTCTCGGTGTCGTAGCTGTCGTGCCATCTCCACCACTCGTACGGCCGGGTTTGGGGGTAACCCTGAGGTGAGTCCTCCCAAGCTTCCTGGCGGCCGAGGGGGGTGATATCGAGATAGCTCCAGGTGGTCCCCATCGCCTCGTCGCCGCGGTTGTTGATGAAGTATGTGCGGAATACCTTGTCGCCGTCGCGGAAGAACACGTTGTGGCCGTGCCATTCATCGACCCCGAAGTCTTTGTCGAAGCTGTCGGTGATGGTGTACCACGGCATGTTCCACTCCATTCGTGCCTTCAAGCGCGCGATGTCCGCCTGCGGCGCGCGGGAGGCATAGGCGAGGGTGGTGTCGCGGGCGTTCAGATGGGCCAGGTGGGCGACTTGGTCGGCGCCCAGGGAGCAGCCGCGGCACGCATGATCGGGCCAGCCGAACACCCCGGGCTCGAAGAAGGCGCGATAGACGATCAACTGCCTGCGGCCCTCGAACAAATCAAGCAGGCTCACCTTACCCTTCGGTCCCTCGAATTCATACGCCTTCTCGACGGCCGCCCACGGCATCCGCCGGCGTTCGGCGGCCAGCGCGTCACGGGAGCGGGTGAAGGCCTTCTCCTTCACGAGGAGTTGCTGCCGTGCAGCCTCCCACTCCTGCTGCGACACGATCGGGGGTGTCTTCATCGCGAGATGCCCTATCCCGTGTTCCTTGTCTCTCTCTTTGCTCGTTGCCATATCGTTTCTCCTTTGTTTTTTGAACTTGCTGATGCACACCGCCAGAATTCCTCCCGTGGATGCGGCTCCGGCAACCATTATCGCCGTCCTTGAGGGTATTGTCCCAGCTTGCCAAGTCTTGCGCTCCACGCGCAATTAGGAACATGCCTAGGGTGGCCTCGTGCATTATTTGACCTGCAAAATGCGCGTCATTTCGTTCTCGATACCAAAAAGGCAATTTCCTTCCTTGTCCTTTTCAACGGTTCTCGTTTCATGCCACTTACCGCCGGTCACGGGGGCGTTCCTGTCAGCATGATGTTCTATCCTATTGCTGAATCTCTCTTGTCTGCTGCTATTACGGACGCGGGCGACGCGAGGATACGGAGGATTTCGTCTTTGACGTCTGGAGACTCGCAACTCCCAGCTCCCAGCAAACCATCCTCAGATGTCTGGCGGCTCCGAACTGAGCACCCAGCGGACGAAGCGAGACAACCATACGCCCGACCTTTTATCCTTTTCGATTTGCAATTTCGGATAGAGCGGCAAACCCCTCCTTAGTCGTCTCCTCCTCACCAAGGAGGGGAGCCTCGAAGCGGCGGGGTGGTCACCCCTTGCCAAAGAGGGGAATCAGGGGTGATTGAGTGGCCGTCGTTCCGGTGTAAGTTCGCACATATAGCACAAACCGCTATCTGCCACCCGCGACTGACAGCGGGCTAGCCGTGATTTGCAATTGAAGCTCCTGGCCACTTGATAACGCCAACACGTCCGCCGGGCAGGCGCTTGATCACCGGGCCGTAAAGCCCAAGCAGCTTGCGGCGCCACCACAAGCCGCTCTCTCGCAGCGTTCCGAGGCTCGTAAACCAGTATTGCCACCTGACGGCCCGCACGAATTGTGGCGGCTGCCCATCGAACGGGTTGCCCGCAAATAGCGACAGCACGCTTGGATCGTTAAGTAGCAGGAGAACTTCCGTGCGCACGACGAACGGGTATTGTCGCCACGTTCCGAGTGAGGCGAACCACAGGTTCCAATCGAAGCGCGGTTGATACGGCGCATAAATGCGAGGCGCCTGGCGCGGGTCTTGGGGCTTGTATCGGAACGGGTAGGCCACCCATGTCTTGCCGTCGCGTGAGCCTTGGAACTCGATCTCATAGCGGGCTCGCGTCATCACGGCGAATAGCCCGTACTGATTGGCGATACGAAACGGCTCCAGAGCTTCGATAGGGCTTGTCGGGAGTGGCAACCTGGGAAACAAGGTGAGGAGCAGAAGAACAGTATCGGCATAGAAAATCCAGGCGAAGATGACGCCGGTCGTGGCTGTGAATACTGCTTTCACGGTTCTCCGCAATGGTGGAAGACGAGTGAGATTTGCAGGTACGTCGGCGACGTTCACCGGGATGGGCGACGCCCACCACCACGCAAGCCACGCAGGAGCGCGGACGTGGCTTTCAATCCAGTGTGCCGGTCCCAGGCGCTCGCTAGCGCGAGTGAGGAAACGGTCGTCGAGCAGGAGGAATCCGAGCGAAAGTACGAAGTAGTTAAGGAAGGCAAGGTTGGCCGTAAGGATGATGCCAATCTGAAACGGTGTGACGATGAAAAAGCAGAGGAGTCGAAGGGGGCGCGGAAGGAAAAGAAGCCAAACAAGCCCCAGCTCGATGGTCAGTGTCGCAAGCGCCAGCGCGGCGTTCAGCCAGTGAGGCAGATGCTGCGCATACCACCCGATCCAGTCGGGCAATGGGCCGTTTGAATAGTAGCTGTACAGCGCGGTCAGGTGACGCCACTCGGGATCACCGCTTGCCATCTTCACGATGCCGGACTCGAAGTAGATGCGGAACCAGAGCCATTGGAGCAGGAAGAGGCTGGCCCGCGACGGCGGATGCGATTTGCCGAGCCCGGGCAGCAAGCCAGGCGGCGCGAAGAAGAGGCAGAGAAACGCGGCGGCCAGCAACATCCCATCCGACTGATATGACGAAAAATCCTGCGCCGCCGAGACGAAGGAGAGATACGAGACAAGACAAACGGCGATCATGCCCCGGGGCCAAACGTTCAAAAACAGCAGAATGGAAGCGAGCAGGCCGGCCCACGAGAGCGTCTTCAGCGCTCCGGCACTGTTCCCCAACCACAACAGCGTGGGCGCGTACCAGTAACGGATCCAGCCCAGTTGCGCCGGAATAGCGTGCAGAAATGGTCCAGCGGGCAAGATCCCGGCTGGACCGATCAGTCCGTTAATCTGAAAAAGCAGCGAGTAAAAAGCCGAAAAGCAGATCAGAGCGAAGGCGCGCAAAAACAACCAGCGCGGCCACAGATGGCCAGGCGAACCCGCTGGCTCCGGACTGAGCACCCAGCGCGTAAATCGGGCAAGCGGCACGCCCGACATTTTACCGTGAGAAACGCCAGCGGGGTCGGGGACTCAGCTCGGTTCACTTGGGAGCAACCCAAGGGCATCTCACGGACCAATTAAATAGCATTATACAGAGCGACTAAAGTTGCCGCGCGTAGTGTATCAGGGCACGGCTGCAGCCGTGCCCTGATACGCCGCCAACCACTGATGCGCAGCTATCTAGGTGGCTCTGTATAATTAGGCGCTGCGGTTACGGAGCGCTCAAGGCCTGGGCTTGCGGCGCGGGACGACGATAAATTTCCTCGATGAGATCGCGATAGCGCTCCTCAACCACAAAACGCCGGATTTTTAGGGAGGGAGAAAGGTCGCCCGAGTCGATGCCAAACTCGCGCTCGAGGAGCGCAATCTGGCGGATTCGTTCGAAAGGCGCAAGTCCGCTGCAGGCTTCGGCGACGCGCTCCTGCATGAAGGTAAGAATATGGGGGTGGTTAACGAGGTCGTTGCGGCTTTGAAAGCGCACGCCTTGTTCGCGTGCGTAAGCTTCCAGACGCTCGAAGTTCGGCACGATCAGGGCCGCAACAAAATGACGGCGATCGCCGAGGGCGACAAGCTGAGAGACGAACGGGTGCCCCTGAAATAAGGCTTCCACTTTTTCCGGCGAGACGTACTTGCCGCTCGAGGTTTTGAACAGGTTCTTCTTTCGCCCCGTAATGGTCAGGAATCCGTCGTCGTCAAGCAAGCCGAGGTCGCCCGTGTGGAACCAGCCGCCGGCAAAGGCTCGTCGGTTTTCTTCGTTGAGATGGTAGTAGCCCGGTGAGACGTTCGGTCCGCACACCAAAATCTCGCGCCCGACGCCACCGTTCGCGCCGCCGCACTCATTGCCCAGTTCCACGTCGACGCCGGGAATCGGCCGGCCAACGCTTCCCAGCTTCACCGTCCCAGGATAGTTCACGGCAACGACCGGCGACGTTTCCGTCAGGCCATACCCCTCGTACACAGGAAGACCGGCGGCAAAGAAAAATTCGCCGAGCTCCCGCGAGAGCGGCGCGGCGCCGGAGATCAGAAATCGCAGGCAACCACCTAGCCGTTCTCGAATCTTGCGACCCACAAGATGGTCGGCCACGGCGCGTCTGGCGCGCAGGCCGACTGAAACCGGACGTCGGCCAAGTTGCGAGGCCGCATATTCCCATCCTGTTCGGATTGCCCAATAAAACAACCGTCGGCGCGCGGGAGGCCCTTGCCGCACCGTATCCATGATTTTGCCGTGAACTTTTTCCAGTACGCGCGGCACCACCGCCATCAGCGTGGGGCGGACTTCAAGGATATTTTTCGCGAGCGCGTCGGTGCTCTGGGCATAGGCGATCGTCGTGCCGCACCAGAAAGAAAAGTACTCGATCATGCGCTCGAAGATGTGAGAGAGAGGAAGAAAAGACAAAAGGCGGTCGCTGCGCTTAAACCGAAAAAGTGGTATGCAGGCTTTCACGTTGGAGGCGATATTAGCGTGCGTTAGGACAACGCCTTTCGGATTACCGGTTGTTCCTGAAGTATAGATGATGGTAGCGATGTCTTCGGGGCGGGCCTCGCCGGCCCGCCGGCGAAATTCGTCTTCCGGTGCGGGCGTGCGGATGAGTTGCTCGCGAAGCATGTCGGCCCAGACATGAAGCCCGGGTTCGGCTGCGGCCACTGGCTCCATCACGAGAACGAAACGCAAATCCGGCAGCAGCCGGCTCGCTTCCAGCGCCTTAGAAAGCTGCGAGGCATCGGAAACTATGATGCCTCGCGCCCGGGAATCGCGCAGGATGAATTCCACGTCCGTAGCGGGCAGCGTGGAATAAATGGGCACGTTCACAGCGCCTAAGCCGAGCAGGGCGTAATCCGCAAGAGGCCATTCAAGGCGGTTTTCCGCCAGCAGCGCCACTCGGTCTCCACGCTCGACTCCCAGGCGTGCTAGCGCAAGCGCCGCCGCTCCTACCTGTCGCAGCGCCTCGGCCGACGAGGTAGCTTGGTAGCTGCCGCCGCGCTTGGCCATGAAAGCGTCCGGCTTCGCCTGGCGTTCGCAGGCTTTCAAAAACAACTCGTTAAGGGTTTGGAAATCTTCGGCTTGCATCGAAAAGAGCTACAACAGCCTCCCTTATCCCACTTCCCGCTGCCGGGTGGCGACCCTGTGCTCGCGTGCCGGGAGAGGAAAAAGCCATGAGGGCTGTGGCACACAAGAGGGCGGTTACCAGGCCCGGTTGAGGTTGCTTTGAAGGTCTCGCCGCGCGGCTGCCTGGTCTTTCGCCAAGTCCGTTCCGTCGCCGGGGTCGGGAGCGAGGCTGAGAATTTTCTCGAACAAGCACCGCGCATCCTTGTGGCGGCCGACGGCTTCATAGCTTTCCGCCAAGTAAAGCATGGTCAGTGAATTGTTCGGGCAACGCCGCAGGCAGTCTTCGAGCAGCCGGATCGAGAGCTGCTTGTCGCCGCCTTTGAAAAAGGGAGCGCGGTAGTAAAGACGCCCCAGAACCCGCTCGGCGCCGTATTGCTGATAAGCCGGATCAAGCTTCATCACCGTTTGCATCTCGTCCCGGACCGGATCAATCAGCGCCAAAGCGCGCAACAGACTGCTGTCCTCCGCCAGCAGGCCCTCGTTCACACCGGTCCAGAAGTGGCCTTCGGGACGATTCGGCTGCAAGACCTCCGCCCTGCGTCCCGCTCCCACGCCCTGCTTGATAGCCCGCCGCGCCTGCTTGGAGGGAAGGTGCCGGGCCAGGTAGCAGTCGTATTCGGCGATGCGCCACCAAGCGCCGTAGTCCTGAGGAGAGGAAGCCACAGCCTGGTTCAGGATGGTCAGCGCATGACGGACGTTATCCAGGTCATCCCGCTCGCTAAAATACGCTTCCGCCTGATTAACGGGGGTTGGCGATGCCGCGAGCGCCACCCGAGCCAAGCCTTTTGTGCCTATCTGCGCACCGCACAACGCCAAGAGCGCCAAACATGCGAGGACGCCGATGCGAGCCACGCGGCCGGCCTTTCTTCCCGACTCAAACACTTAATCCCGTCTCCTCGTGCCGCTTTTTTCTGGCCGCCGCCTGCCATCCCTCCGGGGCTTGGCGGAAAAGCACAAGTCGTGGCCGATCATACGACAAGCCCGATCCGCCTGTCAACGCCGCGAACACGCCGCGGTTGACGAATACACCAGTTCGATTCGGCGACGTCACCGGTATCCTCGCGCGAGGTACGATCGGGGCGGCGGAGCGGGATCTATTCCTCAAATCTCATTTCTAGGGCTCAGGAAACGGCTCTGGCGTTTGTCCGGTTTGCCGCCTTTAAGTCAACTGTAAACCTTGTGATCGGCTGAACGCCGGAATAAACTTCTCTCCGCGATCCACTTTGGCGATGCGCTCGACTTCCTCCGGCCCCAGGCGCGGCTAGATCCGAGTTAGGGCAAAGCCATGGTTCGCGTTGAATGGTTCGAAGTCAGATCCCATCCGAGCTGAATTGGCTTTGAAAGACTTGCCGGCCACCTGGTCGCGAGAAACTCTCAAGGCAACCTCCAGCATCCGGATCGTTTTCGCCAGGTTGAAGGCGCAAGGAGTGAACAGGAGCTGTCCGGGTGCCTTCGTTCTCGTTTACATCAGCCATTGAAACGCTCGCTCTACGAAAGACTTCGCGTTTGTCTCGATGCACACGCCGTGAGCGATGATCAGCTTGTCGAAATCCCAAGAGAGCAGCTTGTCGAGTGATTGCCGTGCGGGGTGTCGATGAATGAAGGATAGCCTGATATCGAGCGGCACACCACCCTTGGGATGAGCGACGCCAGCAAGCTTGAACAGAATATTACGAAGAGGGCGGTCTTTCAGCGCCGGATGATTTTGGATCAAGTCATCCAAGATGACTGTCCGAGATTTCCGATGAAGGAAAACGACTTCCTCAATGAGCGGGTTTCCTCGGAATGGGACCTGCTCGAAATCCTCTGCCCAGGCGGGTGGCGTGGCGTCTGTCAGAATCCCGGTGAACTTCAGATTTCCCCTTTTCAACGTGATTGGCGAGGGTTTCGGTACCCACAATTGCGCGTCGGGGAATTGCGAGTGCCACTCTGCCAGCCGCCAGACGTGCCTCGGAGTCGCAGCAACGAGGTATTTCACTGGGCCTAACTCGGTCACGCTTCTACGTGTATCGGCTTGAACAGAGACAGGCGAATCCACCCACAAGGAACCGTCGGAAAGTCTGGCGATGATCATGCGGGTCGTAAATACGACTCCGAGGTCGCGGACGTTGGGCCCTTCCACGACCCAGAGGTCGACCGCGAATTGCTTACACTCCGTCATGGGTGTGCCCTATGGAGAATACCAAACACGTAAGCTCACCCATCTTACTGTCGATATGAGGCAACGGCAAAGTGCTTCGCGGCTGGGGAGAGACGCCGCGCTCTGAGGTGGCAGATGCGTCCTGATCGGGAGCCGCCAGGGTTACAATCCGAAATGAGATGGAGCGAAACAAGTTCGAGACACTCGTCGCGCAGGTTCTAAACGGCCTGCCCAGGAAGTTTCGCGACAAGCTCACCAATGTGGCAGTCATCGTGGAGGACGTGCCGGCCGAGGAATTGAAAAGCGAAGGACTGCTCCTGGGGCTGTTTCACGGCATCCCTCGTACAGAGAAGAGCGTCTTTTTCGCCAGCCTGCCCGACCGGATTATTCTCTACCAGCGCAACATCGAAGCTGTTTGCTCCAGCGAAGCAGAGGTGCGCCGGCAGGTCCGGTCGACGCTGTTGCACGAGGTGGGGCACTACTTTGGCCTCCGTGAAGACGAACTGCGTGGATAATGAAATGCGTAAGACATGCCGAAGAGTCCAGCGATCAATCTCGGCCGATGCCCGCCCAGACCAACTGAGGCATGATTCTCATCCGCTTGAAATGTACGGTGAGTCGATGCACGGCCTACGCGCGGATGTGGTACGGGGCGGTTCCGAGTCGGCCACTCGGAAGCTCGCCAGCGCTCGGCCGCCCGCAAGGCCGCTTCGAACGGCTGCGCCGCCGCTCCCCGAGCGTCGGTTTTCGGCAAGGCCTGCCTGGCGTGAAGGAACTCCGGGCAGTCGCTACGAACCTTGGTTTTGGAACGCTCTGTCGTGTCCTATCGGGATAGCGCCGGCGTCAGGCCGTGCCGGCGCATAATTTCCGCCATCTTTACGCGGTCCGGTGAACCGCCGGCCGCCGCATTGATCACCTCCGCCGCCTCACGGAAATACTGCGGACCGATCGCGGCTGGTGTGATCACGCACAGCGCTTTCGCGTCCTGCCTGCCGTTGTTGTCGAAGCGGTGGATGGCCCCACGCGGAATGCAAAGCACCTGCCCCGGTGCGACGTCAATTTGCTTTCCCTCCACAGTCCATGTCAACACTCCGTCGAGGCCGTAGATAGTCTCCTCGTAATGGTCATGGCTATGGGCCGGAGCCGCCAGACGCTCCGAGGCCGGGACCACGACCTCAAATGCAGCGATGCTGCCATTCGACTTTTCTCCGGCGATTAGGAAACGAACCGCCAGCGGTCCCAGCCGGATGGCCTCGTCGGAAGGATTGATATGGATATCCAGAGCCTGCTGTTTCATGCGCCCCTCCTCGTGGTAAACTCTATTTACTACGATGGATGGTAAACTCCATTTACTACGGATGTCAAGTTAAAAATGCCGACCTCAATCAGACGGCAAGATATGCTCATCGGGGCCTTGCTTCGCGTGCCGGCTCAGGCCGTCCACCGCCGCATCATCAAGGAGCTTAACGCGGCTGGCTTCAAGGAACTCCGCGTTCCGCATATGGCAGTGTTTCGGTTTCCCGGCCCGGACGGTACCCGCCCTACCGTGCTCGCGGAGCGCGCGGGAATGAGCAAGCAAGCCATGAACCAGATCCTTCGGAGCCTCGAAAGGCTCGGGTATATCGCCCGATCTGACAAGCCACATGACGGCCGCGTGCGAATCGTTCGCCTGACGAAGAGGGGGCACGCCGTATACGCGAAGATCCACGAGATTCTTCACGACATCGAGCGCGAGTGGAGCGCTGAGCTCGGAGCCGAGCGTTTCCGCGAACTGAAAAACCTGCTGCTTCTCGTTTGGGAGAGTCCTTTGATTCGCTAGTCGGGGTTTGTGGCTACACGGAAGCTGCTCCGTCCGGGGTCAAGTTGCCCCGTAGCGGGCTACGCGCGGATGTGGTACGGGGCGGTTCCGTGGTGGCCACCCAGATACGCGCCACTACCCGGCCGCCCGCAAGACCGCTTTGAACGGCCGCGGCGTCAGTTTCCAGTAAGGCCTGCCTGGAGTGAAGGAAGTCCGGACAATCGACGCGGACACTGGTTTGCGACACTCCGTCGTGTCCTATTCTGGGGGTAGCGCCGGCCTTCAGCCCGGCACCTGCCGAGCTAAAGCTCGGCGCTACACCTGAAATTAGGGCGCCACCCGATACTTCGGTGAGCTTGACAGCCTCCGCCAGCGTGTGTACTATTAAGTCATCAGGCCGCTCGCGGAATTACCGGCTTTGAGGTCTGCCATCTTCGCTCACGAACCGTGTCTTCCCAACAATAATTTCGCTCAGCCGTACGCTCCAAATCCGTCGGCAAACGTTCAATTCTACGCGTCTGAAAAAATCGCTAGGCTAGGGACCTTGGGCGAAATTGATGGGCCGATATTGCCCTGGAAACCCATCAAGTTAATGAAAACAAACAACATTAGAATTTGCTTATGACGACCAAACCCAAAAGCAAAGCCAAGCTTTTCGGCATGAAATGGAGTAAGTCATTTAGAGTTATAAACTTATAAGGGCTAGAGAAAAGCCTGCAAAGAATATAAGTTATAGAAAACACGCCACATAAACAAATAGCCGGCGCTGAAAAAATACGACCCGAAATCAAGCTTGGCTACGTCGTATTGGGAGCGCTGAAGCGAGCCCTGCGCGCAAAGGCCGGAAGTGAACGGATTCGTGGCACAGCAGTCGTTTGGTTTTCCCTATGCGGGTAGCCCAGCGTCATTGACCCCTCTTTGTTTGCTTTTATAGTCTTGTTTTTGCGGGAAGCGCTTCGGTGATCCGCTCTATCGCAATTGGCGGCGGTTGAGGCGCGAATTCTTGAATCGTTGAGGTGGGCTTTCCCCCACCTCATGCTCCGTGAAATATTGAGTCACCGCTGACCGAAAATTTCCAGGCCTCCTAGGCTTGATCTGCCAACAAATTCTTGTTCAGGACGCTACGCGCCGGAACCGTCGACGACGACGCTCAGGAATGGCCAGAATGGTCACGGTTGCCATGGACAACGCAAACGACCGAGAATTGCAAAACAGGACGATATCATTTTCTATAGCCAAGCCTGGTGAGCGGCGCTAAAGTGGCTGTCATCGCCGTTTTTCGCAGGTCTTATTCGAGACGGCGATTGAGAATCGTCGCGGGGGTGGCGGAACTGGTAGACGCAAGGGACTTAAAATCCCTCGGCTCGCAAGGGCTGTGCGGGTTCGATTCCCGCCCTCCGCACCAAGCTTGTCTATCGCTTACGCCATTCTAGGGACCGCCAATTGCACTGGTTTGGGGCCACTGGGTAAGGAATTTGCGTGAGGGCAGTTTGATCCCGTCGGCTGCGGTGCTCAGGCTCTCTCGACTCAGGTGACCGCATCTGAGGTCGAGGAAGACTTCGCTTCATCCGGTGCATTAAAAGGCCGAATTACACCCAGCGGATGCATCACGCAAATCCATTCACGGAAAACCGCAAAATGGACGCCAAAGAAATTTTTGTGAGAATCTGGGAGCGCGAAGCGAACGCCACGGCACGTGTCATTCGCGCGTTTCCTCCCGGCAGTCTCAATTTCAAGCCACACGAGCGCTCGCGCTCGATCCGCGATCTCGCGTGGCAGTGCGTCATCGACGAGCGCGTCATCGAGAAGATCCTTGACGGCGCAAATGATTTGCGCAATGTCCCGCCCAGCCCTCTTCCTCCGGAATCCATGGAGGAAATCGCGCTGGCTCACGAGCAGGCTCATCGCCAGGCTGCCGAAAAGATGCGCGGTTCCGAAGTGCAGTTCAGCAAGACGGTCACCGTCACGACTCGCGGCGGTTCGATTGAGCTCGAACAAGCAGAGACCATGTGGTGGAACCTGCTCGATCAGGTGCATCATCGCGGCCAGTTGACCATCTATTTGCGCCTGTCTGGAGGCAAAGTGCCTTCCATTTACGGCCCTTCCGGCGACGAAGCCATAAGTTTCACTCCCTAGCGTCAGCTTGCGTGTGCGCGTCCTGCGCTCTCCGGTTCCGCCTCGCGCGTTGCTCGCTCAGAATGATTACTGGACGCTCGCATTCTGTCCGTCGTCATGTTAATTTAACGTTGAAGCGACTGGACAGCGCCTTTCTCACACAGATCCTGTTACAGCTTCTCTGCGCGTGAGCAACCCTAATACATGAACCGGCGCGACTTGCTCAAAACGATGGGTGCGGGAAGTGCGGCCGCAGCGTTGGGTTCGGAACTAGGGAAAGCGTCACCTCAGGCCGCAATCGCGCAACAAGAGACGCCGCCCGTAAGCACTTGGCACAGAGAGCTCCCTTTCTTACAAACCCCGCATGAGGGCCTGCGGTGGTTCAATGAAGCCAAATTCGGCATGTTCATTCACTGGGGGCCGTGCTCGCTCGCCAGCGTGGAGATTTCCTGGCCCATCATGGTTCCGAGCCCCAAGTGGAACATCACTCAACAGGAGTATGTGAACCTCTATAAAAAGTTTGACCCGGTGAAATATGATCCGGACGAGTGGATCGACCTCGCCGAGGCTGCCGGGCAGCGATACATGGTGCCGGTGTGCAAGCACCACGATGGCTTTTGCATGTTCGATTCCTCCTACACGGATTACAAGATCACAAACACGCCGTACAGGAAAGACATCATCGGCATGCTGGCGGCGGCCTGCCACCGGCGCAACATGGCCCTTGGTTGTTACTACTCCCCGCCGGACATGCACAATCCGAATTACAGAGACACCTCAAAGCTTGCCAAGGAGAACTGGCGCGGGGAGCCGTGGCGCCCCGAGTGGCCTACGTACTTGCACTATATGGCTCTTCAGATTCGCGAGTTGATATGGAATTACGGGCAGCCGGTTGAGATCTTTTTCGATGGGCTAGGCCACCCGCAGAAGTACGACGGCCTCCATTTTCTGGAAATGATCCGCGGAATCTCGCCCAACACGATGGTGGACAACCGCCTAGGCATTCCGGCAGATTACGATACTCCCGAGCAATGGGTGCCGAAGCGTATTCCTGTAAAGGGCGTAACGATCCGTGGCACTAACCCGTCCGAGGCGCGAAAGCTTCCCGCCGCGATGCCTTCAGCAAAGACGTTCCGGCCCTGGGAAACCTGCATGACGATTAACCATACGTGGGCATATAACAAGAACGACCACGACTACAAATCAGTCCGGCATCTGATCCGAACCCTGATTGAAGTGGCCAGCCGCGGCGGTAACTTTCTCCTCAACGTCGGACCGACGCCGGAAGGTACCATTCAGCCGGAATTTCAGCAGCGGCTGCGAGGTATTGGCGACTGGCTTCGGGTTAACGGAGAATCGATTTACGGCACAACGTACGGTCCATTGCAGGATCTCTCCTGGGGCCGCAGCACGGCAAAAGGAAAGACGGTTTACCTGCATATTTTTGATTGGCCCGCGGGCGCTAATCTGAACGTGTCCGGGATTGGGCAAGTCCTGAATGTCAGGATGCTTGCGGACAATCGCCCTCTCACGTTCACTCAGCAAACGGATCAAGTCGTGGTCCGCTTACCACCTAATCCTCCCGATCCGAACGCCAGCGTGATTGTGATCGAGACCGCATAAAAGCGGCTGAACGGCCGCACCATACCTGATATGACACGCTACAAATGATCGTCCTAAGACGGTCCAGCCGTGAAAGATGGCGGAGACTATGCGCAGAGGCAAAACCGGCGCGTGGCGATCGGCTTGCCAACATCTTCCAAGCCTTCGCGAGTGCTCGCCCGACTCATCTGGAAGGGCTAAGACGAAAGACGCGAAAACCTCCGGGTGGCAAATTGATCCGCCACTGACGTTGCTCATCTGAGCTTCGAGTGGTCGGTAGAGACTGGCCGGTTCTTGCGTCGCTGACATGGAAAGAGTTCCACCTCAACCCAATCGAGGCGGGATCGAAGCGAAGGGATCCGGAGTAGGCTTGTGTCTCATTGCAGTTGGCAATGCTCAGCCAGACGGACGATCCATGCACGGTTGGCACCACTTCAATCGAATCACTCGAAGGATTAACGGCCGCATACGGTCGAAGATAGTGAACCGCTTCCTCAAGACTTTTGAGAACAGGGTGCTTTGCAGCGTAGTCTCTGAGCGCGGGTAGGGAGTTCATTTCGTTTCCCAAGTCGACGACCGCGTGGAAGCGCTGCAGGCTGACAACGCCGCGAGCCACTTCCTGGTCGGTAATGAAATAGGGCAAGACGTAGTGAGTCCGCCAGAAACTGCCCAGCCTCTCAGTAAGGCCGGCGAAGGCATTCAGATTCGTGTTCAGGGCAATCTGACGCGTAGGCACTAGGATTGCGACGGGCTGCCAGGGCGTTTCTCCTTGGCTGAACTCAGCTAACGTGGCGTGCCACTTCTGATAGGCATTCCAGGCTTCTACAAACCCGGGCCTCTGGGGCGGAGGCGGGTAGATGAAGAAATCTTCCCCCACCTCAGATGAGGCTGCAAGCCCAATATGGCCCAGCCAGGCGGGGATTTCAGCCCTCAAATCGCGCCGATAAGGCGTCCACTCCTGAAGGAGCGGAACTCCATAGGACCGAGCCATGCTGCCGAACAAAAGGGCAAGACCTGCTTCATTGGCATCGTCGAGATTAACGATCGCGTGGTATTTCTTGGCAACCCGGAAAAAATTATCCGGGTCGTTACCTTGCACCTCAGGCCCAATGCGTCCGCAGATGTCGCCACCCCAGGAATAGAGCATGGTGGCGTTGGTGTGCTCGCGCACCAAATGCGACATGGCATCGAAGCCTTCTTCGACACTGTAATAGCGAAAACGCTGGTAGACAGGAAACAGCCGGTCGCCCGGCCGGGCAGCGGGGATGCGAGTCCACGCGTCGTAAGAGGAATGCCAGCGCCGGTTGAAGGCGGAGAGGGTTTTGTAAGCTTGGGGAAGCCAACGATAATATGCGCGGATATCGGCAGGGGCGTACCCCGTAACACCGTGGGAGCCCTTCGGAGCCGGCCCCCACTCAGAGTCCAGCCATCCGTAACTGGCATAGACGCCGCCAAAGCCCGGACTGGCCTTTACATGATCGATTGCGCGAGCCACATATTCAAAATAGGCCTGTCGCGAGGCTGGATCCCACCACGGGGGCTCGAGCCCCGGCACGCCATCGCTAGTCACCTCGCGCGCCGTCAGCCACGGGGGAGGGTTTTTGCCTAGCCTCTCGCCCCAAAGGCTTTCCCAAAACAAGAGGAGAAGCTTGAGGTGCGCTTGCGCCGCCTCAGCCATATATCGGTCGAGCAGCCGAAAATCGTAATGGCCCTCCTGGGGTTCAATGTCACCCCAGTCCAGATTAATTTCCACGCGGTTCATTCCGGCCCGAGCGATCGCCGCAAAATCCGATGCGCTCCATGGGATGTTGTGCGGTTTGGTGAAGTCAATTTGGGCTGACCAGATCGGATGGCCCGGGCTTGGAATCCTTGGATCCTGGCTCCGTCCTTTAAGCCGCCCATTTCCAGAGGGAGTGGGGCGGAGCGCAACCGGGGAACGCGCGGCCTGAAGGGTCTTCCGCGCGCCGGAGGCAACGCACGCCAGAACCACGGCTAGAAGCACAGCTTTCAAAGTAAGAACGCTTCTTGACCTAAGCTTAGTGGACATTTGTAGCAAACCTTGGCGAAGTTTCGCCGAGCGGGAAAACGGCGTGCGCGGTCAGGGACCATGCTGCCTGCTCGCCCGCGATGAGACTGAGATATCCGGCGGAGGCTTGGTGAAATCCCGAGTTCTTTCCGATCTCCGCTTCACTTACTATTGACTCTATTCGTCCAATTCGAGTGGCAGTTTAGCAAAGGCGGACACCCATGCCGCAGATGGGTGCCGAAAACGCAAAATCGGACCGAGTGTTACTGCCAGTTGACGCGCACCCGTTTGAGAGGCGTGATGCGCACCGGCCCCAGCAATCCGGAGCGCGGCAGCGGCTTGAATCCGAACAGTTCTTGCCCCTGCGGCGTGTTGTCGAACAGTCCTCCTCCGTAGACTGCTTTGAGCTTGGGCGGCAGTGGAGGAACGCTCTTCCAACCTGCCACGCGGTTAATCAGCGTGTTGGTAACAAGAATCCTCATGACGTTCTTGCCTGGTTTCACGTGCGAAGTTACATCCAGCGTCTGCCCGCGCATCCAGATCACACCTACGCGGTTACCGTTGAGCTCAACTTCAGCTAGGTTGCCTACAGCCCCTAGGCTCAGCCGGAGCTGAAGGTGATCGCGAAAGTAAGCGGTGGGCAGGTTAAACGCGATCGTATACCGGCCGGTACCGCTAAAGTGCTTTATGGACGGATCGTCTGTCCAGGAAGCGAGCTGTGACAGCGTCCTTTCAGTCCGTGGGAATCCATCGCCTTCAAGTTCGAGTTGCCAATGGCCGGCAATTTCGTACTGGCCTGGAATGGAATCGACGGCCACCAGGCGAGTTGAACGGTGTTCATGCCCGGCTGGCACGACGAAGTGAACACCGTTTTGAGCGGCGAATGCCTGCATTCCGCTCGAATCAACTTCCAACACTTTCGCAAAGCTGCTATACAAGACGTGCGGGGAATCTCCCGGTGCGAATACGAAGATGGTAGATTCGAACGGCGCCAACCTCACTGGCAACAAGGTGCTTTCGGCCTGTTCCTCATATTCATAAAGAGGTTTTATCTCGCCGTTGTAGGGATTCCATTCCTCGGGCGCCTTTCCGGACACGCGGAACGCCACGCGCCAATTCACGGGCCGGCTTTGCACGTTGGAGACAAAATAGATGTCCCGATCAGGCAATTTCCGGTGCATGAACGTGAGGCCTTTGTTCTCTCGCAAGGCTTCACGAACAAAGTTGATGCCGAGATCCGGTGTGACATGCCGTCGTAAGGTGTTCACAAATGGGTCGAACACGCTGCTGCGCCGGTCAAGCGGGTTCGTCCGATCGATAACCTTCTTGATGAAGTATGTCTTTCCTTGCCGGTATCGATGAGCGCCCGTACCGTCGCGCCCAACGGGCTCGCGAAACATCTCTGCCGCAATGGCGCGGACCTCCTCGCTCCTCCGCCGATAACCGGCGAGGCCGGTCGAAGCTCCTGGCGTCTGTTCAAGCGCAATGACCACCCCACCATCCTGAGCGAACTGTTGAACTCGCTTCATAGTTTCGAGCGGCAGGGCATGGATGTTGGGCAGGATGAGGACTCGGAACGTCAGGTTGGCGACACGAATCATCCCGTTTGAAAGATCCGCGTGATTCCGGAGCATATCATCGTTGAGAAGGTTGAAATCATATCCGTTGGCAAGCATCAGCTTTCCCAAGTCACCCCACTCAAAATCACGAGTCCAGTGGCGCGCGTTCAGCACATCGAGCGTCCACTGGTTCGAGAGCGGGGAATAGACCGCCAAGTCAGCCACCGGGTGTCCATAGCGAAGGAGCGCGGAGCAACGCGCGACATAGTCGCTGAGGAGATGGTAATAACTCCACCAAACATTCGCCGGACTGATCACGATCTCCGCGCTGAAGCGCCGCGAGGGCACGAATTCGTGTTCTGGCGTGCCCGTGAAGCCGGCATTGTAAAACTTGTTGGCCCCGGAACGGAGGAACATGTCGCTGGCAATCTTTAACTCTTCAAGCGTTGCTCGGCCAGGCTGCCAGTGCAGAAAGGTATATGCCTCGACGCTGACGACATTACGCCCGTATAAATGGGCGCCTGAAGCAACGTACATTTTGGGCCCGATCCGTGTGTCGAACCAGGGCACGGCGTCCTTTTCGCCTGCCGTGACCTCCATTTCGGGAATATCGGTCATGCCGGCGCCTTGAAGGATGTCGGTGACAAAGCCGTAAGGCTGAATTCTTCCGCGAACGCCGTTCTCATGGCACCAGCGCAGGAACGTCCCAAAGAACGCTTCCATCCCTACCTGCGCGAGGAATTGATTAACGTCGTAACGAATCGCAGGCGAGAGGCCATCCACGTCGCACCAGAGGGTCGGAAGAAAGCGCACGAGGTCGTAGCCCTTGCGCCGTTTGAACTCTTCCAGCATCCCGTCATTCCAATAAATCCCGTTGCGGAAGATGGGCACCTCAAAACTGTCCCCAAACAGGGATTCCACGGTCTTGCCGAATTCGTCGCCGAAGGCGGCCTGAAATTTCCCTCCTAGGTAGTCGCAATAATATTGCATGGCATCCTTGCTTACGTAATCGACGACGAATTGGTGGCTATTGTCCACCAGCCAAAATGCCATCAAACGCCAACGCCCGGGCGGGATATTCCAGATGAGACGCCGCCCGCGAGCGCGCGGGGTGAGATTGGTCAAAGATGAAGGTTGCAGCCGACCTTCGGCGATCTGGACCGCTACCACCGCGACCAGCCGGTCCTCGGGTAGGATTTTGGGCCGCGAGCGGAGCACGTCGTGGGGGTTAACGACGGCGTCCGTAGGTAAATCCCCTTCGAAGATGCGCCCTCCCTCAAGGTCCACGGAACTCGCCAAAAGGTTTTGGTTGCGGTACGGCTTGGGAACCCACGTGCCACCCCAAACCCAACCAGGCCCGCCGAAATTCAGTGAAAACTCCATATGGCGTTTTTTGGCCTCGCGGATGGCGTGGAGGACCAAGTCGAAGTATGCGGGCGACAGGTAAGGGTGATTGCCGCGCTCGTAAACAGGATTCATAGTGATCTGTTCGACGCCGCCAATTCCCTGTTGATGCATCTGGTCTAGTTGCCAGGTGATGTCTTCTTTCGTCAGCGCATTACCCATCCACCACCAGCGCGTGTGGGGTCGGCAGTCCATGGGGGGTTCAAGAAAGCTGCTGCGCATCTGCTCAGCCTCTGCCTGTGTTGGCGCGGAAACGGCGAGTGCGCGCATTTCAGCCTCAACCTTCAGGGCCGACTCGTCGCTCCATGGCATTGCTTTCTGTTGTACTTGAACAGGGATCAGGCCGGCTCCAGCAGCGCCCGCGCTAACTTGCAAGAAGTCGCGCCGGCTCATCCTGGCTCGCTCGATGGATAGTTTGTGTTTGCTCTTCCCGCTCAATTAACCTCCCTATCACGCGATGAGCTGCAACTGTGCTTTGAGCCGGATGGCGGCCGACGAAGCGCCAGCTAGGATGTCCACCGTGCCCGGCTCGACGACAAAGTCATACTTGGCCTCATCCCAGTAGGCGAGCGCCTGATCATCATGCGCCAACGTGAAACTCACGGTGCGGGTTTCGCCTTGTTTCAGGGGGACACGCTCGAAGTTGGCAAGCTGCTTCAGCGGCCGCTCCACGTTGCCGCTGGTCTCGCAATGAACGTAAAGCTGAACCACTTCGTCGCCGTCCCGGTCGCCTGTGTTCGTCACCTCCAGCTTGATCGTCACGCGGCCACCCGGTGCGAGTGTCGGCCCGCTAACCTGAAGATTCTTGTATTGAAATGTCGTGTAGCTCAGGCCGTGCCCGAAAGGATAAAGAGGTCTCCCTCGGAAGTACATATAGGTTCGGCCGTGGCGAACGTTGTAATCAGAGAACTGCGGCAGGTCTTCCACGCTCCGATACCAGGTGGTGCTCAATTTGCCGCCCGGATTGTAATCGCCAAACAACACGTCGGCCAGCGCGCTCCCCTGCTGTTCGCCTAGAAACATGCCGCCTACAATCGCCGGTAAGTGCTCCTGCTCCCAGTTCACCGCCACCGGACAGTTGGAAGAGATCACCAGAATGGTCCGCGGATTAGCCGCATGCATGGCCTGGACCAACTCATGCTGAGCGCCCGGCAAGTGGATGTGTGAGATGCGGTCGTGCGCCTCTCGATCCACCTGCTGATCGGCTCCCACGAACACCAGCACAACTTCCGCCGCCCGAGCGGCTTGGACGGCTTCGGCGAACTGCGCGGCCTGCTTTTCTCCTGTGACGCTACACCCCAAGGCATAAGTAACCTCTATCGAGCCGCCTGGCGCCCTCAAATATTCCTTAATGCCCTGAAGCGGTGACACCAGGAAGTCGGGTTTCCCGCTATAGTTCCCCAAGTGACATACAGCGGCCATCGGGCCAATCACCGCGATTTTTTTCAGGCGAGTCTTGTTGAGCGGGAGCGTGCGGTTTTCGTTTTTGAACAACACAATCGACTGACGCGCCGCTTCACGCGCCAGTTGCCGGTGTGCGGTGCTTTCCAAACAGGAAATGGGAATCTTGCTGTAGGGAACTTGTTCGGGTGGGTCAAACTCGCCCAGCAGGAATCGGCCAGTAAACGAGCGGACGAGCGAGTGGTCGAGAGTCGCTTCGCTGACGAGCATCTTATCTGCCGCCTCGCCTAAATACTTTTGCAGGGTGTCGCCGCAGTTGATGTCACAGCCGGCGTTCATCGCCAGCGCAGCCGCCTCAACGTAAGTCGGCACAAAATAATGAGAGTGGCAGATGCCGTGTACCGCGTCGCAGTCGGAAACCACATAGCCGCGAAAGCCCCAGCGTCCTCGCAACAAATCGGTGAGCAGAAAGCGGTTGGCGGTGGTGGGAATGCCGTTCATCGCGTTGTATGAGCTCATGACGGTGAAGACATGGCCTTCCCGGACACAAGCCTCAAAACCGCGGCTGTAATATTCCCAAAAGCTGCGCGAGTCAACCGTCGCGGACGTCCAATAGCGGTCATTCTCAATATCGTTGGCGATAAAATGCTTGGCGCAGGCGATGGCTTTGAGGTACTGCGGATTGCGCCCTTGCATCCCGTGGATTGTATATATCGCCATCTGGCCGACGAGGTAAGGGTCCTCGCTATAATTCTCGGCAATGCGTCCCCAACGCGGGTCGCGTGCCCCCATGTTGACCGTCGGCGGCGAAAACATCGCCGTGCTCAGGCCATCCTTCTTGTGCCACGCCCAGATTTCATCGGACACCGCCGTAAAGACCCGTTCCACCAGCGAACGATTCCACGAGCACCCCATGGCCAGCGGCAGGGGAAACGACGTGACCGGCCCGCTATGAATGAGCCCATGCAGTGCTTCGCTGCCGTAATACTTGAAAGCGGGCAGTTGAAGGCGCGGGATCGCGGGTACCGAAGATCCGAACTGGGAGATTTTTTCCTCGAGCGTCATCTTGGCCACCAGGGCCGCAGCCCGTTTGCGGGCTGCTTCAAAGTGCTCGCGGGCGATGCCGCCGGTATCGGGCGCCGGGGTCTGCTCGGGTGACGTCTGCGGGCTAGGCTCGCGCGCGGCCGCTCCTTTCCCTGTTATCACGAGCGCGGCCCCGCCGGTGGCCGACTCCAGGAAACCACGCCGGGTAACTCGCGTCCGAGAAACCTTGTCGCCCTCTGCCATGACCGCTCAACCTCCGAACGAAAATTTATGTCAAGGTCTTCCGTTCGCTGTTTTGCACCGAAATCTCACTCGGCGGCAGGTTGGCGAACGTCACTCGAACGGTAATCTCTCCGGGCATCCCGGATTTTTCAAGCGCAACACGTCCCACTCCTGCTGAAATCTTCGTCTTGGGCCAGCCGCCAACGCCGCGCACTCTGCCCGGGCCATTCACCTCAAAGTGGGCCTCACCTGATATGGGCACGCGAACGCCTTGGGCGTCGCACACGCTCATCGTGAGCTCCGAGACGCCGGAGCTGTCCGCCTCCATGAGTGCGGGTTCGGCGGTTAGTTCCAGCTTAGCGGGAGACCCGGCAGGGCGCAGTTTATCAATAATTTCCTTTCCGTTCGAATTGCCTACCGCCTTGAGCGGGCTCGCCTCATAAGGGACGTCCCAGCGCATGGGATTCTCACCCCGCCGCACCCCCTGGGATCGCCCTCCCAGAAACAGTTCCACGGAAGCGCAGTTGGTGACCACGGTGACCACGCGCGGCTTGCCTTCTTCGCCCGGCCACGTCCAGTGGCCGCAAAGGTGGACCATCGGCTGCTGCGTCCAGCGGCTCTTAAGGTAAAACCAAAGCTCCTTGGGCAGGCGGGTGGAGTCTATCGCGCCCGAGTGCTGTTCCGGCCAACTGGCCCAGTAATCGGTCCCGTAATCGTGCATGCACCACAAGACGCTTCCAGCCATGTATCGGCGTGACTCCAGAATGTCGAGATTCGCTTTAACCTGATCTATCTGCTTCATCTCGGCGTCCAGGTCGCCCCGTTGCGCGATGGCGTTGGAGTGTTCGCTGCAAACAAGTTTGCACTTCGGCAAAAGGGCGTGAACCTGGTCGATGCGCTCGGTATTATAGTTGATGCCAAGCACGTCAGGGGCTTCCACGGTGCCCAATTTCCAGCCCTCGTCCGGCTTATTTTCGGCATAGACAGTGAGGCGCGTCGGATCTGCGGCGTGGGCGACGCGTTTGAGGCGCTCAAACATCAAGCGCGACCGACCTTCGTTCATCATTCCCCAGAGAATGATGGACGGATGATTAGCATCGCGCGCGATCATCTCTCGCATCATCAATTCGGCGTTCCGCACGAACTGCTCGCCTCCGATGAATTGCCAAGTGGCGATCTCTTCATAAACCAGAACGCCCAGCCGGTCGCAGGCATCGAGTAAAACCGGGTGCTGCGGATAGTGCGACAGGCGCACAAAGTTTGCCCCTGCTTCTTTGAGCAGCTCTACATCGCGGACTTGCAGGTGGTCCGCCAGAGCATTGCCGAGTCCAGGATAATCCTGATGACGATTCATTCCTCGCAATTCCAGCCGCCTTCCATTCAGGAAAAACCCGTCGTTCACGGTGAATTGGTACCAGCGAATGCCGAACGAGGCGGAGTCTTGGTCGGAGGGAATGTCGCCGTCGCTCAGGCGGACGTAAACCGAGTACATGCGAGGCGTCTCCGGGGACCATAACTCGGGGTTAGGAAGCGCCTCGAAAGTGGCTTCAATGGTTTTATCTTCGCTTGGTCCAAGTGGCGCGGTAATGGTTTTCACCGCGACGATCTTTTCCGCCGGATCGCAAAGCACAAGCTTGACGGTGCCTTGGCGTAGGTCTGAGTAGCCGTTGTGCACGTTCACCACCACGCGTACCACGGCCGCCTTTTCGGAAACTCTCGGAGTGGTAATCCGAATGCCATACTGCGGGACGTACATGCGGTTTTTGATGACTAGCGCAGCTTGGCGATAAAGGCCTCCGTACAGGTCGTAGTCCGGAATGTCCTTCCCGGGCAGCACGCTCGGGTTGTGAACGTTCGTCACGCGAACGGCAACCAGGTTATCACCAGCCTCCACGAATTCTGTAACGTCGGCACAGAAGCCGGTAAAGCCACCCATGTATTGGCCAACATAACGCCCATTCACCCACAGGTCTGCCAGGGAAAAGGCCGCCGCGAATTCCAAAAAAACCTTTCGGGAAGCCTGTTCGCCGGAAAGAGTGAAGTGTCTTCGGTACCAGCCGCTCCCCCGGTAATATCCTCGCACCGGCACAAAGGTGTTCTGCGCATTAAAGGAGTGCGGCAGCGCCACTCGCTCCCATCCCGGCCGCTCTTCAAAGGTGCCACGTGCTTCGCCGCCGCCAGGCTCTTCGAATGCTCCCAGCCGGAAGTGCCAGTCACGCGAGAATTGGAGCGAGTCTACTATTCGCAAGGGGGCAGCGCCGTGTGCCGAATGTGCGTTGTCGGGGACCGTGGCAGCCACGCCAAGCGTCCCAAGCGCAACCGCACTGGTCTTCAGAAACTCTCGGCGTGTACGCATTTTGCCTGGCTTATCCTGATCCATCGGGACCTCTTAAAGGGAGAATGGAAAATCTCGGCGGCCCCAGTAGAAACCTCTATCGTACTCCTTGAGGACGAAAGTTCGAATGCCGCCTCCATGGAGGGGATGGACGCTTGTCAGACCTTCAAATGATGAAGGTAATCGTAATCCACCTTGAGGGCCTGCCACATGGGCATATCGGGAAATGATTCCTGCTCAAGATAGTAGTGCTTGACTCCGGCGGTGCGGGCCACAGCAAACACCTGCTTCCAGTTCACCTTGTCGTCACGGCCTAATTCCGCGGTGGGGAAACCGTGGCGCAGGCTGACAAACGGTTTGGAGCCGACCTTCACACCCTTGATGTGCAGTTCCGGAAATCGGCCGGGGTAGCGCGTCATGTAATGGACCGGGTTGAAGCCGGAATAAACCATCCATCCCACGTCAATTTCGAACTTCACATATCGCGGGTCACACCATTTGAGCATCTGGTTGTATGGGATCTTGCCTTCAGTCCGAGCGAAATCATGGTAGTGGTTGTGATATCCAAACTGAATGCCGGCTTTTTGGGTTTGGGCGCCAATCTTATTGAACTGCTCTGCGTTCCACTTCCAGTCATCGAGTGTGAAGCTCCACCGCCTTGAAGGATGAGCTGGTGGATGGGGGAGCGACACTCCCGGGCAGATCATGTATTGCAGGTCAAGCTCCTTCGCGAAAGCAATTCGTTCGCTAAGATGTTCCCGAAGCTCGTCCAAAGAATAGTGCGCGCTGATCACCTTCATTCCCACCGAGCGCATCGAGCGGAGAATTTCCGCAGGCGTCTTGGAATAGAAACCGGCCATCTCCACTTCCCGGTAGCCGATGTTCGCCAATTGCCTCAGAGTGCCGTCAAAATTTCGACCAATCACATCCCTCACTGTATAAAGTTGAATTCCGACGGGAAGGCCCAGCGGATTCGCTTTTGCCGGCGAGGCCCAGTCGGTGGCCGCTGAAATCGCGAGCATGCCCAGTGCTCCATCTTTTAGGAAACTTCGTCTTGTTAGTCTGTTCATTGATTTCCTCCATTTACGTTCTCGAGTTGGACTCAACCTCTCAAATTATCGGGATTCCGGTTCTCTGGAATGTCTCACGGATGCGAGTGCGATCTTCCCCGCCCGCCGTACGTTGGGGATGACGCGGCGCGCCCGCAGGCTGGCCCTAAAGGGCGATGGCGAACTTGACGCGCTCCGGAAACCCACCTCACCTTCCAAAGCACACCATACAACCAGAAGTTTACCGCGCATTTCAAGTGCCTGTGCTTGACCTCTTTATCGATGGCGCCGGCATTGAGGAGTTGCTCCGTGGCCTCAGTTGACCGGCATGCAAGCTGAAGGCAGCAAAAACTTGGACTGCGCGTTGATCACGAACACGAAGCTGCGAGAGAATCTAACCTTGCAGTTTCGTTGGGAGATGTTTCACGCCTTGAACCGAGTTGAGTTTAGCCAGCCAAACGTTAACCCGGCAAGTTCAGTGTACGGGACGGTTACTTCTCAAGCCAACTCCCCCCGTCAAATGCAGTTGTCGTCACGAGTTATGTCGTAGGGCTGGCCAATGAGCAGGACATAAATCAGATGCCGAACAAATATGACGTTCTTGTGGTGGGGTCGGGTGCTTCTGGAGGGTGGGCTTGCAAAAGGTTGGCCGAAGCAGGGCTCAAGGTAGCGCTGATCGACGCTGGGCGGGCACAATCGGACAAGAATTTCACCGATCATGTGCCGGCATTCAAGCTGAAATACCGCAACCTGGCTCCGGAAGTAATTCGTCGCGCGGGCCGGCCTATCCAAATGGGCAGCATCGACGGCGAGTATAACTACGATTGGGCCTGCAACGATATGGATGAACCCTACACAACTTCTCCCGGAATGCCGTTCAACTGGCGAGGCCGCATGCGGATCACGGGCGGGCGTACCAACGTCTGGGGACGCCACAGTTACCGGATGAGCGATTTGGATTTTAAGGCAGCCTCTCGCGACGGCTATGGAGTGGACTGGCCCCTGAGTTATAAAGACCTCGCGCCGTACTACGACATTGTCGAAGAATACGTTGGCATTTCGGGGATGGCGGAAGGTGTTTACGAATTGCCCGATGGCAAGTTTCAGCCGCCCATGGGTTGGACTCGCGTTGAGCTTCTCGTTCGCAACCGAGTCAAAGAAAAGTTCGGCCGGACCATGACGATGGGCCGGGCGGCCAACATCACGCGCTCGTTGAACGGTCGCGCCCCCTGTCACTATTGTGAGCCCTGCTGGCGTGGCTGTGTTACCCACTCTTATTTCAACTCCTACTTCACGACCGTGGCGGACGCGCTCAAGACGGGTCGCTGCGCTTTAGTCCCTAATGCGATGGTCTACAAGGTTCTGATGGACTCGGAGCGCCATCGGGCCAGAGGCTTGCTGTACATCGACCGTGTGACCCGCCAAGCTAAGGAAATTCACGGGCGCGCCGTCGTCCTGTGCGCTCAATCACAAGAGTCTGTCCGCATTCTTTTGAATTCCGCCACGCGCCAGCATCCGAACGGCTTGGCCAACTCGAGCGGCGTGCTCGGCCATTATTTAATGGATCACATCACTGGGGGCGGCGCGTCGGGCGAATTTCCCAACCTCACCGGCAAGCCGTGGATTCAGGGCGGACGCGCGCACCGTCCGATTGGTCCCTACCTCATTCGCTTTCGGAACACTCACAACGGTCCGCGCGACAAGAATTTTCTGCGCGGCTACGGGTGCCAGGCGGAAGGATATCCCTACTTTAACTGGGCGGCGCCGGGCTTTGGAGAAGCATACAAGAAAGCAATTCAAGAACCGGTGGTGAAGTTCGGCATGGGTGGATTTGGTGAGTGTTTGGCGCGTTGGAACAACCATGTGGAAATCAACCCGAAGGTAGTGGATACTTACGGCATCCCCGTTCTCAATATCCAGATGAAGTATGAAGAGAACGAATTCGCCATGGTGAAAGATATGGCGGCTTCCGCCGCGGAGATGCTCGAAGCCTGCGGGGCGAAGAATATTCAGATTGGCGACACGCCCGGGGTTCCCGGCTCGGCGATTCACGAAGTGGGCATCGCCCGGATGGGGCACGACCCGAAGGCCTTCGTGCTTAATCAGTTTCAACAGGCTCACGATATCAAGAACCTCTTCGTGATGGATGGCTCGGGCTTTCCTTCGAGTCCCTGCCAGAATCCGACGTTAACCATCATGGCGCTGTGCGTTCGCTCGTGTGACTACCTGATGGAAGAGATGAGGAAAGGAGAGATATGAAAAAGAAGTCACAACCACTTGATGATCCCGAAAAGCGGCGAGGCATGAACCGCCGGGAAATGGTGCAAAGATTGATGGGTGGCGGGGCCGGCAGCCTGATGGCGGCCGCCGGCGTCACAGCGCAGCCGGCTCATGCCGTTGGTCAAGGGTCTGTCCCGCCTCCTTTGGACGTCGCTCAGACGCAACCTGGCGCATCGGCTCCCCTCTTCCTCGACCCGCATCAGAAGGAGACCTTGGTGGTACTTGCCGAGCGCATCGTTCCCGGCTCGACGAAGGCCGGTGTCGCCGACTTTGTGGACCTCCTCCTGAGTGTGGACACACAAGAAAACCAGAAGAATTTCCTTGGTTCTCTCTCCGCGATGGATGGCGAATCGCTCCGGCGATATGGGATGCCTTTCAAGAACCTCAGCGAGGCTCGGCAAAATGAGCTTTTGACAATTGCTTCCGCGATCGCGCACGGCCAGCCTTCCGACAATGAAGGTGCGGTGTCTACCAACTCTTCGGCGCCGCCGGAGCTGCCATTAAGTGTTCTCCACGAGCAGTTCGAGAATCTCAAAGCCTGGGTAACTAAGGCCTATTACTCCTCGGAAATTGGCATGAGGGAGTTGGGCTGGACCGACACGTACTTTTTCCCTGATTTCCCCGGCTGCAAAAAAGCAGAGTCCTAATGCTGGTCCCGAAGAATGGCGCGACGATCACTGAAGCCGTGCTCTTGCGTCACCTCCGCTTGCGAGTTTGCCGCGCGCATGAGAATAATTTCGGCCTCCGAGCGTGGGTGGCACGTCTGACAGGAGGGCGGAGTTTCAACTCCGCCGAAAATCGTTAGGTCCCCTGCTTTTTTCTTCCGCGCCACAAGCGATTACATCCGGCAATCTGGTCGCGGCGCGGAACGGAGTAAAACTCGGAGTGACGTCCTTGGCAGCGGGGTTGAATCCCCGCCCTCCTGTTTTGCCTGCACGGTTCATGTATGACCCTGGTTAGGCAGGAGCGTGTGCATCACTCCATTGCCTGCCTACTGTGTCAACAATGCTGCCGACAAGACGAA
Source organism: Acidobacteriota bacterium (assembly GCA_021817045.1). Taxonomy (GTDB): domain Bacteria; phylum Acidobacteriota; class Terriglobia; order UBA7540; family UBA7540; genus RH2-MAG17b. The sequence continues at coordinate 98,372 of JAKAWG010000008.1, forward strand.
AGGTGATTCATTAAGATGCGTCGCCGAAGATTTTTCCATCTGCTAGGTGGTTTGGCCGCTGCTCCGGCTGGTTGGTCTTTCCCTGATTACAAGCAGAACGAAGCTGCACACGCGCCCACTGCTCCGGCATCTGCAGCCGGCTTTGACCAATTGACTGAGGACTACGCCCGCTTTTGTGCCGCCCCCGAGCGCGACCGTATCTTTTACGCTTTGCACAACGGTCATATCGTGTCTGAGCGGCTGAACGACCGTGGTTGGGTCTCCACCGCTTGGCCGCGCCAGCCACAGTTGCCGGTGCCTGGCGGCTCGCACGACGGCGTGCCAATGATCTCACCGATCCCTAACCTGGCCGGGGAAGGGCCCTATCAACCCACTTGGCAATCCCTGCTCCAGTACGAGTGTCCGGAGTGGTACCGCGACGCCAAGTTCGGCATCTGGAATCACTGGAGCCCGCAGTGTGTGCCGGAAGACGGCGACTGGTACGCCCGCAACATGTATATTGCCGGCCATCGCCAGAACCGCTTCCAACTCGCCCACTATGGTCCTCCTTCGCTCTTCGGCTACAAAGACCTCTGCGCGCAATGGACGCTACTGAACTGGCAACCTTCGGAACTCATGGACCTGTACGTCCGCGCCGGCGCTCGATTTTTTGTTGCTCTTGCCAACCACCACGATGGCTTTGACACTTGGGATTCAAAGCACCATTCTTGGAATGCCGTCAAGATCGGCCCGCATCGCGACGTGATTGGAACATGGGCGGAGGAGGCGCGCAAGCGCAATCTGCGCTTTGGCGTCACCGTGCACCAACACCTCAACTGGTGGTTTTTCCAGACCAGCCACGGTTCTGACGCCTCCGGCCCTCTGGCCGGACGCTCTTATGATGGCCACCTCACTCGGGCGGAGGGGCGTGGGCAGTGGTGGGAGGGTTTCGATCCGCAGCAGCTCTACGCGCCTAAGCACCCTGCGGATGCGCTGCCGGATGTTTCCTACGTCAAGAACTTTTACGACCGCACGCGCGACCTTGTGGATCAGCACAGTCCCGACCTGCTTTACTTTGATAATCGGTTGTTTCCGCTTGGCTGGGGCGGAATGAACATCGGCGCCTATTATTACAACCACAATTTTGCCCTCAATGGCGGGAAGATGGAGGGAATCATCAACGTGAAGGAGGTCCCGCCTGATCTCGCGAAATCGGTGGTGGCAGATTATGAGCGCGGCTTAACCGGCGCGATTTTGCCCTATCCCTGGCAGTCCGAAACCTGCATTGGAAATTGGCATTACCAGCGCGCATTGTTCGACCATCCGGGCGAATACGGCGGCTATCTGCCGCCGCGGGAAATTATCCATTGGCTGGCGGATGCCGTGAGCAAAAACGCCACGTTCCTTCTCAACATCCCCGGCAAGCCCGACGGCACCATTGACCGCAAGGAACACCTGATTCTCGAACGCGTTGGGAAATGGCTTAAAATCAACGGTGAAGCCATTTACGCGACCCGCCCTTGGACAGTTTTTGGCGAAGGGCCGCACATGATCCAGCGGGCTTCGTATCCGGGCAAATCAGCGACGACCCAACTCGATGGGCGCGATATTCGATACACAAGGAGCAAGGCCGGCACGGTCGTCTACGCCATCGTGCTCGGCGTGCCTGAGCAGGCTTTACTTTTGCGCTCGTTGGGGACAGCGGCGAGCATCCGGCCTGGAAAGGTGGCTCGCGTTGAGCTGCTCGGTTTGTCGGAAGCACCTCGCTGGCAACAGACGGCTGCTGGTTTGCATATCGAACCGCCCCGGCAGAAGCCGGCTTCAGACTACGCCGTGGTTTTCAAGCTTCGTTTCGACTGATCCGCCCCTGGGTTGGAAGATGGAGGCGGCCGTTGCCGGTCTGAGCCCCGGCGCTACGCCACGCGCCGCATGCCTTAAACAGGCGTGATTTGCCGTCCGTTTAGAAAAACGAACTCGATTTTCCGCCTAAAATTTCGATTAACTAACTTGTTTTCTTCGACTTAAACATTTAGGAACGAACTCGGATTATTTTCCTTTAGATTCAATAGCATAGCGCGGCCAGGAAAGTTCGTTCCCAGGAGGTCCGAATTTTCATCCTTTGTTTTCCTAGACTTATGTGGAGTTCGTTCCGCAATAAACAATCTTTTTCGCGGCTCGGACGGCGTTTCTGCAGTTCCTGGTTGCGTTTCCTGAGCCTCCGGCCCGCATAAATCCTGTCGAAGCAGCAGGTCCGTCTTACGCTCGATCTGGCTGTTCACGAGATTCATCTTGTGCCCCGCGTCTTTTCCGTACCTAGAGGTCACCATCCCCTCCCATGATGACACTGCCTATCGAGACGATGGAGACGCGTGAGACAAATGAGACAGTTTATTTTATCCGTTGTCAGTTGAGCCGGCGCGGCTGGCCGAAGTCTCTGGCAGTAGTTGGCGAATGGCGGAGCATGAGGGCAAGTGTTTTATATTGTTGAGGTTATGCGATGATTGGCGCGTGAACGCATGTAAGAGATAAATGGCAGTAAAGGTGGGAACCAAAAAAGTGCGATCCAATGGAATCAATAAGATATGAGAAAGGTGGGAACCAAAGGTGGGAACTCGAAAGATGGAACCTGGAACCGTGTAAGAATTACACTGACGGCGCCGAGTGACCAGCACATCCAGCAACGCGCCGACACCCAATTTCCGCTATTTCCATAGCCTATTTACCGCTATTCTTACGGTCATGCTCCTGGTCGATCTGGCGCGAGGCATACTTAGCTACGCGGACGACCTGGAAGATGATGAGAATACCGACGAGTACCACTAATACGAAACCGACTAATGCGTCCATTTTCCCCTCCGATTTAAAATTTGAAACCTAAAACGGGTTACATCCAGCGAGAGCAAGTTGATTCCCGAAGGCTGCGTCCTCCATCGTCCAATCGTAGCCATTAAGGGCGCGCATAGCCATATCAGCCTTCAGCTTGGCGCGGTCGAAAGTAAACTTGTCCATACTGCAGGCATCTACTGCTTCTGAGACGGCCTCGCGGGCGACGGAAAGCTGATACGCTTCCCACGGCGTTCGGCCAGTGACCCCTATATAGGCGAAGACCGAGACCAAAAAGATTATAAATATAATGATAGCGGTCCAGATGATCTTATCACCCGTGGACCACTCGGGGCTACGAGCGGACACTTCGATTGAGCTATCCATATTTACCTCCAATTCGAGAGTGTGAACCTGAAAATTTGAGATTTTAGCGGGAGTCAGTGACCTTCGCCAACGCCTCCAGCGCGCTGACTCGGCGCTCCGTTTCAGCGATGCGGTCAGCCAAAGCCATTAAAGAGTCGCGCGCAAGCAGCGAATCACTCATCGCCTCTTCCATCATCATTTTCAGTCCATCGAGCGCAAGTTGCACCCCACTCGGTGCATCCATCTATTCCCCCGATGAGAATTAGCGGCGGGAATGATAACACAGATACCAAATATGGAATGTGACGAGGATCACACACGGCTGAGGCCGGGACGGGCGGTGCGGGTGGCCTCGATATGAGCGGTGGCAAGCCGCCGCAGTCCACGGGCCTCGCCATGAGTCACGAAGCGTTAGACCCACTACACTATATTTTGCGACTCTCAACGGCTTGCGTTAATCTTACGAATCGCAGCCACATTCTGAGTGATCCCGAAGCACTTGCCGCCTCCGGTTCCGCAACCGACGGTGAAGTGATGCGCCTGATCGAAGCCCGGAAGCTCTGAGGTCTTGGAATCGGGTGGATCGATGCTCACCTGTTGGCGTCCGTGCTGCTTTCAAGCGGGCACCTTTGGACGCCCGATCGTAGGCTTCTGCGCGCGGCAGAAAAGGCAAGGGTCGAACGTTATCGCCCCGCATGAAATGGGCCATGCTTTCGGCCCGTTCGCGGGCGGAATCCTCCACGGTGGGCCGTGATAGAATTGGTTGAAACGGTCTTTCGCAGGCCGTTCGAATTGAACGCACTTCCAGAGTCAAACGGACCAGTAAGGTTTTCCCCATGTGCCGCATGCGACCGGCCTTACGCGCTTTCTTCCTGGGATTCACATTCTGTTTATCAGCGGGTCTGTTGACTGCTCAGGGACTGCCGGAATTTAATCAGGAAACAATAGGCACCAACCAACAGCTCGGTTACCAAACGACTTCCGGTAGCTATGTGGTTGCGGGCAGGGTCATGACCATCGAGGGGGACGTCATTCCTGGCGCCGAGGTGCAGGTCAGTCCTGTGGTGGGCGGCAATTACCGGTTTTTCAAGACGGACGCTTCGGGTGAGATCCAGACTGTTTACAGCGGGATGGTCGGGTTTACCGGCCAGTTTCGGGTGTGGCTAACCGTTAGGAAGAAGGGCTTTCAGACGGCTCACGAGCTGATCAATTTATCCGATTTCCCGAAGCCGGTTTTACTTCCCATCACGCTACGGCCGGAACATCCAGACGCGGACTTACTTTCGCAGCAGGAGTTGCTTTCCGACCTTTTGCCGCGGCTGAAGTCGCTGGGACCTTCGGACGGCCTCTCAGCCAAGAGCCAGAAGAAGTACGCGAAGGGTGTCCGCGAATTTGTTGACAAGGACCGCCCCGACAGGGCGTTGGATGATTTTCTTGATGTGGTCAACCGTAATCCGGAGTGCGCCAAGTGCCTGACCTTGCTGGCGCTTGCGGACCTTGACTCCGGGAACTGGGACAGCGGCACGCGCCGGGTCGATTCGGCCGTCACACTGACCACAAAGGAAAAAAACAAGACGGGCGGCAGCCCCGAAGCGATGGTGCTTGCCGGTGTGATGGAAAGCTGGATGCACCATCCCAAAGAAGCGGCGGGCTTCCTTGCCTATGCGTATCACCTTGAACCCCAAAATGGACTTGTTCTGCAGGAACTCGGTCGTGCGTACTTGCAGCTTCACGAGTACGACCTGGCCGATGCCTGGCTTGAAAAATCGATAGCGGCCGGCGGTGGCCCGGAAGCGCGCCTGTTGCGGGTTCGAGCCTTACTCAAGGAGGATAAGGTTGACGGTGCCGATGCGGAAATGAACGTTTACCTGCATGGAAGAAACGTGAAGAAGATGCCGCTCGACGTTCGCATGGTGTGGGCGGACGTTCAAAGCGGTAAGCGGGTTGAGGCTCTTTACGCCGAGTCGAACAACGCAAAGAGAGAAAAGAAGGGGAGGAAAAGGCGGAGAGCGGTCGCGTCCGTTGACTATCTCCATGCTTCCGCCGCGCAACTGCACCTCAAGGGCCTCCATCCCGCAGAGAGCCAGGACGGCCTGAAAGACATCTTGGCTGCCGCCGGGAAGAACGTTGCCGCGCTGTACCACGATTTCCAGAGCTCGACTTCGCTGGAGAAGGTGCGCCAGGAACAACTTGATCGCCACGGCAAGGTATTAAATGAAACCCTCGAGAAATTCCGTTACCTTTGCCTGATGCCGGCCGACCCCGCGGTTCCCGGCTTTACCGAGTACCGGAAGGACGTCAACTCGATATGGGGAGTGCGGCACAACTCGAAGCAAGGCTACATGCTGACTTCCGGTTTCGTATCGGCTGCGCTGATCTTTGACCCGGCCTACCAGTTAGAATCACAGTTTCGTTTTCTCGGCCAGCAGAGGATTGACGGTCAAGAAACTTATGTCATTGCGTTTGCCCAAATTCCGATGAAGGCGGAGCTGTCTGGCAGTTTTAGCGTAGGCAACCGTTCGGCTCCCACCTTCCAACAAGGCCTGGCCTGGATCGGCACGGGAAATTATCAGATCATCCGTCTCCGCACGGATCTGCTAAAACCTCTGCCTGGTGTCGACCTGAGGGAAGAGACAACTCAAATTGATTACCAGCACGTGCAATTCAAGAAGCTCGAGCAGCCTTTATTGCTTCCTAAGGATGTCACCGTAACCGTGGATTGGCACGGCAAGACGTTTCGCAATGAGCATCAATATTCGGACTTCAAGCGGTTCAGTGTACGGGCGTCACAAAGAATCAGAAAGCCCACCGGGGCGAAAAAAATAACCGCGGCGCAATCCCGACACGGGTAGCCTGTCGCACAGGGTTCATCCGGCCGTTCGAGTGCCCGGAGCCGGGACCTTCGGCCCTCACGCTTCTGTCAGGCTGTTGTCCGCTCCGCGATAGTGCCTTGATAGAGCGGGGCGAGCGGGAGGTGCGGAGCAATTTTCGAGGCTATACGGAGCGACATAAATGTTTACGCATATTTGGATGCGCAATGTATCAGGGCACGACTTCAGTCGTGCCGAAGCGCGAGGCCAAAGGCTCGCGGCTATAGCCGCTGCAGGGGCTGAAGAGTCTGTGTGACAACAGCAGTTGTAGCGGCGGTCTATGACCGCCGGTCTTTATTCTTCAATAGATTCGGCGCTTATAGAGCGCCGCTCCAGCAGAACAACCGAAGTTGTCACACAGACTCTGAAGCCCCGAGGTCAAATGCATCTTTTGCGGCACGACTGAAGTCGTGCCCTGATACACCACTCGGAGCAATTTATGACGCTCCGTATAATTAGCCGCTAGCGCGTTGGCGCAGAAAGGTCGGAACATCTCGTTTTCCATGGACGACAGCGACGCTCTCAACCTGAGATTGCCCAACGCGGTAGCTGACCTGGTAGCTGCCGGCCAGCCAGAAAAGAACCGGCAGTCAGGTTAGGTCTTACCGCTTGTGGCCAATGCCGGGGCTCTGCGCGAGGCTGTCGAAAGCCGCGAAAAGCCTGTCAATAAGCCGGCCAGCCGCCTCCACGCTATCGTCGGCGACGTACTCCCAGATTTCATGCAGGTCTTGTTCCGCAGCGCGGCCAAGGGCGTAACCGCTCACGCACGCTGCTTCCGACGTGTTTCCGATTTCTTCCGCAGTTGACGACGCGCTTCGAGTGGGTCAGCGGTTTCGCCGCGGTCGAGCAGTACCAGCCGCCGGGAGAGTTCCTGATTGAAGTCGGCAAGCTGAGCCGCGCGCAGTTGCTCGTGATTTTCCAGGAGGCGAAGCGCCTCACGAACAACCTCGCTGGCGGAGTTGTACCGGCCGCTTTCAACCTTGGCTTGAACGAACTGTTCCAGTTCCGGGGTAAGTGAAACGTTCACGAGTCCGTGGTCCTCCATGCGCGAATCGTAGCGCTGATAACAGGGATTGTCAATGTTTGGCATCAGTGCGGCCACGCGGAGTGAGTTCCTGAGCGAAACGGAGGTTATGACAGTGAAGTGCTTGCTGGCGTGGACTTGCCGAGCGTGAGCGGCTTGAAGCCGTTGGCAAGAGGCGGGGGAGCAAAGAAGCGTGGATGAATGAGGTGGGCGAGAATTTCCAGGCTATCAACGATGCGAGGGCCGGGGCGGCTGAAGAAGTGCGAAGCATCGGTGGCGTAAACCCGGCCAGCTTGCACGGCGGGCAAATCCTGAATCTGGCGAAAGCCAGCCAGGATCGCCGCTTCTTCTGCGCAACGCTCCAGGTCGAAGCCGCAGCAGGCGAGGATGAGAACTTCAGGAGCGAACTCCAGAACCGCTTCCCATTCGATTCGAACTGAGGGCCGGTGGAGGCGCGCTAGCTCATCCCTCCCGCCGGCGATCTCCACTAGTTCGTTCATCCAGTGTCCTCCGCAATAAGGAGGATCGACCCACTCCATGCAGAAGACGCGCATCCGGTTTGGAACGTTTGCCGTCTTGGCGCGGACCGATTCCACGCGTTCGGCCAGAGAGTTCACCAACTCGCGGCCTTTCTCTGGAGTGCCCGCCGCGTCCGCCACTTGCCCTACGTTTTCGAAAATGCCGTCGAGTGACTGCGGCTCAAGATTCAACACCTTGGGCCGGGAAGGCAGATGCTTCGCCGCCGCTTCGACCATGCCGAAAGAGACGGCGCAAACGTTGCACAGCTTTTGTGTGAGGATGAGGTCTGGGTTTAGGAATTCGAGCAGCGGAAGGTCAAGCTCGTAAAGCGATCCGCCCGCCCGAAGCGCAGAGCTGACCGCAGCGTCAATCTGGCGGCTGGAAACGCCGCGCGGAATGGTGCTCCTGGTGACCTTTGGGAGCCGGGCGGCCGCCGCTGGAAAGTCACATTCATGGCTCACTCCAACGAGCGAGTCGCCCAGGCCGAGCGCAAAGACAATTTCGGTTGCGCTCGGCAATAAAGAGCAAATTCGCACGCGAAGCCCTCAGGAGCGCGCGCCGGCCGGCTGAGGCTTCCGGGCGACCAGCCAGTAGTAGGAGCCGAACATGATGGCGTTCCAGGCCAAATCACCGAGCAACTCGTTCCGATAAAAGGGCACGCCCGCCGCATAGCATTGCGCCAGCCCGGCAAGGGTGCGCGGGTACAGGCTCCAAGTCAGCCATACGCCGAAGTTGGTCAAAAAGAAGAACAGCGTAGAACCTAGGACGGAAGTGCCACCGATGGCCGTCCATTTGAAGCTGCCTCGCAGCGTCCAGCCGAGCATCCCGATGAGCAGGAACCCCGCCCAAGTGAACGGGCTGAACCAGTGATAGGCGCCATGGTAAATAAGGTGATCTACAGCATAATCGCTTACCAGCAGCGCCCCCAGAGGCACGATCAGCGACTTCACTTTGCTGCGGAACATCGCGCCGCTAAAGAGAAACATCGCTGCGATGGGCGTTGCATTCCATGGGTGAGGCAAAACCCTGAACAACAGTGCGCCGAGCACATACAAATAGACGATCATCGTGGTTTCCTTCCTCCAGATTTGTTTACATAGTATAGCCAAAAACCCGTCCGCACGCGCAATAGATTTTTGGGCCCGTGAGCAGCAAGTCTGCGGCGTCTCGCCGCCGGTATTTCGGCGCTCAGAGAGCGCCGCTGCAGAAAACGCTGTCACGATAATTTGTAACACGAATTAATCTCGAATTGGGAAATTAAGGGGCACTGTTCCGTTCCGATCCGTTAGGTTGAAGTTGGTTAGACAAAATCAGCGGAGGAACAGGACAATGCAACGCAAAGTTAGCTTACTTTGGGGTGGGAAGAAAGT
>JAKAWG010000069.1 GCA_021817045.1 Acidobacteriota bacterium
GGCCTCGTCTATGATTCGAGCCGGCACGAGAAGAGGACCGAACCCTGGTACACTTCGCCGGAATTCTATGCGGCGGTGGTTCTGGCTGGATACATTTACCTGAACATCAAGTTCTTCTGAGGCGTGGGCGGCCGTTCCGGCTCGTCTGGTTCGACGTATTCGGTGAAGGTTTGCGCGAAGTGCTCCCGTAAGGAGGGGTAGAGGTTACAGAAGTGACCGTAAGCCTGACGGTACCGGACTGAGATCTCCGGAACAACACTTGGACCTTTTGTGACCCGAGCACCGGCAACCTGAGCCTGCGAAGCAACTTCTCCGGCTCACGGCCGGTCGAGAAATTCACCAGACCGCGGTTGCTGGAAGCATCCGAAGCAAATTCACCCGTGAGCCGGAAATTGACGAAATCTTTGGCCTGTACGAGGTACGACGCCTTTTCCAGCGTCGCCGGTTCGTGATTGCGGAACCACATTAAACGCGGCAAAGGCCAACTGGGTGCCGGAGGAAGATCGATCCCAAGTTCCACTGCCAGCGCTTCCTGGCTGATGAGCGAAGCCAATTCCTTCGTCTCGTGGCAAATTCGTCCGCACTGAACATAAGATTTTTCTCCCGATTGCTCCTGTGCTCAGCAGCCTGATGTAACTCAAATTGCCTGTCCGCAGATGCGATCATGCGTCGCGGATCTCTAGTGCGGCCTGATCCAGTAACACATTCGGGTCCGCCGGACCGCAATGTCTGCTTCTGGTTTGACTGAAAACGGGTCTGAACTTTTGTGTTGATATTAGACGTCGTATGTCGTATAGATCGTCTTATTTCAAGAGGCATGGGCGAGCTCGTCAGGGGTCGTCAGAACCGTTCAGGCTATCGGGGACTAGCAAGAGGCTCAGGCAATGCCCACGCTTCTCGAAAGAATTATGAGCTGATGATTCAGACATTGGTGAGGGCAACTATTAGCAGGCCGGAGCGATTGCTGGAGAAGGTAGAACCGGGAGAGGGAGGCGTGCGGTGAGAAGACGTTCGTTCCTGAAGGCGGTGGCCGGATTTGTCCCTGGAGCGGCGCTGGCTGGGCGACTCGCCTACGGGTCACCCGCCGAGCTTGCCAAGTCGGAAAAAGCGGGAGGAGAGAATCTTTGTGCCTTGGCGCGCGATTTGGCTGGAGAGAAGCGAACGGTCGTCGGGGTATTGAGTGATCCCTTGTTTGCGGGCCATGAAGTTCCACGAAGCTTGCGGCCGGAGCATTTCGAGCAGATTTGGGGCAAAAAAGAGAACATTCGGATTGTATTTCTCGACAAAAACCAGTTTCGCTCCTATTCCATCCTCTTTAAGAGCCGAATGGACATCCTGGTCTTCCCCTATGGAGAGGTGTACCCGATGGATTTTTTCCCTCTGTTTTCAGGAAGCGTCATCGCGCAATTTCTCGAACGTGGGGGCGCCGTGCTTACCACGGGGGGAGTGCCGTTTGGGCAGCCGGTCAGCGACGAGGGAAAGCCAGCCCTGAAGGGTCTGTCGGAGCCCGGCGATTTAAGTCTTAACAACGTCTATGTGCGGTGGGTTGCGCCGCTCGGTTATAAGTATTACTTCCATCCGTATCAACCTACAGTAACCCGCGTCAATGAGGAATACCTTCCTGGGTTACCATCTAAGATCGGCGTTGCGGGCTGCCCGCTCGGTATCGTCGCCAACAACAGCTCTCAGGCTCCGGTTCCCAAGCCTTCCCACGGAAACGTGTTTCCCGAGCGCTATCCTGCACGCCAAGTGATTCCGCTGATGTGGGGGACTGACAAATTCGGCCAAGTGCTTGCCACCAATGCTCTGCTGATTCAGGACTTTGAGGATGGGAGCCGCCGCATCCATTTGGCGCAGCAGGCGGAACTCCATCCGCTTTCTCCAAATTTTTCCAACTTCTCGACTTTGATGAATGATTTGCTGAACCTCCTGACGAACCGCGTAACGGTCGAAAGCGTGGAAACAAACTACGCTTGTTTCCGCCAGCATGAGCCCGTCGTGGTGAAGGCTTGTTTGACAAGCTTTGAGCCGGAAGAAACTGAAGTGGAGGTGGTGCTGGAAATTCGCGGCGATGGCAAGACCGTTGACTCTCATGCCGAGTCCCTCCGCCTGCCCGCAAGACAGCGTGCAACCAAAGAATGGCGTTGGATGCCCCAACGCTTTGAAGCGGACGAATATGAAGTGTTGGTCAGAGTGCGGAGGCACGGGCAGACCGTTTCCTCCGGTGAGAACGGGTTTGTTGTATGGAAAGATGCCGTTGTCCAGAAAGGTCCGCGGGTTGACATTCAGGGACAATACTTCCGTGTCGGACGCTCGGAATCCTTTTTCTGTGGCACGAACTATTACGAGTCAACGCGCGGAGCGATCATGTGGTACCGGCCGAATGTGAAACGGCTTGCCGTCGATTTGCGGCAAATGCGGGGATGCGGGGTAAATTATCTCCGCCCCCACTACCACCACCTCAAATGGTTTAAGGACTACCTTCTGTTTAAACATGGCAGATTATTTCCGTTTTTCGCCTCCTTGCAAGAAGTGGAAAGTCCCATGCCGGATGAGCGCACCTGGCGGGTTTGGGATGCCATCATTTATCTCTGCCAAAAAAACGGCATCGTCTACGGTGGTGACCTGTTCACGCTGGTACCGGAAGAGATGGGTGATCCGCGCGGCTGGTTGTCGCTTCCTGATAGCGTCGATTGCCCTGAAAAGGTGGCTGTTGAGCAGGAATTCCTGCGGCGCATCAACTTACGTTATAAGGACGTGCCGGGCATATCGTGGGATTTGTGGAACGAGCCCAACGTACCGCTCGATGCCCTGAAGCGCTGGACCCAAGCGCAGCGTGAAACTCTGAAGCGGACGGGTGTACAGCGCTTCGTTACCGTCGGTGGAGGAACAGGTGAAAAATTGGGAACCGCCGTTGACTACCTGGCCCTGCATGGCCCTCTTTCCAGCTTTCGGAACAGGGTGAACCAGTCGGCCATGCCGGCGATGCTGCAGGAAGTGTGGATGCGTCATGGCGAGGACCTGCCAAGCGAACTGGAACAGGCGGAGGATATGCGAGAATGCATCCTTATGGCCATTAAGAACGGCTTGTGCGGATTTGCGCCGTGGTCGTGGACCCGGCAGATGTGCCTATGGCAGGATTCTTACGAACATTATCCCGCCATTCGCGTGGAGAGCAACGATGACCGGCTGGGAGCCCAAACCCACGACGACGCGACGCTCAAGCCGGCGGGCCAGGTGTTTCTTAACCTCGCGATGCTCCTGCATACAGTCCGTTTTTTGAGCTTTGATCGCGCAAGCGGGCGCGTCATGACCGATCGAGGCGAATTGCGCGTGAGGTTGAAGGAAGGCGACCAGCCGCCGGGCTATTCGCTCTATCACGTTTCGGGAGACCACTGCTATGCGGCGATGGCGTTGACGCCGGCCTCTTGGGGAGGAAAGCCACTTATTGCAGGCCCTGCGGGTGGATACGTCTATATTTTCAGCGAAGATGGTTCCGACCTTCATAGCGCCCGGCGAATTTATACAAAGAGCGAGTTACCGGGCAGGTTGGTCATTGCACGCCATGCGGCAGAACCGCGCTCGGTCAGGCTTGTGCACCTGTCTCCTTCAGGTCACACGTCCTTGGAGCCACTTGCGTGGTACCGCCGGTCCAACGCAATCGAGGTTGACATCCCGCCGACCTTGCAGGCTTATTGGGTGCGCGCCGAGTGGTAATGCGTCAACAAAGCCGGTCTAGAGATTGCCCAACAGGACTTTCGGAAATGGAACTACTACGAGTTCGTTCCGGAGGCGACGCCCAGAAGCCGAATTGAGGGGCCGGGACGCGCCACGCTTTGCGATTCCATATAACCGGCGGGTTGGACCAACGTCTTCTTCCTGTGCGTTCCTGCTTTGCGACTTGCGAGGGGAGTCTGTCTTTGGCCACGTATCGGTTCGTATGTTTCCCCTCGCTAAGGTTGCCATCAACGGGCTAGGAGACCCGTGCGACCTACGGGGAGACGGCCGAGAGCTTGCCATAGCGGGTCTCGAGCGGGAGATGGTAATGGCACCCTGGAGCCTGCGGACGAAAGGACGCCTCGTGTGGCGTCGGCTGCGCTTGTTGCCGCTTGACGAGGTGCCGGCTTGCCTTTGAGCATCACGACGCCATGGCGGGGCACGATCGCCGTGTAATGATCGCGGACTATGCCCAGATCTTTTCGCGCCCACAGGTCTCGCAAGTAAACAGTGTCTGGCAGCCCCACATCTCGAAACCGAACCGTCACGGGCATGGGAGCGCCGTCGCGATTGAACAGGCCAATTGCTTTGCTGCCATCGGCCAGCGGCTTTTCCCATACTTCCAACGGTCCCTCTTCCGCAACGCGGCGGCCTTGAACGCCCGCAGGATCCTGATCGATCGCGATCACTTCCGGATTGGTCAGGATGGCAAGCATCTTCGCAGTTGCTCGTGTCAAATCGTTCGATGCGATCAACGGCGCCGCCAGGAGACACCAAAGACTCATTTGGGTTCTCGCTTCGTCCTGGTTAATTCCGGGCTCTCCGACCAACAGAGCGTCAGGATCGTTCCAGTGACCAGGGCCGGCGAACTGCTCGAGGCCGTTTTGTTCAAAGCCGACTTCGGCAATGGCGTCGTAGGAGATGCCGTGAAGTGCGATATCGCTGGTTGTGCGCCACGTGTTGCCGCCAACCGATGCGCCCCACCTCCAAACGCGATCCCAGCCGTATTGGCACAAGGCGAAAAGAATGGGGCGGCCGGTTTTCTTCAGCGCTTCATCCATTCGCCGGTAGGCGCGAATTTGGTCTCCGGACCCGCTGCACCAGTCGTACTTCAAGTAATCGACGCCCCATCGGGCGAACGTCCCGGCATCCTGTTCTTCATAGCCAAAGCTGCCTTCAAACCCGGCGCAGGTTTTGCGGCCGGGTGAAGAATAGATGCCGAACTTCAGGCCCTTGCTGTGAACGTAGTCCACGAGCGCTTTCATGTCAGGAAAGTGGCCGTTCGGGTATAAGTAACCAAGAGAATCGCGGCCGCCTTCCCAGGTGTCATCCACGATGAGGTATTTATAGCCCGCGGCCTTCAATCCGGTGCTGACCAGTGCGTCAGCTTCCTCTCGGATCGCTTCGTCTCCAACCTTGGTGCTGACGAAGAAGCCATTGAAGCCCATGGGAGGCGTGGATGCCAAGCTGGTCTTATCGACTACAGCGGCTCGGGAGAACGCGCTGGCTGCGGCCCTCCAGACGAAATCCCCGTGCCTGTTGATGTATCCCCATCGCCCGTTGATTTCGACCGGAGCCAAGCCTCCGGCAAAATGGCCCACGCGATCGAAGCGCGCCGGGATAACCATCTTTTTGCTTCGGTCAATGAAGCCCCACAAACCATGTGCTTTGACGCCGGCCAAACCTTCGGCGAAGCCGGAGGCCCATTGGAAACGCTCAGGGATCATTACTGTTCCAGCTTCGTCGATGAAGCCCCAGCCTTTCTCTGTTCCTACGGCAGCCAGTCCTTCTGAAAAATTTGTGGCGAAATCGAACTGAGGTTGAATCGCCATGCCACCGGATTTGTTGATGTAGCCGAACTTTTCGCCGACTTGCACCATTGCCAATCCCTCGGCGAAATCCCAGCCCCAGTGATACCGGGCGGGAATTACGAACCTGCCCGTCTTATTGATATAGCCCCATTTCCCACGAATCTTCACCGTCGCCAATCCTTCGTGGAACTGCCAAGGATTGATAAACTGCGGCGGGATTACCATTGCGCCTTGCTCGTTGACGTAACCAACCCGGCCCGACAGCAATACCTTCGCCAGACCTTCCGAGAAAGCCCAGCCCCAATCAAATCGGGCGGGAATTACGAGACTCCCTGATTTGCCGATGTAACCATATCGGTCTTGTTGCCTGACAAGCGCGAGGCCCTCTGAGAAGTGCCCAGCCCAGTCGAACTGTGGGGGGATGACGACTTTCCCGGACGGATCAATGTAACCGTATTTGCCGTGAACCCGAATCTGGGCAAGGCCGTCGGAAAAGTCGCCGGCCCAGGAGTATTGAGGTGGAATGATGACGCGCCCTTCCCTGTCGATAAAGCCGCGACGGCCATTCTCGATGATTAGATACCGCCTCGTCCTGGCGGATCGATCTGCCAGCATACTCGGGGGGCACATCAACGAAGGAGTTGTGATGCTCAGCAAGCAAAGAACCACACTAAGTAGGGCGGGTTTCATTTGCTCCTTTCCGCATGCGGTGAAGCGGCTTTGCAATTGCAAGCCAGGGTTAAGATCATTTTGAGCGACCGCGCCGTGCGAAGAATTGCTGCATTTGCACCGGCAATACGATGAGTCTTCGCGGCGCTCGGGCCGACCAGAAAAAACCGCGGGCCTTCAGAAACACAGAGGCCCGCGACAATCGCTAAGCTCACTGCAGGGGCTGAACGAGGACGGGATGCTCCGTCAGCTTCAGCTCCTTGGCATCCACTTCCTTTGTCTGATCCTTGAGATCTTTCACCCGAAGCCGCCCGTGCAAAAAGGCCGGAATCCCAGAATCTCCCGCTTGAGTCCACAGAATGTATAAAGGCTTTCCGGAATCACGGAGAACTTGATAGCGGCCGGGCCCGAGAAACTCAATTCCCTCGTTGTCGCCGATCTTGCGGAGGAGCGTCCGGTAAGCAATAAAGGACGGCTTTGGCACCGGCACGTGCCCCGAGGGGGTCTCTTCCAGTAATCCCCAAGCGTGGCCATGGTTGAGTTTCTTGTTAAAGTCCCAAAGGCCCAAGACGTAGACTCGACCCACTCCGGTTGACGCCGCCTGCACGACGTACTTCACAATACGGTCGGCCTGCTGGTTAGGATCGACGGAGTCGTCTCCGATCTCCGTGACCCACATGGGCAAGTCCAGTTTGTGTTTCAACATCACCTGGCGCAAGTAGGCGTAACTGATATTGGCGCCATACAGATTAGGGCTCGGCGGACCCATGCCGCGAGGATACGGATGGAAATCGAGGACGTCGAAATAGGGATAATGCGGTCCTTGAAGCTCTTTCGAAGAAAGCAGCCTTTCGACAAATTCTCCGGAGAAGCGGTTGTCCCTCCAGATTCCAGGATCGGCGATAGCGGGAGCCACCACGGTCGCGGACGGATCCACTGATTTGATTTGTTCGTAGAAAATCTTCAACCAATAAGCATACTGGTCTGGGTTGAGAAATTGATGAGCGTATCCTTCCGGCTCGTTCATGAATAGCCATTCTTTGACGGGCTTTTTCAATCGGAGAGAGCTCGCTTGACAACCGCAGTAGCGAGTGACGAGAGTCTTAATGAACTCCTGGAATTCGCCGACATGGTTGCGAAGAGGCAACTGATAACGGCCGTCGCGGCCTTGGGGTTCGAAGCCCCACGGGCGGTTCTGACCGAGCGTCGCCCATGGAGGGAAAAAGTACACTAGAGCCAGAATATCGACTCCCCGCTCCGACGCCTTGCGAACGATGTCATCGATCACTTGAAAGTGATATCTGCCGCCTTCCTTGGGTTGAATCTCCGACCACGGTCCGATGTCCTCTCGAATGGTGCGCACGCCCAGTTCCCGCACGGCATTCAGGTAGTTAGTCCGATCCGTCGCTGTCGGCCTGATCCCGGAGCCCAGTTCTGTTCCGCGGTGATAAATCCCCAAATAGGTGTCTACGCCAAACTGAACTCGATGGCTTGCCGGCTTGGCTCCCGCTGAAACGGTCACCCATTCCGCCGAGACTAGCAGAGCCACAACACAGGATCGAGCGAATCTGCTCATTGCATACCTTCAGCAAACGAGGGCGGTGCGTCGTTGCGCGCGCTTCCCCACCCTTTGTTCGGGGCGTTTCCGAGTTTGAACTGAAGTGTCGCGCCGCGGTGCAGGAGCCGGAAACTAACCCAAGTTCTTTCGGAAGATCGGCCGTTGATACTCAGGCTCTGTACATAGGGATTCTGCGCGTACGCGTTCTCACCATCAATCTTGATGACATTGCCGTTTCCAAGATGAATCCTGGCTTTTGGGAAGAGGGGACTATTGAGGCCCAATCCCCCGACGCCTGGGATGACAGGATATCCACCCAGCGCCGTGAAAACGTACCAGGAGGACATGGCTCCCAGATCATCGTTTCCCGGCTCGCCATCGGGATCGGAAGTGAACAATGTTAACTCAATGCGTCGTGTGATGGCTTGCGTGCGCCAAGGCGCTCCGGCCCAATCGTAAGCCCAGGGTATGATGAAGGAAGGCTCGTCTCCCATCCAGGCGTAGGGCTTATTATCGCCAGCGTTCAGTTTCCTGAAGAACCTATTCAGTCTTCGCATCACGGTGACGTTGCCGCCCATCAGATCCAACAATGCCCGCATGTTATAAGGAATCAACCAACTATATTGGGCTGCGTTTCCTTCGACGTAGTAGCGGGATGCGGCGGGGTTTACATGGATGAAAGAGCCGTCCCTCCGGCGCGGCTCAATATAACCAGTCTGGGAATCGAAAGTGTTTCTCCAGAATTGCGCCCTTTTCATGAAGGTGCGGTAGGTATTGAGATCTCCGATTGCTCGGGCAAACTGGGCGATGCAAAAATCCGTTGTGGTGAATTCCAGCATCTGCGAAGGGCCACTGGGACCTCGCTCGCCGGGATCGTCGGGCCCAAGATAACCGCACCTCAAATAGGTCTCAAGGCTATCCCATTCCGGGCAGCCCTGCGACTTCGCGTCTGGCTGGGTTGCGCCTTTTAACATGGCTTTCAGAGCGGCCTGAGTATTGAAGTCTCCCGCACCGAAGGCGTAGGCATCAGCGATGATTGGAGGGGAAGGGTTGCCTACCATCTGGCAAGCTTCGCTGTTGGCAAGAGGCCAGAGCGGAAGACCGCCGCCTTGCTGTTCGTCTAGGATCAGTGACCTCACGATGTCGCTGGTTCGCTTGGGAAAGAGCATCGCCAGCAACTGCACTTCGCCGCGATAGATGTCCCAGCCAGAGACATTCGTGTACACATTGAAGCCCTTCGCCACGTGAAGTCGGCCGTCGAAACCGATGTATTGACCGTCCACGTCATTGAAGATATTCGGGTGAAGCAGCGCATGATAAAGTGCCGTATAGAAGATCCGCTTTTCGTCGTCCGTCCCACCGCTGATCGCGATCCGTCCAAGATCCTGCGTCCATCGTTTGTGCGCCGCCTGCCGCACTCCTTCAAAATTCCAGCCCGGAATTTCTGTCTTCAAGTTCTTCCAAGCCTGCCCCGTGCTGACGTAGGAGAGCGCAACCTTCAACTGGAGATCCCGGTTCTCCGCGGTGGCAAATTCGACGAAAGCGCCCGTTTGAGTTCCGGTCACGCCGCGCTGGCCATATTCCACCGAGGAGCCACGCCAAACTCCAAATCGTGCAAAGGGACGGCTAAATTCGGCCGCAAAATATATCGTGTATTTGCCTCGCGTTGCGCTGCAAAGCCCGCCCGTGGAAACGCTGCCCGACACTTTCCTATCGCCTTCAATTTCAATGCCGGAGCTCCTCACCTGGGTTGCGTTCCGGCCGGCATTGAAGAGCAAACTCGAACGGACAGAAGCCGGAAAAGCGAAATTGCCAATTCCCGCTCGGGTCGTAACTGTAAGTTGGACCTTAATCCCGTCATCGAAAGCGACGGAGTAAAACCCGGGAGAGGCATTTTCGTGGGAGTGGGAGAATCTTGCCAGATAATCTGCAGGCTTCGCGGCCGGCGATGAGTTGACCGTTCCGACGATCGGCATGATGGGAACGTCGCCCATGATGCGGCAGCCAGGCCCGCTCAAGTGAGTGAGGCTGAAGCCGCGGATTTCGTCGTCGCCGTAGACGTAGCTGCCTTGACTGAACCCGTGTTTTGCGAAGCCGGTCGGCGTGTCCGGGCTCCACTGGATCATTCCGAACGGCAGCGCCGCTCCCGGAAAGGTGTTTGCCATATCAGCGCCCGCGGTACCGATAAATGGATTCACGTATTCAGCAAACCGCACACTTTCTTCGTTTTTCGCCCTCTTGTATATACGGGTTTGCACATTGCCGCCTGAGACCAGCATGAAAAGAATGACAAGCGCTGCCGAGAATGAGTTACGATATTTCGCGCCCCTCAAGTTGATGTGGCACCGTTACGCGTTGTAAGTTCGGACTTAAGTTATATCATAGGTCTGATGTTTCATGTCTTATTTTTGGCAGCAAGGATGTTTCCTGCCGAGATTCCGGCGGCTGACCCGCTGCTAAAAAACTCGTAGAGACAGCTTTACGCCCGCATCCGGTGATCGGAAACAAAGGACACCTTGCGAGGTAATGTCGCTGCTACTTCGAGTGGGCAAGGTTTTTCAGCAGCCTACTCGAGGTGCGAGATAGAAGCGGTTAACCGACGCGATTGATTGAGGCTCGGACGATTAATGGGTCCCCTGGTCCGGTAAGCGCTCTTTCCGCAAGCTCCAGCGCTTCCCGGGACGGGGGGTCTGAAGTTTCCGAGTTAGGCCCGGCCGCGAAGCCATCATTAACTCAAACGATGCCCGACCAGCTTATCCAATACGCAAGCTCATAGAGTTTCGCGCCGAGGATGGATCTAAGTTCAGACCCTCTAAACTCAGCAATGGACTCTTCAACTGAACACAAGGAGGGGTAGTGAATCGCAGAAATTTCCTCGTTGCTGCAGTGGCGGGCAGCGCTTCAGGCACTCTGCCCGGCCGGCTCGGTCAGGCTACGGATCATACGCTCTCTGCCAACTTCGAAATCAGCCGCCAAGTGGAGATTTCCACACCTGACAAGGCTATCGAAAGTTCATTTTGGATTGCGACGCGGCTTATTTCAAAGATGCGGCGACTCTCATTCCAGTATTTCGGCCGAGACGGCTGGTTTGCTGTTTCCGGCGGCAAAGAGCAAAGGGAGCATTACGATAGCCGGGACTCCCGCTACGGGCCCAAGTTGGCAGCCTATCTTTACGGTGACGATCCGTCCTTTGCCCGGGAGATGGGCCGGTGGATTTTCCTTCACGAGGTTGACGAAAGGGACGGTCATCTCACCTGGGTCTGGAGTCCAGGACAAAAGGCTAGCCCTGGTCTCCAAAACGCAAGTTGGCTTGGGCAAATCGCAAAACACTTTTCGGATTACATTCGTTATCTCGAGCAGGACGAATTTGTGGGAGAAAACTGGAGCCGGCCCTTAAAAATGGCGCGCTGGGCTCTCGCAAATTTCGACCGTAACGGCGACGGGTTAATCGAAAACGGCACGGATATTCCCAACCACCTTTGGTGCCTGAACGTAGGAGAACCGTGCAACTTTCCACGTGTTCCGAACTGCGCCACGGACGTGGTTGTGGTTGCCAGCATGGAGATTTGCGAGCTCTTGCGGATCACGGGCGCCTACTCGGCGCAAAGGAGATTGCCCGAAAGCGACTGGCTCAACAGTCGCGCGGATCAAACACATCGGGCCATTGAGCGGTCCGCCTTCGATCCTGATGCTGGCTATTACTATGTTCTCTACCGTGCTCCTGAGCGGAAGTGGTATCACAGCCTGTTGGGAATTAGTGAGTCGAGCCGAGAGGTGGACATCACTGCTTATTACGCCGCTGTGGTCAACGGGAACACTTCGCGAGCGATGGAAGTAGGCCGGTACGTCCGAAAAATCCTCGTAGACGAGCGAGTGTTTCCCATGCCGCTCCAGTACCCCTCTTACTTTTGGATTAGCGAATGCTACCGCGACCCGTATGGGTTTGTGAACGGCGGCTGTTGGGAAGAAGCGTATTACAATTGCGTTCGGCTGTGGTCGCACTGCCGCATGCTCGCGCCGTTATACGAGGCAGTTAGGCAGCGCAGCGAGGCCTATGTGCGCGTCGGCGACTTATACGCAGAACGGAGAAGGTCGTGGTCATCTCCAGTACGGCATCTCGGCGGCCGCACACGTGGCTGCGATCATCGAAGGTTTATTCGGCCTCGCCCCCGCAAAATTTGGCTTCTCCGAAATCGAGATCCACCCCAATTTCCCATTTGAATGGTCGGGTTCCGACGTGGCCATCCGGGTGACACTGCCGAATCAAGGCTTCCTCCACTACGTCTACAACCGGGACGAATCGAGCAAGACGACGGCACTTGCGGTTGAAACCGATCAGAGGCGCACCGGTGATTTCCGAGTCTTTGTTCCCGGGCCAGTGGAATCCGTGACGTGGAACGATCAGCCGATTCTGTGTGAGATCGCGCTGGAGCCGGGAAAAGGTTCGGTCGTGCTTCTGAAGCGACCTTTCCAGAACGATCGCTTGCGAATCAAGCTCACCATATGCGCCTCGAGTGGGTTGCCCGCGCCGGTCTGCTCACCAGCCTAGCCCACGCGCGGAACCCAGGGAGGAGTTAGGCTGACCGACCGAGGCAAATACGCGGAGTGCTTCTGCCGCCACCGGGCTTTTAAAGTTGCAGAAATTTCGGCAGTCTATCGACTTTGGCACATCGACTCCTGCTGGGCTAACAGATTTCGCGTTTTCGCCCAGCCTTTTTCAGTATGGATTGTTGCTAATGAACGCGTATTCTCAACAACTTGCCTTGATTCCCCCAACCTCGCGAACTTGTGTTAACTCACTCATTCTAAATAGCTTATTTCATTTTCGTCGAAAACTCTTCGGCCCGTTCGTAAGTCGCCAATTCTAACCTCATTCTTTTCAATCAGTTATCGGAATCGGTCCGCTGTAAGTAATGCATAAATCTCGCCGCGCGTGCATAGGCTAGCGAATTTTTCAATCCCCTGTTCTGGCTCTAGACGCTCGCCAAAGCCCTAAACAGCGAGGTCGCAAGAACCCTTTGCGTCCGGTCTGTTGAGACTTGGAGGGTACGAAACACGGACAGAATCTCGTGTCGGTTGCGGCAAGCCAGCCTCAATGGTCCATTCAAAAGGCGAAATTTAAGATTTGCCAATCGGAAACCACGTCTTACCTTTCTTAATGGTGGCACAAGCTAAATGACGCAGGGGAAATATGTGAACCAGTTTTTTATGCGTACAAAGATGCTTGCCGCGCGTGTACCTCGGCGTAGCTTGCTGCTCATGAACACCCCTTAACAAAAAATCTTGCAAGAAGGTCTTGCAAAAAGGTCTTGACGGCCGGTAGGTCGTATGATATATGATACGCGAATTTTGGGACCCCATAAAACCTGATAGCTGACGCCGCGATGCGGCAAGACACTTTCGAATTCGGAGGGAGTCATGGATATTAAATTTGGTCGCGCTTGGGTTGGATTGGGTTTCAGCTTATCGATATTGATAATGCTTGGAGTGGGGCGGGTAAACGCCCAAATCGACAGTGGATCAATTTCAGGAACGGTCAGGGATCAATCCGGTGCGGTGGTGCCCAAGGCCATCGTCACCCTGAGGAATATAGACACGGGCCTCAGCATGACGAAGGCAACGGGAGGATCCGGGGGATATATTTTTACGCCTGTGAAAATCGGAAGGTACGAACTAGAGGCCACACAAAAGGGGTTCGAAACCGTGCGTCGCACAAGTATCCGGGTGAGCGTCAACCAACATGTGGTCGTCGATTTCGTCCTTCGGCCGGGTTCAGTGAAGCAAACGGTTGTCGTGACTGCTCCAGCGGCAATGTTACAAACTCGATCTGGGTCTGTCGGGCAGGTCATCGGAGCGAGGGAGATCAATGACCTCCCCTTGAACGGGCGCAATTTTACTTTCCTCGCCCAACTCGCGCAGGGCACGATGACGGCGACGATGAACGGAAACAACCTCTCCGGGCAAACGAGCGGAAGTTTCATCGTAAACGGCCTTCGCTACGAGCAGAACAGTTACCAGTTGGACGGGATCGACAATGACAACAAAGGCCAGGACTTTGGCGCGGCCATTGCCACGGCTTATCAAAACCTTCCGCCCGTCGACGGAATAGCTGAGTTCAAATTGCAAACGGCGGATTACGACGCGCAGTTCGGTCGCGGGGCAGGCGCCGTCCTCAATGCTGTTACCAAGTCAGGCACCAACCAACTTCACGGCGATCTATGGGAATTTGTCCGCAATGACGCCCTGGACGGACAGGACTTCTTCTTGAATGCCGCCGGCTTGCCTAGAGCGCCTTTCAACCAAAACCAATTTGGAGGGACTTTGGGCGGGCCTGTTTACATACCCCATGTTTATGATGGACGAAACAAGACATTCTTTTTTGTGGATTACGAAGCATTACGGGTCCGGCAAGCGGTGCCTGCCACCAATACTGTGCCCTCCATGGCTGAACGCAATGGCGATTTTTCCGACCTAATCACCGGCCAGTCGGGAGCTTTATTGGGTCCGGACGGTTTAGGACGGAAGTTCCCCTTAGGCACCGTCTTTGATCCTGCAACCACGCGTGGACCATTCACGATGGGTCAAGTGGATCCAGTTACGGGCTTGACTTTAGGCAGTGCCTGCACAGTGGGTAACCCGTGCTATGCGCGCGACCCATTTCCCGGGAACATCGTTCCGGCCAGCCGGATGTTTTCCGGCTCACTTAAGCTTTTAGACCAGATGCCTTTGCCCAATCTCCCCGGCCTTTTTGGAAACTGGGCTGGCACGTTGCCATCAACCTTAAATTCCGGCCAATTGGATATTCGAATCGATCACAATTTCAGCCCCCGCGACCAATTCTTTAGTCGATACAGTCGAAACAATGCTCCGGGGCTGGTGCCAGCCACGTTTGGCAACCTGAATCAGGTGTCTACGAGTGACCGCTTGATGAACCAAGCCGTTGCCGGCTGGACTCACACGTTTTCAGCCTCGCTGATCAACGAAGCGCATCTGGGATGGAGCCGCCTGCAAAACAGTGTTCTCCAGCCCAACTACAATGTCAACGGAGTTTCCCAACAGTATGGTATCCCGGGCATACCGCAAGGAAACTTGAACGGTGGCCTCCCGACGTTTGTCATCAGCGGCCTTTCATATCTTGGTAGTGGTACGTGGCAGCCGGCGAATGAGTTCAGTAAGACCACCGAATTTACAGACGATTTGACTAAGATCGCCGGTAAGCATACTTTCAAAGGCGGCTTCCAGTACCAGCATATCGGCTTCCCATTCCTTGCCGCTCCGTTTAGCCGGGGCCGATTCCACTTCAGTGGGCAGTACACGTCCATTCCTGGTATCACCGATTCGAGCACGGGGCGCGTACAATTCCTATTGAATCCCATCGCAGCGACGGTCCCCGATGGCATCAATTACGTCGGTGGCATGAACACCCTCATTGACACTCCTCTTGGCACTGATTCCATGTTTCAGCCGTACTACGCCGGCTACGTTGAGGATGATTGGAAAACGACTCGGAGGCTGACGCTGGACTTAGGACTTCGCTACGACTTTTACGGGAGGCCGTATGAGAAGTACGGGGCTATGGCCAACCTGATTCCTGGAGTGAATTGGCAAGGAGGACAATTTGAGATTCCTGCGCTGAGGAAAGATACTCCGCTTTCTCCAT
Source organism: Acidobacteriota bacterium (assembly GCA_021817045.1). Lineage (GTDB taxonomy): Bacteria > Acidobacteriota > Terriglobia > UBA7540 > UBA7540 > RH2-MAG17b. Next base: position 15,416 of record JAKAWG010000069.1, read on the forward strand.
CTTTCCTGGCCGCGCTTCAAAAGGACAACCTGCAACTCACCTATCCAAACAACAGAACGCTTGATACTGCAACCTACAACAACTTCGGGCCGCGTTTCGGGCTTGCGTACGAGATCACGCCGAAATTGGTGTTGCGAGGGGGATTTGGCATATTTTACGGAGGAGCGGACATCACAGGCTCACCGGGATACTTGGGTCTAAACTATCCCTTTGAGTACTACATCATCATGAACGCACCTGACCCTGAACACCCGTTAACGCCGGGCGCCACCCCCGGCGCCCTTAGCAATGGCCTGGCGAGCGTTCCACTCAATCCTGCCCTAATCAACTCGACGCTGGCACCAACTGCCATCCAATCTCCGTATCAGACCCCGACGGCCATGAGTGACAACCTGACGCTCCAATATCAGTTGACCCCTAATAGCACCTTCAGCCTGGGATATGTGGGTACCATGGGGCGTCATCTTGACGCCAATTCAGACGCAAACCAGCCGTCGGTGCTAATACCTCCGGGCGTGAATCCGCAACCGTACGTTCCATACCCTGACCTGTCGCGGAATTTCGATTGGACCTCGACCCAGGCGAACAGCTACTATCACTCACTTCAAACAAATTTCGAACGGCGGTTCAGCGGCGGCCTGGATTTTCTCGCCAACTATACGTGGTCTAAATGCCGGGATGACGGAGGCGGCCCGCTTTACGGCCACAGCGGGCAAAACGGCCAGCCGGCTTTTTACCGCGCGCTCTTCTTTCCCGGTCTCGGAATGGCATACGATTACGGATTGTGCGATTGGGATACACCTCAGACAGTCCATTTCAGCGGAAGCTATGATCTCCCCTTCGGTGCGGGAAAATATTTCTTGCGCAATAGCCGCGGCTTCCTGAATCAAGTCGTGGGAGGCTGGAGCACGAACTGGATTCTAACATTGATGAGCGGCCAGCCGGCGACGATCCCCTGTGCCATATTAACGAACGCAGCCGGTGGCTGTTACGCTCCAGTGGTTCCTGGTGTAGGAATAAATTCCGGTCCGCACAATATCAGTCATTACTGGAATGCGGCCGCGTTTACTACCGCGCCGCTGGCGACGGCGGTGGGGCAGACGAATTATGCTCCATTTGGCGGGGCGCCCACGCAGGCACGAGTTCCCGGCGTCCACGAGATGGCGTTTTCGGTGTTTAAGCGATTTCACATATCCGAAAGCAGATACTTTGAGTTTCGTGCCGAGGCTTTTAACCTCACGAATACGCCACAATTCGGACCGCCGGCATTCACCAATTACCTCGATCAATCGAGCTTTGGCCGGATCGTCAGCACGCGCGACGCGCCCAACGACCAGCGAGAAATTCAACTTGCGTTGAAGTTTTACTTTTGATCGCGGATTGGACTTCAAGGCGGGAGCTGAAGTCCTTTCGCGTAACAGGTTGTTGCAGAGCTCCAATAACCCGCCATTTCGAGGAGCCGGAGGCGACGAGAGCTGGTCCCGAGTGGAACGAGGGAAATCTCGCAACTTTTTTCCTTGCAGAGCGAGATTCCTCCGCCTCGCAAAGTTCGGCGTCGGAATGACAGGGTTCAGAAGCACCTTTCAGCAACCTGCTAGCGAGCGGAGACCCGCCGATAGAGGACGTTCGATATGTTGAAATAAGGAGATCGTAAGTGCCCTCTGCGGAGCAACTTGGTTATACAACGGAGGCAGCGGACGCCGGCCTCAGGTGGAGAACGCGACTCCCTCGCCAGGTTCTGTGGCTGGTCTTGGCTGGCTGCCTTGGCTGGGTAAGCGTTGTCCGCGGCGAAAGGGGGCAAACACTGTTCTCGCCAGCCGGTTTAGCAGACGTTCTGCGAACTGCTGCGGCGCATTACAATGCCGGCCAATTTGCCGAGGCTGAACAAGAGCTTCGAACTGTTGCTCCCCATTTTCCAGGAAATTTCGAAATCAACGAGTTGGCAGGTTTAGTCTACGCCGCGCGAGGAAAAGATCAAAGAGCGAATTTGTTCTTAAGACGCGCGGTGAAGGCAAATCCAGGGAATGCTGCGGCCCATGTCAATCTCGGAGTGAACTGGGCACGCCTGGGGAAAGACTCCTTTGCAGGACAAGAATTCAAAGAGGCAATCAGCATCCAACCGGAGAGCTACGGGGCGAACTACGGCCTGGGAGAGCTTTATGCACACGAGGGTAAGCCACAAGCTGCTCTTCCTTATCTAAAACTCGCCTGCCAGCTCAAGCCTTCAAACTCCGAAGCCGGCTACGACCTAGCGCTTGCATATGCAGAAACCTCCAAGTTCACAGAAGCGGACGACCAGATTCAAGTACTGTTGAAAAGGCACAACACGGCTCAACTGCACAACTTGTTAGGATGGGTTGAGGAACAGCAACACGAATTCGTTGCTTCCGCCCGCGACTATCAACTTGCTGCCCGAATGAGCTCCTCAGAGCAAAACATCTTCGACTGGGGTACCGAGATGCTGCGTCATTGGTCGTTCGAGGCGGCAGAAAAGATTTTTGCCTACGGTCTTAATCGTTACCCGAAATCAGTGAACTTAGAAATTGGTCTGGGAGTGGCGCTCTTTGGTATGGGGCGAACCGCCGACGCTCTGAGGACGTTCATCCGCGCTTGCGACCTTGCTCCTGCGAGTCCGCTACCCTACTCGTTCCTGGCTGGTGCATCGGAAACTTCGGGCGAAGAGTCGGGTGAAATCACCGCGCGGCTAGCCCGCTATGTACAGATCGATCCGGGAAACGCACGAGCCCACTATTGCTACGCTCTCGGTTTGTGGGAAGGAGGACGGAGGAAGCCTTCCGTTGTCGAGGCAGTCGAATCTCAGTTGAAGGCAGCCTTGGAGCAGGACCCTAAGTTTGGTGATGCATATCTGGAGCTTGGAATCCTATACGCCAGCGAGGAAAGGCCTCGGGAAGCTCTCCGAGAATACCAGAAAGCGGTCGAGGTGGACCCTTCCTCGGACACGGCACGCTACCGGCTCGGCGAGGCTTATGCTCGGGCCGGAGAGGATGCACGTGCCAAAGAAGAACTGGCAGCGTTTCACCGCCTCCATCAGGCGCAATTGTCGAAGCTGGACGAAAGAACGCGGAAGATCTGGCGGTTCCTTCACGTGATGGAAGCGCAACGTCAGAGTCCGAATGTTAATTGGTCCAAAGGAGGGAGAAATGAGTTTGCCCCGGCGTCACGGCACAGTGCTCCCATTGCTCGTCGCTAGCGTCGTGCTTGCCGCGATATCGTCTTGCCAGCAGGCCCGCCGCGTGGGTTCAGAACAGGCTAAAAGGGAGGCGCCTCGTGTCTGGAAGTCGGACCCCCCCGAGAGCTGTCCTTTTCCTAAATCCACCGCCATCACCGGCATCACGCTAACTGGAAGACACCGTGAGTATGAACGTGCCGACACTTGGTTTCCATCTTGGGCCTCGGACGGGAACCTGTACTCGCCTTACATGGACGGCTATGTCGGTGGCGTCCACGCCGGAGGCGGCGGACCTAATGCGGAAGATGGCGCTGCAAAAATTACTGGTGACGATCCGCTGAATCTCCACGTAAGTCCTCTCAGCCCCTATCACACCACTCCCGCGCCTTACGGCGGGCGCTATGCCGCTGCCAGCCTGGTCTACAACGGAGTGTGGTACTACGGGACTTACGTCGTCGACGTACCCATGTCAAAAGAATACAACTGCATTTGGTGTGTGGCTGGGCCGCTGGTAGGGTTTGGCATTTCACGTGACTTCGGACGGAGCTGGGTAGACACGAAGCTGACTCCCACGAACAATCTCTTTCATGAAACCGCGAAAAACGGTCATCGGGTGAAGATGGCGATGGCCCACTTTGTGGATTTCGGCAAGAATATGGAGTATTCGCCTGACGGCTATGCCTACTTGGTAAGCGATGGCGCGCTGACTCCAGGCACGCTGGAAGGGCAAGCTCTCCTGAACGCTCCCACCTGGGCAAAATACAACCAAACCGTCTTCAAGGGAGATATGCTTTACCTTTCGCGCACGAAGCCATCCCCTCAGACGATTAACGAGGAGTCGGCCTGGGAGTTCTATGGCGGAAAAGATGCCGCTGGGAAGGATATTTGGACAGAAGATTTCGCCCGCATGAAGCCGCTGTTTGAGTGGCCAGGTCATTGTGGAGGGGCGCAAGTGACTTACGACGCGCCTTTGAAGAAGTATTTGTGGTTTATTACCGATCCGCTCGAAGGTACAGGAGGGACTACCATTCGCGGGCTATATGGTGTTCCGTATAATACCTACGTCCTCGAATCCGGCCGGCTGACCGGACCCTGGCGCCTCGTAGCTTACTTGCGCATGTTTGGTGAGGAGGCGTACTGGCTTAATCTGCCGTCGAAATTCATCTCGCCGGACGGACGCACCGCGTGGCTCTGTTATTCGGCTAATTGGACACGTAATATCCCAGAAGATCCGGTAGGGAGCAAGTATGCATTGTGCCTGCACGAGATCAAGCTTTTAGGGTCCCGAAACTGACGCTATGCGCCACTTCCATCTAACCTTGATCTGCGTTGCAAGCTTCCTCGCGTTGTTCGCCGGAGTGCAACTCGCGGCTCCGAACCGTAAGCGAAATCCCATCACGGCGCCAAACGCGGAGTTGGCTCGCGATCTGAAGCAAGGGCGCAAACTGTGGCGGGCGGGAAGGCTCGCCGAAGCCGAGCGGAAACCGGAGCAGGCTGCTACACATAACAGGAAGCAAGGTTGAATCGCAGGAAATTTCTGAGGAGTGGCGTTACCGGAGTGGCTGGATCCGTGGTTCCGTCGGTGCTAGGCGAAGACGTGATTCGCTCCGCGCCGAAGCGAAGGGCGCCAGCGCCGGCGAAAGAGTCACTGCTTCCTGGGATTCCCACGCTCGCACAACTGGCGAGCGATCGGCTTGTTCACCGTTTCACCGACTATTTTAACCAGCCCGTAGTGCAGAACGAGTGGGGATGTGTGCAGCTTGCCAAGTCCGTCTCTGCAATCCAGAGCATTTCTTTCCCTCCATTTAGCTGCTGTGGCGCGCCGCCACCCGGCGTTAATTTCACCCTCACCTGCGATTTGTTTCTCAATGGACGGGTACTGGTCAGTTACCCGCGGCCCGCCGGGGACGTGGCTTACACGTGGTACCCGCACCGGGTCTTGCGGGAAACTGAAGTGGACGGAATTAAGTTCACCACTGAGACGTTTGCGCCCTCGAAGGAACGCGCGGTAATGGAGTCGATCCTCGTGCGGAATGCCACGCACGAGCGCCGAAGCTTTTCCGTAGGTTTCGATTTGAGGGCAGGGGTGACGGCCCTGCCGGGCAAGCCATGGATGAGGAATCCTGCGCCGGAGGAGGACAACCACATCACCGTGGTGAACTCACGCGGCTGCTTGTTGTTTGAGTCTCATCACAGCCGGGCTGTTTCAGTGCAGGGTATCTTGCCGCAGTCCGACCGCGTAGAGCAGCAGCGCCAATTAGTCTACGACTTGTCGCTCGAGCCTGGGGAGGCGAGACGCTTTCAATACGTAAACATTATCGGCGAGGAGCCCGAAGCGGATCTTGCTGCTTACACCGAGCATCAGGTCAATTTCGCGCAACTCTCCGAGGACAACGAAAGCGCTGTCAGCAGCTTGATTCGCGCGTCATTTACGCCGGGCAATTCAGAGTTTTCCGGGCACTTGCCGCAGCTTGTCACCCGCAGCGAGGAGCTATGGAAGCTGTATTACCGGGGATTCACAAACCTGCTCTTCTGCCGCCGTGCCTCGCCGGATTCAGTGTACGGCCCTACGTATCTTACTGTGCTTCCTTATGTCGGCCCGACGCGTACTTTTCTTTGGGACACGGCACTTACGGCACTGAGCCTCGCCTTGCTCGACCCTCAACCCCTGCGAGCTTTGATTGAAGTCTGGTTGGCGCTCGGCATGCACGATCACAATTCCACGGATTATCTGACGGGGCAGGGTCTCGGGGCATGGTATGCCGCCAATGATTTCTCGATCCTGCGCTGCGCCGACTATTACCTTCGTGTGACCGGAAACTTTGCCTGGCTGGACAAGAGAATCGACGGAAAATCTATCATCGATCACCTCGCCGACCATGCAGTTTATTGGAAGCGTCTTGATAGGTACGGTCACGGCCTGGCAGACTACGGCGAGTCTCAGAATTTGATGGAGGTGGTGAGCACCTGGAGTCATGAAGTGCCGGCTTTAAACGCCACCAATGTTTATGGAACGCGATTTGTCGCCTCACTTATGGACCACCGTGGGGAGCACGCGCTCGCAGCGCACTTGCGGTCCGAGGCTAGGCAGCTAGCGGAGAGAATCAACCACCTGCTTTATGTGGAGGGCAAGGGCTGGTGGCGATGCATGCAGCCCGATGGAAGCTTTAACGAAGCCAGGACAGCCTATGACATGCTAACCATTCTCGATTGCATGTACGACGATCTGAGAGAAAAGCAGAAGATTGAGATGAGCCGCTTCTTTTGGAGCGAGCTTGCAACGCCGCTCTGGATGCACGCGCTTTCGCCCTATGACGTAGATGCTGATTGGCGGCTACGCGCCGACGGCACATGGACCGGCGCCTCCGCCCCCCTGCCCCCATTGTCGGCCAAAGGGCTCTATAAGATTGATCCTTCGGCGAAAGTAGCGGGCTGGCTAAAGCGTATTTCAGGCGCTGCCAACCAGGGGCCATTCGGGCAGGCTCATACTGTGGAGAGCGTGTTTCCTCCCGAATGCGGCGGAGCTTACAAGTGCCCGCCCGACTTTCCCTATGGGAATGACTGGTGCGAGATTGATGGAGGTACTTTTATCGACCTCATCATCAACACCATCGTGGGTGCGGAACTGACTTTATACGATGGCATTCGCGTCCACTCCCGGTTGAATGATTTTGATCCCGAAACAAGGCTGCTAAACCTCAACTATCAGGGGAAGAATTACATGATCTCTGCGGAAGATTCCGAAGCGATAGCCTGATTCAAGAAAGGCCGGACCTAACTTGGCGGCTTGAGGAAAGAACCTCGAGGTTGTCATCACTTCGCGCTGCTTAGGGCAATCTCTGAGCAGCAGAAGGCGATCCTGAGCGAAGACGCAATGAGCCCTTGGCTCTCCCCTGTGCATGGCATGCCCAAAAGAGTTTTTCCAGCGACCTGCTGGCACGATCAGTAACTTGTGAGGAGAGAAAAAGGTGAATGCTTACAGAGTTGGTGAAGAAGATCTCAGGAAGTATCACGAGGATGGCTTCTTCATCGTTCGATCGCTCTTCGATGCTGAGGAGATGGAGTTGCTGCGCAATGCCGTGGCCATAGATAAGGACCTGGCTGAGGCGGCCTATGAGGTTAGTGACAATCAAGGGGCGAGGGCTAAGATCGCCATCTGGCAGGGCACAGGCGACGATTTGTACGGGTTGGTCGCCCGCTGTCGGCGCGTCGTTGACACGATGGAAGCGCTGTTAGGTGGTGAAGTCTATCACTGGCACTCCAAGATGACGATCAAGGAGCCTTACACCGGCGGAGCATGGGAATGGCACCAGGACTACGGCTACTGGTACACCTACGCCTGCCTCTATCCTTACTTGGCCACCTGCATGATCGCGGTGGATCGAGCGACGAAAGCAAACGGCTGCCTGCAGGTATTGAAGGGCTCCCACCATATGGGCCGGATCGACCATGGGGTGCAAACCCAACTCGGCGCCGACCCGGAGCGAGTGGAAATCGCAACGAAGAGACTGGAAACCGAATACTGCGAACTGGAAAGCGGCGATGGACTCTTTTTCCATTGCAACCTGTTTCATTGCTCGGGGCAGAATAAATCGTCCGAACCAAGGCGGGCCTTCCTTTGCTGCTACAATGCGGCTCGGAATAGTCCTTACAAGATAATTCGTCATCCTCAGTACACGCCGCTCGTCAAGGTTCCGGACTCGGCTATCAAGGAGGCGGGTCTCAGGATTGCCAGGCAGGAGTTCAGTAAGACGAGTCATTATCAGCTCAGATGAACAGGGTTAATTTGGGCGGATCGAGGAATCTCGTTCTGAATGAGGGCATTCATGGGATTTCCCCCGTTTCACTCAGGACAGGCTCTCGTCGTCCCGTGCTGCATTACTCCGTGGAATGACACATGAGGTAAGTTCTCTAGCAGGCCGTTAAGGGCCAAGCGGTGAACCATTTTCATGAAACGGCCGGATTAAGACCCCTTGTCGGACAAAGGAGACGTCTTTTGTGAGCCATGATCGTGTTTTCATCTCGCGACGTGAATTCCTGGAAGCGACGGCCCTGGGTGGTGCAATCGATTTTGCCGGATTCGGCCAACGCCTCGTCAAACAATCCGGAGAAGGACGGTGGCGGGTGCCTCTCCGTGTAACTGAGCGCGCCGGGGTAAACTGGCGCGGCGAGCGCACCTCCATCGGAGTCGTTGTCCCGCCTCAATGCGCCGCACGCGCGGCCGTTTTGAAAGACGAATCTACAGGAGAGCTACTTCCCTTTTCCGCCGGGTACGGTAAGTGGGAGGCCAGCGGGCATCTTCGCTGGTTTCAATTGTCGGTACCGCTTCATCTTGCGGCGGAAACTCAGAGGCACCTGATCGTCGAACTAATTGACGATTCAAAGGCACTCGGAGCTGTGGCACCGGCCCCCATCGGGATGGAGACGACCCAGAGCTTAGAAGTCGGAACTTCGGAGGCAGGCATTCGCTGGGCGCCAAACCTAACTTATGGAATCTACCCATCGCCCACGATTGGCGGGAACCCCCTCTCCGATGCCCCCACGGCATGGAGCCGGATTGCGATTGGCGACCTGAGCGCGCCAAACGGCGTCACCGGAGGCCATATGCCTTTGGAAAGTAGTGACACGGCGCGGCTTTTCGTCCGCATACCTGGATCTGAATCAACTGTTGTTGATTATCACCGGACCCTCAGCCAGGGAGCTTACGGAGCTGGCTATGAAATCCGCCAAATTTACTCTTGTGATTTACCCCGCCAGGGTGCGACAGAGCGTCCGTATGCATTGTGCGACATCATTACCTTTGTGCATGCCGGCAAAGACGGCGTTCCACTGGAAGTCGAAGGACTCTCTTTTCTGCTTGGCTCGAGTCTGCGCGACAGGTTTGTATGGCAAGCACGGGGCGATGCGGCAGACCCGGCGGAACGAAAAAGAAACTCATGGCAAGGCGGATTGATGCTTCCGCCCGGTGACTGGATGATGGTGAGTGGGGCAGAGAACAGTGCGACGCTGGTTATCCCGTGGTCGGCGTACACGCTGGATGGTTACAACCTTTCGTATTTTGTGGGCCGGACCGAAACCATCGCCATTCCAGGAGGGAAAAAGATCAACTCCCGTTCGCTTCTTGGCGGGGACGCGAGTGAGGGGCTTACCGTAGCTTTATCTCACTCTTATTACCGGCTGAACTGGGGCCCGTGGGCCGGATCGGACTGGGGTCGAAATACCTACGAGTTCCGGTGTCGCCTGGCCTGGGGAAGGATTGATGAATCGATGGCGGCACGGCTTGCCCGAGCATATCGCCATCCGCCGCGTGTGGAAGTGGGGGAGCCGGAGCGCGTGAGCGGCTCAGTAGCGTTGCGGTGTTGGCCTGATCACTTCACGTACGCTCCCGGTGACCATGTCCACGTGGAGATTGAGGCCACGACGGCAGCTCCGGCTGGCGAGCAAGCGATAGTTGGAGTTCAGGTCCAGCACCGGGGCCGGAGGGTTGGAGCTGCCGATCGGACCGTACTGGAGCGTGTTTCTAAACAGCGCCTCCAGGGAGTTTGGACTTGGCCGGCGCCCGAAGCGGGCGGGGGAGGCTACCTGATTACCGCTCATCTCGTTAGTGAAGAGACTTCGGTTCGATCACCGGCCGTTCCGATCGAAGTGCTTCGCCGGCCGCAAGATCTCTCCTTGCAAATCCGGATGGGCAATATCGCTGAAATGTATCCAGACCGTGACGTCGAGATATTATTGGATCGTTTCGTCCACGCCCGAATCAATGGAGAGCACCAGGAAGCCGGGGGGTCTGAATGGTAAGTCCTTCAGAATCAAAGCCGGCTTGAACGCTGCCATTCAGCGGATGTGCAGGATCGCCAATGTTTTTCGGAGGTCCAGGCGAGCGCAATTGGATCGGCGTCCCATAAAATCAATGGTTTCCGATGTTGACCCCCGAGTTCCTGGTGCTCTCTCACTCATGCCCATCTACACGGCATTAAGGCCGCCGCCCGTGCTTTCTCCACCACCGTTCCGACGGTGCGCAAGTGGCTCAGACGCTATCGATCCCAAGGCCTCAAAGGCCTGCAGGAATGCTCCCG
>JAKAWG010000162.1 GCA_021817045.1 Acidobacteriota bacterium
GCGTGACGGTGGACCCCAACCCCATCTTTGTTCGAGACGGAAACTGTTACACCTCAGCAGGTGTAACTGCCGGAATCGATCTCGCACTCGCATTTGTGGAGGAGGACCTGGGCAGGGCTGCCGCTCTCAAGGTTGCTCAAATGATGGTGGTGTTTCTGCGGCGGCCAGGCGGCCAATCGCAGTTCAGCGCTACTCTCAAGGCACAGACTTGTGCGAGCCGGCCTTTCGGTGATTTGCTCGCCTGGATTCCTGACAACATCCGGCGCGACCTCTCAGTCGGAAGTCTTGCCCGGCGCGCAGCCATGAGTCCTCGAAACTTCGCTCGCCTATTTCAACAGGAGGTGGGCAAAACGCCGGCGAGATACATCGAGGACATTCGGCTCGAAGCTGCGCGCCGCCAAATCGAATCGGCAGCGATGTCCTTTGACGAAGTAGCGGTTTCCTGTGGCTTTACCTCCGCTGAGATACTTCGCCGCGCATTCGTGCGCCGCATCGGCGTTACGCCTCGCCAATACAGGGCCTCTTTTGGGCGCGCTCCCGCACAGTAATCGTCTCGCCTGCCGATTGGCAGGAATGGTTGATTTTTTGTCCTTAATCGCTCGCTCTTATCGAGCCCATGCTCGCATCCAATGCTCTATGCGTGACTATGCTGGCGTGGCCGCCAAGAACATCTCTTCAGGAGAATCATTATGAATAACCTTGAGCTTATGTTGAAACGCAACAAAGAGTTCGCTGCCCCTATGCCGTCGCTTCCGCAGTCTTTGCAAACTTTGAAAGCGGTAATCATCGGTTGCGCCGATATGCGCGTGGATCCTGCTCATGTGCTCGGAATCAGACCGGGTGAGGCCGTCGTAATGAGAAACATCGGCGGTCGAATCACGCCGGGACTGCTGGAGGAGTTGGGTCTGCTCGGACGAATCGGAGAGGTTGTCAGAACGATTCCGGGAGGCGGCGGGGAGTTTCACCTGGTCGTACTTCACCATACGGATTGCGGCATTACGCGCCTCGCGGGCGAATCATCCATGCTGGGGCACTATTTTCGGATACCCGAACAGGAACTCAGGACCAAGTCGGTCTCCGATCCGCGTACGGCGGTGAAATCGGATGTTGCTGCGCTGAGGGCGATACCGGCGTTGCCGGGCGAGTGGCTTATTTCCGGCCTCGTCTATGACGTCTCGACCGGGCTAGTTGAGGTCGTCGTCCCTCCGGCGCAGAGCCGTGCCGCCGCTTAGATCAGTGGACCGCAGAGCCGTCAAAGGCGCCGCTGGCATTCACAAAGGCGCTGCACCCGCAGCGACCTTCGTTGGGCGCCTGCAAGGAATTCATGCGCTCAGTTTGCTGATTTTGTGATCCCATCATGCCTGTCCAACACTCTTCGTCGAGGTGCCGAGCGCCTCTCGCAGTTCCCACTAATCACCATATCGGCTGTACACTACAGTCCATCACTGCGCAGGAACTGCGCGTGGAGCGCAAGCTCCCGATCGAGGATGAGGAGAGTGCGCATCGATGAACATTCCGTTGTTTGTGAGCGAGAGATCGAAGCCAGAGAGGACATTGCGACCGTTGTCCGTAGGCTGCCTTGTCTTTGAGCGGATGGATCAAATTGACTTTACGGGGCCATTTGAGGTTCTCTCGCGCATGCCGGACACAGCGATTCAGATCATCGGGAAAGCAGTTGAGCCAGTGCGTGACGTGCAGGGGCTTCGGCTGTCGCCGGATGTGCGCATTGCGGAAGCGGGAACCTTCGATGTTCTGCTCGTGCCCGGCGGTTATGGACAGCAGGCGCTGATGCACGATGAGGAGGTGCTTGACTTCATCCGCAAACACGCACAGAAAGAAAAACTCCTGTTTTCCGTCTGTACCGGAGCCTTGCTGTGTGGGGCGGCGGGTGCGCTCGCGGGAAGAAAGGTGACGACTCATTGGAGCGCCCGGCATCTGATGCGGTATTACGGAGCGGTTCTTGTGGATGCAAGGGTCGCGGTCGATGGCAACCTCATCAGCGCTGCCGGTGTGACGGCTGGACTTGATGCTGCGTTGGCGCGCTGGTTTCTCTCTTGCGAGGAGATGCGGCCGCTCAGGAGATCCAGCTCGCCATCGAGTACGCGCCGGAGCCAATTTTTTACAGCGGAACTCCTGAAAGTGCGCCACCTGAGGTGCTTGAGAGATTTCAGAAAAAGTACGAGCCGATCGGGAGGGAAAGACAAGCGGAGGCGATCCTCCATGCGGAGACGGAGGGGAATAAATGCACGTCGGCATGTGGGAAGTGATTCGTGATTAGTCCCGGACCCGCCCTCTGCAGAAGACGGCGGCGCGACCGGATCGTGTCCGGGTGGCCGACAATTCGACAGATGACCGCCGACCTTCAGCTTAGGTGTGCGATCGGGGATTGCGTTTGCAAGATCGTGCAACGTCCGCAAGGGCGGTGCATCAAATTTCCCTAGGAGGAGTGTTATGAAAGCCGCAGTCGTTCCCGCAGTGAGCAGTGCATGGCAGATCAAAGACGTTCCGCAACCTCAGCCCGGACCCAACCAAGTGCTGGTAAAAATGCATGCAAGCGGCCTCTGCTACACCGATGTACATGAAACTCTCGGGCATCTTCCCGGACCATTTCCCCGAATCCTCGGTCACGAGCCGGTCGGCGAGATCGTTGCCGTGGCTCCCGACGTGACGACGCGAAAGGTAGGCGACCGCGTGGGCACGGCCTGGATTCAATCTACCTGTGGGCGTTGCGAGTGGTGCCAGCGCGGCCGCAGGATGTTTTGTCCGTATCTGAAGGGCACGGCGATCGACGTACAAGGCGGTCACGCCGAATACATGCTGATGAATGCCGATGCCACCTATCTGATTCCCGACAAGGTGTCCTACGAGCAAGCGGCCCCTATCTTCTGCGCCGGTTACACGGTCTATGGCGGACTCCGCTGGGCCGACCCCAAGCCGCATGAGCGCGTAGCCGTGCTCGGGATCGGCGGCCTTGGCCACCTGGCAGTGCAGTACGCGAAAGCTGCAGGCTTCGAGACCATCGCAGTTTCGCACTCCCCTGATAAGGACAAGCTGATTCGCGATCTCGGCGCGGACGAAATTGTGCGCGACGGCAAGAGCTTGGCTGCGGCGGGGGGCGCGGACGTGATCCTCAGCACCTCCAACTCAACCAGGTCGATGATAGACAGCGTTCAGGGATTGCGGCCGGACGGCCGACTCGTCGCTATGGGCGCTGACGTAGAACCGCTTTCAGTCTCGCTGATGGATCTCATCGGAAAGCGCATTCGGATTATCGGCAGTCAGCAAAACGGCCCCGAGTATCTCTATGAGGCGCTTGATTTCGTAGCGCAAGGGAAAGTCAAAACGATGGTCGAAGCTTACCCATTGGCAGAGGCACCGAAGGCCTACGAGCGCGTTGCGGAGGGCAAGGCACGGTTCCGCGCAGTTCTCACAATGTAATCGCAGGTGATTGCCCATCCGAGTAGCCAGCCTCGGTTCCGAGCGACAGCCCACGCTTCCCTTATCGGATTACGGAAGAGTTGCAAACAAACCGCTCCGAATGCCGCCCCACCGGTTCGCTGAACCCTGGCCGACATCAGGGGAACGATTCTCTTACGCTATTTTTCCCTTGAAGGCGTCGAAATAGTGGTTTTCGCCTTCATCCTCGTACTCCTCCGCGACCGAAATACCAACGGCTCCAAGCAGCTTCCTGTACTGCTCGGCACCTAGGGAGAGTGATTCCAACCCTGTCATTGCATCGATCCCAACGGCGGGTTTGGCGGTTGCGGTGAATAGCAGGCGGCCGCCTGGCACCAGTATCTCGGCGAATCTCTGGACTAGGCGATGCTGATCTTCGGCCTGGAGAAGGAAGATCAGGCCCCACGCCAAGGCAGCATCGAAGGTTCGATCAAAGAATCTCGATTCTTGAACGGCTTCGCAAACGATGGGTGTGCCGGGCAGGTTACCTTGGAACGCCGCGACAAACGATGGTGCTACATCCACCCCGAAGACATGAAGTCCTTCCTCGACCAGTACCGCTGTGATGGGAAAGCTGGGCCCGCAGCCTAGATCAATGACGCTGCTGCCGCGAGGTAGTGTTCTTGTCCACTTCGGCACTTCCTTCACGCCGATTCCAGTGGACCGGCTCCTGCCACGACGAGCAAGAAATTTCTCCGAGACTGCTTCGTATCCATTGGATCGATCCATCTGTTGATCGTAGCAAGCTGTCCAGCTCTTGTTGATAAAAAGTCTCTGGGTATCCACAAACGGCGTTCAGCCCGATAGCCAGTCGTATCATCGCCGATCTGGCTGAAACTGCGCGGTTCACGCGCAACTCTTTCGTGATCGATTATCGGATAAAGGAAGGATAGCCGACCATCCGCGAGCCATGCTCCGTCCTAATAGCTTTCCGGTTCTCAAGCGTACAAGTATCCCAAGGTGTCAATTCAACTCGAATTGGGAAATTGAGGGGCACTGTTCCGTTCCGATCCGTTAGGTTGAAGTTGGTTAGACAAAATCAGCGGAGGGACAGGACAGTGCAACGCAAAGTTAGCTTACTTTGGGGTGGGAAGAAA
>JAKAWG010000163.1 GCA_021817045.1 Acidobacteriota bacterium
CGTTTTATGGAACCAGCGAGAATGCCGTAAAGACCCAGATCTGGATCGCCGTTTCAATTTACGTGCTCGTTGCCGTCGTCCGGAAACGTCTCGGCCTGGAAGCGAGCCTCTACCAGATTCTACAGATGCAGTGAACTGAAATATCCGGGGCAAATTTGACTGGCATCCGACGGTCCCAAAGTTCGAGATTGTGATCCCAGTCAAGATACAGCCAAACTGTACCCGGTTGAACGCATCGAAAACATCCGCCTGAATGCGGAACGTGAGGTCCTCTTTGAGTTTGGTGTCTCGCATCATCGAGAGATTTTCATCAAAGTAGGGAGTCTTTCTGAGCGGTGGGGATCAGTGCGAGGAGTATCGCCGAGGGTACGCTTTTCGCGCCGGTGGCCACATTGGTTGCGACAGCCTGAGCCCCAGGAATGACAGCACCGCTTGGGTCTGTGATCGTTCCCTGGACGGCTCCACTGCCGACGATTTGGGCGATCAAAGTCGTCGCCAGCAATAGCGTACCGGCCATCCAACCTAATAGGCCTGCGATGAATTGTTTACCCGATCTCATAACTGACACCCTCCTGCATGAAACGATCAGCAACGATCTGGCTCAGACCCGATTTTTAAGCCCTCACCTCTTCCAGACCTACGAATCGCCGGCACCCAAACGGGACCGGATTTCGGGTCAATTTAGCGACGGCGGGAAAGGCGGCGCGGCAACCGTCCTTACCTTATGGCTCCTCTGGTACAAATCGAGTTTCCGGAGAAAATCAGCCCACATGCGCGTGGAGTCCACACCAGTGATCCACGTAATCGTTTTATCCGTCTGAACGTGATCGAAGCTCATATCATTGTTAAGGCGTGGCCGCGGATATGTTCGCTGCGTGGTCATGCCCTCGACATAGGCAAGAGTGATTGTGTCCCAAATAATCCAGGGCTTCGAAAAGTCGTTCTTTCGCAACGGCTTGACGAAGCGGTAGTACCAGGCCTGATACTCCTCCCATAACCACGCGCCAACGGGACCATGTTTGCTAATCAAACTTTTCGCGCCTCGGTACGTAAGCGCGAGGTTCGCGCGGCACACATCGCCGCACCCTACAACGACAGGGACATTTGAGTTGAGAATCACCTGCCAAGCTTTAACATCATTGGCCACGTTAAATTCAGGACCTCCTTCCGGCCAGCCTTTGAATCCCATGGCTACTATCCGGATTCTGTTGACAATGCCGGGATCCTCAAGAATCGCCGAGGCCACATCCGTGGCGGCGCCAATCGTAAGCACGGTCAGCCTGTTTCCCTTCGAAAAACTTTTGGAGGTCTGAATAATGAAATCGACGCCAGCATTAGGGAGAGGAGTCTTCGTATCAGCGAGAGGAAAGTTGGCTCCCTCGAACAGTGGTGGATGGCTGATCATGTTCAAGTGGTTTTCGACGAGGTCCAGGAGCACCTCATATGTATACTGGGCTGAAGGATCGGGCAGGGAAGGAGCATGGGCAGAGATAATGCCCAACACATCATACTGTGGGTTAACAAGCATATAAGTGATCGCCCACTGATCGTCAATCTCATTGCCCACGTCCGTGGACATGATTACCGGTATGCGCGCCCAGCAGAGCGCGGCGCGTAATAAGAAGCTCAATGTTGCGAAAGCAAAAATGTAGGCGCGCCGGCTGACTACGAGGCTGCTTGATAGGCCATGCGGCCCGTTGGTTCGCTGAGAAGCTAGCGTTCTCATTTTATGCCCTCAGGACTCCCGTTGTACGAATTTGCCGGGACATTTCGTTCTCCTCCGAGTTGTATGCCGAAGATGCCGCTTGGCTGGGCCGTTTTCCAGGGCCGCGTTTGCTCGTGCCTGCCGTGTTGCCGTTCGGCCCGTTTACCAGGTAGCCGACAATAACACGGCTAGCAGAAACTTTCCAGGTTGCGTTAGACGCGATTACTGGCTTGCGATGCTATCTCAAGAAGTGCACGGGCCCAGCCCGAGGCCAAATTACCTCTTCGTCAGGGCGCCTTTCGTGTTATAACAGGCCGTCAGTCAGAATGTACACCACGAGGAGAGGGACGCATGAAAAAGAGTTTCCTGTCATGGCTGCTTGTTTTCATCTTTGGCTGGTGCGGCGGCGCTTGGGCCCAGCTCGGCATGTTTTCCAAGCAGCAACTCATCGAGTTTACGCCTGACTGGCATGGGCCGCGCTTTCCCGACGGCCGCCCGGACGTCCCCGACTCGGTGTTACATCAACTCAAGGACGCAACCGCCGAAGAGGTCTGGGAAGTTCTGATGAAGGCCGGGTATCACAACCAGTTTGCAAGCGACTGGAAGGTGATTAACCCGTCGGGCCAGCGGCTGATCGGCCGGGCAGTCACCGCGGTGTTTATGCCCTACCGGCCCGATGTGGATTCGGTGATCAGAGCGAACGGGAAGAGCGAGGGCAACACAGCTCACGGCGAAAACTCCTGGATCATTAATACGCTTCGCCCAGGTGACGTGATGGTGGTTGATCTGTTCGGCAAGATCAAGGGTGGAACGATCATCGGATCCAACCTCGGCACGTCGGTGGCAACCAAAGAGCGGAGCGCGCTTCCCATTGATGGCCTAGTCGTCAATGGCTCGATTCGCGACACTGCCGAAATTGAGCAGATTAACCGTTTCGAGGTTTTCTGCCGGGGAACTGATCCTTCCGCGTTGGCGAACGTGATGCTGACGGGTATTAACGTACCCATCCGGATAGGCCAGGCGACTGTGATGCCTGGAGACATCGTTGTCAGCGATCCTGAAGGGATCACGTTTATTCCGCCGCAACTGGCCGAAAAGGTAGCCCACCACGCTAGGGTAGACCATCTCGTCGATGCGTGGGGCGAAATGATGCTGCGCGAGCAGAGGTACCGGCCGGGAGAAATCGACGGGCACTGGACCAACCAGATGATCAAAGAATTCAATCGCTGGGCAGCTTCTAGGGGATCAACCGTACGTCTGAAAGAGCATTAACCTGATCTTTCCGCGCGATCTAACGGCCCGAATCACTGGTGGGTCATGGGCACACTCAGATAGGAGAAGGAACTTATGGATAATTGGACGCGAAGAGGATTTCTCGGATCGGTTTCCGGGGCGGCCGCCGCAACGGCGTTGGGGGCTCAGCCGGCGGGAGCTGTACCCCTTCCCGAAACCCGCACGGGGAATGTCAAAATCAAGATTACAGACCTGAAATGCGCGGTCATCGGCCGTAACCCGACGGTTCGCATCGTCACGGACCAGGGCATTTCAGGCTACGGCCAGGCGGAATCCGCCAAGCCTTATCTCAAGCCAATGGTGCTGTTCTATAAGAGCTACCTGATCGGCGAAGACCCCACAGACGTGGCACGGATAATGCTCAGGATCCGCAGCATGGGCGCATTCAAGCCCTGGGGCGCGGCGGTGAGCGCCATCGAGATCGCTCTGTGGGACATCGCCGGTCAGGTAGCTGGATTGCCGGTTTATAAGCTTCTAGGCGGAAAGATTCGGGACCGCGTCCGCGTCTACGGGAACACCGAAAACAACCTGCCCAACATAAGACCCCGCACGCCGCAGGATTACGCCGAACTCATGGCGAGGATGAAGGAGGCCAAAGAGGGCTACACGCTGATCAAGCCCCCCATCGCTTTTCACAATCCTGCAATGCTGACTGCCATCCCGGACGCCTGGTACGGCAGGCACTGGACGGTATCGGGGCCTTATTTGAATCGCGGGCTGCTGACGGAACGCGGCATCGACCATGTCGTTGCCTGCGCCGAAGCCGCGAAGAAGGCCCTTGGCGACGAGGTCGGGCTGGCGTGGGACTGCGGGCCGGGCTGGACGGTCAAGGATGCAATCCGGTTTGCACGAGCAGTGGAACCCCTGCACATTACATGGCTCGAAGACCTAATCACGGGCGACTACACGCCTTACCCAAACGCCCAGGTTTTCAAGCAGGTCACCGAGAGCACGTCGACCCCGATTCACACCGGAGAGGAAATCTACCTACGGGAGAATTTTAAGGATCTTATCGAAAACCAAGCGGTCAATGTGATCGGCCCGGACCCGGAAGACGTAGGCGGGATGGCGGAGTTGAAGTGGATCGCCGAATACGCCAATCTCCATGGCATCCTGGTTGCTCCGCACGGAATCTTCGACGGGCTGATCGGACTGGCTGCGGAAGTGCAGATGGGGGCGACCCTGCCGCAGAACTATATCGCTTTCGAGTACCCGCTGGGCCAGCCGGAGTGGTGGTATGACATTGTCGAGGGGTTGCCGGACCCAATCGTCAAAAATGGCTTCATCGACGTTTGGGACAAGCCGGGACTTGGTGTCACGTTCAACGTCAAGGCAGCCAAAACGCACCTGCAAGAGGAGGATCGTGATTTCTTCGATTGATATTAGGCCAAAGAATTACACTTACTAAGCCGCGCATAAGTAAGTAGAGCTAACAGGGGGCTATCGACTATACTTCCGGCATGCCCAAGCGAGACGCCCGGGAGTTGGATCACAAGACGCTGGAAGAGATTCGGACGCGCGCGGTGGAGC
>JAKAWG010000070.1 GCA_021817045.1 Acidobacteriota bacterium
GCGTCCGCTGTGGCGAGCCTGGGAAGAGAACCCGGAACGGGTCGAGCCGTGGCGCGGGCATGAAGATCCGGCCATCCGAGCGTTGGCGAAGCGGGCCGGGTGATGTGCCGGGCGGTATTCCGACTCGATTCGCCTCCACCCGGGTCCGGTCACCGGCCAGTTCTCGGTTATTTTACCTGGAGCAAAAGGCTGGGCACGTCGAGGGCCATGGCGGAATCAGGCATTCTGAGCCGCCGGGATACGGCGATTTGATGTACACTGGCAATCGCCTCGGGGCTGCAGAAAGCGATCCTTGGTCAAAATGAAAAAACGAATTATTTATTACTGGAGAGGAAAGAATGAAAGAGAATTTTCTTGAATCTGCAATAAGATTCTTCCGCCATTTTTTGATTGTACTAGTTTTTGCGGTGAGCGCTCCGCTTCTGGTGGCTCAAAGCGCCTTGGGCCTGAGTCGGGCAAGAATTCGCCCATCAGTGGTCAAACTGGCTCTCGGCCAACAGCAACAATTCAGGATTTTGCTGGCGCACCGATTGGATGCGACCACCGTCATGCATGACGTGAAGTGGGCCGTGGACGACATCCCCGGCGGCAACGCGGAGATCGGCACGATCGATTCCAACGGTGTTTACCGGGCGCCGGAAAAAGCGCCGAAACCCCATGAAATTCACATCTGCGCGGTCGCCAACGGCGCCGCCAATCGCTATCTCTGGGCGACGGTGATTATCGGCGACAAGGACCCCACCTACAAAGTGGTTCGGGACTGGGGAGAACCAAAGGACAAACTTGTCCATCTCAAAGCTCCCCACGGCATCACCCTACTCCCAGACGGCGACCTCATCATCATGGACGTAGGGAATAGCCGGGTATTGCGATACACCCCTGACGGGAAATATCTGGGGCAGATCGGATTCGGTCAGGGCGATTCTGAAGTGCATCGAATGCCGGGCGGGTACTTCGAAAAGCCGCGCGCTGCCGCAGTGGATGCGCAAGGCCGGATTTTCATCAGCGACGAGAAGTCCGATGATCCCCGCATCCAGGTGTTTAGCCCTGACGGAAAATATCTCTTCCGGTTCGGGCTGAAAGGCAACCTGCCCGGGATGCTGCTTCGCCCCCATGGGATGCAATTCGATACTCATCAGCGGCTCTTTGTCGATGACGTAGACAATTTTCGAATCAGCGTCTATACCGATTCCGGCAAGTTCCTCTATAGCTGGGGGAAGGACGGGGACAAACCAGGTGAACTCAATCCTCCGCACGGGCTTTTCCTGGACCGGGACAACGATGTTTTCGTCGACAGCTTTTACGGGCCCGTCCAGAAATTTACCGCGCACGGAAGGTTCCTTAAGGCATTTGGATACCCCGCCCCCCCCAACGGCCCCGTTACTTTCCACACTGTGAATGGCGATCGCTGGGGCGACGTCTTTCTTCCCGCGCAACCGGCGAAGGTTAATCCGAAGAATTATGTCAGCATCCTGAAATACAACGACAACGGCAGCTATATAACGAGTCTACGTTTGTCAACACCGGATCGTCGTGTCTCTTGGGTTGCTGTGGCGAACGATGGCACCGTCTATGCCCTTTATAATGGGAAAACCGAAGTCGGCGTCGAGGTGCTGAAGGAGCAATAGTAAGCACCGTCCCCGGTGTCGCGGTTTCGCAGCCGGCACTGAATGCAAAAGCCAATAGATCTTTCCGGGGCATGCCGCAGCAGGTTTTGAGGCGAGGCCGATGACCTGGGGAGTGTTGCTCGGCGCACGCATGGCGTCTGAACGGGATAAGGGAACCTAAGATGCGTTGCAAAATATCGTGACGTTTTTCCTGTAGCGGCGCTGTCCGCAATGCCGTAAACCGCTAGTGGGGACACGCGCGCTACAGCGGGGCGGTTACTGTATTTTGCAATGCTCAATAACTCCTGCCAAGGCCCTTTCCCAAACAGAATCGCGAAGGTGTGACGTGGAACGGACAGTGAGTTTGCGAGTGTGCTGAAGTCCAACCCGAGCGATCAATTCTTGCGCAGGGTCAACAGCGTTTCCCCCCTGAATGAAGTTGCATTGCGTCATTTATGCAGACAGCAATAACGGCGTAATGGGTGTCCCGATGAGTCTCGTTCGCCAATCTCGACTGTGACCTACATCACAGCAAGTGTTTCCGCCTTTGTCATACTCAACCGATACGAAACGGAGATAGCGGCGCTACGGCCGCCGTCCATGCGCTCGACTTCAGGAGGAGTTCGATGAAGCAGAACCTTCAATTCAGACTTAATGGAAAACCTGTGAGCCTGGAGGTCGATCCCAGCCGCGCGTTGCTGTGGGTTCTGCGTTATGATCTGGGGCTGACCGGCACCAAGTACGGCTGCGGAGAGGCCCTTTGCGGCGCGTGTGTCCGTGGCGCTCTCGTTGCACACACTCCAGGCGAAAATGCTGGGGTGATTGAAGTCCTGCGTGATCATCTCGCCCATCATCTGTTCGGCCAGCGCGATCACCTTGGGGTCCGCCAGTTGCTTATCACTGAACTGCCAAACCGGGATTTCGGGGATAAGCAGGATGCCGTTCTCGTCGCAGTAATCGAGGATGTAGGGATTTTGGGGATAGTGGACCGGCCGCGTTAGAGTCGCCTGGAGGTTCTTCATCTCGTCATAATCGTGCTTCATGGTTCCGCGCGTTTCCGCCAAGCCTTCCCAGGGCGAAGTTTCGTGGCGCGTCATCCCGGACAGGCGCACGCGCTGCCCGTTGAGGTAAAGGCCCCGGCCGCGAATTTCGACGATTCGCGCTCCGAACCGCTCCACGTGCGTATCGAGCCGGCGCCCCCCAGCGTCTTCGAGGCCGGCCTCCATTCGGTAAAGATACGGATTGTCAAAATCCCACAGGTTCACCGGATCGAGGTGCAAGTTAAGGGTCTCGCTTTGCGAGCCTGGGGTTAAGCTCACGCGCTGCCCGACGGCAGCCACCGCCGGGCCACCCTCTTCGGAGTAGACTTTGAGCGTTATCCGGACCGGCAGGGTCTGTTCGGAATGGTTCTCGAGAAATAAGCTATCCCGAACGACGGCCACCTTCCCTTCAATGAGGGTGGCAATTTGCTGGCGGCGAATGAAGATAGAGTTCTTCACACTGAGCCAGACCTCTCGGACAATCCCGCCATAATGCCACCAGTCGTACCAGATGTTCTTGGAAGTGTGGAGCTTCATCGCCCAGCCCGGAATGGTTTGTGTGGTCGGCTGGTTGTTGATCTCCACGGCGAGGTAATTGATGGGCGCCAGGTGACGGGTCACATCAAAGAAATATTCTGTATACCCGCCCTCGTGTTCGCCCAGTTTTTCGTCGTTCAGCCAGACGCGGGCTTTGTAGAACGTTGCGCCAAAGTGAATCTCAGCATGCTGCCCCCGGACCTGCGGGGGCGCCGGGAAGTGGCGGAAATACCAGGCCGTTCCTTCGTATTCACTGTACTTCCCGAGATTCCAGGTGTGCGGTACCAGGACGGTTTCGGTTTTAGGCGGAAGCCGCCGCGCCCATCCGGCGGCTTGTCCTTTCCGGGCCGGGTCAGCGTCAATGATACTACAGGTGATATATCAGGCCCTCGAACGGTTACGCCTTCAATGTGTCGACTTCCTATCTGCGTCAGGTCACAAGCGAGAGAGTATAGAACCGCGCCGGAGCAGGCTCACTGTCAACTCGACGGCCTGGACGGGCTCCGCAGCCTCGATGACCAGGTCGGGTCCGGCGGGCAGGATCTCATAAATCGCCACCTTCGCGTCAGAACAACTCGGATTCACAGTGTGCCTTGCGCCAAGCCGTTTTGCTTGTGCTAAGGCGTGTTCACTGATCTCCGCCGCAATCAGCCCGCCCTCGCCTCCCACTTTCGTCACCGTCAGACGGTACTTCCGATCCCGCCGGTTCCGGTCACAACCTCGCCGTTACCCACGTGCATGTCGGATTGGTGAACCAGGCCCTTCCAGGCCTCGCTCGGCGGCTCCGTCGGGAATCACCGAAAATGTCACGTTCCGACGAATCCCTTTGGTAGCTTTGTAATCCGCCGCTCAGAAACCGCTCGCCCTCACTCGGATAAGAACGTTTTCTGGTCCCCGCTCGGGAAAAGGAAGTTCCTCGAGATGCAGTTGATTAAACTCTTAAGATCTCACGAAGCATTTGATCACCTGGATTAATACAAATGGGGCTCGCCGCCAGGGCGGACATAGCCCGTGTACGGCCTGCTTTTTACGCGTCACAATTTGACAGGAGTCACTACATATGACATCCTATCTTGCCCTGTCAAGACCTTTCGGGCATTAACGGCGAAAACGGTATGGACGGCTTAATTCACGAAGTCTTTCAGAAACTAAGAAAGACAACCCAGACTTTTGCAAGGCGGCTCGCAAGACGCGAGGTCCAGCTAGCTTTACGTCCGATCGTTGGACTTTAACCAGCGCGCCAGGTTTCACTACGTATAAGTGAGATGCCCGCGCATGACTTGCCTTGCTCCCGCGACATCGCGCTTGCGGACAGCTTCAAGGATTCTCTTATGCTGCCTCACCTGTGTTTCCATCATTCGCTGATCAGAAAAGCTTGCAACGCGATTCTCGGGGAGCAGTTCACGGAGCGGAGCAAGAATGATCGAAAAGGTCGGATTCTGTGCGGCGCGCGTAATCTCCGCATGAAAATTGACCTTCGCTTGGCAAAAGTCCCGGTCAACAGAAATCATTTTTAGGCGCAAGGGGGAAATTAAGATGGTGCAAGATCCAAAAATCCAACGCAGGCAATTCCTGGTTGGTGGCGCGGTCGCGGCGGCGGGTCTGGGCCTAAGCGGATCCCTGGGAGGGTATCCCGCGGCAGCGCGCAAGCTTAAGTACGGCGTGGTAGGAGCCGGCTTTCGATCGCGCGACGCACACTTGCCTATCCTTCGGCATCTGGTCCCGGAAGTAGAAATCGTAGCCCTGAGCGATATCACACCCGAGAATTTGCAGGCCGGATTGAGAGTGTGCGGGGGGAAAACGGTCGGATACGCTGACCATCGTGAGATGCTTTCCGAACATCCGGATTTAGATGCTGTGATCGTCGTGGTTCCCAATTACAAACATGCTGAGATCTCGTTGGACGCCCTGAACGCCGGCAAGCATGTCTTGACGGAAAAGCCCATCGCCACGAGCATGGCGGATGCCCAACGCATGATCGACACGGCCACGACGCGCGGGCGCATCCTGGAGGTCGGATTCGAAATGCGTTACCTTGCCGGGAACGCCCGCCTGGCGGAATTGCTCCGCCAGGGCGCGATTGGGGACTTGGAGTATGTGCATGCGGCCTTACTGCGTGGGGACTGGAATCCGCGAAGCTGGAAATATACGGATCCAGTCACGGGAAAGCGTACGAACTGGCGCTACTTGCGCGTTACCGAAGGCGCGGCGCTACTCGAAGACGGCATCCATGAGCTCGATGTCATTCATTGGCTGGTTGGCGCCGAGCCTCGGAAGATTACGGCCCTGGGTGGCAACAACGTCTACCAGCATCGCCAAACCTTGGATAATGCCGCGGTGTTAATCGAATTTGCGAATGAAGTGCGGTGTGACTTCGCCTTTTCGTTGTTTACTCCCATACCGGATGGAGTTCACATTCGCCTGTTCGGATCCAAAGGAATGATGGAACTGGAGGGTTGGATGGATGTGAGCACCCCTCAGGCTGTGCTGATTCAACCCTATCATGGGAAGGCCGAGCGGATCCCCATCCCGCGTTACACCACACCAGAAGAAAGGAACGCCTGGGTAATGAGTGGCACGGACGAAGAAAAAATAGCTTGGCCCCAAAAGGAGACCGCAACAACCAGCAACGCACCTGATGGAAAGAAGATTGTGGCATCCAGTCGCAGCCAGCTTATCGTTGCAAGCTACCGCATGCATCAGGCGTTTGTGACGGCTATCCGGACCGGAAAGCAGCCTTTTTCCGACGGTAAGGCCGGCATGGATGCGATGCATATCTCTTTGGCAGCGACCCACTCCATACGCACCGGCAAAGTCCTGGACTGGGAAGATGAGGAAGGTCTTTAGTTCTGGTTGGATTGAGCCGTTCTTGCGCGCGAAGGCAACGCACTTCGCAGAAAGCCGTAAGCTTAGCTCGCCGAAGGTGCCATGCAGGCGGCATGAGGGGGTGGTGATATGATGCGGGTCAAAGTAATATCGATGCGCGGGGCGTCGCTCGCCGGGTTGATCGTGGCTACTGCGCTTGTCGGGCAGGAAATTGCAAGATTCACCCGAACGCTGGCCGCTCAGGAAGCGGTCTTCAAGCTCCCCCCTAATCAGTGGAATCGTCCGGAGCCCATTCGCGTGACGGTCAGCACGTTTCCACGCGAAGAGGGACCAAGAAGCGCTCCTTCTGACGCCATTGTCCTCTTCAACGGCAGAGACCTTTCCGATTGGCAATCGGTCTCAGGCGGGCCAGCCCGCTGGAAGGTTGGCGATGGGTACTTCCAGGTGGTTCCAGGAACCGGGAATATTGAAACCAAGCAGACTTTCAAAGATTTTCAATTGCACGTGGAATGGACTACGCCCTACCCGCCCAGTGGGGAAGCGATGGACCGGGGCAACAGTGGCGTGTTTCTCCAGGGCCTTTATGAGGTCCAGATTTTCGACTCTTACGACACGAAGATTTATCCCGACGGCGTTGCGGGCGCGATGTACGGGCAATATCCCCCGCTGGTTAACGCCTGCCGGCCCCCTGGGGCGTGGCAGTCCTTTGACATCATCTTTCATGCCCCGCAGTTCATGCCCAATGGGAGTCTTCTTCACCCTGCCCGGGTGACAGTCTTCGAGAACGGCGTGCTCGTTCAGGACAACGTACCCTTGACGGGTCCCACCCGCCACCTCAAGCGGCCGCCCTACGAGCCGGGAGTTGACCGAGGCCCCATCATGCTCCAGGAACACGGCAGTCCCGTGCGTTTTCGCAATCTATGGATTCGAAAGCTAAAGTTCGGCACAGACTAGCCAGCACGAGGCTCAGTGACCCTGGGGCCGGCCGCAAATCCTGTTGGCAGCAAGCGATGAACCGGAGGTGTCTGCGTGAACGAAATTAAATCCCTTGCACCTGGTTTTGAATTTGCTTCAGGTCGCCGGAGGCTTTTGCAAATGGCGGCGGCTTCGGTTGGTACCCTGCTCATGCCAGGCATGCCAGCGCAAGGTGCGGTTCCGCGTTCGCAACGCTTACATATCGGGGCACAAACCAACATCTGGGGCGTTCCGATCAAGAGCTACAACGACCTCCTACGGGACATCGGAATTCTGGCCCGTTTGGGTTACCAAGGTTTCGAGACCGGTTTAGGAAGCGTCAGTTCTTTAACCGGAAAGGCTTCAGAATTGCGTCGTGACTTTGCATCCCGTCACGTTCAATTTGTATCCGCACACGCTTTTGCTGTGTTCTATGATCCGGATACGGTCGCAAACGAGCTTGCGGGTCTTGAGCGGGCCGCGGCATACACCGCACAGATGGGCGCCAGTCACTTGATCGTGAGCGCCTCGAAACCGGTGCCCCGCCCCGGGGGGAAGCTGGACCTTGCAGCCGTGCGCGCCAAGGCGGAAGCGTTGAACCGGTTGGGGGCCGCAGTCAAAAGGAATGGATTGAAACTTTGCTATCACAACCATGAGCTCGAGTTTCGGGACAAGCCCACCGAGGAAAGTTACCTGCTTAAAGAGACCGATCCCAATTTGGTTTGGCTTTGCCTCGATGTGGGCCATTGTTACGGCTTGGTCGATCCGGCGGCGTTTACGGCTGAGCATTTCCGCCGCATCGCCATTTTTCACCTTCGTGACGAGACGCGCGCTATAACCGGAGAGATCGTGGACACCGAGCCAGGCTACGGCCGGATCAACCTCAAGGGCATTGTGGCTCCGCTGTTGAACAGCAACTGGGAAGGCTGGCTGGAAGTGGAAGAGGCGCCTTTCTATCCCAAGCCTGTTCCGGATCCTGAAGCGGTCCTGAAAATCTGGCGCGCGTATTTACGCAAGCTGACCAATGTTTAGGAGAGTTGCAGGCCGGGGGTTGCACTCCTGCCCGATCCAATCCCGGCGGAAAGCGAATTGCGAGGGGCTTTTTCGCCGCTGAGAGAATTCGCTCGCTAACGGCGCCATCGTTTAGAAGTATACAGACAGCGTCTTCAGCATTCTGGAATTAGGTTTATGCAAATCCCAATTTGGCTGATCCGTTGCGAGGCGAATCGCCGGCAAACGCTTCACCACGGTTGAAAACACAATATTCGTTTCAGCGCGGGCAAGTGTCGCGCCGACGCAGAAGTGAATCCCCAAGCCAAAAGCGAGATGACGATTTCTCTCCCGGGTAATATCGAACCTTTCGGGATCAATGAAGTAGGCGGGATCGCGGTTGGCGGCGTTGAGCATTTGAAAGACCATTTCGCCTTCGCGGAATTGTTTGCCGCCCATCTCAGTGTCCTGCCTCATCAAGCGTGGCTGGCGGGCAACGGGGCTTTCATAGCGAAGGATCTCCTCGATCGCGGAGGTGAGCAGTGAGGGGTTACTCTGTAGAAGCCTCCATTGATCGGGATGTGCCAGTAAGGTATATATCCCGTTGCCGATACTGGAGGTTGTGGTTTCGTGCCCCGCGACGAGCAAGGTGATGCAGGAATTCAGCAACTCCGGTTCCGAGAGCTTGCCTCCCTCGGCCTCCGCCGCCACTAACTCGCTAAGAAGATCTTGGCGTGGCTGACGGCGCCTCTCCTGAATGAGCCGAGCCAAATACCCTTCAATCTCCACGATCGCCCCTTGGGAGCGGGCCAAGGCTGCTTCGCTGGGCTTGTTCACTCCCTGGAAGGCCAGCAAATCGTCCGCCCAGCCCTTGAAAGCCGTCTGGTCGGACTGTGGCACGCCGAAAATGTCAGCCAGGACGGTGACCGGGAGAGGAACGGCTAAATCTTGGATGACGTCCATTTGTCCTTTGTCTTGGACGGCGTCCAGCAAACTGTTGACAATCTCCTGAATACGAGGGCGCATGGCTTCAACTAACCGCGGACTGAAAGCCTTCGTGACCAGCGCTCGAAATCGTGTGTGATCGGGCGGATCCGAATGAATCAGGCTCTTGATCCGGTAGTGGTCCTCAAGAAGCTTGAATTTGTCGCGCGAAGCCGGGGGCAAATACTCCACAACTTTGGCGAGGCGGCCCTCGTTGGAAAATTGGCTAACCTCCCGGAATGTGGTCATAATGTCATCGTACCGGGTGAGCACCCACCCCCCAATGGAATCGCTCCAATGGACCGGATCTTCCTCGCGCAATCGGCGCAGGAGCGGGTAGGGGTCGCTGAGGAAGTCATCCGAAACCAGCATTTCGTCCAATGTGGCGGCTGAAAGATTGGTCATGCCTGAAAGTCTCCTTTCGGCGTTCTAAAGCGTAATATATTAAAGCACTTACGGGGGTACAGCCCGTTTTGTGACGAACTTCGACTAAGATTGTTCTACGTTCAGAAACGACCGTAAAGCGATCAAGGCACAACCCGGATGGCCTCAAAAAACCGTCGGGCGCGTTGCTGCCGTTGCTTCTCGACGGCAGCAAACCGGTGTGCCTGTGCCGGAGCCCGGCGGTCCTTCGTCCGTTGGTAAACAATCATCAGGTCAAGGTTAGCAAGGTAATTGTCTGGTTGAAGGCGAAGGGCATGGCCAAACGCGGCTTCCGCCTGCGCGTATCTGTCTTCATGTAAATATACTCCGCCCAGCACCGCGTAGGCATCCGCGTTCCGGGGAGCGCGCCGGATGGACTGTTCGAGATCATCGACGGCCGCCGCCGCCTTCAGTTCATCGCTTTCAATTCTTCCCAGATAGTATTCCGCGTCGGCCGCGACCTGGGGATTTTGCTTGAGTGGCAACAGAATCCTCCGTGCCATGCCAAGCTCGTGGCTAAAGTAGTAGGCCGCCCCGAGCGCCAAACGGCCCTTTGGGTCACCGGGCTTTAGTGCACAGTATCTTTTGAAATAACCGATGGATTTGCTCGGATCGGCGCGCTCGGTGGCGACAGAACCAAGCGCATAGACATACGCGGGGTTCGAAGAATCAAGATCAACCGCTCGCTTCAGGGAGATGTATGCTTCACGCTCGAGCCCAAGCTGAACGCACACCAGACCAAACAGAAAATGGATTCGAGGATTTTTCGGGTCCAGCGCCCGAGCATGCGCCAGATAGCCCAAAGCTCCCCGGTAATCTTTTTGCCGGCTGGCAATGTGCGCCAGCTCGAGGAGCGGAGTAACAGCGTCTGGCTTGCGCTCGGCCAGTTGCTTGAATGCCTGGCGCGCCTCCGGCAACTCGCCTTCTTGGACATAAAGAGTCCCCAGTTGCTCCAGGTCGTTACCCGAGGCCATACCTCGATCCCGTAATCCCGCGAGTAAGCGTATGGCGATCTTGGCCTGCCGGAAGCGCTCAAGCGCTGGCATGATAGGTGTTACGTCCGGTCGCGTAAGGTCTGAGCTCGCCAGCAAGTAACTCACACATGAGCTTGCATCGGACGTCGATCCCATCGCAGCATAGTCGCCGCAGGCGACTGCAAGCGCTTGCGGTTTTCGGGCGTAAAGCGGTGGCAGCTTGCGAAGCTGCCCCAGAGACCGGTGGAAGTCCCCTTGAATCAATTCGAGCAATGAACATTGGTAGTTCGCTTCGATGTTGGCAGGATCAAATTTCAGCAGCGCCCGGTATGTTTGAATCGCTTGGAGGCGATGATTGGGCATGGTTTGGTAGAGATGTCCAAGGTTGAGGTAGGCGCCTGTATAGCGCGGCGATTCCTGAATGGCCTTCTGGAAGCAACGCTCGGCAGCCTCGTTCTGTCCCTCCTCGGCGTTTACCACCCCGAGAAAATCTTCGAGCGCTGGCTCGCGCGGAAACTTTTTGAAGGCTTCGTTCAGCTCCCGGCGCGCTTCGTTCAGGCGACCTTGCCCGATTAGCCGTTGAATGCTGTCCAGTGTTGAGCTAACTGCCGATTCGCGACTGTGGATTTTTCCAACCGCTGCCCCTTGGGCGAACGAAAGTGGCCCTTCACCTCCGGCAGACCGGCTGAGCGGCAAAAAAAGCATTATAACCGTCAAAAAAAACCTTTGACATAGGAGGTAAGATGTCATATACATAGCCCCATTATCCAAATGCCGGGCAGCGGGGTCAAGATTCCGTGCCCGTCGCTAATGGTAGAGGATTGTGCCACCCCCACGGGCTGGAAGCACCCATACGTCTCGAAAGGAGGTAACGCAATGGCTCGACTTTTGCTTAAAGCTGTTATCGGTGGAAGCCTACTCCTAATGCTACTCCCAGTGCTCGCTGTGGCTCAAAGCTCCAATGGTTTGATCAACGGGATGGTTACCGATCCTTCTGGTGCCCTGGTTCCTAACGCGGAAATGACCCTCACGGCCAAAGCCACAGGAGTCGTCTTGAAGACGAAGACCGGCCCCCAGGGGCTTTATTCGTTTCCGGATTTGGTACCTGGACCTTACACGTTGGAGGTAAAGGCCTCCGGGTTCCGCAACTATATCCAGAGCGGCATTGTCCTCGGCATGAACTCGGAAGTGCGAGTGAACGTCAAGCTTTCCGTCGGAGCGAGCGTGCAAAGCGTGCAGGTTTCCTCGAACGCGTCCCCCCTCACCTATCAAGGCTCGGTGATCAAACATTCGGTTTCTCCACAGGTTCTCCAGGACCTCCCGCTGCAATTCCAGGGCACCATTCGAAACGTCGTCAATTTTGTCACTCTGGTGCCGGGCGTCAACACCGGAGGGCAGAACCAGCCGAAGGAATCCAGCATCAACGGTGGCCAGAACGGCGAAGACGCGGCGATCTGGGACGGGGTCTCGTTCCGGGAAGGGCTCTTGGGCTTTGACGGGACAATCTCCTTTGCGGACATCCCAGTGTCGCCGGCAGCAGTTTCGGAAATGAACGTGCAGACCTCCACCTTTAACCCCAAGTATGGCAATAGCGATTCCGCGGTCATCATCGTGGTTACAAAATCCGGCACGGACAAATTCCACGGTAGCCTTTATGAGTTTCTGCGAAATACAGCGTTCAACGCGCGCACCTTCGGCCAGCCCTTCCGGCCAGTGGACCACGAGAACGATTTTGGCGGGAACGTTGGTGGGCCGATCCGGCTGCCTTACATATGGTCGGGTGCGAATAAGAGCTATTTCTTTTTCAACTATGAAGGTTACCGGTCCACCGGTGCTGTCTCCCAGCCCACATTGAGCGTGCCCACGATGCAGGAGAGGCAAGGGGATTTCTCGGATTGGACGGATTCGAATGGCAATTTGATCCCGGTTTACGATCCCGCGACCACCGCGCCGAACCCCAGCTTTAACCCTGCCCAGCCGGTGGGGGCCAGTAATGAACCGATCTTGCGCCAGCAGTTCACGGGCAATGTGATCCCCGCAGCTCGCCTGGCGGGCTCGCTCGCCCAGGGATGGCTCAAATATCTTCCTTCCCCCAACCATCCGGGCGTGGTCAGCAACTATATTCCGCCGGGGATAGTGGCCAAAAGCGGTTTGAACAACTGGGACCTGCGCTTGGACGATTATCTTAAGAACAAAGACCATTTCATGCTGACTCTGCACCACAGCACGACGCTGCCTGCTCCAGCCACCTTCCTTCCGCCTCAAGTCTCTTCGAATGGCTACCGATCCCCGCAATACAGTTGGGTGAACCGTGTTTCCTGGGACCATATCTTTGGTCCGAACTTGCTGAACAATTTCAATGCGGGTTATCTTGACTTGTACACAAATGAAGTCAACATCGGCGATAGTGCGCTGAGCCAGATTCCCCAGATTCCCGGGGTGCTGCATGATCAACCTTCTGTCTTGACCTTCACGAATTTCGCGCAAATGGGCTACAACGCGCATTTCACTCAGACCCGTCCCAACGTCTCTCTC
Source organism: Acidobacteriota bacterium (assembly GCA_021817045.1). Taxonomy (GTDB): domain Bacteria; phylum Acidobacteriota; class Terriglobia; order UBA7540; family UBA7540; genus RH2-MAG17b. The sequence goes on from JAKAWG010000070.1 coordinate 12,871, forward strand.
AACGATACCTTGTCTTGGGTCAATGGACGGCACACGCTCGACTTCGGCTTCGATTATTTCAACTCGCGGCTCGACAACAAATCCAACGCCAACAATGACTCAGGAACTTTCCATTTCGCTACCCAGGAGACCGGCCTACCCGGCATTCGTAGCGGCAGCGACATGGCAAGCTTCTTGTTGGGGCTCGTCGACAACGCGAACGCCTCCGTGTACGGTGCCTTCGGGTCGCAATACGCATTTGCGGAAGCCGGAGGCGGATTTTTCGGCGACACTTGGAAAACAACTCCGAAGCTCACGGTGACCTATGGGATCCGGTGGGATCTAAATATGCCTTCCGTGGAGAAATACAACCGTTTTTCGTTTTTAGATCCTACCCGAGCCAACCCCGATGCCGGGGGCCGGCTCGGAGCGTTAGTGTTCGCTGGAAATGGCTGGGGACCAGCCAGTTTTGGGAGACGCCATCCAGAATATACCTGGTATCGTGCTTTTAGTCCCCGGCTGGGCATCGCCTACGCGGTAACTCCTAAGACGGTGATTCGCACGGGTTACGGAATTTTCTTCGATCAGAACTTCTACCCGGGCTTCAACGGCGGCATCGCCAACGACGGATTCACGGCAAACCCGGTCTTCACTACTCCGGACGGAGGGATCAGTCCGGCGTTTATGCTCCAAAATGGCTTTCCACAAACTTTCACCCAGCCGCCTATCCTGAGCATGGGTTTCGACAACGGCCAAAGCAGCATTACTTACCGGCCATTTGACGCGAATGAGATCCCTTACGGCCAAATGTGGAATCTCTCGGTGGAGCACGAGTTCACCAACAATTTCACCGTGAGCACCGCCTATGTTGCTAACAAAGGCACCCACTTGCTCTCGGCGGTGAACCCGCTCAACGCGCTGAACCCCCAGATGCTTTCGATGGGGCAGGCGCTATTTGCAGAGTTCGCTCCCGGCCAGACCTCCCTGGACGGCGTAAACGCTCCCTACGCTGGTTGGGCCTCGCAGATGCAGGCCTGCGCCCCCACGGTGGCTCAGGCGCTCGTGGCCTTCCCTCAGTATTGCGGCAACCTCTACGGCCTCAATGAGAATCAGGGAGATTCCCATTACAATTCGCTACAGATTACGGCAAATGAGCGGTTGCACCGCGGCTTTTATCTCCTGGGATCTTACACTTGGGAGAAGATGATAACCGACTCGACCTTTTTTGAACCCACCCGCCTGCTTTCGAGCCTCTATGGAGGCGCTGTATCACCTTACGAGCGTAGCCGGGCCATGGCTCTTTCTCCTTACGACGTGCCCAACATTCTCTCCGTTGCGGCAATCTATAACTTGCCTTTCGGCCCCGGCGCGCATTTTTTGAATCACAGCGGCATAGTCGGAGCGATTGCAGGCGGCTGGCAGCTTTCCACCATATTCAAGATAGCCTCCGGTGTGCCGTTCTTCTTCCGGTCTTCGCAATGCAACATTCCACCCCAGTTCGCGGCCGGCTGCATTCCTGGGATCTTGCCCGGCGCCAATCCTTTCCGGCAGTCGGAGGGGAGCTTCGATCCCGCTAAGGGACCTCTGCTGAACGCAGCAGCGTTCCAATCTCCAAGCCAATTCAACTTTTATACCGGCGCGGGATCCGTCACATCAGGAATTCGGACCCCAGGCTACCACGACCAAGACTTCGGTCTTACGAGAACGATCAAGCTGAGCGAGAGATTCAGCATGCAGCTTGAGGGTGAGTTCTTCAATGCCTGGAACTGGCATACGTTTACGACCGATTGGGAGAATGGAAACCCTGCCGCAGTCAACGCCTTCATCTACGATGTGGCTTCGCCGCGGTTTGGAGATTGGAACGGCAACGTCAGTGCGCCGCGAAATATCCAAGTGTCTGCTCAGATTATTTTCTGAGCGCGATAAGAAAGCGTCGCGCCCGCGCGAGCGTGAGCCGGTGGCTGGCGCAAACCAAAGCTGAGGATAAGGCGTGGATGTTGATGATTGCGCCTATGTTCCTCTCGCAGGGATCGGGCAAGATTTCGGAATGCTTCACAGCGAAGTTTTCCGGCAGTCCAGGATTTCCTCATTGAGAAAAGCAAAGAAAGATCTAACACGCAGGGAATTTCTCCATCACAGCGCCTGCGGCTTGGCGTTGGCCGTTGGGCGTATGGCTGTGCCGTCGAAGGCAACGGGCGCTGAAAGAGGTCGGCGCATTTGGGCCGCGACGGACCCCGCCCCCCAGCTTATCCCGGAGCGCCCAGGAGGGACGCCCAGTTACTGGTGCACCTGGGATGAGCAGGCGAGCACTATGACACGTCCGGGCGGGCAACTTACGGCCACCCGGCACTTGAACGAGACGCTGGTATTCAAGGACCCAGGCTGGATTACGCATTACTGGCAGAAGGTCCGCAAGGATTTATTCGTCCTCTACGACGGGGGATGGGACATTCCCCTGAACGTCGATTACACGGGCCAGCGAAGTTGGCAACTGGGCTCGCAGGAAGTAGCAGTAGACAAATTTCCCTCTTGCACAGGTGCGCCCGCCGCGCGGCTGCGCAAGCTGAATGAGATGACTCAGGAGGCAGGCTGGCGGGGTGCGGGTATTTGGGTGGCGGCGCAGGCCTACGGCGACGGAAAGGACGGCAAGCTGTTGACCCAGGCGCAAGTGCTTGAATACTTGCGCGAGCGTGCCCGATGGAGCCATGAAGCAGGCATCGGCTACTGGAAAGTGGATTTTGGCGCGCGTGAGAACACTCCGGGCTTCCGCCGGCTGATGACGGATATCTGCCGTCAGGAAGCGCCAGGGCTGGTCGTTGAGCATGCGCAGGTTTGCGGTCCGGTCAATGACGAGCCGTGCCCCTGGGATAAGACGCCGCGCGTGTGCCATTACACCGGGCGCTACGCGCCCTGGGATAACGGCCGCGTTCTGGCCGGCGCGCTGGAACTTTTGCGTTTTAGCGCTACGCTGAGGACTTATGACGTCATTATGCAGTTCCGCATCCCCAGCACGCTCGACCGCGTGGCGGACCTGGTTTCACGCAAGCAGGCCCACGCCTCGGGCAACGGTGGCATCGTGCTCTGCGAAGATCAAGTTTATATTGGCGCAGGCTTGGGCTGCGCGATGGGCATATTGCGCGGCCCCCATTGGATTCAGCTCCCTGGCCAGGATAATAATCCCTACCATATTGATAGCCGCCTGGATGAAGCGGTTCGCGCGGTGCGCTGGCAACGCCTGGCCCCGGCGTTTCCGGCGTGGCAGGTCGAGGCGCACCTGGATAGCCAGGCGCTCACTGATGATTGGTATTTCAAAGAGGGCGAGACCAATGCAACCTGGCTGTTCGGGCACGTTGCCCGGCAGGGCGCACCGGCCCGCGTGTCCCGCGGGATGCCTTTGCCTGAGGTGCGCACGGAGGGCGAACCGCCTTTTGTGATTGCCTCCCGTCACCCTAACGGTGCCGTCGCCGTGGCTACGCTCCAACGCGCTTCCAAAGAGCGAGGCATCTACATGCCCTTGGCGGATGTGGCCATCGTTATCGGCGACGGCGATTCTCCAGTGGGGATATTTGGCGAATATCGTTCGCTCGGCTTGACCCTCTCGCAGGATTTAGGAGCGCGACGGCTGTGGGCACAGGATCTGGCGGGCGAGGCGCCGGTGGACATTACGGCGAAAGTTGGAAAACACGGACGGACGTTGACCATGTCCGGCGAGCTGATTCGCCAAGTGGGGCGCGCGGCGGCCAGTCCAGGCGATATCTCCAATCCGGGCCTCGTGCTGAAATTGATTTAATCACAAAGGCTCTGTCGCATAAATCCCTTGAGGCGCCGAGTGTTAGCTGGGCCACGGCCCGGCTTCAAGGCAAGTGGCGCGCTGCTATGATTCCACTTCGCGATGCGATCCACGACTGGCATTATTGCGGAGTCGAGAGTTTTTATCAGGCCGATGGCCACGAAGAGTCCGCGAGCGTTGGAATCTGCTGGAAGTGCAATAAGCGTCTGAAGCTGCCCTTTCACATTCGGCTCGGGAAACATAAGGTCATGCCCAACCACGACACTCAACTGTTTTCCGCACCATGTGGACGACCGCGGCCCTTATTCTTTCTCGCGGCCCCTTGACGCCGTTTCCAGGCATCCGGAACGTCAAGACGTCTCGGGCCTGAGGAATTTGTCGGACTAGGGCTGGTGCTGTTCCACCGACTGCGACCCTCAGCCCACTGGAGTCCCTCCTAACCTCAGCGTCACCCTTCAGCCCGGGACCGCTGTCAACTTTGCCAAAGTTGCTGAAGAAATCGTGGGAACCTGCCGGGGTTAGCTTGAGGTTCCTCACTCTTGGATCGTTCTCGCAAGAACTGTCTCGGCGCGCGTGCGGATAGCGTGTGTTACGTCGATGTGATAGCATCTGTTTCGGGTCTCTCTCGTGGGGACTGGAAGCATCAATAGTAAGAAGAGGGTCTTATGTCCGGTCATTCAAAGTGGGCGACGATCAAGCACAAGAAAGGGGCCGCAGATGCCCGGCGCGGCAAGGTCTTTACCAAGTTGATCAAGGAAATCACCGTCGCCGCGCGCATTGGCGGAGGCGATCCGGATGCCAACCCGCGCTTGCGCACCGCCATCACCGCCGCCAAGGCTGAGAATATGCCGGCGGATAACATCAAGCGGGCAGTTCAGAAAGGAACGGGCGAGCTTCCCGGCGCGACGTATGAGGAGTTGGTGTACGAAGGGTACGGACCTGGCGGCGTGGCCGTGATGCTGGAGGTCGCAACGGACAACAAGAACCGCACCATCTCAGAAATCCGCCACATATTTACGAAGAACGGCGGAAATTTGGGCGAGACGGGAAGCGTGGGCTGGATGTTCAACAAAAAGGGCTATCTCGTAGTGGAAAAGGACAAGGCGGACGAGGAGAAGCTGCTGAACTTAGTGATGGAAGCGGGGGCGGAAGACTTGCAGGACGACGGGAGTAATTGGGAGATCTTTACCGCGCCGAACGATTTCCACAAGGTAGCCGAGGCGTTGAAAGCTGCGAACATCATGCCTGCCGTGGCGGAAATCTCGATGATCCCGCAGTCTTATGTGAAGCTCACCGGTAAGAGCGCGCACCAGATCTTGCGGTTGAGCGAAGAACTGGAGGACCACGACGACGTCCAGCACGTCTACGCCAATTTTGACATTGAAGAGTCTGAGCTCCATGCCTTGGCCGAGGCCAAATAGGAAAGTTGCGTATGCACTTGGCCGCTTGGGAAGAAAATGGGTGGTCCCAATGGCCGCGTTGGTGGGATTGGCGGTTGGCCCGGTGTACGTGGCAGCCCAGTCGCCGCCGGTGGGCGCTCGCCTCACGTACACCAAGGTCCTGAAGGGCAGCGTCCCGGAATACGAAAAGGTCGTCGTTAACGCCGATGGCTCGGGCGAGTACGATGGACACGCACTCGGCGCACTTCCGAATCCCCAGCCATTTCATCTGACCGAGAGCACAGTGCAGAAGTTCTTTCGTCTGGCGGCGGTATTGCACGACTTTCGCGGCGTGAACCTTGAGAGCCGCAAACGCGTGGCCAACCTCGGCCTCAAGACCTTCGAGTACGAAAGCGACGGCCAGGATTATCGCTGCCAGTTCAATTACTCGACGAACCGTGTAGCTGGCCAGCTCACCAATTTGTTCGAAAGCGTAGCGACGGTTGAGCGGCACATTATGGCGCTTCATTACGCCATGAGGTATGACCCGTTGGGCTTGCCGCATGAACTGACGCTTATCCAGATCGACCTCGACAATAAGTCTCTCGTTGATCCCCAGCTCATGAACGGCGCGCTCGAGAAAATCGCAAACGATCCGAGCGTCCTGCACTTCGCCCAACTCCGCGCCCGCCACATCCTCAGGCAAATCCAGTCGAAAAACTGAACATACAGAGTTCCGAGCGCCGAAAGGAGTCTTTTGCGAACTGCGACACATTGCGAGAGCCAACTTGCGCCGAACTCAAGGGAGTCTGCTCCGGAAATTTCAGTCGATACCCCTCACCCGGCTCGCTCTGCTCGCCACCATCTCCCGAAAGGGGCGAGGGAGAGGATGTGAAGATACTACCCTCTCCCCGCGAGCGGGGGAGAGTGCCCCAAAATGACGGCTCCCTGAAGGGGTAAAAAGGCCACAGAACTCCACTGTAACAAGAGTGTGATGAATCAGAGGTCGCGGATGAGCTCGTTAATGACGTTCTGTACGCCAACGTATGGGCTGCCGGTCCCGCGGTAGGCGATCATATAGATGCCTCGGAAGCGAGATCGTTCTGCAATCTCCACGCACCGCGCGAAATCGAACGAGGTCTCGTTTCCGAAACGGTCGAACGTCACGCCGTCAGCGTGGCAAAGCGTGAAAGACTGGGGAAAAAGCTCAGCCAAGCTGGCCTCACGGTCCTCCGCGGCCGGAAAATTCGCGAAGTCCGGGAGGATGCGGATCGACCCTGGTACACTTCGCACCACGGTGAGAATCTCGCTGGTGGTCACGCTCGTGCTGTTTTCCATCAGAACACGAACTCCGAGCCGCCATCCATATGCCGAAAGCAAACGATAAGATTTGATGGTTGGCGTGAGGTCGGCAGGGTTGATCAGGCCTGGATTCGGGGTGACGGCGCGCGCATCCAGGCGACGGGCAACAGCCATCCATTCCCTGACGGTGGCAACCGCATTCTCGCGAATGGCGGGCACCGTACTGGAAAGCCCGCCTTCTGTCTCAAGCTCCGGGAGGGTAAGAAACACATTGAGAAGATAGGAGCCGGAGCGCAGCAGTTGCCGTCGCAACTCGAGCAAGTATTCCGGCTCCTGGGAAGAAAAATGAGCCGAGTCGAATTCCAGGTGATGGATCTCGTACCGCTCGGCCACCATCCGCGGAAAGTCGAGTAGCGAGAGCGTGGGCCCGGGAAGCGTGAAATCCTGATTGCGGGTAGCGGGGAAATAATTGCGAAAGCTCGACGAGGAAACGCCCATACGGAAAAGCTGGCGAGAGTCGAAGTAATACTGAATAGGCTGGCGCGGTGCGGCGGCACTTGCCCTTTGAAGTGCGATGCCCACGCCCCAGCCGCTTGCCCGCGCAAAGAACCGGCGACGATTCATTCCGGGTTTTTCTCCATTGATCGGCGAGCCTCCAGCGTGCGAGAAAGTTTTTTGATTTTAAGTGCGAGGGCGGGGAGGCGAGAGAGTTGGCTATACAGTTTCTTGAATTCGGCGAGAGGTCGCGCTGGCGTGCCCCAGACAACGGCGCCTGGGCGGATCACCTTGCCCGGCAGCACTCCTGCCTGACCGCCAATCACCGCCTTGTTCCCAATGCGGACGTGGTCGCCAATGCCGGCCTGCCCACCGATGACAACGTAATCGCCAATCTCGCTGCTTCCGGAAATCCCGGTCTGGGCGGCGATCACGCAATGGCGTCCTATGCGAACGTTGTGGGCAATCTGCACGAGGTTGTCAATCTTTGTGCCATAGCCGATTCGCGTCGTGCCCAGCGACCCGCCGTCGATGGTGGTGTTAGCCCCGATCTCCACTTCGTCTTCAACGATAACTCCGCCGACCTGGGGGAATTTGTGGTAGCGTCCTTCCGAGAAGACGTAGCCGAATCCGTCTGCCCCCAGCACAACGCCCGAGTGCAGTACCACGCGATCTCCAACCCGCGCGCCAGGATAGACCGTAACGTGCGGGTGGAGCGTGCAATAACGGCCGATTTCTGCGCCCGTGCCGATGAAAACTCCTGCGCGCAGCGAGGTTCCCTCGCCAACCCTTGCTCCTTGTTCCACCGTCACCAGCGGTCCCACGCTGACTCCCTCGCCGATCGTCGCATCCTCGGCAATCACCGCGGTAGGATGGCGGCCAGGAACCGGACGAGCGGGCGGCGCGAGCGTCTGCGCGGCCGCGATGAATGCGAGCTTCGCGTTTGGCACCCGGATGAACGTCCTGCCGGGCAGGGAAGCGTTCTCCGGAATCAGGACACAACCCGCCTGAGAATCGGCTGCACGGTCTATAGCCCGCGCGCCCTCAGCGAAAGCGAGTTGATCGGCGGTGGCCGCCTCGAGTTGGGCGATTTCCCGGATTTCTCGCGTCGTGTCTCCGTGCGCTTTTCCGCCTACGATGCGCGCAATCTCTTCGACCGTCATGACGAACAAGTCCGTTCTGGCAGATCGCGGAAGCGCTCGCGATGAGGTGAGACATCGAGGGTCAAAGTTACCCGCGAACTCGGCCACCGGATGTCAGGACTCGAGGGCGCAATTATTTCCCACAAACTGCACCGAATTTTCCCAAGCGCACCCCAAGGCATTATACTCACTTATGAAGTCGCACAGCCGAAGTTGGAAATGCCGCCCGTTCAGGGTGCCATGTTGGAGGCCGGGGCGGGAAGAGTTAGACGAGATGCGAGGACGGCCGCACAGCGCTCTTTTATGGGCGGCGAGCGGTTTCGACCGGCATAAGAATTGCATCTAATTGACTAAGTGGGACAATGAGTGCTAAGAGCGAAAAGGAGAGAAGGCAGATTTTGCTTGCAAAATCTTCGAACTCTTGCTATTCCAATTGCTCGCGGCATTTCCAAAGAGGCACGGAGCTGGCGCGTCGCGAGGGGGAGGCCTGCCGCGGAATGGCCGCGCCATCCCTGCAGCTTCAGGAAATAATATCATAATGAACCAATGAGGTATCCGTTCGATGAAGAGGATTTTCTTGTCTTTGTGCACGCTGGGCGTCGCAGCGGCTTTGGCGGTGGCAGGGTCGCCGTTGAATGGAGCTGTCCCCGGCCAGCCGGCAGCGCAGCAGGCGGCTGCCAAGGGCCCGCAATGGAAGAGCCGGGCCGAATATGACGCCTTCCAGGCGATTCTCAAGGCTACAAGTCCCCAGGCGAAAATTACAGCGGCGGATGCGTTCCTGCAAAAGTATCCCGCTTCGGATTTCAAGCCCCAGGCTGACCTGCTGAAGTTTCAGGCTTACGTGCAGCTTAACCAGGTAGACCAGGCGATTGCGACCGCCCGGGATACCTTAAAGACCAACCCGCCCGTCAACGTCCGGGTTGCGTGCCTGCACTATCTTTCGTACGTTTTCCCATACATTTTCAAACCCAAGAGCGCCGATGCCGCTGCCGAGCTGGCCCAGGCCAACAGCGAAGCCAGCCAAGGTCTCCAGTTGCTGCAGACCATTCAAAAGCCGGCTGGGGCCTCAGAGGCGGCGTTTGAGAGTCAGGTGAAGGAGTTCCGGGCAGACTTCAACCGCGCGCTAGGCTTTGTGGCCCTTCAGAAGAAGGACTACCCCAGTGCGATTAACTATCTGAAGGAAGCGGTGCAGGACAATCCGCAGGACGGCTACACGTTCTCCTTTCTGGGTGAAGCCTACCTGTATTTGAGTCCCCCCGATTACAACACCGCGCTCTGGTATCTGGCGCGTGCGGTGTCACTTGCGGAGAAAAACCGGACGCCTAACTTAGCAGCGGTACGGACGTTTTACGGCCAGGAATACGTGAGCCGGCACGGCTCCGACGCGGGCGAGCAAGGCCTCATTGCTCAAGCTGGCGGTTCGCCTACGCCGCCTGCGGGTTTCCAGGTCGCGCCGCCCCCAAAACACGCGCCGACAGGCAATCCCAGTGTAGACGCGTATCATAAAATTGAAGATGCGTTAGCGGTGGGCGGGGACGAGGCCAAAACGGCGTGGGGAAGTCTTCAGGGCCAGCCCCTGGGTATCCTCGCCTTCGTCGATGACGTCAGGAAAGGAACTGATCCTGGCACGTGGCTGGTTCGCGCCGATGTGTTGCCCAAAGATCGCGGAACCGCGGGCGACTACAATCTTGAACTCACAACCAATCAAGAGAATGCCAAGTACTTAAAGCTCGGTGACCCGATACACTTTCAGGGCACGATTACTTCTTACACGACGTCCCCGAACTTCATCCTGACGTTATCCAAGGTCCAAATTGACGACGCCACACTTCGAATGGCGGCGGAACGGGCCAAAGCGGCTGCTCAGGAAGCGGCCGAGAAGAAGAGCAAGCATCCTGTACGTCGGCGCTGAAAGAGACCCATCTTCCTGTGAGTGTCAGCGACGCGGAGCCCTTGCATTCTGAGGCAGCTTTTGCTATTTTGAGCTTACGAGCAACTTGATATCGTTTGCAGCTTTAGCGAGGAGCGGATTATGGCAGGTTCCCTGGATATTACACCGACCGCGGTCGAGAAGGTCAAAGAGATCATGGGGCAACAGGTGCCGCAACCTTTGGGCCTGAGAGTCGCGGTGGTGGGTGGGGGTTGTTCTGGTTTCTCATACCAGATGAATTTTGAGAGCGAGACCAACCCCATTGACAAAACATTTGAGTTTGACGGCCTAAGGATTTTTGTCGATCAGGCGTCCCTTCTTTACCTGAAGGGGACCCAGATCGATTACGTGGAGAGCTTGACGGGTTCGGGTTTCAAGTTTGAAAATCCGAACGTCAAGTCGACTTGTGGCTGTGGCAGTTCGTTCACAGTCTAGAGGCTGCAGAATTAAGGATTTGACCTCGGTACCGCGGAGAGCGGTGCCGGGGTCTTTGTTTTTTCGCTGCGGCTGCAAAGGCGGGAGGCTTGTCCTCATCGAGCGAGCGGAAACACGCGGCTCGCAGGGGGAGAGCCAAAAAGTGCGCGCCGCGAGAAGAGACGTGGTTTCACGTTCGGTGGTGTGCAGGCAATGCGCAATTTCCGTCTTCTCATCGCCTATGATGGGACGGATTTTTCCGGTTGGCAGCGGCAGCCGGACCGAGCCACCATCCAGGGCCAGACTGAAATGGCTCTCGAACGGATTCTTGCCTCTGCCGTCACCGTGATTGGCGCTGGACGCACCGACGCCCAGGTTCACGCTTCAGGTCAGGTTGCGAATTTCTTCACTGCTAAAACCATTCCTTGTTCCAACCTCCGCAAAGCGCTTAACGATGTTCTGCCGGCGGCCATACGCATTCTGAAGGTCGAGGAAGCGACGCCGCAGTTCCATGCCCGTTATGACGCCCGTGTCAAGGTTTATCGCTACCGGATTTTCCAGGGGCCCGTGTGTCCTCCGTTTCTTGCCCGATTTGTCCACCATCTGCCCCGGAAGCTGGACGCGGCACGCATGGACGAGGCCGCCCGGCTTATCGAGGGTCGGCACGACTTTACGTCGTTCGCGGCTGCGGATCCTGAGGGCTCCAAGTGTCGCACTGATCGAACCGCGACGGGCGAGAAGTCCAGAGTGCGGTGCATTTACTCCTCACACGTTGTTTGGCGCCCCCGAACTTCACTGCTGGTTTACGAGGTCCGAGGCGACGGATTTCTCCGCCACATGGTGCGGAATATTGCAGGAACTCTAATCGAGGTGGGTGCTGGCCAGCGTGAGCCCGGTGATATTCGCCGCGTGCTGGCGGCACGTGATCGGGCGGCTGCGGGGTTTACCGCGCCAGCTAACGGCCTTTGCTTGGTCAGAGTTGACTACGACTGACCACATACCTTTAGCGCCCACGACGTAGCTTCCCGCGCCGCCAGTTTGCCCTGGCTGAGCCGAACGCCGTTACCAACCCACGTCATTCTTAACCTGCACCTACCAGCCTTATCATTCCGAGGCCGAGTGTCGCCAACCGCCGTCATTCCGAGCGCCGAGCTTGTTGAGGTGGAGGAATCTCTCCTGAAAATTTCGGTCGATACCCATCACCCGGCTCGCGGAGTTTATCCTGAACCTTTTCACTCCGCTCAGAGCCGTTCGCAAGCGGCAAGGCGAACGGGCTCGCCACCCGCTCCCGAGGCGAGAGGGCTTCGAACCCAAATTTGAGGTCTACATCCTCTTCCTTGGGGAGAGGTGCCCGACCCTTCAGCTTCCGCTCAGGGTAAATTCCGGACGGCGGGTGAGGGGGCATTTTCATGCTTCGGAGTGTCGTGAAGCGACATGAGCGACTGCTTTTGGGTACACGCAGATTCTTCGCTCCAATAAACTGCGTCGGGGCTCAGACTGGCGTGACTCACCCGGCGGAAAGCCCTCCTAAAATAACCCTTGCTACCCGTGCTTAGTCTTACGTTCGGCCTTGGCAAC
>JAKAWG010000071.1 GCA_021817045.1 Acidobacteriota bacterium
TCCGTGATTTCACCGAAAGGAGCCGGCTGCGAGAAGAGTTACCAGACCCTCGAAGGAATTGAAATTTATCGCCATCGTGTATGGGAAGCCTCCGGGCCCGCCGGCTATTTTATAGAATACGCGGCCGCGCTGGCGGTCCAGTTTTACTTGGCGTGTAAGGTGTACGCGCGCACGCGCTTTCGCGTCCTTCACACCTGGAACCCTCCGGATGTGATGTTCGTCCACGCATTGTTCTTCAAGCTCTTTGGCGTCCGTTATATTTTCGATCACCTCGACTTGAATCCCGAGCTATACCTGGCCAAGTTCGGCCGCGAAGATCTTGGGTACCGTTTGGTTTGCTGGGTCGAGCGGGCTACGTTCTGTGCTGCCGACGTGAGCCTGGCAACGAATCAGTCTTATCGCGAGATCGCCATTCAACGCGGTGGAATGCTGCCCGAGCGCGTGTTCATCGTTCGTGTAAGCCCGGAGCCGGAAAAGATGCGCCGAATTCCGGCCAGCCCCGAGCTTAAGCATGGGAAAAAATATCTCGTGGTCTATCTAGGCGTGATGGGGCCGCAGGATGGTGTCAATCTGTGGGTTGAGTCCATCGGATACCTTGTCAATGGGCAGAAGCGTGACGATACGTTCTTCACCTTTATCGGGTCGGGAACGGAGGTCCCGCGGCTGAAAAAGATGATCGTCGAAAGAGGATTGGAATCGGTAACCGAGTTCACCGGCAGGATTCCCGGTGAGGAACTCGCCCGTTATCTCTCGACGGCGGACGTCGGCGTGGCGACTGACCCGCTGAACCCGATGAATGACAAGTCCACGATGGGGAAGATCCTTGAATACATGGCGTTCGGGCTACCGGTTGTGCTGTACGATCTCACCGAAGGTCGCCGCTCCGCGGGAGATGCGGCGCTTTACGCTCGTCCGACCGACCCGATTGACTTCGCGGAGAAAGTTCAGACCCTGCTGGATTCCGAAGCGTTGCGCGCGGAGCTTGGCTGCCGGGGCCGGACGCGGATCGAAGAGCATTTTAATTGGGAGACGGATAGGCAAAGCCTGCTGAAGGCCTACGAGACCGCGCTGAAGTACTGAGAGCGACTCCCAGCCGGAATTTGCAGCCGAAAGCGACGCGCTCAGTTCAGAATGCGGAGCGCCTTGGCGACCCTTTCGAGGACTTCAAGCGCCTGCGACAGTTGGTCCGTGGTATGCGTCGCGGTGACGATGGTGCGCACGCGCGCCTTGCCCACCGGCACCGTCGGATAGCCGATGCCCTGAGCAAAGACGCCGGCCTGAAATAGCTCGCGTGAAAATTCGTGGGCGAGCGCTGCGTCTCCGACCATGATCGGGGTGATGGGCGTCTCGCTGGCGCCGGTGTTGAAGCCGAGCTTGATGAGGCCGGCTTTGAAGAAGCGCGTGTTCGTCCACAGGCGCTCGATGAGCTGAGGTTCTTCTTCCAGCAGCTGGAACGCCGCGAGGCACGAAGCCGCGACGGATGGCGGATGCGAAGTCGAGAACAGGAACGGCCTGCCGCGATGATAGAGAAACTCGATCGTGTCCCGGGTGGAGCAGATGTAGCCGCCGAGCGAGCCAATGGCCTTCGAAAGCGTGCCCACCTGAATGTCGACCTTGCCATGCAGTCCAAAATGGTCCACGGTCCCTCGCCCGTTCCGGCCAAGGACGCCGGAAGCGTGAGCGTCGTCAATCATCATGATGCAACCGTATTCTTCCGACAGCCGGACCAGGTCAGGGAGGGGTGCGATGTCTCCATCCATCGAAAACACGCCGTCCGTGATGAGCAGCTTGTGGCCCTTGTACCCGGCAAGCCCTTTCAGGACTTTTTCGCAGGCTTCGACATCCTTGTGAGGAAAACGCCGTATCTCCGCCTTCGAGAGCCGGCAGCCGTCGATGATGGAGGCGTGATTGAGTTCGTCGGAGACGATCACGTCGTCGTGGCCAATGATCGCGGCGACCGTTCCGGCGTTGGCCGTGAAGCCGGACTGAAAGACGACGGAAGCTTCCGCGTGTTTGAAGCGCGCGATCTTGTCCTCAAGCTCCATGTGGATGGACATGGTTCCAGCGATGGTGCGCACCGCTCCGGAGCCGACCCCGAGCTTGTGGATCGCGTCGAGGGCACGCTGTTTGAGCTTGGGGTGCGTCGCGAGGCCCAGATAATTGTTGGACGAGAGATTGATGACTTCGCGACCGTCAAAGCGCGCCACCGGAAGCTGCTCGCCTTCAAGCACTCGCAGTTTTTGGTAAAGTCCTTGCTCGCGGAGCTTATTGAGTTCGTCGGTCAGATACTGCAATTGCGCCTGTGGCATCCGTACACCTCGGGGAAGGGAATTGGCTTCTCGAAATCCCGATCTTATCATAGGGCGTGCGACCTCCCGCGGCACGGGCGTCTCCGATAGCTGGAGTCCGAGGTACTCCATCGTAGTCCCAAAATCGGACTCGCCCGTGGGTGGCCATGGGCAAGGCGCCCGTGCCACGGTTAGTGCCGCAAGAGGGGAAAATCGTCTGTGAAAGGAGCACTATGAGACCGGTTGTGGTGATGTTTGCTATTTTGTCATTCGCGGAAGCAAGCCTTGCGGCTGGATCGAAGCCCGCCGCCTGGAAGAACATTATGCCGCGAAATAATCTGACCGGGTGGACACGCGTGGCGATTCCACCCTCGCACCCGCTGAATTCACGCTCGCAATGGAGGGTGGATGCCGCGCGTCACGTGATTATCTGCGAAGGTAATGGCGGTCACGAGTGGCTGCGATACGATCATCTGTACAGGAATTTTGTTTGTGAGTTGCAATGGAAGCTTGCGAAGGTTCCGGGCGTTACGGAATACAATAGCGGCGTCTTTGTGCGCAACAGTGCGGATGGCAGCACGTGGTACCAGGCACAAGTGGGCAGCGCGAGCGGCGGCTACTGGTTTGGTGACAATCCCGAGGAAGGGGTCTTGAAACGATTCAGCCTGCACTCGATGCTACGGAAGAATCACGTGAAGCCGGCCGGGGAGTGGAATACGTACGAGATGCGCTGTGTTGGGAAAATGCTCGTCCTATGGGTCAACGGCGCGAAGCAGAGTGTCTACACGCAGTGCAACAACCCGCAAGGGTACCTCGGCCTTGAAGCTGAAGGTTCTCTCATCGAGTTTCGAGGTCTGCGAGTGAAGATTCTGCCCTGAGGTGCTCACGCTTGACCTGCGCTGGCGCTCGACGCGCTCCCGCCGGCGCAGTTGGACGCATCGCAATCCTCTATGGAAACCTTTCGAGTTCAATCCAGAGAATTCGAATACAACGTTATCGTCGGCACCGGGGCGTGGCGCAGCTTGCGAGACTTCCCGCTCCACGGCTACTCGTCTGTTTTCGTGATCTCGGAGGAAGCCCTGTGGTGCAGGTGGAAAGGCGAGTTCCTGAAAGAAGCGGGGCTGCGCAGGGTTCAGACCTTGTGGGTGAGGCCGGGAGAGCGGTCGAAGTCTCTCCGCGTGATGCAAAGACTGGCCGCTGAGCTGCTGCTGCGGCAGGCAGACCGGCGTTCTCTGCTGATCTTGTTCGGCGGAGGCGTGATCGGGGACCTCGGGGGCTTTCTCGCTTCCATTTATATGCGCGGCGTGGATTGCATCCACGTTCCGACAACGCTCCTTGCTCAGGTGGATAGCTCGATTGGCGGGAAAACAGCGGTCAACTTGGGCGCTACGAAGAATCTGATCGGGACGTTCCACCCGGCGCGGTTGGTGCTTTCCGAGCCGCGCGTGCTCGGCTCACTCAGCCGGCGCGATTTTCGCTCTGGATTGTATGAGGTCGTAAAACACGGCATCCTGGACGGCCCGGAATTGTTCGGCCGACTTGAGCAGAGCTTAAGTTCCCTTCGGCGGGATCTTGCGGAAGAACTTGAGACGATCCTTGCTCCGGCAGTGAAGGTGAAGGTGGACGTGGTGAACCGCGACGAGCGGGAAGCCGGACTGCGTGCCGTGCTGAACCTTGGCCACACCTTCGGGCACGCGCTTGAGGAAGCTACGGGCTACCGGCGATTTTTACACGGAGAAGCGGTGGCGTGGGGGCTGCTGGGCGTTTCCCGCCTCGGCCGCAGGCTCGGTTTGTTGCCGGAGAGCGACGCCGGACGCATTGACGAACTGGTCCGCCGCCTGGGTCCGTTGCCCCGCATTGATGATCTCGACGCGCGCCGCGTTCTGCCCCTGCTTCCACAGGACAAAAAGGCTGTCGCCGGAAAGGTACGGTGGGTGATCCCGGAAAGGATCGGGAAAGTGCGGCAGATTTCCGAGGCGTCCGGCGTCGCCGTGGCTGCGGCCTTTCGGGACATCCAGAAAATGGGAAATGATCCAACTTAGAGACGCGAGTGGCCGCTCTTCACTTGCAGGCAGCCCTCTCGGGAGCCCGGCGGACGCTGCTTCCACCGCGCGCTCCGTACGGGAGATGTTTGGGGCCGTGGCGCCGCGCTATGATTTTCTGAATCATGCTCTTTCCTGCGGATTCGATCTTTGGTGGCGCAGGGTGACTGCAGGCGCCTTGTCAGCGGTTCTCGGAAACTCCGGCTCCGTAGCTGTGGACGTGTGTTGTGGTACTGGAGACTTGACGTTCGCGCTGGCGCGCATTTCGCGTGGGATGGTTATCGGCGCGGACTTTTGCCGGCCTATGCTGCAAAGGGCGAGCTTGAAGTTACGCCGAAAAGCCCGCCGTGGCCTGCGGAGGCAGGTCGCTTTTATGGGCGCGGATACGCTTTCGCTTCCCTTGAACGATGCGTCTGTGGACGTCGTCACCAGCGGCTTCGGTTTTCGCAACCTCGCGGATTATGCGCGCGGACTTACAGAGATGCGCCGCGTTCTGAAGCCTGGCGGAACACTTGCGATTCTTGAGTTCTCCAGAGCGCAGTGGCCGGTGTTTGGCGGTTTGTTTCGGCTCTATTTAGCCCGGCTTTTGCCGAGGTTTGGGGCGAAGATTTCCGGCGTTGCAGGAGCTTACGAGTATTTGCACGATTCAGTCTCGCGCTTTCCGTGCCAGAAGGATCTCGCCGCGATGCTGGACGAGGCAGGGTTCGAGGAGGTGCGCTACAAGAACCTGATGGGAGGGGTCGCAGCTTTGCACACAGGCCGCAAGCGCGGGTAGGTGCGCCGACGGGGTCAGGCTTCCGCCCCATGCCGCCGAGAGGTAGCGCTCCAAGCGATCAGTCAGCTTAGTCCGGCACGCCCTCGTTCTTTCCCAGCGACTTCAGAATGACGTGCTGCTTTTCCACCTTGTGTGTTCCGGTGACGGAGTTCGAGGTGATCGTCTCTAGCTCGCCCACAAGCTGAAGGTAATCCGGATCGCCGGATTTCTCGCCTTTACCTCGCTCCACGATTCCGTTAAAACGATAATATTTTTCGTGAATCTTGCCCGTCCTGAACGAGATCTGATTGCTTTTTCGCGAGCCGATGATAAGCGGATAACTGAAGATGCTGTCGGATTCCTGCGAGCCCGTGAAGACATCAATGTAGCCCTTCAGCATATTTTCTTCCTGGAGGATGTTAACGCTGTCTTCGGGTCCGAGAAAATGGTAGCGGCCCGTCATTTTCGGGACGTTGGCTTGTTGCGCCCGGAGCACGAGCGCGACTCCGCCGAGCGCCACCAGTGCGGGAACGAGCAGCGCCACCATGCAACCCCGGCGCGGCGCGTCCTTGATGACCGACCGAGAACGAGGTATACCTAGCTTTCTAGCCATTCGTAACGACCTTTCATTTGCTATTCGAAGCGCAGGCTGAAACGCACCTTGAGCGCTTCATTTTCCAGTTTAGTCCCCGCTCCGCGCAGGGCACAAGCGAGCGCAGCAACGTCGGATTCGTAAAGGCGCGGGCCTACCGAGTCTAGTCAGGGCGCTCAGACTTGGCAAATTCGAGGGCTTCTTGAGCATCCAGGGCTCTGAGGCCCAGCACGTGATGATGGTGGTTGATGACATTTCTGAGGTCTTGGTCGTTCGTGACGAAAACCGGTTTGGAGACCAGCGCAGCGCGGATAATGTCTCGATCTTCGGTCGGGATGCCCACGGTTTCCGGCAAGGCGGGCAGCTTGCCGTATGCCCAGTTCTGTTTATCAGCCCTGAAGAGCAATTGTTTCACGAAATTCAGAGCCGCCAGAGAATGCGGGGGATATTGACTGAGCTTGTGAAGAGCCTTGTTATACCTGTCTATGAGGGATTGGTGGACGAAAATCCCGTGGCAAATCTTCGCAATCGCGGCGAGCAAGTCCGCAGCCGTGGGGTCAGTCTGGTCGTCCTCATCAACGCCGTTGATGGCGTGATAGATGATGTTTTCATCAAGCAGGAAGGTTTGGCGCACGCGTTACGCCTTGGGCTGTTTGAGAGCGTCCAGATATTCGGTGAGTTCATCCAGGCTCTGATCGAAGAATCCCGGCAGGCCGCCTTGGACTCCGCCCTTTTCGTCTACCTCTAGCTGTCTAACCTCGGCTTTGCCATCCTTGTTCACGAAATAGTGAATGGCCAGATCGTCCCGCGCGAGGTCCCCCTTCGCGACAGCGTGCAGCAGCCGGTGGAGAACGTGCTCGCTGTGGGTTTCAATAAAGAATTGCAGCTTCCGCTCTTTCGATGCTCGCAAGATTGTTCCGGTGAGTTCCGACTGCATCTTGGGATGGAGATGGGCTTCAGGTTCGGCCAGAAGAACTGTTTCGTCGGGTTGGGCAAGCGCAATTGGGACTAAGATAAAGGGCAACTGATTGGCGCCCGACCCCTCGTTGACGAACAGGGTTTCTGCCTTCCCCGTTTTCGCCGCAGTTGCCCAAATTCTCACACGATAGGACGAGGCCGTCTCGAATTCAATCCCTATTTCGACCAGCGATTTGAGCAGGTCCGAAATCTGGGTTCTCAGTCTTGCATTCGCGGCCAGCATGTTTGTAAGAGCAACGCTGCGGTCGGAGAGAACAAGCCGGTCTAGACTCTCTTGGCCCGGGAAGTTAGTTATTGGGTATCCCCATTCCTCGAATCCACGCTGATGATGCACCAGCCGCAGCGAGTCTAGGAATCGACTCCAGACGTTGACTGACCTGTTAAGCGCGCTTGTCATTGCAGAAATGTCGCGGTCTAGCGGAGGCTGCTTGAACACGACACCGCATTGAACAAGGGAATCAATCCTTTCACCGAGATTCACGGACAGTTCGCCTCCGTATTGGGGGATCTGTAGCCTCACGCTTGCTGGAGTGCCGTTGCTGCGATGCCAAGTCCACGGTCCCGCTTGGCCATACGCGCAGGCGAAGGAACCCCCATGGCGAACCATCCGGTTCTCGCCGAACCAAACATCAAAGCTAAGCTGCAGCGCCCCCATCGCGAGGGCAGGAAAGTTCGCCTCGGGTGGTAGCTCGACATCCGCACCGATCTGTAACTCTTGCGTCGGGTCGCGGAGCACCTCGCGGAACTCGCCTAGATCGACTATCAGGTCACGGGGTTCGGTGTAGAGGAACGGTTGCTCAGGTGAGGTGGCTTCTCGCTGATGCAAGGGCACCAGAACGTCGCTCGACGAGGGCCGCCCAGCCTGTTTCAGCGCCAGCAGCGCCTGAAAGATGCTTGACTTGCCGCTGTTATTCGGACCAATGAAGACAGTGATTCGGCTCGCCTCGATTGAGGTATCTTCGTGGAGCTTGAAATTCTTGAGACGAATCTTCTTTAGCACGCAGCCATTATAGCCTAACGCTACCTCGCAGAGCGCGTAGTGTCCCGTGCCGCGTAATTGTTTACGATGCCCTCGTCATTCCGAGGGCCGCTTTCCCCGGCCCGAGGAATCTGCTTCTGGGCGGCCAACAAACAGATTCCTCGCTTCGTTCGGAATGACGGTTCTGCACCCGAGCCGTGAGGAATTAAGCGGGACGGCGCACTGCCTGGCGACCTTTCCCGTATTTCCTATACCCCGTGTTTTTGCGCGTAGTGGCGGAACGAGCGGTAGGACATTCTCAAAAGTTCGGCGGCGCGGGTGCGGACACCTCCGGCGGCGCGCAAGGCTTCAAGGATGTAGTGCTTTTCCATTTCCGCCATCTGTGCTTCGAAGTCGAGGCCCTCTGCGGGAAGGGTAGGCACCGGAGGCAGCGGCAGCGAGCCGTGGCGGATCGATTCCGGCAGACCTTCAGCCCGGATGAGTCTTTCGTCTTCTGCGGCAAAGGCCACGGCACGCTCGACGGCGTTTTCAAGCTCGCGCACGTTCCCCGGCCAGGGATACTCCTTCAGGCTCGCAAGAGCGGCGGGATCGAAATCGTTGACCGGTTTTTCCATCTGGCGCGCAAATTTCTGAAGGAAGTGCCGCGCCAGCGTTTCGATGTTTTCCTTGCGGTCGCGCAGCGGGGGAACGTGAATGGGAATGACGCTGACGCGGTAGTAGAAATCTTCGCGGAACTCGCCCGCCGCCACCATCGCTTTCAGGTCGCGATTGGTGATTGCGATCAAGCGGAAGTCCACGGGTACATCCACGGTCCCGCCCAGCGGGCGGACCTTACGCTCCTGCAGCGCGCGGAGCAGCTTCACTTGCATGGTGAGGCTGGTTTCACCGATCTCATCGAGCAGAAGAGTGCCGCCGCTGGCAGACTCGATGATGCCCTTCTTGTTCGCGTCGGCTCCGGTGAACGCGCCCTTGCAATAGCCAAACAGCTCGCTTTCCAGCAATGTTTCAGGGAAGGCGCCACAGTTGATGGAAACGAATGGTTTGTCGCGGCGAAGGCTGGCCTCGTGGATGGCGCGGGCGACCAGTTCCTTGCCGGTGCCGCTCTCACCGGTGATGAGCACGGTGCTGTTGGTCGGCGCTACGCTTCGGATGGTTTCAAGGAGCGTCCTCAGCCACGCCCCCTGGCCGACGATGTTATCCTGCGCGAAAACGCGCAGCAATTCGCGGCGGAGCGTCGCATTTTGTTCCCGAAGCGCGGTCTCCTCAACGGCCTGGGCGATCACCAGCTTCAACTCTTCCACCAGCCGGTCGGTTTTGATAACGTAGCGATAAGCGCCGCGGTTGAGAGCTTCCACAGCGGTTGAGACCGTGGGCACGGCTGTGATCAGGACAAACAACGCTGAACTGCGCGTCGACTGCGCGTGCTCGAGCAGATCGAGCCCGTTGATGTCTGGCATGCGGATGTCGGACACAATGACGTCATAGATTCGCGCCTCGATTTTTTTCTTGGCTGCCTCGCCGCTCGTCACCGTTTCCACTTCGTAGCCCTCGCGGCGAAAAGCGATCTCGAGGAGCTCACACAGCGATTCTTCGTCATCGACAATGAGTAGACGAGCCATAGTCGGTCCGATAAATAGGGCGCTGCGGATCCCCTTACCTAGCCCGATTCATCGCGGTCCCCGCTCTTTGCACGTGGGGAGAGGGACCAGAAGTGAGCGGCGAGCCAGGTTTCTCCTGCTCGCGCGGCAGCTCAATTATGAAGCGCGAGCCTTCGCCAGGTTTTGAGCTCACCCGGATGTCACCGTGGTGCCCCTTCGCAATCCGGTAGCAGATGGCCAGGCCCAGGCCGGTTCCGTCGCGGAAGCGCGGGTGAAACGGTTCGAAGATTCTCTCCATCTGGTCCGGCGTGAAGCCGACGCCGGTGTCGGAAAGAGTAATGAGCACCTTGCGGGCCATCTGATCGTGAATCTCGGCGGTGAGGCATCCGCCATTCAGCATGGCCTTCACGGAGTTGTTGCAGATGTTCCAGAAAACCTGCCGGATCTTGTCCGTATCGACGCTGGCGATCACGGGGTGCCGCGGGAAAGCGCGCCGGATGGTGTACTTCTCGCTGAAGCTCGGATCGTGCTCGAGCAGGATCAAAGTTTCATCGAGCAGGTTGACGAGATCGGCAGGCTGGAACTCGAAGCGCTGCTCGCGCGAGTAGACGAGGAAGTCGGAAACCAGCTTATCAAGACGTGCCGACTCGCGGCTGACGATGTTGATGAGCCGGGCCTGATCGTCATTCATTTCGGCGACACTTTGCAGCAGCTTGACCGAGCCGGAGATGGAAGCGAGCGGATTACGGATTTCGTGCGCGATGCCGGCGGCCATCCGGCCCAGCGTGGCCATGCGTTCCTTGAGCTGGTCTTCGGCTTCCCGGCGCTTTTCGTCGGTCAAGTCCTGAAAGGTGTAGACGTAGCCCACGATCCCGCGCTCCGGCACGTCCAGGGGCGACGCAGAGACGCCGAGGACGCGCGATTCGCCTCCCGGATGGTAGTACGGAGTCTCACCCCGCACGTAATCCGTTCCGGCCTTCGTCGGCTTGCCAGTCCGCTCCGGGGCCATTGCGAACGATGAGTCAATTCGCTGACCGCGCAATTCCTCTTCTTTCCGGCCAAGGATCATCTCACCGGCTCGGTTCACCACCTGAATCTTTCCCTCAAGGTCAGTCGTGATGAGTCCGCCCCGCATACTCTGAATGATGTTTTCATTCAGCGCTTGAAGGCTAGCCACTTCGCCGGTTTTGTCGCGCAACGCCTGACCTGTTTTTCGAAGGTTCTCGGCCAGATAACCCGAAAGGTAGGCTACGGCGAAAAACCCGAACAGGCTGGCGAGAATCTTGATTTCGAGCGTTCTCAAATCCACGGGGGCGGAAGAAGAGGCCATGAGGTGGGCAAGCGCGGGATGACGCTCCGCATATGCGGGGTAGAGGTCGCGCAGATAAGCCAGTTCCAGCATCGAACCAAGCGCGATGAAACTGAAGCCTGCCACCCAAAAAGCTCTCGGCCGCGGCAGCACGATGCTGGCCATGATGACGGCGAGAAAATACAGTGAGATGAAATTGCTATCCAGGTCGCCCGTGGCGTGGACCACCGCGGTGATTAGGATGACGTCGCCGCAAATCTGCAGGTAGGCCTGCAGCGCCAGGTCGCGGCTGAGCTGATTATAAATGAGATAAAACAGGCCCAATACGTACCAGAGAATCACGGCGATGCCGAGCGACTTGACCGAGGCTTCGTTATTTGGCCGGGCGATGAGTTCCTGCAGTACGTAGGCAATGGCAAATACGAAAGTGATGATGACAAAGCGGATGCGGATGATCCAGGACAGCCATTGCTGGAGTTGGCCGGGTGGTTCCATAAACAGCAGTGTAAGTTATTATAAAATCAGTAAATTAGCAAAACAAGGGCTCTTTCCGGCAAAACGGCTCGTTCGAAAGTATCGCCACGTGGCATCCAGGGAGTCTTGCATTTCGCTCTCGGATTAGAACCATGAATGCCAGACAGTATCGACGAGGGCGTGAGTCAAGGCTGAAGAGGAAACCCGGCGCCGGCGTCGGTAGGCGTTACCATAATACAGCCCGGCCACCGTCGCCATAATGGCGTAGCGCCAATTGGGAACAGGAGGGTGGCCCATGTGCGAGAGGCCGAAGATAGGGGAAGCAATCAGCAGGGCGTAAAGGGAGCGGCGCTCCGAAGAGAAGCTTTGTTCGAGGAAATTCTGGAAGATTCCGCGAAATAGCAGTTCTTCGGGGATGGCGACCGTCAGATACGTCCCCACGAACTCGATCATGAATGCTTCAATCGGCACAGGACTGGGCCGGAAGCGGATGAAGTGAAGGGCGTAGCCGAGTGGAATTCCGACCGCCGCAAAGCCGAGGAAGTGAAGCAAGCCGTCGGTGAAGTCTTTTGGGCGAAAAAATAGGCGGTATCCCACTCCCTCCAGCCTGCGAACGACGGCGAAAGCGTAAACTCCCACGCAAACGGAATAAAGCGGCCGGAAAAAATAGAGCTCCATCGGGTAGGTCCAGATACCAGCCAGCCATCCGGCGGACACGGGAAGAGACAGGGCGAGCATAGCGGTGAAATCGCGCCACCCGGCGCGCAGAGGTGAACGCTGGCGGTCCGGCAGCAGGAGGAGATTCGGGGCCGCAATGTAAGCCAAAAGCTTGAGGAATGCCTCAGCGGAGAATATGCCGCTCCCGAGCGCGTAGATGGCGTAAGGAACTAGCAGAAGGAGTGGGATTCCCACGGCCACTCGCGCGGATCTGCCTGCCCAGGCGCGAAGCTTCGCAACGACGCCCGGATTGGTCAGGCCGATGAACGCCGCTAAGACCAGCGAAAGAGAAACAAGGAGGGGAAGATAGCGCCAGAGTGAAATGTGCAGCCCGCGGACATTTGCCCATTCAGCCACGGCGGCGAAGGCGAGCAACAATCCGAGGGCGATTAGGAATCGTTTCATAAATGGCCGCGCCTCGCGCAGACGACCGATTAGAAGTTGTAGCCGATGCCCGTGCTGAAGGTGGCGTTATTCTTGAGGCTTCCAGTGGGCGGGTTGGATAGGTAGAAATCTATAAAGCTGATTTGAAACGATAGCTTCTTAAACAACGGAATGGAAAGACTCGTCTGGGTGTTAAAGAAGTACTGTCCCGTTTGGCTCAAATTCGGATAAAAGTTCACATAGTGGGTCAAGTGAACTGCTTTGAGAAACTGTGTGGAAAACTGCTCACCTACCAACAGCTCCGCGCTTTGCTGAGAGGGCGCGCCGGCGGTCAGGAAATTGGTATTCACGAAAGTCAAGCCGCCGAGAACGCTGAAGGTTGTCTTCGAGGTGTGAATGATGTCTCTTCCATAGCCGCCGCCGACGGTTTCCCGCCCTCGGATGCTTTCCGGTTGGATGTGGTCAAATTGCCCGAAGACGAAAACATAGTTCCCGTCGTCGAAAAGGCGATCCTGGCGAATCGTGGTGCTGAAGGTATTTGAGGAAACGCTGGCGCCCGTCAGGTTGTCTTTCGTATGAGCAAGCAGCGAGGAGAGAAAGAACTTAGTGCGCCAGGTTTCGTCGATCCCGAGGATATCGGGTTGCTTCCGCGTGGCGTCTACCGTAGCGGTGAGGGTCCTTGCCTGCGTGTTGCCGGTCTGCAGGCCGTAGCCCCCGTTGGCCGATCCGTGCCAATTGCGCCAGGGTATGGAAGTGGACGTTTTCTGGTATTGGTGGAAAGTTGCAACCGGGTAGATCACGGTGAAAGTGTTCACAGAAGGCACGTTGGTTTGTGTCGGAAGAAGCATCCATTGCCCCTTGGCACCCAAATGAAGGTATCCTTCCACCGTCTTCCCGTTCTTGAGGATGGCCACGGCGGGAACGGTGGTCGAAAGTGACTGGATATTGCTGGCTGGCACGGTGACTTCTCCGAGGGTGTCGGACTTGAAGATGAGGTTCGTGCCCTCAACTCGTTCCCATGAGCCTTTAAGACGCTCTCCACTCTTGAGGACGAGCGTATCGGCGTGGGCTGACGCTGCGGAAAAGCCGAGCAGAACGAGGACAAGAGCCATCCGCAGGGATGCTCGAAGCTGTTGGATTGCACGCGCTTTCATAAAAAACACCTCTGGAATTGGATTTGGTGAATTCTGGCAACTTCAGGGAAGCTCCGGGATGGAAGTAGCGCATTGCTTATCTTAGCTGGAGACCACGAACTCAGGTCAAGGGCATAGTTGGCGAGAGCCGGTGTCCTAGTTTCAGGTGTAGCGCCGAGCGTTAGCTCGGCAGGTGCCGGGCTGAAGGCCGGCTTGACGTAGAGGCGGGGCGGCACAAATGGCAGTGTAAGGGCGCCACTATGTTCTACATGGCGCCCACCAGCACGCGTTGACGAGCCGGGACCTCGTTGATATGATGCCCAATTTGGCAAGCCCTGGAGGGAAGAAGGAATGGATGGTGAAATGGATCGGTACGATGTGATCGTCGTGGGTTCGGGCGCTTCGGGCGGTTGGGCCTGCAAGCGACTGGCGGAAGCCGGATTGAAAGTGGCCCTGGTGGACGCCGGGCAGCAGCAGAAAGACAGCAATTTCACCGAGCACGAGCCGGCCTTCAAGCTGAAGTATCGCGCAGTGGCTCCTGAAGTGGTCCGCAAGACGCGTCCGCGCCAGACTGACTGTTACGCCTGCACAGAATACAACTACTATTGGTTCTGCAACGACCTCGACGAGCCTTACACGACGTATCCCGGGATGCCGTTCGAGTGGCTGGGGCGAACGAGGATAACAGGAGGGCGCACCAATGTCTGGGGGCGGCAAAGCTACCGGCTCAGCGACCTCGACTTCAAGGCGGCCTCCTACGACGGCTACGGCGCAGATTGGCCGCTTAGCTATAAAGACCTCGCGCCGTATTACGACATCGTCGAAGAATACGTTGGAATCACCGGAATGCCGGAAGGCGTTTACGAGCTCCCGGACGGCAAATTTCAGCCGCCGATGGGGCTCCGATGCGCGGAAGTGCTGCTTCGGGACCGGGTCAAGCAGAAGTTTGGCCGGACGGTGACCCTGGGCCGATCCGCCAACCTGACGCGATCGATTAATGGGCGCCCCGCGTGTCATTATTGCGGGCCGTGCGAGCGCGGCTGCGTGACACACTCCTATTTCAACTCCTACTTCACGACGGTGGCGGATGCCATGAAGAGCGGCCGCTGCACTCACTTTGCGAACGCCATGGTTTACAAGGTGCTCATGGATTCGGAGCGCAACCGGGCCAAAGGCGTGCTCTACATCGACCGCGAAACTCGCCAGGCGCGTGAAGTTTACGGGCGTGTGGTGGCGCTGTGCGCCCAATCGCTCGAATCGGTCCGGATACTTTTCAATTCGGCAACTCGGCAATACCCGAACGGGCTCGCGAATTCGAGCGGCGTTCTTGGGCACTATTTGATGGATCACGTGACTGGTACCGGCGCCAGCGGCGAAATGCCTAATGACGGCGACAAGGCCAGCATCAATGGTCCCATCCGCCCTGACGGTATCTACGTGATTCGCTTCCGCAACACGCACAATGGCCCGCGCTCCAAGAATTTCCTCCGCGGCTACGGATTTCAAGGAAGCGCTCGTCCCGAATTTTACCTGGATGCGCCGGGTTTCGGCACCACGTACGTGAAAGCCGCCCGAGGCCAGGTGACGCAAGCGGGATTGGGCGGGTTCGGAGAATGCCTGGCGCACTGGGACAACTACGTGGAAATTGATCCTGAGGTCGTGGACGCCTATGGCATCCCGGTGCCCAGGTTCCACATGAAATACCGCGAGAATGAGTTCGCCTTGGCTAAGGACATTGCGGAGTCCGCCGCAGAAATGCTGGAAGCGGCGGGAGCGAAAAACATTCGCGTCTCCTCTCGGGCTAACATACCGGGCTATGCCATTCATGAAGTGGGAGTGGCCCGCATGGGCGATAACCCGAAGGCTTCCGTCCTCAACCAGTTCGAGCAATCGCACGACGTTAAGAATCTCTTCGTGCTCGATGGTTCCGCATTTGCCTCAAGTGCCTGCCAGAATCCTACCCTCACCATCATGGCTCTCTGCGTGCGTTCCTGCGATTACATGATGCAAGAAATGAAAAAAGGGAACCTGTAGTTGTAACCGCTCTTTGGCTAGCGCTAAACCGAGTTTCTCCTCATTCTGAGGAGTGTCGATCGTGAGTAAAATCGTCCGCGTTATTCCATTCTGTTATAATAGTAAAATGGTACACCATCATGGCCGTCAAGGTGCTCGTCGTCGATGATGAGGTAAGCTCGCGCCAGCTGTGCACCGAAGTGCTCAGCGAACTTGGACACGATGCCCAGGCGGTTGACTCGCCCAGCGCCGCATTGCGCGTTCTTGAAGAAGGGCAAATTGACATCGTCATTTCCGACGTCCGCATGCCAGGCGGAAACGGCCTGGAGTTGCTACGCACGATCAAGGAGCTTCACCCGGGGGTGGACGTGCTGGTGATGACGGGCTTCGGAAGCATCCCGGAAGCGGTCGAAGCGGTGAAGATGGGGGCCTACGATTACATCACCAAGCCCTTCAAGCTTGACGATTTCCGGCGTCTTTTCGAACGCCTGGTGGAAAAGCAGCAGCTCGCGGATGAGAACCGCCTGCTGCGCGAGGAAGTGAAAACGCAGCGGGGGTTTGCCGACTTTGTGGGAACCGCGCCGGCGATGCAGCAGACCTACCAGATGATTCTCAAGGTTTCCGGAAAGCGACACCCGGTGCTCATTCTCGGTGAAAGCGGCACGGGGAAGGAGTTAGTGGCTCGGGCAATTCACAACTACAGCCCCATGCGGGAGAAATCCTTTGTCGCGGTGGATTGTGGAGCGCTGACCTCTAACCTGATCGAAAGTGAGCTTTTTGGCCACGTGCGCGGAGCGTTCACCGGAGCAACGCAATCGCGCACCGGCCTGCTGGCGGCTGCGGGAAGCGGCACCGTGTTCCTTGACGAGATCGGCGAGTTGCCGGTCGAGCTGCAAGCGAAGCTTCTGCGAGCGTTACAGGAGAAGGAAATCCGGCCGCTCGGGACCAATGAGCCTGCCCCCATACACGCCCGCGTTCTCGCGGCCACCAATCGCAATCTCGAAGCTGCGGTCGAAAAGGGAACCTTCCGCGAAGACCTCTATTTCCGCCTCAACGTGGTCTCTATTGTCGTTCCGCCCTTGCGGGAGCGAAAGGGCGATATTCCTGCGCTGGTGCAGGCCTTCCTGACACGCTACGGAGGACCTGCGGAGGGCATCAGCGGCTTCACTCGGGAGGCCATGGAGGCGATCATGGCCTATAACTGGCCGGGCAATGTGCGAGAGCTTGAGAATTGCGTACAACGTGCCCTGGCTTTCGGCTCGGCTCCGCTTCTCGATACGGCTGACCTGCCTCCGGCCTTGCTCGGAAACATCAAGGGTAGTTCCCAGCCGGATAAGGCTAATACACTTGAAGGTCTGGAGCGCCGCGCCATCTTGAATGCGCTTGAAACAGCGGGCGGAGACCGCCAGCGCGCTGCCAAGTTGCTCGGCATCGGGAAAACCACCATCTACCGCAAACTAAAAGAGTACGGCATCGAGGAAACCAACCAGCTAAATATCTCGCGCGACTGACCCTCTTCCACCCATCCATCGACAATCAATCACAAAGTTGGATATGATGCCCTCTCTGAATGAGTCTGTGTGACAACTGACCCGATGGTTGTCATTCCGAGCGAAGACGCAATGAGTGTGCGGCTTGCCACTGTGCATGGAAATAGCCTGGATTCCCGCATTCTCGGGAATGACCGACACCGTCATCCCCGCGAATGCGGGGGTCCAGTCTCTGCAGGGAAGCCCTTTGCTTTCGACGGTGGCACCGATTATTTTCACGGCAGCGGGTGATCTCGCTCTGAAGAAAAAGAACCTGCGAGGTTGCTCGTCGCCTGCGACTCTTCGGAGTGACACGATGCGGGAGTTGTCGCAAAGAACCCGAATGAGAGGAAAGTGTTCACATGCAAAGTCGATGGTCTGAGCGCGACGCGAGCGAGTTCGTGGATCGTTACGCGCCTTCTTGGGGTAAGGACCTCGCCCTGCGCACCTATACGGCCCGCCTGCTGGGCTCAGAAAGCTCGCTTGTGCTTCACGGAGGGGGAAACACCTCCGTTAAGAGCTCGTTCAAAGACATCTTCGGCGAAACCGTGCCGGCGCTGTTCGTCAAGGCTTCCGGGTTCGATATGAAGCAGATCGAGCCGGAGGGCCATCCTCCCTTCGATCTTCAGGCTCTCAAAAAGCTGCGTGAACTTCCCGAGCTGGCTGACGAATTAATGTCTAGCCAGTGCCGCATTCGTGCGCTATGCGCGGATGCGCCTCCGCCCTCCATTGAGGCCCTGGCTCACGCCTTTCTTCCGGAAAAGTTCATTGACCACACCCACGCCGACGCGATTCTTGCGCTGACCAACCGGCGGGATGGCGAGGCTTTGGTTGAGGAGGCGTTGGGCGACGATGTAGTCGTGCTTGGCTACGTGACGCCGGGATTCAAGCTGTCAAAAGCTTCAGCCGCCGCCTACGAGGGCGCTCCGGGTCGAAAGGGCATGGTGTGGATGCGGCACGGACTTGTGACGTGGGGTGAGACGGCACGGGAAGCGTATGAGAGGATGGTCACTCTCGTTTCGCGTGCCGAAGCTTTTCTGAATGCCCGCGCCAACCGGGCGCTGACCGTTCAGGTTTCAACTTCACTGGAGGCGGCGGAGGAGCGCTGGGGAAAAACCGCACCTCTCTTGCGCGGACTTTTGGCCCAACCCTCAAACGACTCCGACCGCCCTTTCCGGCGCGTCATCCTTCAGCCGCTGATCCGCCGCGAAGTCCTGGACTTTGTTGACTCGAAAGAAGGTGAAACACTTGCCCAATCGCCGCCATTGACCTCGGATCACCTGATTCGCACCGGGCCGTTTCCCCTGTGGGTCCGAATCCCGGTTTACGACGATACCGAAGAGGTGCGCAAGACGTTGCGCGAAGCTCTCGAAAAATACGCCGCGCGGTACAAATCGTACTTCGAGCGTCACCGCGCCAACAAACCGGAGGGTGCCCGTCAGTTTGACGCCTCTCCGAGAGTCATTCTGGTTCCTGGAGTCGGAGCGGTTTGCGTGGGTCATGATGTGGCGTCGGCACAGATCGCGCGCGATGTCACCGAGCATACGCTTGCGGCGAAAACCCGTGTAGCGGCAACTGG
Source organism: Acidobacteriota bacterium (assembly GCA_021817045.1). Taxonomy (GTDB): domain Bacteria; phylum Acidobacteriota; class Terriglobia; order UBA7540; family UBA7540; genus RH2-MAG17b. The sequence continues at coordinate 18,370 of JAKAWG010000071.1, forward strand.
CGGAACCTACGAAGGCCTGGACGAAGCGCATATGTTTGAAATGGAGTATTTCTCCTTGCAGCACGCCAAGCTCGGCCGCGCGGCCCGTCAGGTTCTTGCCAGCGAAGTGGCGCTGGTCACGGGGGCGGCAGGCGCAATAGGGTCCGCCGTGGCGGAATCCCTGCTCGAGGCAGGATGCCATGTTGCTGTCACGGACTTGGCCGGGCAGCGGCTGAACAACCTAACATGTGAATTGAGCTTCGTCTACGGCAAGCGCGTGCTGGGCGTGCCTCTGGATGTGACCGACGCTGACTCGGTAGCCCGCGGCTTCGGGCGGATCGTCAGGGAGTGGGGTGGCATCGACCTTGTCATCGTAAACGCTGGCGCCGCGCTCGTCTCGCCGCTTACGAGCATGAATATCGAATCGTTCCGGCGGCTCGAGCAAATTAACGTGGAGGGTTCGCTGCTGATCCTGGCTGAAGCGGGGCGGCACTTCAAACTTCAGGGTACGGGCGGCGACGCAGTCTTGATTTCAACCAAAAACGTCTTTGCGCCCGGAGCAGGTTTTGGCGCTTATAGCGCCACGAAGGCGGCTGCCCACCAGCTTGCGCGTATTGCCAGCCTGGAGATGGCTGCAGCGGGCGTGCGGGTGAATATGGTGGCTCCCGACGCCGTGTTTTCACATGGGGTCCGCAAGTCCGGACTGTGGGCGGAGGTAGGGCCAGAGCGCATGAAAGCGCGCAACATGACCGAAGACCAGCTCGAGGAGTATTACCGCAATCGCAATCTCCTGAAAGCTCGCATTACCGCCCGGCATGTGGCCAATGCTGTCCTGTTTTTCGCGACTCGCCAAACGCCGACATCAGGGGCTACGCTGCCGGTAGACGGGGGCTTGCCGGACGCCACACCGCGCTAAGTTTGAGGCTGTCGGCACACTCCCACCCGTGAACTTCTCGCTCGAATTTCAAAAGGGAGCAAGATCAGGACGGGTAGAAGCCAGAATCGGCGCACGGTCCCGCTTAGTTTCTGGAAAGGATCTCCTGGCAGCGCACACAATATCGCGCCCAAGGGATCGCTTTTAGACGGGCGGGTGCAATGGGCTCACCGCAGGACTCACAGACGCCGTAGTTGCCGCCCTTGACGCGCTCGAGAGCGCGGTCGATTTCCTTCAGAATCCGGCTGCGCAAATCCGCTGTTCTGGCCGTCAGATCTTGCTCGGCAGCCCTAATGGCGAATTCGATTGCGTCTGGACTTTGAATGCTGATCGCCAGCGCTTCCGGTCCGCGCTTAACTTCGGCCAGGATTTCGTTACGCTTCTTCAGCAGCAGCGCGCGGTAAGGATCTTTTCGAGTTCTTGTCATCGTAGGCATTGTCTTGTGTCCTTCTCGGGTTCAAATCTCCCTGCTTATTCTTCCGTACTTCAGCATCTGATGAATTTAGCTATGGGGAGGTTGCGTCATTGTAATCCATTTTTTTTCAAAAACGCAACCCCTTTATTTTCAGCGTGGTGGATCAATTTGGGGTAGAGACGGCGTGGAAAACTACGAAACGTAGGGTATGCACGTCTCTGCACACCCAAATTGACCCATTTATTATTTTCGGGACATTTGGGGTTTGCCATGAGCTTTTGTCTAAGTCTAGGAACAAAATTCATCGTCACGGTTTCGTCAAGGTTGATCCTCCAGGCCAGTCGTTCATGGGCTTTGATTCTTGCAACTGAACAAGGCCATAAAAAAGCGTCTCATTTGTCTCACCTGTCTCCACTGTCTCATGCGGCCGTGCCACCATAGCAGTGGTGAATTGTGATTGGCGAATTGCGGTTGAAGCCGGCTAAGCCCACCAATGATGAGCTTCTCTGCCCTTACCCGGTTCGCGGAGTTTACCCTGAGCCCCTTCGCTGCGCTCAGGGCAGTTCGCAAGCGGAAAGGCGAACGGGCTCGCCACCCTCTCCCCTCGGGAGAGGGTGCCCGACGTAGGAGGGCGGGTGAGGGGGTATCTACACGCTTCGGGGTTTAGCAAAGCGATATGAGCCACGGTCTGAAGTTCCAGGCCTTAACGCGGAGAGCGCAGAGAGTCTCTGCGGCGTCCGCGTTGAAACTCTTTGCGGCCCAGGAAAGCAGCAAAAGCGTATAGAAAAGAATCCTTAGGGGGGTATCGGCATAACCAATTGAAAACACAGGGCAATAATGACGAACGATTACCAACAATCTCCCAGAGGCGACGTATCCAACTGATTATAAATGACTAACCGAAACGGATTGTTGGTAAAAGTCGAAGTAATAGAAAATAAGACGGTTATAAGTAAAAATGGGCCGAAAACTCGAAATTGTTTGTCAAAAATGTGGCTGACTTTGGACCAAGTCGCGCGACGGTGAGTTCCTGACTTGTTACCTTGACGGGCTTCCGTCCGCTCATCTAGCATGAAATATTGGGACTTTGTTCCCATTATCCTTCGTTCCGGGCAGGGCACATGATCGACCGGATCACCGTTCGGGGAGCGCGGCAACACAACCTGAGGAACATCAACGTGGAGATTCCACGCAACGCGCTGGCCGTGGTGACCGGTCTTAGCGGCTCGGGCAAGTCTAGCCTGGCGTTCGACGTGATCTATGCGGAAGGGCAACGCCGCTACGTGCAAACGCTTTCCGCTTATGCCCGCCAGTTCCTCGATCAGCTCGAGCGCCCGGACGTAGACTCCATTGAGGGCCTCAGTCCAGCAATTTCGATCGATCAGAAGACCACCACCCGCAGCCCGCGTTCGACGGTCGGGACGATCACGGAAATTTACGATTTTCTCCGTCTGCTTTACTCCTCGATCGGTGCGCCGCACTGCCATCGTTGTGGACGCCCAATTTCGCGCCAGACAAGCGAGCAGATTGTCTCGACCATCATGGAGCTTGCCAGCAACGCGAGCCCGCCGTCCGACCGCGTGATGATCCTCGCGCCGGTCGTGCGAGGGCGCAAGGGCGAGTTCGTCAAGTTGTTCGAGAACCTTGCTTTCCAGGGCTTGGTAAGGGCGCGGGTGGACGGACAGTTGCGTCAGCTTGACGAAGACATCCGACTCGACCGCCGCAAGAATCACGTCATCGAGGCGGTCATTGACCGTCTCCTGGTAAAGCCTGGCATCGAACCGAGGCTCGCCGCCTCGATCGAGAGAGCGATGAAGCTCTCCCATGGTCTCGTCTTGGTGGCGGTGGTGAACGGCGAGGAGAAACTCTATTCCAGGGAATCCGCGTGCGCCCACTGCGGCATCAACATTCCTGTGCTTGAGCCGCGATCTTTTTCCTTCAATAGCGTCTATGGCGCGTGCGAGGCCTGCAAAGGTCTGGGCAGCAAGTATTCCTTCGATCCGGCGAAGGTGATTGCGGACTGGTCCCGGCCGTTGCTGAATGGTGGTCTAGGCCCTGGCGCCGGTTCTTCACTCATGCGACGCGGCCTGGCGACTCTGGCAGAGATGCACGGCTTCGATCTGGCGACGCCTTTCGAGCGTCTTTCGGGCAAGATTCAGAACGCGGTCCTTTACGGCCCTCAAGCCAATGGGCGGCGGCACGGGGCGGAGTTCATCGGCGTGATCCCGCTGCTCGAACGCTGGTACGCTGAGGCGGGTTCGGAGGACTATCGCGAGTGGTTCGAACAGTTCATGTCAGCCTCGTTGTGTCCCGCCTGCGAGGGAAGGCGGCTGCGTCCCGAGAGTCTGGCGGTGAAGGTGGCCGGACTGTCGATTGCGGAGTTTACGGCTCTGCCCGTACGCGCTGAGCTTGAGGCGGCTCACGCCATGAAGCTGACTTCACGGCAAGAGATTTTGGCGCGGCGCATCGTGAGCGAAATTTGCGAGCGCCTGGAATTTCTCGATCACGTCGGGCTCGGCTACCTCAGCCTCGACCGTTCCGCCGGATCTCTTTCGAGCGGCGAGAGCCAGCGCATTCGGTTGGCAACTCAAATCGGCTCGAAGCTGCGCGGCGTCCTTTACGTGCTCGACGAGCCTAGCATCGGCTTGCATCCGCGAGATAATCTGCGCCTGCTCGCGACGCTTGCCCGGCTCCGGGACTTGGGAAACACCGTGCTCGTTGTCGAGCACGATGAGGAGACCATCCGGCGGGCCGACTATGTCATCGACCTTGGGCCCGGCGCCGGGCAGCATGGCGGGCAAGTGGTGGCTTGCGGCCCGCCGGCCAGCATCCAGACCGCGCCGGGATCGCTTACCGGGCAATACCTCGCCGGCCGCCTCTCCATTCCGGTGCCGCCATCGCGGCGCAAGCTGAACGGCAAATATATTTCGATCTTGGGCGCGCGTGCCAATAATCTTAAAAACATCGACGTGCGGTTTCCGCTCGGCCTGCTGACGGTGGTCACGGGCGTATCCGGATCGGGCAAATCGACACTGGTGAACGATATTCTTTACCGGGCGCTTGCCGCCAGGCTCTACCGCGCTCTTGAGAAGCCAGGCGAGCACCGCACCATTCACGGTGCAGACCTCGTGGACAAGGTCGTCGTCATCGATCAATCGCCCATCGGACGCACGCCGCGCTCGAACCCGGCCACCTACACCGGGGTCTTCACGCCGATTCGCGAAATCTATGCGATGCTCCCCGAATCGCGCCAGCGCGGATACCGCGCGGGGCGCTTCAGTTTTAACGTCAAGGGCGGGCGCTGTGAAGCTTGCCGCGGCGAGGGCCAGCGGCGCATTGAGATGAACTTCTTGCCAGATGTTTTTGTGACGTGCGAAGTGTGCCGCGGCCGGCGCTACAATTCGGAGACGCTGGCCGTGAAGTATAAGGACGTCTCCGTCGCCGACCTGCTCGAGATGACGGTAAAAGACGCTTTACCGCTGCTCGAAAATATTCCCCTCGTACGCCAGAAACTTGCCACGCTGGACGATGTCGGGCTTGGCTACATTCACCTCGGCCAGCCCGCCACCACGCTCTCCGGCGGAGAAGCGCAGCGGATGAAACTTGCGCGCGAGCTGAGCCGGCGGCAGACCGGGCGCACCCTCTACATTCTCGACGAGCCGACTACCGGCCTGCACTTCGACGACGTCAAGCAATTGATGGCGGTGCTCAACCGCTTGACAGACCTGGGTAACACCGTCATCATCATCGAGCATCATCTGGACGTCATCAAGCAGGCAGACTGGCTGATCGACCTCGGCCCCGAAGGCGGCGAAGAGGGAGGCCGCGTTGTCGCGCACGGTCGTCCGGAAGACGTGGCCCGAAACGAGAGGTCCCACACCGGCCGCGCGTTGGCGGGGATGCTGAGCAGTGTCTGAGGAACCGCAATTCGCGCCGGTCGCTCCCGTTTCAGGCGAATCTCCCAGGTCAACTTTCCGTCCTCAAGCGTGGTCGTTTCGCGACCTCGTGTTTTTTATCGCCTTTGCCGTCGCGGCGCTCTTGCTTTCGGATTTTGTAACTCTGGCCGCTTACGCCGCCCTGCGACCGCTGGCTGGCTGGCGGCCAACGCCCGTGGCCGTTCAGAAGAACACGTTTTTCCTCCTCGCCGCTCAACTGCTGTTCTACGTCTTGATTCTGGGCTACATCTATCTTCTCGTCGTTTTCCACTATCGGCTTCGATTCTGGGCGGGACTGAACTGGCGGCGACTCGACCGCGCGCACGTCTTACGCTACGTCCTGGCGGGAATCGCCATCACGGTGGGAGTGCAGTTGGCCCCCTCCGTGCTGCCTGACAAGAGCCACTTTCCGCTGGAGCGGCTGTTCAGTTCACCCGACTCGTCTTATGCGATCGCCGCCTTTGCCGTGCTGGTGGCTCCCTTCATGGAGGAAATCGTCTTTCGTGGGGTGCTGTTTTCGGTATTCGAAACCAGGATAGGTTTGCGTACTGCCATCGTCGTTACGGCGGTGCTGTTCGCGGCGCTGCACATGCCGGAATATTGGGGCGCATGGCAGCACGTGCTTCTCATCTTTTTGGTTGGTCTTGCGTTTTCGCTGGCGCGCGGGCTCACTGGCTCGCTCACGCCGAGCTTCGTTCTTCACGTCACCTACAATGCGTGTCTCATGATCGGTCTCTTCTTCGCCACCTCACACTTCCACGCGGTTCAGAGCGCCTTCCTCATCGGAATGGGCGGTGGTTATTGATCGGGGGAAGAGAGGCCTATCGCCAGCGCTGGTGGGGCTCTTGCGCTTCCTGTTTCCTGGCCGGTGAACTGGGACCGGGTGGCGGGCCGGCCTGGCGCTTGAGGGATTTGGCGCCAATGTCGTGGCGGTAGTGCATGCCTTCA
>JAKAWG010000072.1 GCA_021817045.1 Acidobacteriota bacterium
GAAGCCAAGCGCGCTTTGCTGGAGCCGCTAACAGGCCGTTTCAGCGACTCCGAGGAAACGCGCACGTTGTTTGACTGGACAGCCCGTACCGCCTTTTCGCTCGCCTCCGTCATCGATGGGAGCGCCACGCGGCTTGAAATTCCAGAGCTCCGCCATGCCTGAACGCCGCTACGCGCTCTCCGGATACCGCGCCATGTGGCTCTTCGCCATGTTTGACCTGCCGGTGAATGAGAAAGAGCTCCGCCGCGAATATGCCCAGTTCCGCAAGGCGCTTCTGCGCAAGGGATTCACCATGCTTCAATATTCGGTCTACGCGCATTACCTCCCAAGCGAAGATGCGGAGGAAGTCCTGCGCCGCCGCGTCCAGGCTTCCTTGCCCAGCCACGGACAGGTTCGCCTGATCTCGGTGACGGACCGGCAGTTCGAAAAAATGGAGGTTTATTTTGGGAAAAAGCGCAAGCCGGTGGAGGACCCACCTCAGCAATTGTCGTTTTTCTGACCGTCAGGAAAGGTTTAACCCCTCGGATTTCAGCGAAATCCGAGGGGTTCAGTGTATCTCAGCCGCGATTCCCGGCAAACCATAGCATTTCGATAGCAACGTCTACCCGCCCCTGGAAGTGTATCTCAGCCGCGATTCCCGGCAAACCATAGCCACGGTTTTCTGACGGTTTTAATATGACCGAGTGTATCTCAGCCGCGATTCCCGGCAAACCATAGCGGGTTGGATGGAAAGCAGTCCGGCGAACCTAGTGTATCTCAGCCGCGATTCCCGGCAAACCATAGCACGTTCTAAACGCGCTAGGCATCGCAAGTTAGTGTATCTCAGCCGCGATTCCCGGCAAACCATAGCCCGCTGCTTCGTCTTCCCTGCTCCGTTCATAGTGTATCTCAGCCGCGATTCCCGGCAAACCATAGCCGCGCCTGGGAATGATCTGTTAATCTCGAAGTGTATCTCAGCCGCGATTCCCGGCAAACCATAGCGATGTTTTTCACGATGCTGTCGACTGCGATAGTGTATCTCAGCCGCGATTCCCGGCAAACCATAGCTTCGCGCTGACGGAAGCAGCGAGCTTCGCAAAGTGTATCTCAGCCGCGATTCCCGGCAAACCATAGCGCCGAAACACAAGGAGCGGCTTCGTGTCGAAGTGTATCTCAGCCGCGATTCCCGGCAAACCATAGCAGTCTCGGCTGTGAGCGCGGCCTCAGCCACAGTGTATCTCAGCCGCGATTCCCGGCAAACCATAGCTCCTCGCGCCTCGGCGACTCCCGCGCCGCAAGTGTATCTCAGCCGCGATTCCCGGCAAACCATAGCACGAGTTTTGTTGGCACATTTGGTCTTGCCAAGTGTATCTCAGCCGCGATTCCCGGCAAACCATAGCTACTCGCGCCTCGGCGACTCCCGCGCCGCAAGTGTATCTCAGCCGCGATTCCCGGCAAACCATAGCACGAGTTTTGTTGGCACATTTGGTCTTGCCAAGTGTATCTCAGCCGCGATTCCCGGCAAACCATAGCGTCCGCTACCCATCGCTCAGCTTTAAGTATAGTGTATCTCAGCCGCGATTCCCGGCAAACCATAGCAAGAGGAGAAGGAAGAGTTAATGCGGAAGAGTGTATCTCAGCCGCGATTCCCGGCAAACCATAGCCCGTAAGTGAGAGTGTAAGTGAGAGTGTAAAAGTGTATCTCAGCCGCGATTCCCGGCAAACCATAGCCGGGCCCATTCAAACTGTGCAGCGAATCCTAGTGTATCTCAGCCGCGATTCCCGGCAAACCATAGCGCCCGCCAGGTCGAGGAGCATATCATGGCTAGTGTATCTCAGCCGCGATTCCCGGCAAACCATAGCCCAGATTGGAAATCCGAAGAACTTCCCAAGAGTGTATCTCAGCCGCGATTCCCGGCAAACCATAGCCTGCCACATTCTCATAGCTCAGAAATTCCAGTGTATCTCAGCCGCGATTCCCGGCAAACCATAGCTGTCGGTTTTGGTTTGCTCTCTCATCTCGCTAAGTGTATCTCAGCCGCGATTCCCGGCAAACCATAGCTCGATAAGGTGGAGCAGTATGCCGCGTCGCAGTGTATCTCAGCCGCGATTCCCGGCAAACCATAGCTGGCCTGCTGGCCGTTAGATGACATCGGCAGTGTATCTCAGCCGCGATTCCCGGCAAACCATAGCAGAAGCTGATTTGCGAGCGAGGTCTCAGCAAGTGTATCTCAGCCGCGATTCCCGGCAAACCATAGCCAAGGCGAGTAGCGGAAATAATCTCATGCGAGTGTATCTCAGCCGCGATTCCCGGCAAACCATAGCGTAAGCGCCGCTCGTGGCGCGACGGCCGACGTCTCCGGGTGGCATCCTAATTTTAGGTGTAGCGCCGAGCTTTAGCTCGGCAGGTGCGGGTCCTTCGCACCGCTCAGGGCAGGCTCTGAAGGCCGGCGCTACCCTCAGATGAGGACGCGGCCCGCCTCCGTCGAGCGTTGTCAAATTGTTCGCGAGACGGCACACTAGCAGAAGCCATAGTTTCCCAGACGGAGGTTCCGATGAGAGTTCTCTCGAACCGTGCTTTACGCCGCGGCCTCGTGGCGATCACGGCTCTGTCATTTTTTTGTTTTATTCCTCCTGGCGCCCTTTTCGCCAGTGGGAAGCTGCAATTGAAGGCCGCCGCTTTTCAGTCCGGCGGAACGATTCCCAGCCGCTATAGCTGCAGTGGCGAGGACGTGTCACCCGCCCTGAACTGGACGGAGGTCCCTTCGGGAACGAAGAGTTTTGTACTTACCGTGACCGATCCCGACGCGCCCGGCCACGTTTGGGTCCACTGGGTAATTTTCAATCTGCCGCCGCAGGCGCGCTCGCTGCCCGAGGCCGTACCGGCGACCGAGCGGATTGCGAACGGGGCGCTGCAGGGCTCAAACGATTTTGAGAAGTTGGGCTATGGAGGCCCGTGTCCGCCGCCGGGCAAACCGCACCACTATCACTTCCGGCTTTACGCCCTGAACGTCAGCCTGCAATTGAAGCCCGGCGCCACGCGCCAAGAACTGGAAGCCGCCATGAAAGGGCACGTGCTGGCTAGATCAGAAATTATCGGACTCTTCGGGCGGTAAAGGGCTGTGGAGCGTGGGAGCTTGATCCCACTTGGCACTCGCTAACCACCCCGCCGCTACAATTGCAGTTGTCACACAGCCTCTTGGTAAGGAGGAGAATCAAGGGTGGTTGGGCGCCAGCAAGCCGCAGGGCGGTTTTCAAAGCGGCGGCAAGCCGCCGCACTCCATAGGCGGCCTAAGCTCGAGCTTCTGGGACTCAACACCAGTTGGGGCGCCGATGTGTGCAGACACTTGAAGTAGGCAGGTGGCCGTCCGGGGCGCAGGGCGAGGCTGAGATTCGTGCAAGGCAACCGGCCAAGCCGGTTATGTTGCCTTTTGCTCGAATTTGCGCCGCAGCGCCTGGTGAAGCCGGCTGCGGACGACCTCGGGCATCGGAAAGAGCTCCCCCTCGCAATACAGCTCGATGGTTTTCCGCGTCGTGTCAAAGACGATCTGGCAGTGGCCGCAGCGGCCGAGGTGTTCCTTCAACACGCGCTTCTCGTCGTTGGTGAGCTCCCCGTCGTAGTATTTCGAAATCTCCTGAAAGGCTTCTTTACAAGTCAAGCGTTTACTCTCGTTAGCAGTGTGTCCGTTTGATTCCGTAACGGCGATTCCGCTTGCGGGACAGCCAGATGGCGGTCTGACGCCGCAGCTATCTCAAAACTGAAAGCGTTCAGGCTCGTTTCAAAACCTGGGCGAGCTGTTCGCGTAGCCGCATCCGGGCGCGAAACAGCCGGGCCTTGACCGCGCCGGCGGTCAAGCCCAGAGCTTCCGCCGTCTCTTCGGTCGAAAGTTCTTCCACATCTCTTAGAAAAAACACCGTGCGCAAGCCGGCAGGAAGAGTGTTTGCGGCGTTCAGCAGCAGGGCTTGCATCTGCTCCTGGCCCAAAAGCTGTTCGGGATTGGGCCTCCAGTCCCGAAATTCGCGTGGCATCAGTTGGCCGTCATCATCGACGGCATCTTCCAAAGGCTCGGATTTGTCAGACCGCTGCTTCCGCAGCTTCATGAGGCCTTCGTTCACGGCAATCCGCACCAGCCACGTATAAAAACGGGAGTCTTCGCGGAATTCCGGCAAATGCTCGTAAGCCTTCAGGAAGCTCTCCTGAAGCACGTCTTCCGCATCTTGGGGGTTGCCCATTAGGCGCAGGCCGAGGCGGTAGATCTTCCGCTCGTAACGGTTAACCAACTCCTCGAAGGCGCCGGAGTTTCCGGCCTTCGCCTCGGCAATCAGCGCCGATTCCGGTCTTTCGAGCGTTTGCTGCTGGAGGTCCATTGGGTTTAAGCCGGCCGCCACGCGGCGCGAGCCCGGCACGGCTAGCTCAAGGTTGAGGCGCTCCGCCGCTGCGCTGGACAAGTTTGTCTACTGCGTTAATCAGAGCGTTGAGCTTGTATTCGCCCGCAGCCTGGATTTCGCGGAGTTCTCGGAATCCTTCTTGCATACGCTGATTCGTTTCTTCCTGGGCGTGCGCCAGCGAGAGGCAGACCTCTACAAGTTGGCCGATGCGTGTCGTGTTAGCCTCAACGAGCTTGGTGTTAGCCTCGACCAGGCCCTCGATGCGGCCAAGACGTTCATCGTGCATCCGGGCAGTAGATTCCACTCTGGACTGCGTCTCCAGAATAAACTGCATCGTCCTCTCAACGTCCATGGCGCGAGTATACCATCAAATGAGAAGCAAAACTTTCCGGCAAGCCGCAGCATGCGCAGTGGAAGGGCGCGGCGTCGCTCCTAGAAAAACAGCTTGAGACCGAACTTAATCACACGCTGACCTTGCGTGAGCACCGCGCCGCTGAACAGTTGGGGCAGGCCGAACCCATTGTCCTCTTGAGCCAAGCCCGCGGCTTCAATGAATGGGTCGATGCCATCGAAATTTGGAGTGTTGAAAACGTTGAGGGCGGTAGCCCAGAACTGAACCTGCCAGCGCTCGGAAAGTCTCACGGTCTTGTAAATAGCGAAGTTCCCGGAATTTGTCCACGCATCGCGCAGGATGTTACGGCCAGCGGTGCCAAAGGGACTTCCGAAGATGCTGTCGGCTGCCGGAGCGTTTACGATGAACCGCACACTGTTTGGTGAGGCCTGTTGTACGTTGGCGCCGCTTGAGGCGTTAAGCGCGTCAAAGTTGAGCAGCGTGTTCGCGGGCAGATTGCAGCCGCTGCCAAAGTAATTGCAAGCGTCGCCAGCATACATCCCAACGCTCGTAATCGGAGCGTTGGAGTTGATCGCAAATGGGCGCGCGGTTTCGTAAGTCCCGATGAACGAGCTATCAAATGGAGTGTCGAAGTAATTGCCGCCGCTGGCATAATTCAAATCAAACTGGACCGGTGTGTACGGTATTCCCGAGCCCAGGATGTAAGTCCCGGCAACTCCCCAACCGCCCAGCATGTGTCCCAGGATTCCCCTCTCCGAGCGGAACGCCGGGATGGCTTCATAAAAACTTAGGGTGAAGTCTTGCGGAACGTCGTAGCCGGACAATCCGTGCTCGGCCCCGACATAATTCAGCGGATCCTGAGAGTAGGCGATCGTGTTCGCTTCGCCAAACGTGCTGTAAATCTCGCTCACGTTGTCTGTGGCCTTGCTCCACGTGTAGGACGAAAAGAGGCTGAGCTGATTCTTCAGGTTAGTGGCTCGGAGGTTCAGTTGCAGCGCTTCGTAGTCGGAAACACCCGAATTTGTGAGTGTGTTCAGCACGCCTTCGTTGCAGTTTATCCGGCCGACCGCTGAGGCGACGACCGACTGGGAGGCTGGGCACGGCGTTACGTTACTCGGCAGGACGCTCGGGAAGTTCGCCGCAATGCCGGCAATGTATGGGTTCGCGTTGATCGGCTGGAACAGGTCCGAGCCATGATTGCCTACGTAGCGCGCCTCAAAGACCATGTTTTGCGATAGCGCCCGCTGAATACCAAGCGACCACTCCGAGACCTGATCAGGACTGAACGTTGCCGTGGTGTTGGTCTGATTGAAACTTCGCGGGTCTGCGACACCCAGGCTAAGAAACGGGGCAAGCTCGCTGCGAACCGCAGGCCCGAATGGACTGGCGGGCAGAGGATTGGCTGCGGCGGTAGCACCGGTAAGGGTCTGCAGAAGCACGAGAGGAGCTGACGAGGCCATGTTTAAGTAGATGTTGTAGAAAGGGGGATCGTAGATGAGGCGGTAACCTCCCCGAAGCACGGTCTTTCCTCTGCCAAACCAGTCGGGACTGTAGGCGAAGCCCACACTGGGGCCAAAATCATCCTTCACACTCGGGATGTTGGGCAAGGTGCGCACGGAGAGCGGAAGGCTAGGATTGAAGAATGGCTGGCTGCTGGTTTCGTTCTTTACGGTGATCTGGTGAAAAAGATCGGCGGGTTGGCCGAAGTAAGAGTACGTGATTCCTAAGTTCAACGTAAGGTTGTTCCTGGCTTTGTAGTCGTCGCCAAAATAGAAGAAATGATCGTTTTCGTGGAAGGGGAGGTCGGGATTGCCGAGGGCCACGTTGACGGCGCTCGGGATGTTTGCGATGTAGTCCGCGAACGAAGTATAGCTGAACTGCCCGTTGTAGTCGGGCAGGAATACGTTTGGAGATCGCTGGTTTGTATAATTCCAGCCCGCCTTCAACTGGTGATTGCCGTGAACATAGCTCCAGTTATCCTGAATCTGGATGGAGTTCACGACGCGCCCATCCGGGGCGTTCGTCGCGGGCCCAAAGCTGAGGAAGCCCTGCGGCATGGCGACGTTGGTCAAGGCTGACGACAGCGAGCCTTGATTGGGAACCGTGTTGCCGATTGTGTTCCCGCCGAATTCCACCACTTCGCGGCCGTAACTCAGGCGCGCTTCGTTCACCTGAACGGGGGTGAAGTCGTGAACCCAGCTCAGCCCAAAATCCTCACTGAACGAAGGTACGCTGGTCGGGTACCCGGACGCAGCGGTGGTAAACGGGTCCAGGTTGGTCAGCAGTACCTTCTGGTAAATCCACCGGCCGTAAACATGGTCTCGGTTGCCGCCCCCGTCGATCTTCACAATGCTGTCATACTCCTTGGTGGGCGTCGGCAAGGTACGCTCGACTCCGCCCATCTCCACGTTGCAGGACACCGATGGATTCGCCGGATCGGTGAAGGTCTGTACGCTCGGTGTTCCCGAGACGATGGGATTGCCACCCTTCACACCAAAAGGGCCATACTGCTGAAGCGCTCTCAGCGAGCTTAGGCTCGCGAACGGGCAGCCGCCGAGTTCCGTCAGGCCCGTGGGGGTGGGAGTCAGGTTGCCAGATGAATATACCGCCGTCCCGGGTATGATCTCATCGTCAAAGCCGCCGAAGAAAAAGGCCTTGTCCTTTTTGATCGGGCCGCCAAAAGTTACGCTGGAGAACTCGTCGTTAAAATAGGGGACCTTGTGAAGTCCCTCGAACGCCTTCTGTGTATTGGAAAGCGTGTCCAATCCCGAATTGCCCTCCGTGATAAATGCATCGCCATGGTAATGGTTCGTTCCTGATCGTGTGATGATATTAACCACGGAACCAGAGTTGCGTCCGTACTCAGGCCCGAAGTTATCCGTAATCACCTGATACTCCTGCACGAAGTCGGGATTGCTCAAGTACAAGGCCGGACCCGTTACGGAGTTATCGTTATTGAATTGTCCGTCGATCTGCTGGTCGTTGTTGCGGCCGCGCATTCCGTTCGATGAGAAACCAACGCCGTTGTAATTGGCAAACGTTGCCGGTCTGCGCGTTGTCACGACACCGGGAAGCATCACCGCCAGGTTGTCCATTCCCTCGTTTTCGTTGACGCCGGGAAAGTGCTCGATAAAAGATCTCGAAAGCGCCGTGCTCACCTGCGATTGCGTTGACTGAAGCAGGCGGGGCGCGCCGGTGACCTCCACCGTTGTGCTGACTTTCCCCACGTTAAGAGTCAATGGACCCAGTCCAGTGTCTGACGCCGACGACACCGTCACTTCGCTGACCACTGTCCTCTGGAACCCCACCTTGCGAACCATCAGCCGGTAGGCGCCGACCGCGACGGAGGACAACCGGAAATTTCCGCGATTGTCGGACACGGTCGTGTAGGTCAGGCCGTTGGCTACGCCGATGGCCTGAATCTTCGCTCCTGGTACAACGGCCTCCGACTGGTCGATGACGTGGCCCGAGATAGAGCCGGCAGCGGTCTGCGCCCGCGCCCACCGCCCAGAAAACAGGCTAAGGCAGAACAAAGACGCCAGGCACAACACACCGAGCTTCGTCATATTCTCCCTCCAGTACGGCCGCGTTTGTCCCGCTTCGCCCACGCCGCAGGCCAAGTCTTGTCAACAAATTATTAGGATGAGGGTAACCCCAAATGTAACATATTACTACAAATATAATTGCGAGGTCGCAAAAATCATATGTCGCCAGGGATCAGGCAGGATGGCAGGCTAACGGGCGCAATGGCGGCAGGGCAGGAGGTCTTAGCTGGGTAAAAAAGGGCAGCTCGGCGCCGGGCTAGCGTATCAAAGAGCAAACCCACATTATCCGGTCAGAAATAAATCTTGCCGCCAAGTTGCACCACGCGACCGTTGCCGTTGGTCGATCCGGGCTGCACGCTCGTGATGCGTCCGAACAATCCAGGTTGATTGATGTCGGTGATGGGTTTCCCGAACTGGGGGATGTTGAATGTGTCGTAAGTCTCCAGGCGCAACTCGATATACTTCGATTCAGTGAAATAAATGTCCCTGTATAAGCCGATATCCCAATTGTTGATCCCCGGATAGTAAATTGAATTGCGAGCGGAATTTCCAAGAACACCGAGCGGTGCAGAAGCAAATGCGCTGGGACTGAACCAATAATTGGGATTTCCACCGATGTTGTAATTGCGCGGATTCTGGACGTTGAGCGGTCCTACCCTGTTGGGAACATCCCAGCAAGGGACGTCGACCGTTTCGGCGGCCGCATTGCACGTGAGCGAGGAGAAAGAACTGTCGTAAACGCTCACTGGGAAGCCATGCTGGAAGGTGGTGATGCCGGTCAGAACCCACCCGTCAGTAAGCGGCCGCAGCCGATGAACAAAATGATAGAACGGAAGCGAATAGTAGTAATTAAAGACCAAGCGCTGCGGCGCATCGTTATCCGAAGGTCCATACATTGCGCTGAGGTTGAATGGATTCAGGCCTGGGAAGATGAAGGCTGCCTGGTTGTCAAACGTTGAATTGTAGTCGAAAAAGCGCGACCACGTGTAAGCCGCCAGGATTTGAAGCCCATGGCTGAAGTGTTTGTTGAAGCTCACCTGCAAGGAATTGTAATTCGAGTTGAGGTTTGTATCCTGATAGTTAATGGCGCCAAAAATTGCGGGATTGTATCGGAACGATCCCGGATCGCAAGTACCTAGATTAAAGGCATTGCAACCGAGCGCCGCCGCGCTCGGATTTACGCCCGGATACTGGCCGGCAGGATTAATCTCGTAGGCGCCTTCCAGGTGGTGCCCCACGTTGCCGACGTAAGCGATTGAAAAAGTTGTCGAATTGTTAATCTGATGTTCCACGGTCAGATTATAGTTTTCAGACAGCGGCACGCCAAAATTAGGGCTAAGTGTATTGAGGCTGAACGGCTCATAATTCGAGAAGTTCACCTGGCTGCCGGGGGCAGGCGGGACGAAAGGGAACTTGTTGGGCTCCGAGCAGGCCACCGGCGCCCCTCCCGCGATTCCGGCACACCAACCGCTGAAGGGAGCCACGAAACTCGGGCTTCCGCCAACGCTGGCGATACCAAATGAACTCAACGTAAAGGGCGGCGTAAAAAGGTTTTGCAACGCCAACTCCTCCTCCGAGCGGTTGTAGTAAATTCCGAATCCACCATGAATGCTCCACTTATCAGACTTGCCCGGAGCCCAGGCAAAACCGACCCGAGGCGCAAAATCCGTAAGAGGCGTTTTAACGCCGCCCGTGTCGGTGATGCCCGGATCGCCCGGCCATAGGATTCCCGGAGGCGCCGTGGGGAAGACCTTCGACTGCACGCCTGGCCGGAAAGCGTTAACGAACTCGCCCCCCGCGTACAGGTTTGTATAGGGAGTTTCGATATCCCATCCCATCCCGTAAGTCAGCGTCAAATTGGGCCGTACTTTGAACTCGTCCTGGATGTAGGAGTAATATTCCTGGGCCCGCGAGTCGATAATTGATCCGGTGCCCTGAAAGTAAGAGTCAGGAAGGCCTAGCAGGAAGTCAGCCCCAGGTAAGCCTGTCGAGAAAAGGCCACTGCCGGCAAAGTTAAACGTGCCGCTTAGGCCAGAATTAAACGGGTTATACAATTCATAGCGGTTCATTGTGAAACCCGCCTTAATCGCGTGCCGGCCGGTTATTTTGGAAAAATTATCGGCGAACACGTAGGTGTTCTGAAGCCGCGGCTGCGGCCCTTCGGCGCTGAATCCAAGGTCAAAAAGCCCGGTGACGGTAATAGCAGGAATAGACGCGAGCGAAGGAATCTGGGGCAGAATGCCTGTGAAACCGTAGCTTGTTGGGTTGATTGGGTTCGCAGGTTCCACGGCCGCAAAGTTGAAGCGAAGATAACCACCCCGCACGTCGTTGAGCATTGTCGGGCTGAAAATGTGGTTCCAGTCGAGGCCGTAAACTTGAGCGTAGTCGCCATCCTTCTCCGTAAAGCCGGGCAGCGTGGCACCGTTAAAGGGCCACGGCCCTCCGAACGGCAGAGTCTGCGAGGTGAAGTCTCGCTCCCACAATCCGGAAGCCCAGAAGTTATCGTGCTGCCCGGCATTCTCGTCGACGCGCCAGATGTACTGATCATCCAAGCCCGGCACTGTAGGGTTGAAGATATATTCATTCGCCGGACCGTTCGGCGTAGGAACATACTGGTTCATCAGCTTTACCGCAAGCGGGTTCAGATCGGCGGTAGGAATCGTTCCGCCGGGAAAGATCGTCGAGTAAGGCGTACCCGCCGGGTAGGTCACGCCATTATCGCCGACAAGCGGAAACGCGGAACTTCCTGTCGAGTTCGCCAGCGCCGCACCAAACGTGCCGCCGCGCTGAGCCGGAGAGAACACAGTGGTGACGCCAGGTGAAGTGCAGGCGCAATTAGCAGTTGTTTCGGGAATTATGTTTCTGCGGCCTTGGTAAGAAAAGAAGAAAAACGTCTTATTTTTTCCATTATAAATATGGGGCAGCCAAACCGGACCGCCAATCGTGCCGCCGAACTGGTTTTGATGGAACGGCGCAACGCTCTGCTGAAAGAAGCTGCGCGCATCGAGTGAGGTTTCTCTGAAAAACTCAAACCCGTCTCCGTGAATCTGGTTGGTACCGCTCTTGATGACCGCATTCATAATCGCCCCGGAGTTTCGGCCATATTCGGGGTTGATTGTATTGGTGATCATGCGGAATTCGCCGATGGCGTCCGGGCTTGGAACGGTAATATCGGGGATGTTGAGCGCGATGTCGCCGATATCAACACCGTTCAGCAAAAAAGAGTTCTGTTGGGCTTCCGCCCCGTTCGTTGAATAGGCGTCCGTAAAGCGAGAATCCGCCTCTCCCACAACTCCCGGCTGAAGCTGCTGAAGTTGAATCCAATCGCGCCCGTTCAACGGCAGGTCAACAATCTGCTTGCCGGTCACGTCCGTGCCGAGTTGCATGCTTGTGGTATCGATCTGGGCGGGATGCGCTTCGATGGTCACTTGCTGTGTCGTCGAACCGACCTGCAACTTCGCGGTGACGACATAAGTCTGGTTAACAAAAAGGGAGATGCCGCGGCGCACGTACGTTCGAAACCCGGTCTTCTGAACGATTACGTTATATGTCGCTGGAGCGAGCAGGTTGAGGAAAACGAACCTGCCGTCCGGTAGGGAATTCACTTGGCGCTTGACGCCTGTTCTGACGTTTGTGGCGGTCACCTGAGCTTCAGGAATGACCGCGCCGGAAGGATCTGTAATGCGTCCCTCAATCGTTCCATAAATCTGTTGGGCGCGAGCCGGGCTTCGGCAGAACAATATCAGACAGGGCACAGCTAAGAGCCATAATACATTGATTTTCCTCATGATTTTCCTCCCTTAGGGCGGGCATGGTATGAGTTCCGAGCGCTCCAACCCTCGTAGCGCCCCAATACGTCGAGGCCCGACAAACCCGAAATTAGGGCAGTACGCCAGTTGCACCTTTCCGAATTGAGACATGAAGTACGCTCCCATCGACAGACCAATTAGACTGGATTGCCTCCTAAAGCACTCCTTGAAGACTAATACACCTCAGCCATGACGTTAGATTCCGCATCTCCAGCACGAACGGTGCCGGCATGAGAGGATTTTTCAGCTTGCGCACACAACTGAGGGCCGACTACATTCGGGGCTAGGAAGATCGAGAGGCCTGCTTCTTGGCTTAGGCCGTTCGACATGGGAGCAGCTCACTCCCCAAGGAGGCTGCTTTGAACATTAACAGAATCTAATGCGCGCGTCAAGCGGCGGTAACGCCTGCACCATCGCCTTGACACAGAGGCGAGTTTCCATTAGCGTGTGCGTTTGCGGTCGCGCGTCCCGCCAACTACGAGACGGCCGCGGAATGCCGAGGATGGGTCGCGAGCGCGTTTAGGGGAGCATACCTTGAAACGAGATGGTTTTGCGATTGGAATTGACTTCGGCACCGAATCCGGCCGCGTGGTCGTGGTGCGCGTCCGTGACGGCCAGGAGGCAGGATCATGTATCGTTCAGTACCCTGACGGCGTCATCGACGAGCGGCTGCCGGGCGGACCGCGTTTAGAAGCCGACTGGGCCCTGCAAAATCCTGCCGACTACCTGCACGTGCTGGAAATGGGCGTACCTAAGGCGCTGAAGACGGCCGGCGTGAAACCGGATCGCGTGATCGGTTTGGGAACTGACTTCACGGCTTCCTCTCCCCTGCCCGTGCTACGTGACGGCACGCCCTTGTGTCTTCTCAGGCGCTATCACACCAAACCGCACGCCTGGGTGAAGCTGTGGAAGCACCACTCTGCCCAACCGGAAGCCACCCGCATCACGGAGATCGGCAGCGAGCGCGGTGAAGATTTCGTTGAAATTTACGGGGGCCGGTATTCCTCCGAGTGGTTCTTTTCTAAGCTCCTGCAGGTTCTGAACGAGGCGCCGGAGATTTACGACGCCTGCGACCGTTTCATTGAAGCGGCGGACTGGATCGTCTGGCAACTGACAGGAGAAGAAAAGCGCAACACCTGTACTGCATCGTACAAGGCGATGTGGGTGAAAGGCCGTGGCTTTCCTTCCCGCGACTTCTTCGGCGCTCTTCACCCCCGGTTCGAGAACGTCATTGCTGACAAAGTGGGCCAGACCTTTTACCCGCTTGGCTGGAGGGCCGGTGGGCTTTCAGCGAAGTGGGCAAAGAAGACCAGACTTCGCGAGGGAACACCCGTTTCCATCGGCAACGTGGATGCTCACGTTTCCGTGCCTGCCGTCACTGTGATTCGGCCCGGCTCGATGGTGATGATCATGGGCACCTCCACCTGCCACATGTTGCTCGGTGAAGACAGGCGCATGGTGGAAGGCATGTGCGGGACGGTGGAGGACGGGATTGTTCCAAAGCTTTGGGGCTACGAGGCGGGCCAGTCCGCCGTGGGTGATATTTTCGCGTGGTTTTTTGAGCATGGCGTTCCGGCAGCGCTGGAACGCGAGGCTCGCCGTCTGAAGCTCCAGATTCCCGCTGTACTCGAAAGAGGCGCGTCGCGTCTTGCGCCCGGCGAGTCCGGCCTGCTGGCGCTCGATTGGTGGAACGGCAACCGCTCCGTCCTGGTGGATGCGGACCTGACGGGCCTGCTTGTCGGACTTCGGCTTAGCACGCGGCCCGAAGAAATCTACCGTGCACTGGTTGAGGCGACGGCTTTCGGCACGCGCCAGATCATCGAAACCTTCGAAGCCGCCGAGCTTCCCGTCACTGATCTGGTGGCCTGCGGCGGATTGCCGGAACGCAGTCCTTTCCTGATGCAGATTTACGCGGACGTGACTGGCCGTGAAATCCGGGTGGCCAGCCAGCCGCTCACCTGCCCCGCTCTCGGCTCAGCCATGCACGGGGCGGTGGCCGCCGGCGGCGTGGCGGGAGGCTACGATTCAATCTTTGAAGCGGCGCAAGAGATGGCGCACCTGCGCAAGTCCGTGTATCGCCCCAACCGGGATAACCACGCCGTCTACACCGAGTTATTTAGGGAATATCAGGCGCTGCACGATTATTTCGGACGCGGTGGAAACAATGTGATGAAGCGGCTCAAAGAGATCAAAATGCAGCAAAACCGTAGCTGACGAGAGAGAGGCGACGCGGCTGACGGAAGGCTTATGGCGTCTTTTGAGAAATTGCGCCGCGAGGTTTGGGCTGCCAACGTCGAAATCTTTCGCTCGGGCCTCGTCACCATGCACAGCGGAAATGCCAGCGGCATTGACCGTAAGCGAGGCCTTGTGGTCATCAAGCCAAGCGGGATGGATTACGACAAGCTGCGCCCCTCGGACATGGCCGTGACGGACCTCGGAGGGCGCAAACGCGAAGGCCGTTGGAACCCGTCGGTAGACCTGCCGCACCATCTCTACCTCTACCGGCATCGCCCCGAGATCGGCGGGGTGATTCATACGCACTCGAATTACGCCACTTGTTTTGCCCTCCTCGGCCGTCCGATTTCCGTTTATCTCACCGCCATCGCCGACGAATTCGGCGCAGAGGTGCCGTGCGCCCCTTACGTGGACAACCAGGGAGATCACATCGGCGAAACAATCCTTACGCACATGGGGAAAGCGCCGGCCATTCTCCTTGGGCATCACGGCATCTTTGCGTGGGGCGCGACCCCGCGCGCCGCTCTAAAGGCTGCCGTCATGCTGGAGGATGTCGCCAAGACTTGCTACCTGGCGTTGAGCCTCGGCCGCCCGAAACCCCTTCCGACGAAGGAAGTCCGGAAGTGGTACGAACGTTATCACACAACTTACGGTCAACCTGGAACCACCGACTGATCATTAAGGACTAACCTTATGAACGTCCGTCAATGGACCGTGTCTCTCGCGTGGCTCGCGAACCTTTCCCGGGCCGGTCGTTCGCGCGCTGTCCTCGCCGTACATCCGGTAGACCTCATCATCATCGTCATCTACTTCGTGATGGTGCTGGGAATTGGCTTCTACTTAAAGCGGTATACGAAAAGCGGAGAGGATTTCTTCCTTGCAGGCCGCGGGATGACAGCGTGGGTTGCCGGCCTCGCATTCCTTTCCGCGAACCTTGGATCGCTTGAGCTGATGGGCTGGGCTGGCGCGTCGTATGAGTACGGCATTCTGGCTGCTCATTGGTACTGGATCGGCGCCATCCCGGCCATGGTCTTCCTCGGCCTCGTCATGATGCCGTTCTATTACATCTGCAAGACCCACTCCGTTCCGGGCTATCTGAATCTGCGCTTCGATCGGGCCACCAGCGGATTGGCGGCCACCTGCCTGGCCGTGATTACGATCCTCACTTCGGGCGTCAATATGTTCGCCATGGCGCTACTGCTCCACGTTCTGCTGGGATGGAACATTAACGTGAGCATCTGGATTTCGTCGATTGTGGTGGGCATCTATGTGGCTGCCGGCGGGCTATTTTCGGCCATCTTCAACGAGGTAGTTCAGTTCTTTCTCATCTGGTTTGGAGCTCTCCTCGTCCCTATTCTCGGTCTCGTCGAGGCGGGCGGCTGGAACGGCCTGGTGGCCCGCATTCAGGCCCGCTTTCCGGGACAGGACTATACGCACTTGTGGAAAGGTCTCGGGCACTTCAGCACTAACCCGATGGGGATCCAATGGACGGGCATCGTCTTTGGTCTGGGAATGGTTCTTTCTTTCGGCTACTGGACGACTGATTTTCTCGTGGTGCAGCGGGTGCTCGCCGCCCGAGATGTGCGTACCGCCAAGATGGCACCCATCATCGCGTCGTTCTTCAAAATGGCCATTCCTTTCATCGTCGTATTGCCCGGTCTTCTGGCGCTCGGCGTGCTGCCTTTCCGGCTTGTGCCGCAAAGCGCAGTGCATCCCGGCCAGTACAGCTACAATGCGGTGCTTCCGCTGATGCTCGGACGTTATTGCGGTCCCGGCCTGCTCGGATTAGGCGTCACCGCGCTGATCGCCGGTTTCATGTCCGGCATGGCGGGCAATACGAGCGCCTTCGCCACCGTGTGGACCTATGACATTTACCGCTCTTTCCTGCGCAAAGATGCGGCAGATTCTCATTACGTCAGCATGGGCCGCTGGTCTACGATGATCGGGGTCCTGATCAGCATCGGCGCCGCCTATCTGGTGATGCAATTCGCAAGCATTATGGATTACGTCCAGGCGCTTTTCAGTTTTTTCGATTCTCCACTGTTCGGCACGGTAATCTTGGGAATGATGTGGAAGCGCACCACGCCGAAGGGCGCCGTGTGGGGCTTGGCAGCCGGAGTGACTTCTTCTGTCGCCATGTTTGTGTGGGTGAAGCTTGATCCGCACATGCTCGCTGTTTTCGCGCTTTCCCCGCACGCCAAGATCATGGCGGAGAATATGTACCGGGCGCTGTGGTCGTGGCTTATCTGCGTCACCGTCACAGTACTCGTCTCACTCGCTACCAAGCCGCGCGCGGAGGGAGAGCTAACCAGCCTCGTTTACGGCTTCACGGAACTGCCGTCCGAAGGTCATCTGTCGATCTTTAGGCGGCCGATCTTCTGGGGAGCGGTTGCTCTGGCGGCGTTTGTCGTCTTGCAAGTCATCTTCTGGTAACGCTCCCACTTGGACGGCGTGCACCAGACTAGCGGCTGGCGCCTGGCCGGTTCGCTCACGGGCAGCACGGAGATTGGCAAATGAACCCAAAATCTGAAGGCCGCAAAGACGGAGAAAACCCTCCTAAGATTGCCGCTCCCGAGACGGTTGGTACCGCAGGCGGGCGCCAGATGTTGCCCGTTTGGTTCTTTGTCGGCATCATCTTTCTGGTTTACGGAGTGATTATTTTGGCGGTCGGAATCTCAGAAATTCACAATCCCCCGCACACCGTGCTTGCCGCGCAGCTTCACCCCTCGCTGTGGTGGGGAGGGTTGCTTATCGTTGTAGGGGCTGTCTTTGCGGTTCGCTCGCGGCGAAAGCGTGGATAGTCACGATCGCTGCTTCTCTCACCAAGAAGCCACTGGCATTTTGGACTTTCGATTTTGGATTCAAATCGATGACTACTGATTCGGGCAGGCTCAATCTAAATTCGCAGATCCAAAGTCAGGTCATTCCAGCCTGTAATTCGGCGCCTCTTTAGTGATGATGACGTCATGCACGTGACTTTCGCGCAGGCCGGCGGCGGTGATCCGCACGAACCGGGCTTTGTGCCGCAGCTCCTCGATGGAGGCGCAGCCGCAATAACCCATACCAGAGCGCAGGCCGCCCACCAATTGCGTGACCATCTCGGCAAGTGAACCTTTGTAGGGGACTCGCCCTTCGATCCCTTCGGGCACCATCTTGGCGGGCGTATCGATCTCCTGCGCGTAACGGTCGCCCGAGCCGGCTGTCATGGCTGAAATTGACCCCATCCCCCGATAGGATTTGAAGCTGCGGCCCTGATAAAGAATCGTCTCGCCTGGGCTTTCCTCGGTGCCCGCGAACAAGCTGCCGATCATAACGGAGCTTGCTCCGGCGGCGAGAGCCTTGGTAATGTCTCCGGAAAACTTAACGCCGCCGTCGGCAATAAGAGGCACGCCGGCTTCCCGCGCCGCGCGTGCGCACTCGAGAATCGCCGTGATTTGCGGTACGCCGGCCCCGGTGACGACGCGCGTCGTGCAAATCGAGCCCGGGCCAATCCCCACCTTCACCCCGTCTAAGCCCAGCGAAACAAGATCGCGCGCTCCTTCGTAAGTGGCTACATTTCCCGCCACAATATCCACCTCGGAAAACTTGGCTTTCAGGGCCTTCACGGCTTCGATGACGCGCGCCGAGTGCCCGTGGGCGGTGTCAACGACAAGCACATCTGCTTTCGCCCTCACAAGCTCTGCTGCGCGCTCCATGAAGTCGCCTGTCGCCCCCAGCGCCGCCCCTACCCGCAACCGGCCTTGACTGTCTTTGGCAGCATTGGGAAATTTGATCCGTTTCTGAATATCTTTGACGGTGATGAGACCCTTGAGGTTGAATTCTTTGTCCACCACCAGCAGCTTTTCCACACGATGCCGATGAAGAATTTTTTCGGCCTCGTCCAGCGTTGTTCCGACCGGGACGGTGATGAGGTTTTCTTTGGTCATCACCGCTTCGACGAGCAGGTCAAAGCGCGTCTCGAAGCGCAGATCGCGGTTTGTGAGAATGCCCACCAACCGCCCGTGGCTTGTCACCGGCACGCCGGAAATCCTGTATTTCCTCATGATCTCAAGAGCTTCCGCAATGCGGCTGTCCGGCCTGACCGTCACCGGATCAACGATCATGCCGCTTTCCGAGCGCTTCACTTTGTCGATTTCGAGCGCCTGCCGCTCCACGGGCATGGTCCGGTGAATAATGCCGATGCCCCCCTGCTGAGCGAGCGCAATTGCCAGGCCCGACTCGGTGACCGTATCCATCGCTGCACTGACGATTGGAATGTTCAGAGGAATGTGGCGAGTGAAAAACGTGCGAGTGTCCGCTTCTGCTGGGAGCACCGAAGACTTGCCAGGGCGCAGCAGGACGTCATCAAATGTCAGCGCCTCAGGAAAGGAAGCATCAGTCATCGGTCTGAATACCGCAGAAAAAGTTCGCAGGATGCGACCAAATGCTTCATTGTAATTCCCAGGCGAAGGGCGGTCAAGCTGCCGCTGAAGCTTGGCCAACCGGTCCCGAGGACGCTTGAACATAGGCGGCAAGCCGAGCGCGCCCGCGGTGCAAATTTGATTTCAACGTGCCGGTTGGAACGTGCAGTATTCGCGCCGCCTCGTCCAGCGGGAACCCTTCGACCCCGCGCAGCCACAGTGCAATTCCTTGCGCCCACGGTAGGGTTCGAATGCCGCGCGCAAAAATTTCCATCCGCTCTTTCTGGGCGTAGCTTTCTTCCGGTCCAGGCCTGGCGTCAAGCACGGTTTTGGCAATCGTCTGCTGATTATCTTGCCGATCGTCCTGGTCGATCGAAAGGAGCGGGTGCGCTCGCCTGCGCCGCAATTGCATGAGTGCGGCATTGATGACTACCCGCATAAGCCACGTGGAGAAACGCGAGCGCGCCTTGAACTGGCGAAGGTTGCGGAACGCAGCCAATAACCCGTCCTGCACGGCGTCCTCCGCATCTTCAGGGTTCTGGCAAATCCGCAAGGCGGTCTGATAGAGCGAGGACCGGTAGCGGCCAAACAGTGCTTCCCTGGCTTCCTGATCTCCCTCAACGGCTCTTCGAATCAATCTCTCTTCGTCCCAATTGAGGCCAACCGCTTCGCGTGCCTCCATAAAGCCCTCCCCTCACTAACCGCCGCGTTACACAGCACCGCCGGCCCTTCCACAGCATCCACCCGATCGACGTTTTCCGACACTCGAAAACAATTCACATGCAAGCTCCGTGCCAACTCGGGCCGTGATTGAGCACCTCGGAGGTAAGCGCCTGTTATTCAATAACTTGAATGTAAAAATCGCCCCGCGCACAACTGGGGCCGGTGACGATTGAGAAGCAAAAGAGGAACGCCTCTGCCGAAAAGCCGTCACAATGTCGTCATTTCGACGACGGCACGGTTCCCAAGCTGGCACCCAAAGAAGCGAGAAATTGATCAGTGCATCGTGGGAAGTGGATTTCAGAAAATGAGCTTCGCAGCGATCTGAACCAGCCTTGGGGCGTCTGCACTGACGACCTTTCCAAACGCGGGCGTGCCGATGACGCCATTAACAGCGCCCGCGCCAAAAAACTGGGCGTGATTGAACGTGTTGAACGTTTCCAGCCTGATTTCCAGCGATTTCGTTTCACTTAAGCGCACATTTTTCAGGAGGGCCAAATCAAGGTTGTTCATCCCTGGACCGTAAAAGAAGCGTCGCGCAGCCGTTCCGGAGGAGCCGAGGGGCGGGATACTAAACAGCGCGGTGTTGAAATAAGTGCCACCGTTTCGCGGATTCGGATTGAGCTCCAGCGGGCCGGGCCTGAAGTTGGGTAAATCGACTCCAAAATTATTGACGCCGTTCGGCTCGGTTCCCAGTAAAGAGGTGTCCCCATTGTTGAACAGGGTTACAGGAAATCCTGTGCTGAACTCGGTGATGCCGGACAAGGACCAGCCGGAGGTGAGCCGGTCGCGGTGGTGGAAGAGAGCTCCTAATGGCAGGTCATAGCGGTAGCTCGCCACAAAGTTATGGGTGAGGTCGAAGGCGGAGGGAGCCTCGGTGAGCATGTAATTGAGCGGGTTCACTTCCTCCGCAAGACTGGAGGACTGGTCCATGGATTTGCTGTACGTATAACCGGCCAGGAACTCCGTTCGCCCGCTCGTGTGGCGCAGGGTGATTTCGAGCGCGTTATAGTCCGAATTGCCCATGGCGTGCTCAGTCGTCGCGCTGGTAAAGGCCGGCCCATACGGTCCACGCGTTCCGTTGTAGACCTGGCCGGAGCTGCTGACGTAGGTTCCGCTCTCGCCAAACGGGCCGCAGGTGGGAGTGCCCGGCATCACTTCGCCGGGCTGACTGAGGCTCAGGCATAGGGCCGGGTTGCCGGGGTTTTCTTCGAGCACCACCAGCAGGTGATGAGCTTGGGCGCCGGCATAGTCCACGCTCAGCAGCGTGTTGCGGCCAAACTGGCGCTCCAGTGAAAACATGTAATGCTCCGCATACGGACTCTTGTTCCCAGGGTTTGGAGTGGCGCCGAACGGGTCGGGGAGGAACTTGGCGAAATTGACGTTGGCATCAGGGTGGCTCGCCGACACTCCAAAGGGCGGAAACTGCAATGGGAAGGGCTGGCCGTTGCTCTCGCCGCTTGCAGCCGTCACATATGGCTCTGCGAAGAGGGGCGGAGCGGGACTGGTATACGAATAACCCCAGGGAATGTTAGCGCTGTCCACACCGATGCTTAACCCCTCGATCGCGGTGTAGAACATCCCGTACCCGGCTCGCAGGCTGGATTTCCCCGGCCCCCCAAAGAGCTTGCCCCAAATCCCGCCGTGAAGGTCCGGCGAATAGGCGAGGCCCAGGCGAGGGGAGAAGTCGCCGTACCGGGCAGGAGCAAGAGTCCGCGGGATTCCGGGATCACCCGGAAACACCAGGCCCTTGGACGCGCCGGGGAAGACCACAGACTGCTGCCCTAAAGACAAAGTCTGAATCTGGTTGTACTTCTCATACCAGGGACTGATCGCGTCCCAGCGCACGCCGTAGTTGAGCGTAAGGTTTGGCCTCGCCCGCCAACTGTCTTGCCCGTAAGCGCCTTCATAGGGATCGCGCTCATAGATCGACTGGCCGTCGCCTTGGCCGAAGTTACTGGGAGCTCCAAGCAAAAAGTCGGCAAAATCCACGCCGGTCTCCGTTCCAAAAAACTGGAAACTTCCGTTATAGATAAAGTCAGGGATGACATTCACCTGGGAGAAATAGAATTCACCGCCCGCTTTCACCGTGTGCGTTCCCACAACTTTTGAGAAGTTATCGAGCGCTTCGAACGAATTATCGAATTGGCTCATCCCGGTGGTATTGATGCCAATGGTATAGTTGTTGAACACGACGTTTTCCACGCCTTCGATCTTTGGATCGAGCGGAACAATGCCCAATGTGCCAGGGCCTGTGGTAAAACCTTGAGAGGCCAAGCTTGGGCCCACTCCGCCCACGGGCTGTCCCAGAATGTTCGCATCCCTCATAAAGCTGAAGCGAAATTCGTTCACACTGGTCGCGCCGAACGTCTTCGTATCGCCCAGGGCAATTAACTGCGCGCGGCCGGAGGAGCGCGCGTTGAACCCCGGAACAGTCGCCCCGGCCTGATTCACCGGATAAGGATTGTTCAAAGAGTAGCCGTCCAGGAAGTAGTAAGCAAGGAGGTTTCCCCAGCGGGTATCCGCGTCCATCCGTAGCGAGCCCTTATCGTCCCGGAGGGTCTCATTGTAGGCTGAGGTTGAGAAGAAATTCCCCGGTTGATTGGGCAGTGGAATGTACTGCAAGAGGCGTTGGGCGGGCGCTGACCAGGCACTCTGCGGAATCACCGCATTGGGCAACACGCACTGGGCCGGAGTGGTGCAGCCGGGAGTATAGTATTTCTCTCCCGCCGTCACGGGATAATGCAATTTTTGCGAGAGCAGGTTGGCAAAGAATTGGCCATTCACCGTTCCGGTCAGCCCGCCTGCAACATCGGAGAGATTGCCGGTCCGGTCCTGGAGCGATGGAAGGGGGATAAGCCCGGTATCCACTCCTTCAGTGAGGCGCGTGCCCTGATAATCACCAAAGAAGAAGACGCGGCTGCGCTTAATAGGACCGCCCAAGGACCCGCCAAACTGGTTCTGATCGAACTTCGCCCGGCTCGGCGAGAAGAAATTCCGGGCGTCAAGCTGGGTGTTGCGGAGGAATTCGAATCCGTCGCCGTGAAAGTGATCCGTCCCGGACTTCGTGACAACAATGATTTCTCCGCCGGCGTAATTGCCGTACGCGGCGTCGAAGTTGCTAGTCAGGATGCGGAATTCCGCGATGGAGTCGAGGTTGGGAATGATTGCCGTGCCCATGTTTACGCGCTCGTCTACGTCACTCCCGTTCAGCAGGAAGCCGTTTGCGAACTCGCGCTGGCCGCTGATCGAGACATTGCCGGGATTCAGGTCGCCCGAAGGCACAATGGACGTATTCACCCCCGTCATGACCACGGAGTCGGGCTGCAGGGTGGAGGCCGGAGCGACGCCGGGTTGCAAGGTCAGCAGGTCCGTATAGCTGCGGCCGTTGAGGGGCAAAGCTGTCATCTGGTTGCCGGTGATGACCTCACCGAGTTGAGTATCCGTCGTATCCACATGAACCCCCGCTCCCGATCCCGAGACCGTGATCGTCTCTTTCGAGGAGCCCAGTTGCAGCCTCACGTCGACGCGGAGCGAGGTGTTGACGTGGATCGCCAAACCCGTGCGCTGGTAAGACGCAAAACCCGTCTTTTGAATATCGATTTCGTAGATGCCAATCGGAAGGACTGTAAAAGCGTAGAAGCCTCGCCCGTTCGTCACTGTCTTTTCCAGCTTGTGAGTTGCATCATTACGGACCACAACGGTAACCCGAGGCATCACGGCGCCGCTCGGGTCGGTGACAATGCCCGAGATGCTCCCCGGAAATGCCTTCGAGGGCGCGACCATAGCCAGGACCAATGCGAGGCCCAGAAACACAAATGCATATTCGAGACCGCTCTTTCTCGGCTGCCACATGGCATACCTCCCTCAACTCTGGAATGCGCAACGAGGTCCGCTGTCTGTGAAGGGAAGGCAGACCCGGAGAAAAGCCGCGATCAGCGATTCTGTCAAGCGGCAATCGCCGTATGGGTGATACGATCCGTGAAATGGCGCCACCTGCACGAAGCTCATTAGTAACACATATTACAGAATCGTGCTACCGGCGCGCCTGAAAACTGCCCAGTGGCGGCGGTGGGCGGTGGTAGCCACGGTCAGCGCTTTTTGTGACCGTGGGCTTTTTATTCCGGAACAACCCACGGTCAACCCGGCATGCAGGATTGACCGCGGCTACCCTTGAAGGCTGCAGCCGAGGCATGAGGTGCACGGATCGGACGATCCGTGTTACAGATAGAATTGGTGTTGGCCGGCAGAAGCGAGCTGGCTTGGAACAGTCTGCCGGAAGAAACCAGGGAGGGCACATAGGAAATGGGCGATCTGGTTCGAACAGGATTATCTCTGGAACGGGAACTTTTAGTCAGCTTCGACAAGACGATCAGTCGAAAAGGGTACCAGAACCGCTCCGAGGCAATCCGCGACCTCATCCGGGAGCACCTCGTCGGCGAGGAGGCTGATGAGAATAAGATTGTGGTCGCAACGCTGACCTTGGTTTACGACCACCACCGTGCTGGACTCTCTGAAAAGCTGATCGAACTTCAGCACCGCGCGGGAGGCAAGGTGCTGGCGGTCACGCATGTGCACTTAGACCATCACAACTGTTTGGAGGTCGTCATTATGAAGGGCCGGTGCGGAGGACTGCGGCGCCTGGGAGATCAGATCCTCAGCACTCGCGGCGTGAAACACGGCCGTCTGGTGGTTACGAGCACCGGTAAACACCTGCAATGACTTTGCACACTTCAAAGGCACGAATCGCCGGAAAAGGGCCTGTGAAATGGTATAGTTGAAGGGTGTCAGTCCGGTTCCCGGTTGAGAGACGCACTGAGCCGTCTGAGGCCCGTAGGAAATCATGTTTCGAAAAGTTCTGATCGCCAACCGCGGCGAGATCGCTGTGCGGATCATTTGCGCTTGCAAGGAGCTGGGCGTGCGCACGGTTGCGGTG
>JAKAWG010000073.1 GCA_021817045.1 Acidobacteriota bacterium
CAACTCCACTTTGGCTCTCCAGTCCAATCGACCCCTCCCTGAGCTTCAATCGTGCCCAAGCAGGTTAGTCGGTTCTTCAGGTGGGGCCAAATCAGACGATCAAAAGGGGCCAATTTAGAGTAGCGAATCACCAGCGACATTCTCAAGAAACGGTAGCCGTACTAAGTTGCTTGAGTGCGGCGTACGCTAAGAAGGCACGTTCACTCGCCGCGCCAGGAGTGTCACATCCCATTGAACCGTGGTTGTCCACTTGCCAACCGGTTTGACTCATCCGGCTTTAGCCGCTATGGATCCGGCTAAGCGGGATCACGACCGCAAGGTGAAACACCGAGATTCAGATTTCGAGGAGGACTGATATGCCGTTGTTTGTCGACGAGCAGAAGATGCATGATGCTGGGTTTATGTCGCGCTGTAGTCAAATCGCGGACTGCTGTACTTATATTGGTTCTTCCTCACTTTTGTTGCAGGCGGTCATTTGATCTCGAGAACTGGCAGCGGTAGCATTCGGGTGCGGAGTAATTCCACGCCAGCGCGACCATACATCTGCCTTTCAGCGCCTTGAGGCGATTGATTTGGCCTTCCACCGGCCCGTTACTCCACTTCTCCGTCACCGCAGATTCCACGGCACTGAGGTCCTGCTTCACGATTCGGACAAAGCGCTCCAACGGATGGATTTTCGTCCTTCGAGCTTCCCCTAACCAGCGATGTAGGGTCGTCACTTTGCCCCTGCTCAGGATGCTGCGAAACCCGAATGACAGCCTTCGCATCACCGCATAGCCCGGACACTGTTCCTTGAGCCGATCCACGATCTCTGCCTGCCGTGGCGTCAAATCCGCCCGCCGCTTGCCCAGCAGCGCTGCGGCTACCTGCGGAGAAACCTGGCGCGTAGGCGGCTCGCTCAATAACTCGCCTGGCGGTAACGTCAACACATCATTGTTTGTGTCCTTCGATTCCGGCTTCGGCTGACGCCACGGCGAGAGCAATTCGGCAAGCCGAGTATAACAGCCCACGTAGCTCCGTTCCCGGATTTCCGCCAACAGCTCGTGGCCATGGTGGCAGCCTTGTTCCCATCGTTCGCGCAGGTACTCTCGGAACGATTCCACCATTCCTGGCCGTGGCTGCATGCGGCTGCGCTCCGGGAACTCTTTCAATCGAACCCACTTGTCGATGCGCCGCCGATTGATACCCAGCTGCTCTGCGATTTCACTTACTTTTATCCCCGCCGCCTTCATTTGGTGAATCTTTTGAAAAAGCTCGATCTTTTCCTGCCGATGTTCGGCCACCCGCGAACGAACCCGAATCTGATGGGTCTTCTTCCCTCCTTCTGGGCTGGCAGGCGGCGTTGGGCTCGGGAGAGAAACTCGTAGCTCCCGCCGGTGAACGGCAAGTTCTCTTTCCACCGCTTGCCGCAGATTCCGAACCAAATGAAACCGGCCGGCGACCTGAGTGGCGTTGGGGGCCGCACGGCGAGCTCCCTCCGCATAACTGCCATGCCGATCCCGGCTGATGGTCGTGACGCCCGGATGCGCTCTCAACCAGGTTGCCAAGGCATCCGACGAACTCTCCGCCAACACATCGAGCACGCGATGGCGCTCCAAATCCACCAGCAGCGTCCCAAACTTTTGTCCCTTGCTCCAAGCCCACTCATCGACGCCCAGCACCCGCACTTCCGAATTGATCGGTTCTTGTTGCAAGTGCTTCAACCGCCGGAGAATCGTGTCATCGCTAGTCGCCATATTCAGTCGGCTCATCAGGCGCTCGCCGGGTAGCCCGCCCACGGCGTGGCCGATCAGCAAAGTGAGATCGCGCGCTCGGTTCGTCTCGCGACCATACGCGGCCACCACGCTGTCCACGGGTGCGCTGAAGAAGCGCACACCACAAGACTCATTGCGACTCCGCCAACGGTTCACCTGCACCTTTAAGGTTACCTTGGCGCCGTGGGCGGGTAAGTCCTTGAGCGTGCGCCAATAGCGGCTATGGCGGGAGGAGGAGACCTTGTGACAGGCTGGGCACGGTGCCCGCGCAGGCCCGCGGGCTTCCAGCACCCAGCCCGATTCGCACGACTGGACGCTTTCGAGAGTAAGCGCCCTGGATTTCGGCAGCAATCGTTCGGCAAACACGGTGTCAGGCATCATTGCCCCAGCCTACACGGAATCTGCCGCCTGCAACAAAATTGAGGAAGAGCCGTTTTACGGTGGAGGAGAGACGCCGGATCGGCATCCACACGTGCCCCGGCAGCGATCAGGATTCCACGCACAGCGCCGACGTCGACTACGCCGATCTGCTACCGGACCTGTTCAAGCTCAACGCCACCAACTTTTATATCCAGCTCGCAAGCGAGAAAGATCGGCCCCGAGTCCTCAGAATGATCAAGGACTACGCCCAACCCGACTACAGGATCTTCGTCGGCGTCATTGATCCCATTGATCCACAGGTTGAAACTTCAGAACAGGTGCGAGACCGCGTGCTCGAAGCCGCCGAATATATCCCGTTGACACAACTCGGAACGACGGACGACTGCGGATTCGCTCCCTTCAGCGACGATACTTCGAGGGGGCGCGATGCGGCCTTCGCAAAGATTCATGCCCGCGTGATCGGTACGGAACTGGCCGCCAAGAAACTGGGACTGTAGGGGCAAAGCATTTGGACGCGCAATCGCCGGCCCGCTCCATTCTCGAAGCGTCGCCGCCGACCGCGCGGCTGCAGGATTTCCCAGGTCTGCAACGCAATAATCAACCAGTTCGCCGTAGCGGCCAAACGCACGCCGCATCCTTTCCTCAGACCGGCTGACTACGCGGAACGGAATGCCTGATTTAGCCCACTCGGCAGCGAGGTTTTTCCCGACCGAACCCGTTGCTCCGAAAATCGCATGCATCACCGTTATCCTCACCTTCAGAGGCAGAAACCAGAAACTCCTCTTCCGATTGTGATAATTAATTTCAGACGTGTTGCCTTGTAAGTGTACCCGCTTTTCTCGTTATCAGGGTTACGCTCCTGCGTATCCGCCCACCCCGCCCTGGCGAATTACGACAGGTAAACATCCACTCGGGGCCGATGTCGCCGCTTCGACCAATCTTTCGGCCCCATCGTGGATTTCCGCGGTAGTTCTCCTTCAGGCAGCGTTATTTTCTTCCCGTACTTCTAATTCGGGCATTACTTGGCCATCACGAATCCGGAGAAGCCGGTCAGCCATCTCCCAAACCTGGGGCGAGTGGCAGATGAAGATCACCTGGTGGAACCCTCCCACCTCCATCGCCCGCCGCAGCATCCGCACGTATTCCTTTGCATTGTTCGAGTCGAGCGCTCCGACCGTCTCATCCCGAAACAGGGTTTCATGCCGCACGCCCTCCGCCTGCCGCATGTTGTAAATGGCGATCCCGAGATTCACCGCTTCGTTCACCAGGACAAACTGCCCTCCCGAAAGCTCATCCACCAGGCAAGTCCGGTCCAGCCCCTTATTCCGAACCTCGATGTCAAAGTCATCGACCATCCCTTTCCCGTCCGCCCTCGGCCTCTGCGTCCGAAACCGGACTTCGAACTTGTTGTCAAAGCATCCTTCCAGCAGGTCGTTGACGATGGCCGATATCCCCGGGCCCGCCGCTTGAATCTCGCACAACTGAATCTCATCTGGCCCAAACACTTTGGCCAGATAATCGAACTCGTCCCGCTCGCTGCGCGCCGTGTCCAGTTCGGTCTCCAGCCTCGCCGCCCGCGCCCGTGCCTCCTCAATTTGCCGCAGCCGTTGCTCCGCCTGCGCCTGCCGCGCGATGATTTGCTCGCGCCTGCCCGACAGACGCTTAATCTCCGAAGCCGTTTCCTGAAGCTCTCGATTGACCCGGGCAAGGTCAGCGTCAACCCCCTGAATGCCCTCCATGCTCCGGTAGAGTTCCTTTAACTGCCTTTCCTGACCCGACTTCTCCTCCATCAGCCGCTCGAGGCCCCGAGCCCGCTCCTGGCGGCGCGCTTCAATCACCTTTAACTCCTCCTGTCGCCGCCGGGCATCCTCCAGGCTTCGCCGCTGCCCCTGGCGCTGTTGCAATTCGTTCATCAAACGATTCGTATCGGCCGGGACTTTCATCAGCGAACTACGTTGGAGTTCCAGCTCAAGTTGAAGCGTTGCAATGATGCCTCCCAATTCTGCCAAGCTTTCACGGGCCTGAATGGCACGCCGGATCTTGACGCAGCCGGCATAGGGACCCTTTCCGCCGCACGGCACGGCCGCAAGCTCTTCCGATTCCTGCTCCGACCGCGCCAGCTCATCGCGCTTGGCTTTGAGATCGGCCTCGATGGAACGGATGGTTGCCTCGATTTCACGGTTTGACGTCTCCACCTCCTTCGCTTCTTCCATTTGCCGGTGCACTTCCTCGATCCGGGCGTCCAGGCCACGGAGTTCCGCCGTCACGTCTCCGGTGTCTTTCCGGCCAGCCAGCTCTCTCCCATCCTCATCCAGTTGCCTTTCGAGGGTGGTGATGCTTGTCCCCGTCCTTCTCAACTGGGCTGATAACTCCGCCCGGCGCGACTCCATCGTCTTTTGTTCGACATCCCGCCTGAGCAACTCGTTCAATGTCCCTTCGGCCATGCGCCGCACCCGTTCGGCGCTCTCTAGCTCGGTACTCACCGTTTTGAGCTGGCCTGCCAATTCCTCCACGCTTTCGATATCAGATTCGGTTGCCAGCAATTGGCTGATCCCCTTGCGTTCGCCCTCCAGCGTGAGCACCTGCCGGTCCGCCTGCTCCGCAAACCCACGCGCCGTTGCCGAAATTAGCCGCAGCCGACTGAGACCCAGCAACTGCGTGATGAAGAGCTGCTTCCGCTCGCTCCGCTCAAGACCAAGAAAATTACCGGCCCTCGACTGCGAGGAGTAGATCGACGCCAGAAACAGCTCGACCGTGCCGACTCGCTTGCGGATTTCCTCCTGGAATGCTTCCTTCCTGCCGTTCGCCAAGGGGATCCCCCGGCCGTCAAAGAGGTAGCTCTCCATTTGGCGTGCCTTGGGATCGATTTTAAGCAGTGAGCGGTAGGATTCACCGCCCACGCTGAACGTGAGGTCGATCTCCGGGTGGGGGTGAGTACAGAAATCGTACAACGACCGCTTTTGTCCCGGCAGTTGCCGAAACAGCGCCGCGAAGATTGAACCGATGAGCGTGGACTTGCCAACGCCATTGTTCCCCACCAGGGCGATCAGCCCGGACCCCAGCCCCTCAAAATCCACACTGACCGGGTTCGGGAAAGCCTCCGTGAGTCCGCAAATACTAATCTTTTTCAACTTCATAAATGTCTCGACTCCCCTCAAACTTTATTCACAATCGAAGACGGTTGGCAGTAATAAGCAGTGCACCTCACCGTCTTGTGCATCAGTTCTGCTACCCTCTTCTGGATCGCTTTTGCCTTCCCGCGCGGAAGTAGCGGGCACGGGATCCCAAACCTTCCGCGAGCTTAAAGCCGCACAGGATTGAGCGACTCTTAATCTGTGCTTTTCGCTGTCCATAACACTGTCTTTCTTTCGCCGCGATGTCCGAGTCGGCGTCCCCCGCACGCTGCCAACGCTCAAAAGCCGCGATTTCTTGCTTGAGCTTGCCCCAGCGCGCCTCGATAGCTTCACCGCTTTCCATGGGACTGCTCCTTTAGAGTTTTCTGGGAAACCCTGCGCAGGAGCGGTTCTTGACACACTTCCGCACTGCGGGATTTGACGGGAAAAAACCGCACGCTTCGATTTGTGGGGGCTGAGACAGGTTGGTTCTACGATTGAGTAAGGAAGGGGCTAAGTGGGCGAACCTTGGGGAAAAGTTAAGCGCCTTGCTCGAGCACAGTCGTCTCGATCCGGGCGAGCTTGGTGATCAAGCGCTTCTGTAACTCGGTCCCGGGCTCCCCCTTCAGAGCCCAGTAGGCTCGCAGCTTGTCCTCGGCCGTTTTCGCTAAGCTGAGCGGCGCAACGTCGGCGGCTTCCTCCGACTCGTGCTCGATTTTGATCTTGAGCTCGGCGGGATTGGCTTCGAGCAACTGCTCCAGCAGCCGCTGCTGCTCCTCCCGGCTGAGGGCCGCATGCAATCCCTTGCCGACCGTCACCACGACTTTGACTCGCGAATCTTTGAGGGCCGCCGGATCAGGGGGCACGGCAAAGCGAAGCTCACCTCCCTCATAGGAGGCTTCGAGCTCGATCATCGGCCGCGTCGGCGACTGCCGAAAGGAAATCTCGACGTCGGACAGGTCTCGTCGGAGACATGGCTCGCGCAAAGTCACGAGTTGGTAGCCCTTCGTCTCTCGCTCGCTGTAATCGCATCGGGAAAGCGAGCCAGCGTACCAGACGCGCGGCGCAAGCTGCTGCCGAAGATGGATATGACTCAAGCCGATATATTGCGCTTGCAGGCTGCGGACGGGGTTCAGTGGATATTCCGCGCACCGGCCTACCAGCGGCTGTCCGCTCGAAACCCGGGCGCCGACCACTCCGAAGTGACCGAAGAACAACTGATAGGAATCCGGCCTCCGCGTGAACCGTTCGTTGAATTCTTGTAATTGGCTGGCGAATGCTTGCTCGAGGCTTTCACCTTCACGCCCGCCCACAAACTGCGCTTTCCGAGGATAGGGAAACACGGCGATTACGACCTCACCCAGTTCAACAAACTCCGGCTCGGTGCACAGGAAAACCGGGTGGTTCCCCTTGACCCTGAAGAGCGGCCACAAGTCGTCCTCGAGCTCTTTGCCGTGATTGCCTGCAATCAGAAGAACCGGGGCATGATTGGCCATGCAGAAGATGGAGTCGACCCAGAATTTCCGCTCCTTGATGGTTTGCTTGTAGGTGGTGAGATCGCCGTCCAGCACAAAGAGGTTTGTATCCTGCTGGATGCCGTCCTCGACGAACCATTCGACGCACTGGGCCGTGTCGCCGAAATAGTGATCTTCCTCCAGGTGGAAGTCCCCGCTGTGCGAAATCTTAAAGGACATCGCCATCATCTCCTTTCCCAGCGCGCGAACCAAATCGCATCGCAGGCCCTTTACTACTTGTGGTTTCATTTGCATGGAATGCCATGCTTCGTGTACACTTTGGATGTACATGAGGTCATTCGATGAGCACCCACAAAGTGAGCGTCCGGGAGGCACGCGAGGGTTTGCGCCGATTGCTGGATCAGGTTCAGGCCGGCGATGAGGTTGTCGTTCTACGACGGGGAGTGGAAGTCGGCAGACTCGTCCCGCCCGAACGAAAGACACCTCCCCTCCCTGACTTGGGCACGCTTCGATCCTCGGTCAAGGTGTGCGGGCGGGCATTGAGCGAGGAGATTCGGGAAGCGCGCCGGAGCAGTCGCTATTGATTTACGTCGACACCAGCGTGCTGGCGGCCTATTACTGTCCTGAGCCGCTGAGCGCCCGCGCGCAGCGGGCACTCAGCGAAGCGGAGGGGCGGGCGATTAGCTGGCTTGTAGAAGTGGAGTTCGTATCCGCGCTCGCCCGAAAAGTGCGCGCCCGGGAAATGCTCCGGGCGGACGCACGCCGGCTTCTAGCCGCGTTTCAGTCGCATCTGGAACAAGAAATCTACATTCGGCTTGCCGTCAACAGACCACACTTTGCCCAGGCCCGCGAGTGGATCGCGACTTTTACGGTCCCAATTCGGACTCTGGATGCTCTGCATGCCGCGATGGCTGCGATTCAGGGTTGCCCTATTCTGACGGCCGATGTAGCCCTCGCCAAAGCCTGCGCGCAGATTGGTGTCAAAGCGCACCTAATCAGCTAAAGCATTTCCATTGATTATGTAGCTTATTGAGCGCTAAAAAAGGAGCCCTTGCAGTCGCTGGCCGAGATGGACTGAAAGGCGGTTTGGGCGGCCGACAGCAGTTCCTGTTCCGAGCGCGGATCGTGGCTGCGCAGGATTTGTTTGATCTTGCTCCACATCGGCTCGATGGGATTGAAGTCTGGCGAATAGGGCGGCAGGTAGAGCAGCCGTGCGCCGGCGACTTCGATGGCTTCGCGCACGCCGCGAATCTTATGCGTGCTCAGGTTGTCCAGGATCACGACGTCGGCGGGGCGCAACGTGGGGGCCAGCCCTTGCCGGACCCAGGCTAAAAACATCTCGCCGTTCATCGGGCCCCCAAACAACCACGGCGCGCAATGACCTTCCAGGCGAAGCCCGGCGATCAGCGTGCTGGTCTGATAGCGCCCGTGCGGGACGTGCGCCAGCAGTCTTTCGCCGCCCAGCGCGCGGCCTCGCAGGCGAGTCAGCTTGGTGTTGGCGCCGCTCTCGTCCACGAAAACCAGAGCGCCCACCGGCTCGACGGCCAACCCCTCATGCCAGTGCACCCTTCTTTCGGCCATGTCGGGTCGGTCCCGCTCGGCGGCGTCCAGAGTTTTTTTTAAACTTCCAGCCCAGCCGCCGCAACCAGAGATCGATCGTGGAAGTCCGGAAAGGACGATCCAAGCGGCGCCCCAATTCGGCCAAGGTGGCATCGGGCCGCTCAGATAAAAGTTCGCGCAGTCGTTGTTTCCGCTCCTCGGTGAGCAGGGTCTTGCGCCCGCACCGATGCGTCCGAGGCTCCAGCGTGCGGCGCTCGCGGAACTGCTGGCGCACCCGGCGCACCGCCGCCACGCAGAAGCCGGAAAACTGCGCGATCTCTCGGGTGCTCTTGCCCTGCCCGTAGAGTTCCACGATGCGCGTGCGAAGGGGAACAGGTATAGCTCGCATGCGCCCACTCTGCCACAAGCGTCAGCATTTTGCAAGCTCCATTATTTATGGAAATGCTCTAGGGGAGTGGTTGGGCTGTGCCCGGCAAGAACCCGACGGTAACTTTGAGTGACCATGGACATTCTACCGGAAAGGCCTCTCAGGCGAGGGCAGCCCATCCACCGCAAACTGCCTCACGACTGCCTTCCTGCCCGGTGATGATCACTATTCTTGTGGCTGCCAGCCGAGGCCGGGACTGGCGTTTCGCTTATCACCGTTTCAACGCCCCGTGGCAGCTCATCGAAGTGTTCTTCCGCTTCCAGCGGATACTGCCGGTATAAAGACCTGTCAAGCGATGGTATGTACGCTGTCCATTCCTCACCCGCCGGCGCCTGATCGATCAACCGCCAGGCCTGTTCCAGCCGCGCATCGATTTCGTCGAGGTAATGAAACACTAAAGCTTCTGGGAAAGCCGGTTGCCGAAGCGCGCCTTTCTCCATCTCGCCATGGTGGCTGACGACAATGTGCTGCAGCATGCCCTTGATCCCCACGGGAAAACCATCTAGGCCAGCCACATGCTGATCGAGAATCTCCAGGCCTAGCGCAACGTGCCCGACGAGTTCCCCGCGAGTCGTGTAGGCCAGCCGCCGCGACGTTCCAAGTTCCTCGATTTTGCCGATGTCATGTAGCACCGCCGCCGAGATTAGCCAGTCGAGATTCAGTCTAGGGTAGTGATGAACCACCTGGTCTGCCAACCCGCACAGCCCGACGATGTGTTCGAGCAACCCACCTCGGTAACAATGGTGTATGCGCATTGCTCCGGGCGCCACCTTCAGCCGCACCGCGATCGCGGGATCGTTCAAAATCGACAGCAATAATCCCCGCAGCGGCTCATTCGCGACCTTTTCCACATACTCGAGAAGCTCGGCAAACATCTCCTCGGGATTGCGCTCGGAGCAAGCGCAAAAGTCCGCTTCGACAAACTCTCCCTCTTCACATCGCCGGATGCGCTGGACGATGAGTTGGCGGCGCTCGTTATAGAGCTCGATGGTCCCTCGCACCTTGACGATGTCGTCGCGATCGAATATAGCGGCTGTGGATTCCGCCTGATCCCAGGCCCTGGCCTCCAGTTCGCCCGTCCGGTCGGCCAGGACCAGGTGTAGATAAAAGCCGCCGTTCCGCTTCATGCGGATTTCCTTCTCTCGCACTAGCGCAAGGAAGGTCACGACGCCCGTCTGCGGGAGCGCTTCGATGAAGAAGCCTTTCTCCGCCATCACTGACCTCTCTTTCAGAGTTCTGTCAGAACAGCGCCAGTTGATTCGCCGCTGGGGCTACACCAACTCGCCTTCGCGCGGCCTTACGCTTCCGCGCCTCTTCCAGCGCCGCCCCAAACATCACCAACTGCTCGGTCACTCCGATCGGCGCCGCGGGCTGCACCAAAGACTCGGGACTGGTTAGCATCCCGGTCTGAGTCTCAACTGCTGACTCCGTACGTTCCTGACTGCGCACCCCCAATACCCTCGCTTGCTCGTTCTGCAATGATTTCCAGACCTGGTCGGCCGTCTCCCCGATGTGTTGCTCCGTGACCAGCTCCCGCGCCATGGCCATCAGCAGGTCCTCACCTTCTTCCATCGCCTGCAGGCCTTCGGCCGCAAACTTTCCCTCCATGGCCAGCGAGACCAGGAGCTTCTTTCCCATCAGCCGCAGACAGGTTTCCTGCATCGTGCCCGCGTAGTGGAGGAATCGCACCACCACATTCTGCCGCTGCCCGATCCTCCACGAGCGCCGGCTTGCCTGCCGCAGCGTGAAGATCGAATACCCGGTCTGGAAAAACAGGATATCGGCCGCGAAGTTGAGGTCGAGTCCAAGCGCGATAAGACGAGGATGGGCAATGAAAATCTCGACTCCCTCGCGAAGTTTCTTCTCATACCACGCCTCCCGCGCTTCCGGCTTGACCTCCGCTTTCAGTACCGCAACCCGCAAACCTTCCTTCGCGAGGATCGCCTCAAGGCGCGCCGTCACGTCTCTTTTTCGCGTAAACACGGCGTAGACCTGCATGCGGCGCCCGCTCGCTACGCACTTTTTGGCCTCTTCGACCAAACGTCGTTCTTTGGCCCAGACGACCGATTCATCGAGATCTTGCGGACGAGCGATCTCAAACCGCTCGCGCCGCTCGGTCTCAGGGTTGTATTCGAAACCAGTGAGCTCTCCCCATCCGTGAGGACGGTCCGCGTAGCCTAACAACGCATTGAGCGCCGTGCTCACC
Source organism: Acidobacteriota bacterium (assembly GCA_021817045.1). Classification (GTDB taxonomy): domain Bacteria; phylum Acidobacteriota; class Terriglobia; order UBA7540; family UBA7540; genus RH2-MAG17b. The sequence continues at coordinate 10,917 of JAKAWG010000073.1, forward strand.
ACCGACTGATTGCCGCGGCGCTTCCGCAGTGCCTCCTTGATTCTTCCCTCCAGCTCTTCGTACGCCGCCTTGAGCGGCGGGTCCATTTCAACCGCTACGACTTCCTCCCGGTAGGGTGGCAGCTCGCTTGAGATGTCTTCGAGCGACAGGAATGCTGCCAGATCCATCAGATAGTGACCGAAGACGAGCGGAGAAGCGCCCGGCCGCCGCCGCACCCGCTTTGTGATTCTCCCCTCCGAGCAGGCGTTGTCAGCCGGCTCGATCACCGTAATCTTTTCCAGCAACCCGTAGGTCTCGCCGAAGGCCCGCATCCCACCCTCGTCGTGCTCGAAGCCGCGGACGATCAGCTTTCGCGCGTCCAAGCGAAAGAGGATCGGATAAAGCTCCTCGGCATAACCACCCAGCAACGTCCCGGTCAGCACCAGCGTGTGTCCGGCGCAGGCGGCAAGCGTTCCCAGCACGTTTCCCTGCGCCGTGTCCTCCCCCTTGAGCTCGTGCACCTCGTCGGCCACAAAGTAGTCGAAATAACCCTTCATGTAACGCCCGATGAAGGAGGCGGGAGCGAAACGCCGCAACCTTCTGCCGTCCGCCTCCCATAGCGCGCTATAAAACGAACGGCGCTCTTTCCGCCCTTCTTCGCCCGTTCCTCCCCCAAGCACTTCCCTCAGCTTGGCCTTCTTGAAATCAGTTACAAGCAGCCGCTCGCCGTCCTCGCCGAGATAGACCGGCTTCCCGCTGTCCGCGTTCACTACGCTTCCCTGGAAGCACCCGCTCCGGGCGATCTCGTAAACGTGCCGCCAGCGGTAAGAGAGCTTCCCGCGCTCGCGCGACATGATGAAGAGCGCCGGGCCGGGACAGATTTTGCGCCTCCAACGCTCACCGGCGGATTGGCCGTCCCGAGCTAACCGGAGGTCCGTCAAGGTCGTCCGCAATCCCTCGCGCACAATCTGACCGCGGCGCAATTTGACCTCGTTCACTCCCGATGGTGCATCCGAACCGTTTGAGTCGCGGATGCCCTCGACAAAGAACACTCGAACCCCAGGCAGCGTTATGAGGGCCTCACGCGAGATTTTGTTGACCAGGTGAGGGGGACAAAGATAGATTGCGGTGAAGCCCCGGCCTTCGCTATGCACCCAGAGGGAAGCCAAGGCAATCAATGTCTTCCCTGCCCCGCACTCGGCCACGACAGCCGCCGCGCGACTCTCCTGAAATTTCTTTACCACCCCCATCACGGCAACTTTTTGGGCTTGGAACGGCTCGCGCAGCAACTGGTCAAGCAGAGGGGAAACCGGATCGTCGATATTGTGTAGAGGAGGATACAGGTCGACAATCCGCTGCCCCAACTCCGAGGCGTACGTTTTTAAATATGTTGGGATGTCGGTTATGTTGTCATGGCCCATGAAATGCCTTCCTTTCAGCTCGCTGCGTTTCCTCAGCGCCACATAACTTGCATACTTGGCTGATTTCAAATTCACTCCGAGGAGTCAGCCAAATGTTTGACCAACTATTGAGATTCGCAAAGTATAGTGACATCGTTTTGTGTAGCGGCGCTCTCTGAGCGCCGGAAAGCCGGCGGTCGCAGACCGCCACCACAGCAATAGTAGTCACTATATTTTGCGAGCCTCTGTAGTGAAACGCAGTAACGCTGTGTGGATTTACAGCGGCGGCCGCTTTGCTGAAGAGCGGCGTGCTTTCCTTTGTGACCTCAGCGAACGCGGCCGTGGATGGCACACGCTCCGAGAGACAAACAAATTCTTGTTGATGATTGCGGAGCGAGTGAACGTACGGCAACGAATGCCGATTACAGAACGGCAGATCGTGCGGGCGGCTAACGATTGGGCCGCGAAGACATGCACGCCGCGGTGTACAGGCGAGTCGCGTGACTACGTGACCAAAAGGTTCGTCTTTGTGGCTAAGCAATGGTTTCGGTTCTTGGGCAAGTGGTCTGATCCCGCCCGTAATGCTCATTTCAGGCAAGAACTCGATAGTTTTCTTAAAGAGCTAAGGGACGAAAGAGGGTATACCGACCAAACCATTACCAGTCGTGAGTCGGCGCTGAACCTTTTCTTCGAGTGGCTTGGGAAACTGGGGATTTCCCTGAAGGAAGTGTCCCCCCAGGACCTTGCGGCGTATTTTGTTCAGCACAAGGCACGTAGCTGGAAGAAAACAACAATCAAAGCGTATGGTAACTCTCTGCGCGCCTTTTTCCGTTACGCAAGCCGGCGCGGTTGGTGCGTGCCAGGATTGGCGGAGACAATAGAGAGCCCGCGCATCTATTCGAACGCCGGACTTCCGGAAGGCCCAAGTTGGGAACAGGTCCAGCGTTTGATTGCCAATCTCAACACAGAGCGTGCGAGCCATATTCGCGATCGTGCAATCATTCTGCTTCTGGCGGTCTACGGTCTGCGCATCAGCGAGGCTTGCGGGCTGACTCTGGATGACGTGGACTGGGCCAATGAAAAGCTCCGCGTCCGACGGCTGAAGACCAGGAGAATTCAGGAATTTCCACTGGCTGCCGAAGTAGGCAACGCTATCCTGAAGTACCTCCGGAAAGTACGGCCTCAAGGTTCTTCGCGTTCCCTGTTTCTCACACTGCGCAAACCGCACAGGCCCATGAGGGGGAGAAGTGCATCTTCTAATGTCGCCCGCCACGTTCGTGAGCTTGGTCCATTACCACACTATGGTCCGCACAGTTTACGTCACGCCTGTACCAGCCATCTGTTGGATGAGGGATTTTCGATTAAGGAAATCGGCGACCACCTCGGTCACCGCTCGCCGAGGTCGACGCAGATCTATACCAAGGTCGAGCGTAAGAAACTGGCGGAGGTTGCTACCGGAGAACTGTCGAGTCTAACGGAATATCTACGCACGCAAACGCAGCCACCTACAGCGGACTGGGCAAAAGAACGCTTGCGTGCACTTCAGGAGGTCTCGAATTTCGGATTAGGAGGCCTCCAATGAAACTCGCTCCCGCCATCGAAGAGTTCATCCAATACAAACGAGCTCTGGGCAATTTGTACATCTGGCCAGCTAATGTCCTGAAGGCATTTCTCCGGAAGACGGGAAATCTCGAAATGGACGCTCTCACGAGCGGACATTGCGAGGCATTCATGCCGGTCAAAGGTTGTCAAGTTACGAACTTTTGGTTCAAGAAGTACGAGGCGCTCGACCGTTTTTTCCGTTTTGCAACCAGCCGCGGTTACATGAAGCATCGAATCCTCCCGACCTCGATGCCCGATCGACCGCCACGCTTCATCCCCTACATTTATTCGACCGAAGATATCCATCGCTTGTTGGGGGTGCCGGACTCGCATTACCCGCGAACATGCCCGTTGTCGCCGGACACCATGCGTACTTTCATCCTCGTGCTTTACGGGACCGGACTGAGATTGGGAGAGGTGAGTCATCTGACGCATGCCGACGCCGATCTCAGAAAGGCAACCCTTCTGATTCGGGAAACGAAGTTCGGAAAGTCGCGACTAGTTCCAATCGGAAGGGATCTTGTCAGCATCCTCAGACTTTACCGAATGCGTCATCGTCCGGGTGTGGGGTACCAGCGCCCACCGACACTCCTCGCCACCAAGATCGGGATGATGATCCGAAACGATCATGCTGACCACCAATTCGAATGGCTGAGAAGGGAGGCCGGAGTACTGCGATTTGACAGTGCCCGCTATCAGCCGAGGCTACATGATTTTCGCTACATATTCGCCGTGATTCGGCTCGTGACCTGGTATCGCGAGGGAAAAGACGTACAGAGAATGCTCCCTTTGTTGTCCACGTACCTCGGGCACTGCGGTCTGGAAGAAACGTCCGCGTACCTCCAAATGACTCGCGAGCTGCTCCGGGAAGCCAACCGTTGCTTTGAGCGCTATGCCTTCACGGAGGTGCACAATGGCTGATCATGCATCCGTTGGCTTTTGGGTTCGACGCTTTCTGTCGGAGCATCTGGTCCATGAACGTGGCGTATCAAGAAACACACAGCAGAGCTACCGCGACACTTTCTGTTTGTTCCTGCCGTTCGTCGCCGCGCAACGCAAAACAGACGTTGATAAGCTTGTGATCGATGACCTTTCGCCCAATATCGTGTTGGAGTTTCTCTCGCACTTGGAACAGACTCGAGGTTGCACCGTTGCCACCAGAAATCAGAGACTTGCGGCGCTTCATGCTTTCGCCCGGTACACCGGGAACAGCAGCCCCGAGCATACGGAATGGTGCGCAGAGATTCGCAATGTTCCATTCAAAAGAGGGTGGAGAACCCCAGTTACCTATTTGGAAAAAAAGGAAATCGAGGCGCTTCTTCAGGCGCCGGATCGCAGGAGGGAACTTGGCCAACGTGATTACGCCTTGCTGTTGTTTCTCTATAACTCGGGGGCTCGAGTCAGTGAGGCAGTTCGAGTTGTTATCGAAGATCTGACTTGGGACTCAACCGGAACCGGTTCTGTGAAGATTCATGGCAAAGGCCGGAAAGTTAGGTTCTGTCCGCTCTGGAAAAAGACGATGGATGAACTGCATTGTCTCATCCGAGGAGATCCGGGCAGGCCTTTGTTCCTCAACCGGCATGGCGACGCCATGACGCGCTTTGGGGTTCATGGGCTTGTCGCACGTTATGCGGAAGTCACGGCGGAAAAGATCCCATCCCTAAAAGCCAAGCGCATCAGCCCACATGTGGTTCGTCACACGACCGCAACTCATCTGCTTCGCGCTGGCGTCGATATCAACACGATTAGGGTGTGGCTCGGCTATGTTTCACTCGACACCACAAATATCTATGCGGAAACAGACCTGGCAACGAAAGCGAAGGCTCTGGCTGCCTGCGATCCGGGAGGCGGGAATCGCCGAAAGAAGAAGTGGCGAGACGATCCGAACCTAATGGAGTTCCTACGCAAGCTCTGAACCATCCGTCTTCTACATCTCTCGTTGTTCTGAGGGGGCGCAAATGCTCGACGCCCCCTATTTTTATGTGGCGGACCTGAAAACAACACGTTTCAAATGAGGTGCTTCGTGGACCATCACCACATAACTGACATCCAAACATATTTGCGCTTATGTGGTCGACCACATAACCTGAGATATGTTGAGATATCGGTCGGCATCGGCATCGGGCACACTCCTGTGAGAGGGATGATGGGTGCTGCTGGTAATCAACGGAGATTGGAATTGACCGGGAATCGTCAGTAGAGTGGGCTTGGTTAGGAAAGTTCTGCCGCACGACGCACAATGTCGATCGGCAGTTCGCGGGTTTCAACGTAGAAGCTCGCGTGTTTGGGGATGGCCACAAAAGCGATTCCATCGTTCCTCACCGCCATTTCACAGCAGTCAAGGCGCGAAATGTGGCTCTCGGGAATCTCGAATGGCGCGTCGACTTCAATGAAACCATTCGGCGAGCTGTCAAGCCGCGCCAGAAGTTCCTCGCCGGACAGGGCCTTCCGGCCTTCGGGAATATCTTCTCCCCCGCGGTCGTTTTCAGCGCTTATGAACGGATCGAAGAAGATCGGATCATAATTCCAGTAATAGATCTCGTCCGCGCTTTCGTCGTGGGCCTTGACCGCGCGGAAAGTCTCGATGCGTCTCAAGGCCAGTTGCGCGAGCTGGGGCGTCAAATCGATGGCCGCCAGCGCGCAACCGCCGTCGTTGTTCTCGTTGTGGCTCGAAACATTCGATATCAGTTTCATTCTCATCGCCTCCCAGTAGATTCTTCGAAATGGTCAAGGCAACGTGCCTTCGCCCACCACATCGGGTTCCTGGGCCACTCCCTCGGTACCCCCTTCCGGCGCCAGCCGAAGAAAATTGTTGGAAGCCCTCCAAATGACAGGTCCATTTTGCTCGGGGAAACAAAGCTCGCCGCGCTTTACTGCTCGGCCAATCCACTTGAGGACGGCCTGCTTTCTCGCTCTGACCGCCAGTGGCTTGCAGCCTACACCGATCAGAGGCGCAACTGCTTTCCGCCGCTCAAGTTCCCGCCCGAACCAATTCGCCCACTCGGGCACGACCGGTAGCCCCATCTGCCCGGCTACACGGTAGAGCACGAATTCCGGGTCGCTCTCGCACAGGATCGTCCGGACGGTCTTTCCGTCTTGCGGTGCCCGTTCTGCCATCTCTGCCGAGACCACGACCAAGTGCCGGACTGGGCGCTTACGGCCGTCCATATTCAATGTGCCTCGAAAACATTTCGCTCCTTCTCCAAAAGAAACTGTCATCGGCTCAAGGCCTGGTCCCGATACCGTGAAGACATCGCTCTCAACCACGCCTGCCCAGACCGCGCCGACATCCTGGTCTCCGCCAACCACCGAGGCTAGGTGGGCCCGGCCGACGCCATCTCGCTCGACTTCTTCACCGATGAACCGGTCCATCCAGAGACGCACCTGAGTGGTCGTGTCTCGCTTCGGCCGGGTAAATTCCAGACGTCCAAACCGCATATGCGCATTCTTCATCGTTGGCCTCACGAGATGTGACTGGATATGTAGGTTGACAGGATTCATGACAATTCTCGCCAGCGTTGGTGACAAGGCTCGCCACGATTCATGGCAAAATCCTACTTGTGCCTGTGAGCTTGTGCCGAGAGGGATTGTCTGGCTGAATCTGAGAGACAGCTTTATCTCTTCCGCTTTGTCTGATGCCGCGCTCTTCTGAACAGGGCGTAAAGAGTGAGTTCCTCGAGATCCTCGTCATTCAAATCAGATGTGGCGGTAAGAAGGGTGTTCGTCCGTGAGGCCGGTTGGGGATCGGGAAAGAAAGAGGTAATGGGCACGCCAAAGAACCGCGCTATTCTCTCCAAGTCGGAAATGGATGGTTTATAGGTGGCGGTCTCCCAGCGAGACACCGTGTTGGCGGTTGTCTTGACAGCTTCGGCCAAGTCCGCCTGGCTGATCCCTTTGCCTCTGACCGTGGTCCTCAGCTCCCGAATGTGGTTTCCGATCTTTTGGTAGATGCCCGGCATATGGACAGGTCCTCCTCAATCCTTATATAGGATATCACAATCCTTTTTGTGTTGACAAGAGGATTGGGCTCTGAGATACTTCCCGTCGTAGGATTATTACGTCCTATGACAGGAATAATTGGAAGGAGGACAGCAGCCAGTGAGTCTTGACGAACAGCGCCACAGCAAGTTGAGGTTTGCCGCGTGTTCGGAGCCACGCGAATCCACATACCCCGTGCGACTCCAGAGGGTGCGTCAGCCTGTAAGCCGGTCGAAGTCAGGCGTGCAGGGCAAGGTCGCTGATGTTTTTCAGGGGTGCTCACGCCACGCCGAATCCCAAAATGAAATGAAAGCCTTTCAGGTTCTGATCGCCACGGCGCGTGCTGATACCTGGCTGGAGCAGCCGTTCGTTCTCGAATACCACCGCGAAGGGGCCAGACACCGATACACGCCGGACATTCTGGTGATCTGGGGCCCCCATCAGACAGCCGTAGAGGTCAAGGAGGATTCCGAAGCTGACTCAGCCGAGAATCAGGCACGCTTCGCGTTCATCAGCGAGTTGCTGGCCGAGCATGGCTATCATTTCAGGCTTTGGAGAAAATCCGAGATTTGCGCTGAGCCACGCCTCACGAACGTCCACTTGATATTACGGTATCGCTGCGTGACGGTTGGGGCTGCCGAGCATGAGCGAATCCGACGGGCACTCTGCACCGTGCCCGAAATCACCTTACGCACGCTGTGCCAAGCGTCCGAGACATCCATCCAAACCGTGCTGCACCTTGTGCTCGAGGGCACCTTACACATCGACTGCTGGGAGCCCTTGGGGCTCGACTCCAAGGTGAGCATCAGGCCAATCGGTCGGGCCGTATGGCCCTGCCCTCCATCTTTAATCTTCCAAAATCATTCCGAGGAGGCGAAATGTCACGCAATGCGCTGAGAAAGGGTCTCAAGGTCAACATCGGGGGGACGAAGTTCTTAATCCTCCAAAGGCTCAGTGACCGTAGATGGCAACTCGAAAACACAACGACCGGCGAATGGTGCATCTTTGCCGAGGACGATCTCCTCGACCAGTTCAGGCGCAATGAACTCTCGTTCGCACCGGACGTCGATGAAGGGCGCACGCCCACTGTTGACAAGGTCGCGGCGCAGGTGGCCCGCCATCTATCCGACTATCCGCCTGAACTGGTTGCACTGGCGAAAAACCGCGAGCAGTATCTGAAGGAGATAGACCGCCGCCAGCCCATTGCCATCACCGCTAAAACCATGGGGCCACTCATACCGTCGGTATCGGAGCGAATCAACGACCCGAAGCCGCCGGGCTGGCGCACGCTGTCACGGGACTACGGCAGGTGGCTGGCTGCCGCCCGCGACATTCGTATCCTTGTGTCAAGGCATTCCGATCGGGGCCGTTGCGGCTCATGGATGCTCCCGGAAGTGAAGGCCATCACGGATCAAGTCATCAAGGAGTTGTATCTGACTCCTGAGCGCAAGAGGGTTCCCGAAGTGCATCTGGAAATCGTTCGACGCCTCGACGAGGCCAACAAGTTCCGGTCGGAAAGCGAATCACTACCAATTCCAAGTCAAAGGACGATCTATCGCGCCATCGCGAGCCTGCCGCCGCACGAGGTCATGGCGGCACGGTATGGAAAACGCCGTGCCGATTTGGAATTTCGTGTTTCCGCGGCGGGACCTGTAACCACTCGCGCTCTTGAGCGCGTGTCGATGGATCACACGCCGAGCGATATCATCGTCGTGGACGACAACAGCATGCTGCCGCTGGGTCGTCCGACGATCACCTCAGCGCTCGACGAGCATACGCGGTGTCCGATGGGCTTCTACGCCGGCTTCGAACCGCCGAGTTGCTTATCGGTAATGCGATGCCTCAAACACGCGATTCTCCCCAAGACCTATGTGTCGCGCGACTGCCCGTCGGTGAAGAGCCGCTGGGACTGCTATGGCGTGCCCGAACTCGTCGTGGTCGATAATCCTCCTGAGTTTCATTCCAGTCATTTCGAGCGTGCGTGCCTCGAAATCGGAACCGATATTCAATACGCGAAAGTCCTGGTCCCCTGGTACAAGGGGAAGCTGGAGCGATTCCAAGGCACGTTGAATCACGACTTGATGCAGGGCAACCCTGGCACCACGTTCAGCAACATCTTGGAACGCGACGACTACGATCCTGGACGGCACGCCGTCATCCTGCTCAGCACATTACGCGAAATGCTCCACAAGTGGATCATCGATGTCTATTTACAGACACCGCATCGCGGCATCACCGATACCCCGGCGCATCGATGGCAAATCGAGATGAACGGCTTGCCGCCTCCTTTGCCAAGGAGCGCCGGTGAACTGGACATCGTGCTCGGCATGACGGCTCAACGTGTGGCATTTCACTATGGCATTGAATTGGAAGGGCTGAAGTACAACGGCCCTGACCTGGGCGGACTGCGGCGGCGAATGAAGCCCGGAGCAAAGGTCGAGATCACGTTCGATCCGGGCGACCTCGGCCACATCAATGTGTTCGATCCGCTCAACGAAACTTATTTCCGCGTTCCTGCTGTTAACCAGGGCTACGCCAAAGGTCTGTCTCTTTGGCAGCACAAGGTCATCCGCCGCTACGCCCAACGTCAACTGAACACACGCACAAACATCGTGGGCTTGGCGCAGGCCAAAGCAGAAATCCGTGCCCTGGTGGACCGTGATTTCAGCCGCAAATCAACTCGCGGCCGAAAGCGCCATGCAAGGTTCATGGAAAACCATGCGTCCGTCAGCTCTCCGGCGGGAGTGGCATGTCAACCTTCTCTTGCAGGTCCCCTACCTGATGGGGGTTTGGGCTGCTCAAGTATGCCAGCGCCTGTTGGCCAGAAGAGAGAGACAAGTCCGCCACCATCTCTCGACTCAGTTTCGGCTCCTGATGGGATGGCTGGCCGACCTGACGACTTTGCTGATCCCGAGGTTCTTCCCGTGTTTGAGGCAGCTCTGGATTTGCCACGATCGTCCATCGCACCGGCGGCCGTAGATTTTCCCTCCGATGCGGAGGGCGCTAATGAATGAACCGATGGACACCCCGGAGCGAGTCCTGGTCAGATACCCGTTGTTCACGGTAGCGGTGGCCCGAATCCAAGCCTGTTTCGACAGTTTTGGAACGACGGCCGAACCGCAATGTTGCCCAATCGTGGGAGAAAGTGGTAGCGGAAAGACCACCATCATCTCCCACTTCGCCAGCTTGCATCCTTGTGTGGACCACAAGTGCGGCGTCGAAATTCAGGTCCTGCTCGCCAAGGTGCCCGCCCGCCCAACCGTGAAAAGCTTTGCTGAGACGCTGTTGTATCAGCTTGGGGATCCGCTGTGGTCACGGGGGAATACCGTGAGCAAGAGCATCCGCCTGCGAGAACTGTTCAGACGCTGCCGCGTGCGTCTCTTGGCGCTCGATGAATTCCAGCACTTCGTGGATGCCCGGCAGGCGAGTATACCCAATGAGGTCGCAGACTGGCTTAAGGAGCAAGTCGAAGAGACCGGGGTCGCCATTGTCGTGCTCGGACTTCACCGCTGTTTAGAAGTGCTGAAGCAGAACGAACAACTGCGGCGCCGTTTTGGCGCTACTTTGCGGGTGGGAGCCTTTCGCTGGGAAAACAAAGATGATCGAACGACCTATCGCGCTTTTCTGCGGGCCGTGCAGGAACAACTTCCCGAATACGTCATGCCTCGGCTGGCGGATCTCGACATGGCCTTCCGCATGCACTACGCTTCTTACGGACTGATCGGCTACACCATGAAGATCATTCGGGGCGCTGCACGCATTGCTCATGATCATCCGCGCCGGGAGATCACGCTTCGGACATTGGCGCAATCGTTCCGACAACACGTATGGATAGAGCGGCTGTCTGATTCGAATCCCTTCCTTGAGAGTTTCGCGGTCGACAAGGCTCCACCCCTCAAGCTACCAAGTGAAACAGTCTGTGCCTCGCCCCCATATGCCCATCACAGGAGCGTTCGGCTGGAGCTGCATGCATGATCGTTCCGGAACACACGGGCGCCCGCCTCCTCTTTCGCGTCGACCCTATTCCCCTCGAGAGCCCGCGGGGGTACATGTGCCGTGTTGCCAGCGCCTACCATTATCAACGCCCAAAGTGGCTGATGCGTCTTGCTGGATTCTCAGAACTCGAAGCTGCACTCGCTCGCCAAGACCGCGCTGGCCGTATCGCTCATTTATTGCGACTCGAGCCCGAAGAATGGGTTGCCATGTGCTATCGGCTGGTCACGAGGCGGGGGCGCCGCAAACGGTTATTCTGCGGAAAGCCGGTTAGTACCTATCACCTCAATTTAGGGAAACCCCGCGTGTGTCCCGCTTGCCTCCGCGAACAATCGGTCTGGTGGGCGGTCTGGGATCTCTGTTTGGTAGCTGCCTGTCCTGTTCATCGCTGCCTTCTCCTTGACAGGTGCCCAGGTTGCAAAAAAAACCTGGCGGGCCAGCGTCCTGCCGTCCATGAATGCCGCTGCGGTCTCGACCTACGTACCCTTGTAACCGAAACAGCAGATGCTGACTTGTTGGCGATCAACGCCGTAATCTACCGAGCGGCCGGATACTTGATTGGCGTCGCGGCGCAACGAGAAATAAATCGTCATGATTTTCCGCCCGAACTCTCCGGTTTTCCCCTGGGTTCCCTGCTGACGCTGCTCGGTTGCGCGGGATCCTTCGGGCGGGGCGATATCCGAGGCCGTGGACGACCAGAATGCACCCGCATCGACTTGAATGTTGCAATCCGGGTTGGCCAGACTGCTGTTTCTATCCTGAGAAATTGGCCCCACCAGCTTCGTGCTTCGTTGAAGGGTATGGTCCCGGAACACTTTGACGACGCTGCCGCTCTGACGTTCGACAAGATTTTTGGAACCTTTTACTTTCGCTTATTTCGTGGCCTTCCTCGAAAGGAGTTTGGATTTCTACATAACGTCTTTGAAGAGTTTGTGCGCGAAGATTGGAAAGGCCTGGTCCGTGGGCAGCATCGCTACTTCTCGGTCTCAACTCGGGAAAAATCTCCGTGGATCCCGCTGGCTGAAGTGACGAGAATAGCGCGAACCAATCGGAAGCGCATCGAGAAGCTCGTTCGTCAGGGCCAAATCGAAGCTGGTTTTTTCAAACTCCGCCGGGGCCGCACACAATGCTGGGTTAAACGAGACTCCCTCAACTGGTGGATTACTGCCCGTGACACACGCTTCGGCCAGTACATGTCTCGCCCAGAAGTTGAAAGAACAATCGGGTTGGGATGGGCCATCCTTCGACTGGTAGCCCAAGCCGGACTCATCCGTTATGCCCAAGGATCTGAGCGTGGCCTGCCACATGGTCGGCACCTTTTCTTCCTTCGGAAAGACATACTGGCGATCAAACTGGCATTTGAGAAACACGCTGTGCCTGAGCGCGAATACTCCAAACCGGGAGAGTTTATAGCGCTGGGCGCCGCCGTCAGGAGTTTTCTTGGCCGCCATTCCGGGCTTGCTGCAGCCATTCGGGCTGTTATAGATGGTACCCTTGTCCCGGTTGCCTTCACGTCCCGAATCCCTGGGATCATGGGCTACTTATTCCGCTCTGATCATCTTCGGCTGTATCGGCCTGTGAGGGGAGCTTTGCCCTCCGAGGGCTTCCTTAATTATAGAGAAGCGGCATCGAGCTTAGGGTTAAATAGCCAAGTCGTTCGCCGCCTCGTCGAAAACCGTATTCTTCGCGGTCTGCCCGGATGTCAGCCCCATAATTGCAAGCTAGTGCTTGCGGGTGAGGTTCAACGGTTTTCAAACCAGTACATAGGTGTAAATGCTCTCGCCCGGCAACTCGACGTCACAGGCTCCTGGCTCAGACGCCATCTTAAGAAAACCGGAACTCCGGTGTTGGCAGTACCGTGGAGGGCAAGGGAAACGTCCTATTTTCTCCGGAAAGAGGTCGCAGCAGGCCTGCAAATCTATCCGCCAAGGACGTCCCGAAGGTAGCCATCAGGTTGCCAATGCGTACGCGAGGCGCGTCTCTTGCATTCTATCAAGCGGCTCTTGCCCGGCCTGACAGCCTCGGCAGAACTCGGCCTCACCTTCCCGGAGTTGAGGTTTATGCCACCAAGAGTGACAAACCCATAGGATTTTGCCAGTAATCGCGGCGAGACTTGTCGGCAACCCTGGCGAACCGCCTTGTAACCCCTTTCATTTCAGCAGACCGAGTTGCACTAATTCTGTCAACCTACAATGGTGCAAAGGGCAGTGATCATGGATTAGCGATGGAAGGAAAGGATAACGAAAGTTAAGGAAGGAAGGGGGACGACGATTCGATACACTAAGAGCTTATCCGTAAATAACTATTGAATTTGCGGCGGTTTTAGGAGAAGATGATGGCCCAAGATGCCGCAGATAAAATCTTGGGAAGTTTCTGACGCTCTTTGGATGAAGGTTGAGCCGTTGA
>JAKAWG010000009.1 GCA_021817045.1 Acidobacteriota bacterium
TTCAGAGCCGCGCGACTTGGTTGCGGCGCTGGGGCCGTCAATTCGCGCGTGTTGCTACGAGGTCGGCCCGGAAGTGGTGGGTGCTTTTCACGAGCAGTTTCCGCAGGCCGACAAATTCTTCCACCGCTCGGCCGCTGCCGCTCCTGCAGCGGCCAACCACCCCACCCCGATGAAGGCGGGACTCCCCTCCTTGTCAAGGAGGGGAATTAGAGGTGCTTCAGCGATGGGGACATCGCCGTTAAAGCACGAGCGTCCGGAAGGCTGGCATCTCGATTTGATTGCCGCAGCACTCGGTCAGTTCGCGTCTGCTGGGGTACGCAAATCTCCGCTGCAGGTGGCCGATTACTGCACGGTGTGTCGAAGTGACCTATTCTTTTCTTACCGCAGAGACGGAAGCGCGGCCGGTCGCATGATGGCCGTAATTGGCTTGCGCGCTCCCTCAACCAGCAACTGACCGCAGGCGGCGCGGATGTCTCGTCCGCGCGAAATGCGAATGAACGCGGGCACGCCGGCGTCGCGTAGCGTCTGCTCGAAGGCCAGCACGCGCTCGAAGGGCGACGTGCGGTAGGGCAGGGCGTCACCCGAATTGTACGGGATCACATTCACCTTGGCGTGCAACCCGCGAACGAGACCAGCCACGCGCTGCGCGTCAGCGACCGTATCGTTTACACCGTCCAGGAGCACATATTCAAAAGTCAGCCGCTCGCGGGGCCGCTGCGGATAAGCGCGGCACGCCGCCATCAACTTTTCGAGCGGATACTTGCGATTGATTGGCATCAGCGCCGAACGTTGCTCGTCGGTCGAGGCGTTGAGTGACACGGCGAGCTTGGGCCGAACCTCTTCGCGAGCGAGCCGGAGAATTCCAGGGATGATGCCTGAAGTCGAAAGGGTAATGCGGCGTGGTGAAAGGCCCAATCCATCGCGGTCCGCAAGGATCCTCACCGCGTGCATAACGGCGTCGTAGTTGAGCAGCGGCTCGCCCATGCCCATGAAAACCAGATTCAGGCGCGTCCCGCGCTCGATCTTCCGGTCTTCCAGCACGCTGTAAACCTGGCCCAGGATTTCGCCGGCACTCAGGTTGCGTCGCAGGCCCATCAGCGCCGTGAAGCAGAAGCGGCAATCTACCGCGCAGCCCGCCTGGCTCGAAATGCACAGCGTCACGCGGTCCGGTTCCGGCATGTAAACGGTTTCAGCGGCCTCGCCGTCCGCAAAACCCAGCACGTATCGAGCGCTGCCGTCCTGCGAAGGGCATGTTTCCCGGATCGGAGCGTGGACAATCGAGAAGCGGCCTGCGAGCCGGTCGCGAAAAGCGCGGCCAAGAACGGCCATTTCTCCGAATTGGCTCGCGCGAAGACGATACAGGGCGCGGAAGATTTGACGGCCTCGGTAGGCCGACTCTCCGCAATCGCAAGCGATTCGTTCGAGTTCGCTGCGCTCAAGGCCGAAAAGATTGGTTTTGGATTGCATCGCTTTAGAGTGTAGTAGCAAGCTCCCACGCTTTCGAAAATCATCCAGACGGGTCGTTCGCGCGCAAACGGGAATCCGGGTATGGACCCCCGCTTTCGCGGGGGTGACGGGAATCGAAATCTCCGTTCATAGGGCGGACGGAGGGCTCATGTGGCACTCCTTATAACGAGTCGTTTGTTACAACGGCCGCGCGTGCCGCTGGCGGGCCGCCTCGTAGAGCACGACGGCGGCCGCCACTGAAACATTGAGTGATTCGACCTGGCCGTAAATCGGAATGGCTGCTATCTGGTCGCACGCTTCGCGCACCAGCCGATGCAAGCCGTGTCCTTCGCCGCCGAAGACCAGAGCGCAGGGAAGCAAATAATCGAGGTCGAGGTAAGACTTTTCAGCCTTCGCCTCAAATCCGTAAACCCACACTTGCCGGCGCTTGATTTCGATGATAGCGCGAGTCAGGTTGGTGACGCGCGCAATCTTCACGTGCTCGAGCGCGCCGGCCGCGGCGCGCGCCACCGCAGGCGAAAGGCCGGCTGCCCGCCGCTCCGGGATGACAATCCCGGTTACTCCTGCCGCCACCGCCGTGCGCGCCACCGCTCCCAGGTTGGCCGGATCTTCCACGCCATCGAGGACAAGCAGCAACGGTTTTGGTAATGCTGTAGCGCCGGTGTCCTCACCGGCGTCCGGCGATGAGGACATCACCGCTACAGCGAGGATTGATTCCAGATCGTCGTAAGCTTTTGCCGGGCACACTGCAACCACGTTTTGATGGTGGGTAGCGCCCGCTGCACGGTCAAGCGCCGCGAGCGGCGCAAAACGAAGTGGAATCCCGTGCGCCCGGCAGGCTTGAATAATGCGCTCGACGCGGGGTCCGTGATGGCCTTGCGTCACCAGCACGTGGTCGATAGGTCGGCGGCCCAGCGCCGCTTCCACGGCGTGAATGCCGCACAGGGTTGAGGGCTCGGGCTTGGCGTTCGAGTGAAGCACGGCTTAGCCTATTCCCGCGCATTCCCGGAATTCCCGCAGCCGCTCGGTGCAACTTTTAACGTGATGAGGCAAGGATAGCTTAGAGCCTTCTTCGAAAATCGGGATCAGCTTTTCCAGTTCTGGGCCGGACTCCGCGCCTGTGAGGGCGACGCGGATGGGATGGAACAGCTCACGGCCCTTGCGCCCGGTCTGTTTTTGCATTGCCTTGGCGATCTCCCGGAACTTCTCGTAAGTCAGAGGCTCTGAAACCTGCGGTATGAACGCGGTCAACACTTCGCGTGCGCCATTGTCATTCAGCAGATGATCCATGATGGCTTGATGACTTGGAGAGCACGGTTCGTATTCGAAGATCAGCCGAGACGCTTCGCTTAGTTGGCTTAAGGTATCCAGGTTCTTTAGGACGGCATCGACCACGCGCTCGAGCCAGGCGAGCGTGGGATTCGGGACGGGCTCGGCGATGTAACCGGCGCGAGCAAGGAACGGAACACTCAGCTTCGCCAATCGCGCCATCGTCGCTTGCTTCATGTAATGGCGGTTCAGCCAATTCAATTTTTCCTGATCGAATACCGCCGGGCTTTTTGTGATGTGATCGAGCGAAAACTGGGCGATCAATCCCGCGTCGCTCAAGATCTCCGTCTTGCCATCGGCCGGCGACCAACCGAGCAGAGCGAGATAGTTCCGCAGAGCTTCCGGGAGAACACCCATCTCTCGGAAGCTCTCCAGCGAAGTTGCTCCGTGACGCTTGGAGAGGCGCGTGCGGTCCGGGCCGAGGATCGTCGAAAGGTGGGCGAAAGCGGGAGCTGGCCAGCCGAGCGCCTGGTAAACGGCGAGTTGGCGCGGCGTGTTGGAGATGTGATCGTCGCCGCGGATCACGTGGGTGATCCCCATGAGGTGATCGTCGATGACGACGGCGAAGTTGTAGGCAGGGTTGCCGTCCGAGCGAACGATTATGGGGTCGCCGATTACGTCGCCGGAAAAACTCGTCAGACCGTGAACGAGATCGTCCCAACTGAACGCGCCTTCCGGGATCTTCAGCCGAATCGCCGCCGGCTCGCCAGCCTTGACGCGCGCCGCAGACTCTTCGGGTTCAAGCGCACGGCAACGACCGGAATAACGCGGCTGGCGGCCTGCCTTGAGTGCTACCTGACGCTCGGCTTCGAGCTGCTCTGGCGAGCAGAAACAGTAGTAAGCCCTGCGTTGTTGGATGAGCTCGGTTGCGTACTGGGCGTAAATATCCTTGCGCTCGGACTGGCGGTAGGGTCCGAAAGGGCCGCCCTTGTCCGATCCTTCGTCCCAGTCGAGGCCGAACCAGCGCAGGTCTTCGATGAGGCTGGTCTCGTATTGCGCCTCGGAGCGCTCGACGTCAGTATCCTCAATACGCAGGACGAACGCGCCGCCGTGATACCGGGCGAAGAGCCAATTGAAGAGCGCCGTGCGCGCATTGCCGACGTGGACATAGCCTGTGGGGCTGGGCGCGAATCGAACTCGGACTGTGGTCTCGGTCATGGTGTCCAACTAAAGCCGTCGTCTTCATCTGACGAGGCCGCCAGCCGCGTCACCTTGTGCCATGCCCCGTGGAGCTTGCTGTGAATGGTCGGCCAATACTCCGCCGCCAAATTGAATGCTTCGGTCTGCCCAAGATCCCAGCCCATGCGGCTCAGGGTCAGACTGAAGCCACGATCCTGGCGCGGATAGTATAGATTTGAAACAGCGGCAGCCAATACGGTGCCTGCAAGTGCCGATGAATAGAATACGGGTTTTCCCGTTTTGTCGGAGCGGGTGACAAAAACGCGGGAGATGGAATAGAGAAGCCGCCTGACAAAAGGGCCCTTTCCTAGAGGGAAGTAGCGCGGATCCTGGTGCATGAGTACGGTGAAGACGAAGTCGCCGAAAAAGCTGGAGTCGTTCGCATCAAGCTGCGCCGATCCAAGACACTTCCAGTACGCGCCGAAGGTCTTGCCGTATCCACAGAAGCCATCGGTCTTGGAATATTCCGCAGCCGACTCAACGGCGGTTCCCGCGAAGCCCAGAGGGTCATAAGCGCCGCGCGCCCATAACTTGAATTTCTGGCGTGGAGTAAGCGGCTCGATGTTCTTCAAATAATCGACCTTGAACGCAGGCACGACCCAGAAGATATGCCCGGGTGAACCCTGGACGGCAGAGGATTTGCGTGATTTCTTCGTCTGCGAACCGCGATCCCGGGCGTTGGGGTACGGATCAGAACCGTCGAAGCCGGAAAGGGCGAAGCTGTTTACCGCGGAGCGCTCGGCCGCGTCTGTTAGGCTGCGTGGTAGTACAAGGCTCAGGCTGGCATGCGAATGAGCCGAGTCGTACGCTGCCTGACTGCAGGAAGACGGCAGCCAACTCTCCAGCGTCCCGCGTCTCGCTTCGCGTTTCGTCTCCAAGGAGGTGGAATTAGTGGAACAGGAGCCGCCTGCCGCTGCCGATTGAGCGTAGGGTCGCGAAGACGGCGCCGAGTTGAGCGATTGCGGGAGGGTCAAGAGTTGACCGTACAAAGTCACTGCTGTTGTCCAGCCGACAAACAGAAGCCGCGCCAAGGTTCGCAGTGTTGGTCGGACCCGCGCCTCCAGGCCCGGCTCCAACTTCGAGCGTAGAAACCACATTCTTATATCCTGTCACAAGGTGGCACGTCAGAACCTGCTCCTACTCCACCGTCACTGACTTCGCAAGGTTTCGCGGCTCATCCACGTCGCAGCCGCGCAAGACGCCGATGTGGTAGGCGAGCAGTTGCAGGGGCACAACCTCTAGAATGCTCGAAAGCAACTCATTCGTGTGTGGCAGGGCAATCGCGTGGTCTGCCATGGAGCTCACTTCGTGGTCGCCTTCGGTGACCAAAGCCAGGATAACGGCGCCGCGCGCTTTTGCCTCTTCGATGTTGGAGATGGTGCGCTCGTAACGCACTCGCGAATCCGCCGAGTCCCAGTCGCACGTTGCAATAACCACCACAGGAAGCCCCGCGATGATCAGCGCGCTCGGACCGTGCTTCATTTCGCCCGCCGGGTAGGCATCCGAGTGGATGTAGGAGACCTTCTTCATTTTCAGCGCGGCTTCAAGGGCGATGGGAAAGTGGACTCCGCGGCCAAGGAAGAGAAAATCGGCAGAGCGGTAAAAGTGGCGCGCAAGGTCCTCGAATTCGTCATCGCGTTGGAGGACGGCTTCGAGTTGGCGAGGAAGGGCGGTGAGGTCTGCCAACAGTTTTTGGGATTCCTCCTGCGTGATGACCTGGCGTAATTGAGCGAGGTAGAGCGCAAACATATAAAGCGCCGTGAGCTGGGCGGAGAATGTTTTGGTCGACCCGACCGCGATTTCCGGGCCGGCGTGCGTATAGATGGCGCCGTTCGCTTCTTGAGGCGCGACGCTGCCGAGTACGTTGCATATCGCGAGCGTCCGCGAGCCTTTGGCCTGCGCCTCGCGCTGTCCGGCGATGGTATCCGCTGTTTCCCCGGATTGCGTGATCACGATGGTCAGCGTGTGAGGATCGACGATCGGGTCGCGGTAGCGGAACTCCGAAGCGTAGTCCACTTCGACCGGCACACGCGCGAATCGCTCAATCATTACCCTTCCGGCCATCCCGGCGTGGCGCGAGGTGCCCGCGGCGACGATTTTGATCTGGCGGAAACTGCGGAACTCATCTTCGGAAATCTCCATCTCGTCGAGGGACACGTGGCCCGTTTCCGGTGAAACGCGGCCAAGCATTGTGTCGCGCACGGCGCGCGGCTGCTCGTAGATTTCCTTGAGCATGAAGTGCTTGAAGCCGCCCTTTTCGGCCAGAATGGGATCCCAAGTGATGTGCTGGACGCGCTGCGAGACGGTATGCCCTTCAAAATCCGTCAGCTTAACTCCGTTTGGTGTCAGGACCGCGATGTTGCCATCGGCGAGAAAGAAAAGATCGCGTGTGTGGTAGACGATGGCGGGGACGTCGCTTGCCACAAAATACTCGTCCTTGCCGAGCCCGATGACAGCCGGCGGACCCTGGCGCACCGCCACGATCTTATTCAGGTCACGTGTTGATATGATGGCCAGCGCAAAGGCTCCCCTTAGTCGCCGCACAGCGGTCCGGACCGCGGTCTCGAGGTCGGCCGGTTTTGCGCTGTCGCGCGGCCCGGAGGCACCATCCAGATACTTTTCGACCAGATGAGCGATTACCTCGGTGTCGGTTTCGGTGGACATCGTGTGACCTTCGGCCACCAGTTCGCGCTTAAGCTCCTCAAAGTTTTCGATGATGCCGTTGTGAACCAGCACGACTGTGTCGTGACAGTCGCTCAACGGGTGTGCATTCTCTTCGGTCGGTGCGCCGTGGGTGGCCCAACGCGTGTGCCCAATTCCGTATGAGCCGTCCGCGGGATTCAGGCGGACCATTTCCTCCAGGTTGCGCAGTTTTCCGCGGGCGCGGCGGATTGCGAGCGTTCCGTCCTTGACAACGGCCAGCCCCGCCGAATCGTACCCGCGGTATTGGAGTCGCCGGAGACCCTCGAGCAAGACGGGAACTACACGCTTGTTTCCGATGTAGCCGATGATGCCGGACATGAATGTTGATTCTCGATTATAGCAGGCGAGGAAAGGTACGGCGAAGAAGCAACGCTAGGAAGCGAGGCGTCGTGGGCAGCCGGCCGCAAATGGCGAGGCTCTTTCTTCTAAGTCGAAGGCTTTTCTTTTCCGGCTGCGAGCACTTTATGTACCAGCCCACCCGGTTGCACCAACGCTGTGATGTCCTTTTTCAGCAGAGCGGCGGGGGCAGTCCAAATCGACCAGTTGAACCAATAGTCCCAACCGTAGTTTACTTCGCCGGTATCTCCGCCGGCACTGCAGCAGTTGGTGCCATCCCACAGATACCCCCAATGGCAGTAGCTGAGGTGGAGGTTCTTGCGCAGCAAGTCCAGGCCAAAATCGTTCTGACCTTCGTAGATGAAAGTGATGGCGTTCCAAATCACCTGGTGATTCGTATACACGTACGATCCAGTGAGGTATCCGGTGCTATCCTTCTCCCAAAGCGTGCCATCAGGCGCCGAGTAAAGGGGCGGCATTCCGACCTTGCTGAGCTTGCAAACTTTGTCACGCAAGATACCGAGGACGGTGTCCACGTTCTGTTTGGGGAAGACGGGCGGCACACCGGCAAAGCACGCGTAATACTGGCCATTGAGTGTGGGCGTGAAGAAGGCGTCCAGTTCCTTGCCCGTCTTGGGGTCGTTGTAGACCAGGTAGTGATTGCCTCTCCACAAATATTTCTGCATGGCTTGCTTACCGGCCGCCAGCAGGTTGTCCAGATAGGTGACCTCGGCGGAATCGCCCATGGCTTCCGCCCACGCCTTCAGCATTTCGGCGCCCGCCAGCCGCAGCCCGCCCGCGTCGGAAACATAACCGTAAAGCGACCGGTCCTCGAACCAGTCAATGTCATTCCACGCATGCGGCCGATGCGGCGGCATGGCGATAATCTGCGACGGGCCCAAATCAGGGCGCTGCGTAAACGAATACCGCAGTGCTAACTTGACCGACGGATAAAACTCTTTCATAAAAGCTTCGTCGCCCGTGATCTTCCAATGTAAGTAGGCCGTCGATACGTAACAGAAGCCGGAAACCACCTCCTGATAGTCGTAGGACATGGGATTCGCAGGGTCCGCCCAGCGGCCCATCAACTGGGCCACGTCGCCGTTCTCCCGTTGGGTGGACCGAATAGCGCGCAAGAGCGACAGCGCCAGGTCCGGGAACATAAACGACAGCGTGGGCCCTTGCATTCCCACATTGGAAAGCGTGCTCATGTGCGGACAGGCGCGCGGCGATTCCTCAAGCGCGAACAGACCGTCTTCCGGGCGGCACCAGCTTCCAATGGGCTCTTTGGCTTGCGCCCACATACTGCAAGGCGCGAAATAGTAAAGCGAGTTGATGAGAGAGTCGGCCAGCCATCCCGGCAGCGTCGGGTCGTCGTAAATCACAGATTGCCAGGCAATGATTCGTTTCAGCAACTGCTCGTGATTGCGCGCCAGGTAGGTGGCTACCTCGCCCGCGTCGGTGAAGCGCTTGGCGTACATGTGGGTAAAGCGCTTGCCGGTAGTAGAAAGCGTCTCTCCTTCGGGAGCATACGTCCAGATGCGCTCTCCGCCGGTGCCAGGGTTGCCATTCCCTTCCCACTCCGGCGCGCACCAGGCCAGAATGATGCGCAGCACCTTCTCCTCGCCCGGACCCATGTTGTATTCCACGGCCAGCGACGAGCCTCCGTCGTCGTGCTCCGCCGTGGAGGGCAGTTGCGCCTCGGCCTTGTCCCAGGTTCCTCCATCGAAACCCAAGGCTCCTCCCGTGCGCACCGTTTCGGCGTCCAGCGCCGCAAGGACGTAGCTCATTCCCCATGGCGGGTTTTCTACCCACACACCTTCCAGCCCCTTCGGCGCGGGCCGGCGCGAAATCCGTGCCGGAGGCATGACCGGCTTTTTAGGCAGGTTTGGCCATCCGATGGAAAAATCGCGTGTGTGATGGTCGGCAAAACCTGGAAAGTTGAAGACGACGGAGCCGAGGTGCCCGGTATTCGCGGTGTTGCGCAGGTGTACTTCAAACACCGCGCCCGGCGTATTCGAGGCTGCCGAGTCGCCGGGAATGAACGGTGACCAACTCCGCACGCCGATCTTAACCGGCGTATCGCTCGTGTATTCCACATCGGCAATCGGGTAGTGTCCCCAATACTCGCTTTCTTGCATGCCACCGCCCACGCTGATTCCAAAAGAAGGCCGGTTATTTCCGGCATAATGCTTGGTCTGGCCCGTTCCCAATACCCACGCCCGGCCACCACTCACTACCGCCAGATAGGGAGTGTTCAAAGGGCCGCCAATGGGCGTCAGGTTGTTAAAGATCGATGTGTAACCAAATGTTCCCGAGGGTTCAAGATACAAGGCACCTGTGTCAATTCCACCCAGCGGCATGCCCGAGGCTGGAAACGGTCTGTCGATGTAAAGGCCAAAGTAGCCGGTAGGCTTGGTGCGATAGCAGATGCCCGACACAGGATTCCGGAAACCAGCGGCTCTGAACGTGTTCCACTCCGCGGTCTTCAGGCCAGGTGAGAATAGCCTGCTCGCCGCTTTCGGATCAGCGGGCGTTGAGCGTCGGCTGGCTTCCCTCATTCCTCCAAGACTCTTTACCCCACTCCAAGACAGCGCGTTAATACCTGCAGAGAGAAGGAGAAATGCGCGCCGCGACAGGCCGAACTTCATCACAACCCCCTTCCCCGATCGTTGTTTTTCTTTCGTATTGAACGAGGATTTTCTTTTTTGGTTTCCCGGACGGGTAACTTATATCAGGAACCAATACGCATTTCTCAACAAACTCTTAAGCACACAGCGGCGAACCGCGGGTGCAGCACCGTGCAAGCTGCCGAACCCGCGGTTCACCGACGGGTTAATGAGGATGATGCACCTTCATGTGCAGAGCCGGTGCGATCACGCCGAAGAGTCCTTCAGAGAAGATCTTCGATGGGCTCGGTCCGGGTCCAGCGGCAAAGAAGAGCTGGTTCGCCGCGCTACTATTGTTGCCGCCCTCACCTGTGCCAAAGGTGAGCGCCCACAACCCTGGAACAGAGAACGGCTTGCCGTCAATTTTGAGCGTGCCCACGAATCCTCCCGCTTCTGGGATGAAGGCGCGGACCAGGCCATCGTTCACATTGCCCACCAGTAGCTTATTGCTGAGTGGCCCAAAGTTTGACGGAGCCAGCGCGATGCCCCACGGAGAATTGAGGATGAACTTGTGGCTGGTGGGTGGGCTGTAGAAAATGCGATGGCATCTGGGAGAAACCGTGTTCCCGCGCAACTCGCAAACGTCCAGAATACCGCCGAACGTTGGCGGAGCAGCGGCGTACGTCACGTAGAGGTCATCGCCAATGGTCTGTATGCCGTACGGAGTAAATGGGCCAGGGTGCCGGTCCGCGGCAAACGAATTCACAAGCTTGAAATTGGTATCAAACACGTTGATCATGCCACCGGCCGCACCGTTGGCCGCGTAAAGGTGTGGGTTCGTCATCGGTCCGGCGATGGCGAGGCCAAAGTAGATGGCTTTCTTTGACGACTCGTTGGCAGCCACCATTGCCGCCGTGCCGCTATTCCAGCCTACGATCAGCCCATCGAGGGTATCGAAAATAAACCGTGCCGGGCCGCCAGCGATCGCAAAATCACCTGCAGAGGCAAATGGGTTAAATACCATGCCGGTGGACCCGAAAAAGACAGGAGGAGAGGATAGACAGGGATTCGGAAACCGGCACGACAAGGGCGGTGCTGGTTTTGGGCAAGGAGCGACCGGCGACCCGCTGACGACGCAGGGAATCTGAACGACCAAAGGGATCGGTGTGCCGTCACTCTTATACAGCGTGCTGAGACTGGTATTTTGATCTGAAACCCAGAAAGGGCTTTGCCCAAAAAATGCGACTCCCCAGCCATTAATCAGATTGGGGTCAACGTGATTGGGCGTGATGGTGGTGCCGTTTACGCTAACTGAAGAGCTGCTTCCAACCAGGTTTGTCTCGGTGTATTGAGCCGCAGCGCGGGATACAAAGCAGAAAGAGATCAATGAGAAAAAGAGCGCATAGCAACTAGTCCTGTGAATCTGTCTTACCATGACTGGCTTCCTCCTTTGCGAGGGCTTTTATTCTCGCTTCGCGAGTAGTCGAAGTATACATTTCCAGCGCCGAGAGTCAAGGTCAGTTCTTTACCTGTCGCCGTAATAGTTCATGATAACCTTTGGATTCTCTTTCCCATTCGTTGAGGTGATCGGAAGTGAAGGCTGAAGCCGCATTACGGCGCGAGTTAGGTCTGGTGCAAGCTACGGCTCTCGCCATCACGGACATGGTGGGCATCGGCCCTTACATCACCATTCCGTTGTTTTTGGCCACGATGGGCGGCCCGCAGGCGATGCTCGGCTGGTTTGTGGGAACCGCGCTGGCTTTTTGCGACGGCCTGGTGTGGGCGGAGCTGGGCGCGGCCTTGCCCAGAGCGGGCGGTAGTTATAACTATCTGCGCGAAGCGTATGGTCCGGCCAGTGCCGGCCGGTGGCTATCCTTTCTGATGGTCTTCCAGATCATCTTCTCGGCCCCTCTTTCCGTCGCGACGGGCAGCATCGGCTTTGCGGATTATTTTCATTCGCTCTTGCCTGGGCTCTCGCCCCTTGGCGTCCGGCTGTTGGCGGCGTTTTTTCCATTGTTGCTCGTGGCGATCCTCTATCGCCGGGTGGGCGTAATTGGCAACATCTCCGTGGTGCTTGCCGGCGGCGTGCTTCTTGGCTGTTTGTGGATCGTGCTGACGGGCGCACCCCACCTGAGCGCTGCCCGGCTGTTCGCGTTCCCTCCTCACGTGTTAAGGATGAGCTGGCTATTTTGGGCTGGTCTCGGGCATGCGACGCTATACGCGCTGTACGACTTTTTCGGCTACTACAACGTCTGTTATCTCGCTGAAGAGATTCGCGATCCGGGGCGCGTGATTCCGCGCGCGATTATGGGCTCGATTGCGATTGTTGCCGTGCTTTATGTGTTCATGACCGCGTCGTTTGTCAGCGTAATCCCTTGGCAGCGGCTGATCCGGGAAAAATTCGCCGCTTATACGTTTATTCGAATGCTCGAAGGCGCGTCCCCCGCAGGCTTGATGAGCGTCTTGCTTTTGGGCATAGCGTTTTCCTCGGTCTTCTCGCTTCTTCTCGGCTATTCCCGCGTTCCCTATGCGGCGGCCGTGGACGGCAATTTCTTTCCCGCCTTTGCCCGCCTCCATCCAAAAGGCGCGTTTCCCTACGTCTCGCTCGTGACATTGGGCGTCATCGCGTCGTTCTTCACCCTTGGCCGTCTGGGTGAGGTGATCGGCAGCCTCGTGGCCGTGCGAATCCTTTTGCAGTATCTTCCCCAAACTGTGGGCTTCTTTCTCCTCCGTTTCCGCGAGCCTCAACTCAACCGCCCTTTCCGGATGTGGTTTTATCCGTTGCCGGGACTCGTTTCGCTGCTGGGATGGATTTACATTCTGGCCACGGCAACCCCACGGTCGCTACTGTTTGCCGTAGCCGTATTCGTCGCCGGCACGGTCGCTTACATGCTTCGCGCGCGTAAGAGGAGGGAGTGGCCGTTCGCCAGGCTACTGAAAGATTCAGCAAGCAGGTTGTAACGGCGACTTTACGTCGCCATAACTCGAATAGTGTCAGCGCGCCTATGGCGCCATAAACCCGCCGCTACATATTTTCCCGTTACCATTCTGAGTGCGGGATGAGGAGTGACCTACAACACGCCTCCAACACTGAGAACCCCGATTGACACGAGAATGGAGGCTATCCCGCCGGCCAGCAACTTTTTGGTTCCTAGAGACGCGAATTTCCATTCGCCCGCAAAGATTCCCGCCGCGCTCGCAGCCAGCAGAACCGAGGACGTCATGGCCACGAATCCAACCGAGGTTCCATACGCGCCGATGAGGTTCGCTCCGATCCCGTAAAGTATGATTCCGCCAAGCCAGAGCAACGCCATGGCCAGAGAGAGCATAAACTCCTTCGTCCAGCCTGAATTCTTAAATAAGCTCCAGGTGCGATTTCGAAATATCAGGAAGGCGCAGTAGAGCAGGTTGGGAATAAAGCCTGCCCCGAGCACCAATGCCCAGACCGGATAAGTCGCGGTCGCGGGGTTCGCGCCCAATTGCGCGCTTCTCGTGATCAGGCCTCCACCACAAGCAAATCCTAAGTTAAGGTTGGCGCCAAAGACGCCCGTAAATACCGCAATCCCGAGCCCCGCAATGAAACTCATTCCATGCTCATTTGCGCGGACTTCCGCCTGTTCTTTTTCCCGCCGCTTCCCCGCCATGCCATAAAGGAAAAGCCCCGTGAAGACAATCGGCAGGCTTGCAAGCAATAGCAGGCCGCGCGGTTGAAGCAGAGCCGCAGCGTCTGCTGCGAGAAGTGGAATCAGAGACCCTAACGGGGTCTGCACGCCTTGAACGACGGCAATCGCGATCGCCATGCCGATCGCTTTGATGCTAACCCCAAAAGTGACTTGAGCGATGCCCCACAAAAAGCCGAACATCAAGGGAAGAAGTAAGAGGTGAGCGGGAGCGGCGTGGTAGAGGGCTCCTAAGCGAGGTACGAACTGGAGGGCCAACACCCACGGCAAAATCAGAAGGGCTAGGAGACAAAAGACCAGCCACGTATTCTCCCACTGCCAGCGGCGGGAGTACTTCATCGGCAGGGCAAAGCAGCCGTTAGAAATACCTCCCAAAACGATGATGCCCATCCCCAGCCAGAAGCGGTCGCTCAGTGTTTTTCCCCTTCTTGAAGACCAGTTGCAAATCCCATTTAATCCGAAACCATCTGCCGGATTAGCTATTCACGTCCACCATTTTTCGCAGCAAAAACATGCCTTCGTGATGGACCATACGAATGTCATCGCCTTGCGCCTGGGCGGAGAAACCGGCCCGATCGCCGGGGATGGATGATTCGAGCAGCTTACGCGCTTCCACGTAGCGGGAATCTTCCGCCCGCAGTTCCGCACGCAGCATCCAATGGTTGAACGACCGTTCAGTGCGCCGCACCCGCTGCCGGACGATCTCGAGTCCCAAATCTTCAAATAGTTTGAGAAAAGTGGTGAGACGCCACGACGCGACGTGAGACGGATCGCGTAGCCGCTCGATCACATTGTGGGGTTCCCACTTCTCATCGCTCTCGGGGCCTAGCGTATCTACAATCAGCAGGCGTCCTTCCGAACTCGCCACGCGGGTCATTTCGCGAAGCGCCGCTTCCGGCTTGCGCACATGGTGCAAAGCGAACTGGCACGTAACCAGGCTGAAGGCGCCGTCCGGGAAGGGAAGCCGCTCCGCTTCGGACTGCGCGAAGCTTACGCGCAGAATCTTCCGCTCGGCCTGGAAGTCTCGAGCCTGAAGCAGCATGGGCAGCGTTAGGTCAACGCCAACGACAAAATGGACGCGAGGCGCAAGAGCCAACGCAAGAGCGCCCGGTCCGCAGGCAACGTCGAGCACAACGTCGGCAGACTCCGGTCGTGCGAAGTCTGCCCGCTCCTGCTGGACTTCCGCCGTATCCCGGACAGCATACTTCGAATAGGCATCCAGAGTACGCGTGAACTGCCTTTGCACTACGGCGATGTGCTTTTGCGACATGCCCTTACCTTATAGCACGAAGTGCATCGCCTTTTTTTTAATTGTCAAATTTGGATTTGCGATATGGGCGGGTCGCTGTGGACGGGCGAGGAGGCTATCTGACGGGAGTAACATGGTCACATCGGCCATCGTAGCGGCGCTGCAACGGTAGCTCTCACTCTATCTTGTAACTCCCGTTAGGTCTTCAGGATTAGTGCCGGGAAGCAATTGAATGGTTGTTGATCCACCTGCCAGTAGGGCATGAACTCAATGCCAGGATTGGAGTTGACCGTGTAATGGCGTGGCTGGCCGGGTTTTGCTTTGAGCATTTTCAAAAGGTCCTCCGGAGCTTTGTTTTCTCCCATGTTCAATCTGACTTCCGGAGCGCCCACCGCTGCCAGCAGGATTGGCCCAAACTCCACAGCATAGCGCCCATGACTAGGAATTTGGTCTACACCCGCATAGCGGCTAAGGCGCAGCGCTATTGGCAGCGTAAAACTGACCGTGTCACCTTTTGACCAGGTGCGGTCAAGCGCGACATAGCTTCCCGGGTGGCCTGTCGCGGCCAGCTTGCCATTGACTTCAATCGCCATTTCCCGCGCCGCCCATGAGGGTACGCGGACGCGGATTTTAGTCCGGATTGGGCGGGTGGCGGAGAATTCCAGCCGAACATCAGACGCATAGGGAAACTGGGTGGCCATCTTTACGCTCAATTCCTGCCCGTTCTGTTTCCAATGGATGGTCGAAGGCTCGAAGAGGTTTACGTAAAGGCCATCGGAGGCAATCGAGTAGATGTGCTCCGGCAGAGAACCAATCAGCCGTGTGCCCTGGCCTTCGCAGCATGTATTAATCTCTGTCGGTTTCTCTTTCTGGTGGACGAGAAGCTGGTGGTACCGGAAACCGTTCGGTCCGGCCTGGCTGGCCAGTGCCGCGTTATAAATCGATTTCTCGATCTCGGCGATGTAGACTTCTTCCTCCGGATCGAGCTCGTGGAGATGTTGGTTCAAAGAGGCCCAGAAAGAATTCCCGCACATCTCTTCGAGCCGGGCGTGAAGTTGAAAGGACTTCGGCGGGCACACCACAAACTCGATGATGGACGTGGTCCCTCCGATATTCTCCCATTTGTCGTGAAACAGCTCCCAGGCGCCTTTGACCGCGTTGAGATAGCGGGAATCACCGGTAGCGCGGTAGAGGTCCAGATAGGGCAGGATTTGGGTGAGTAAATAGCAGTGCGGGCGGTCGTAAGGATATTGCCAAAGCGCGCGGTCTTCCCGAGCGGCCAACTGATCCAGCCAGTAATTCTCCTGGAAGTAGCGCTGGATCACCTGAATGTCCGCGGGCTTGCCGACTGGGGTGAAATAGAGATGCGTGTTGGCCATCATGCCCGCCCCGCCAAAGTCTGGAAAACGGAGCAAGTAGGGCAAGTATGAACATTGATTAAACCAATCGTAATAGCCCCGCAGCAGTTCAAAAGCCTTCTGGTTTCCGGCGTATCCGGCGTCGATCAGGCCATACGTCAGCCATGTCCGCGTATAGCCGCCTCGGTCCGAAAAGAATATCGTGTCCTTTGGATAGGCCATGATGTAGCCGTCAGGCTCGCGGCATTCTGCGATCCCGTCCACAACCGCATTAAGTCGCCGGCGGAGCTCGGGGTGATCGATCCACCGCACCGTATTGCCAGCGCCCATCAGGAAGCGCCCCGCATTCGAGCCGGCAAGAATTTGTTCCCAGAACTGCGTCTTGGGCGGAGGCAGGCCCGGCGGGTTCGAAATCTTCGCCCGCTCGCGAAATTCCCGCAGTAGTTCGTCAACCGTGTAGGAATTCAGAAGATACTCGATGTTGTTTTGCATCGCGGTCTGGAAAAGACCGCCATCCAGCCTGACGCCGCCTAGCGGTTTCCAGGCTTTGTAAGCCGGAGGCTTCCAACCGCCCGGCTGGGTGACGTTCCCTGGATTGTCCTCGAAAACGCCCTCACCCTGCGGGCGCTGCGCGCGGGTCACCTGCGCCGCGTCGTCATTATTTCCATAGGTTGCATCCACCGTGACGGGGCGTTCGGTAGCAATCTCCTGTTCCTTGGAGTAAGCCTCGATTTTGGTCAATGCCAGATACCAGCCGGTTACTGGAAGGACGTGGGCAGCCCCACTTTTAGCGCGCTCGCCCTCAATGCGCATCAGACGCGTCGCCGTAAAACGCAAATAGCGGCCCTGGGCTCTTTCCACGCGGTATTCCTGAACCGCGCCCTTGGGATTCGGAAAGTCGGATCCAGTGTGGTCGACGATGACCCTGCCGGCACGAAAGTCCAGCTCTTCACCAATTTCAATCCTGAATCTCACCGGAAAGCCTTCGCCCGCATAGTATTCGTACCGCCCGGGATAAAACCGCTCGTTGGCCGGATAGACTTTTACGGAATCAATTGGCTGGCTGGCCCCCAGGTCGATCTGGACCCATGTGACCACATCGGCTGCTCTTGCCGGCTTTGAGCGGTAAGCGCGATACGCGCTTGCGGGTGTCGCTGCGATCCATTCGCCCGTCGGCGCCGGGATAACGGGTGATTCGACAGAGTCGGATTGGCGGTTTGCCGCGCTGCTGCAACCGGTCGCAAGCGCCGCTCCGGTCAGGACCGAAGCCTCAAGAAAACGTCGTCGGGAAACAGCCATAGGTTCCACCCTCACGGGCGCCGGAAGGCAAGCGCCAAGTTGGGCTGTTATGTCGGCAGGTCGCTGAGAAACCTGTAGAGGCGGCTTTATGCTGCCAGCCCTGACTTTGGAGTGCGGCGGCAAGCCGCACTCCAAACCGCCACCGTTCAAAACTGGTACCGCAATGAGAACTCTAGGATGCGCGGATCCGCCGTGCTCGTCACTTGGCCATAGTTGCCGGCTCCAAATGCCGTCTGGACTCCATTGAAGTTCGTGTGGTTGAAAATATTGAAGAACTCGCTGCGGAATTGGATCGTCTGGCGCTCCGTGATCCTGAAGTTCTTGTAAAAAGCCATGTCGAAGTCAACGATTCCCGGGCCGCTGATCGATCCGGGCGCTGCATTTCCGTAAAAGCCGTAGGCGGGGGCACTAAACGCCCCGGTGTTGAACCATTCATTGACCGTTTTGGGCTCGCTGACGGCGCCAACCATATTTGCACGAGTGGCCAATCCTGGATGGGCGGTGGCTAAACCCGGGGTGAGCGAAAAGCCGCTTTGAATGGTGGATATGTCGGAATATTGCCAGCCGCCCAACACGGCGCGTTCCCACCCCTTCGCTGACTGGAACCATGGCAGACTGTAAATGAGACTCGTCGTGAAGACCTGAGGAATATTGAGCGGAGAATTCCCATAGTCCCGACCGGGCGCATAGGGATCCTGATAGCCTTGGCTCAAGTAACCGTATGCCCCGTTAACAACGTTGCTCAGACTGTGTGACCACGTGTAAGCCGCGGTGAAAAAAACATTGTGGCCGATGGGGTGTCGGAGGTTGACCTCGAGCGCGTTCCAATAGGCGATGCCGCTCGACGTGTCCATGCCGATGCCGGCATAACCTTGGTAGGGGGAGAAGTATGCACTGGAGACCGTGCCCGTGTTAATGATCGGATTAAAGTCATAGGCTCCGAAGGGCAAGGGCTGGTTGATGTTGGCCACCACCGGCAGAAACCGGGCAATGTCGCCGGCTCCAGCAATGGAAGCAAACCAGTTAGAGCCGAACTGATGCTCGATGCTGAGGCTGTAATTCTGAATTTGGGCAGCCTGCAAGTTGGTTAGATCCTCGGTGGTCGCATTGATCGCGGTCAGCGGCGCAGCTTGCGCGCCGACCGGGTTCGGAAAATTGGGATTGATCAGGTTAATGTTGTCAATGAGCGGATAGTTGGCGGGGCATCCCTGCGCGCAATCGCTGCTGGTGGCAGAGCGCTCGGTCGTGATGCCGTAGCCGCCCCGCAGAGCCGTTCGCCCATTACCGAAAACGTCCCACGCAAAACCCACCGACGGCAGCCAATAATACTCGTGCGCAGTTGTAAGGTTGAGCGGAACTCCATTCGATCCATTCACAATCATGCCGTTCAGAGGATTGTAGTTCGTGGTGGGCGTGATCGTTCCGTTCGGGTTGACGATCGGTACTTGAGCTGGGTTAAATTTCGTCGGGTCGAAGGCCCATTCGAAGCCTTTCTGATCGTGCGCCCAAGGCATGAAATTGACGCGCAGCCCTGCGGTTATTGTCAGGCGTCGAGTAGCCTTCCACTGATCGACGAAATAAGGCGAGACGAGGGGGTAGTGCGCGTAGTAGCGGACCTGGGTGCTGGTTTGGTTAAATGAGGATGCATCGCCAAGGAGCAAGTCCGCGATGGGATTTCCCGTGAATTGTCCTGTGAAGCCGAAGGAACCAGCGCTGTTTCCGTTAATATTCTGCCGTTTCGTTCCCAAAAGCACCACACCTCCGGCCTGCAGGAAGTGCTTTCCTCGCAGCCAGCTCCAGTCATCGGACACCGTATCCTCCAGGTCGGAGGCATGGTGCAAGATGAACCCGCTGTTGATCCCGACCGGCGACCATCCGCCTGCCAAATATGCAATGGGAGCCCACTGAGAGTTATACCCGTGGAACGGCAGTTGCTCCGTAAAACCTGAAATCTGTGATGTCCTTGTTATACCCGCCACTCCAAGATTTACAACATAATTGTTCATCGCAATACTGGTCTGGTTAGTCATCGAGGGCGAAAGCACTTGCGTCAGCTG
This sequence comes from Acidobacteriota bacterium, assembly GCA_021817045.1. Classification (GTDB taxonomy): domain Bacteria; phylum Acidobacteriota; class Terriglobia; order UBA7540; family UBA7540; genus RH2-MAG17b. Next base: position 19,267 of record JAKAWG010000009.1, read on the forward strand.
GATCTGCGCCAGTTGGTTCTGTGTGGTGAAAACCTGCGCGTTACTACTGAAGGGCTGACCAGCCCATTCCTGGGCGGGCAAGTTCTGGGTTTGCCGCTCGTCAAAATACTCAGCCATCAGTCGCAACTTGGGAGAGATGTCTTGGTCGACTTTAATTTCATCGTCTCGCTGGTCTAGGGTGGCGGGATTGAGATTGATGTAATTCAGGAAGCCCGCCCCCGGGTTGTTGGGGAGTGGCGCGAGGGCGTTTAGGAACGCGACCGAGTTCGGGTTGATCAAAGCGGACGGAATCTGGTATTGCCCCGGAGCGGATTGCGGGAAGGATTGCCCTGTCAACGGGTTTGTGATGGGCGTGTTGAAGGTCCCGTTGCGCATAGCCTGCGTGGCCGTCGCACCCTGCAAGACCGACCCCAGGTCCTGTCGCACCCATTGCTCGTTCAAGTAGAAAAAGGTCTTTCGTTTTCCTGTGTTGTAATGGTGCGGGATAAAGAAGGGTCCTCCAATGTCGTATCCGAAGATGTTCCACTTCAGCGGCGGTACGGTCGGCGCAAAGAAATTGCGCGCGTCGAAGGCATCATTGCGCAGGTATTCCCAGGCTCCGCCGTGAAAAGAGGATGTTCCGCTCTTGGTGTTGAGCATCACAACGTTCGCGCCCATCAGCGTGTACTTAGGGCTATAGTTGTTCTGAAGGACGCGCACCTCCTGAATCTCATCCGGGTTTGGTGTGATGGTAGTCTGCAGCATCCAGCCCGTATTCATGTTCCAGATTCCATCCAAGGTGTAGAGCGTTCCGCTGGCACCCATTCCATTAACGGACATGGTGTTGTCCGTGGAAAAGCCTCCTGTACCCAGCGACTGGCCCGCCGCGAGGTTGGCGACTCCCGGCATGAGAGCGGAGAGACCTTGGTAGCTCCTGCCGTTCAAAGGAAGGGTAGAAATTTGCTTCTCGGAGACTAAACTTGAAATCTCGGGCGTCGCCGTCTGTACCTGAACGGCGCTGGCTTTCACCGTGACCTGTGTCGTTACCTTGCCCACGCTCATCCTGGCGTTTACCGTTGCAACCTGCGTCGGATGGAGGACGATTCCCGTCTCCGTGTAAGTCTGGAACCCACCTTTGCTCACCTTCACGGTGTAAGTCCCCCCCGCCAGTCCCGACATAACGAAACTGCCATCCGCGTTGCTCTTGGTGATCGTCTGCAAACGTGTGCTCTCGCTGAGGATTGTAACCGACGCGCCAGGAACCACCGCTCCGCTCGTATCTCTTACCGTCCCTTCGATTGTTCCCGTCGTGGTAAGCTGGCACCAGCCTGGACGGACTCCAAGCATTAGAGCCACCAAAATGAAAGTCAATCCCATGGCCCTTGCGGTTTCCAATTGCTTACCCATGGCTATCCTCCCAACTTAGAATTTCGATACATCGCCCCCAAGACGTCAGCAAGTAGAGCGGACCTGATTGTTAGGTCCGCGGCTCTTCCCTTCGAAAACGGCAAGCGCAGAGCGGCAGCTTTGCGCTACAGCGCCTCCATACGATTTCTGCATCGCCTCCCTCGGTCGCTCCAATACTCGCAAAAGCGGCCTTACCAATTTGGCGGCAGCCATCGTAATCCCGCACGACCGCATTGTCAAGCTGTTTTTCGGCGAATCGACGAACGGACTCTTACTATTGCAAACTCACATCGGTTCAGGTAATTTACCCCTCAGATAGCTTACAGATATGTCCGGTCAGTCCAATTCGCATGTGCCATTGAAAGCGGTGGCCCCTGGAGACCAATCCGTCCCCTTAACCCCGAGTATTGTCAAGCAACTGATCGAGCTGATCCAGAACGACCATCTTCGTCTCGGATCGCGCTTGCCGCCGGAGCGGGAGTTGGCGCGGATTCTCGGAGTCAGCCGGCCTTCCGTGCGTCAGGCCGTCAAGGCTCTGGAGGCGATGGGAATCATTGTCTGCCGCGTCGGGTCAGGAAATTTCATCACCAATGACGTTTCTGCCTCGCGGCTGCTGGCCGGCCCGATTCGTTTCGCGGTGAAGGCAAGTAAGATCTCGCAGAAGGACCTTTTCGAAATGCGGCGCATGGTGGAAGTGCAGATTGTCGGCTTGGCCGCAACACGGGCCAGGGCCGAGCACCTGGCGGTGATGCGACGCGAAGTCGGAGAAATGGCAAAGAGCAGGGGTGAATTTCGGCTGATGGCACAGGCTGATCTTCGCTTTCACCTGGCCGTGCTCCGTGCCTGCGGGAACGACGTCTTCCAACTGCTTTACGAGCCGATTTACCATTTGTTATGGGAAGACCTGGCGGAGCGCATGCCCCGCTTCGATCCAGAGCTTGTAGTGGGGGAGCACCGCGCCATCTATGAAGCCATCGCCGCGAGAAACCGTGCAGGAGCGATGAAACTTACCTTGAAGCACTTCCAGGTCGGTTACAAAAACTTCTTCAGCAACCGGAGCGCCATGGAGAGGGCTGGGGAAGATGCCCGGGGCGGTTCCCATGCAAAGCGTGGCTGAAGGCTGCCTGGCGCACGGGGCCGACTTGGGAGACCAAGTTTTCGATAGCCGTCTTGATGCGGAGCGGCAACTGGTCGGCTCGAATATTTGAAAAGCTCAGCAGAAGGAAAATCGCCGGCCCCAGAAAGGCGATGTTGAGCAGCCAGCACCGCAAGTTCGGGCTGAGCGAGCCACCGAACCAGCGGATAAGCGCATTGAAAGCCACCATGGCGCCGAGGCCGTAAAGCAGTGTCTCGTTGACAGGGCAGTGGCGGTGGCTGACGGCGGCAATCAACACAGCGACGGTGAGACCATAACTCAATGCGTCTGCCAGCGGCCACACCCGCTCCAGCCAGCGCGAATAACCGAGCACCAACCCGTAGGCGGAGACAAGCTGCATGGAGACGCCAATGCAAAGCCACCATGCGAATAGAGAGTTCTTGCGGTGCAATTGATGGTGAAGATAAATCAGAGAGAGCAAGAAAAGAACGACGGATGACACGATCCAGAAACCAACGATTTTGTTCACCGGGAACCTCCCTTGAGAAAGGTTCCCGGCGCGCAATCTCTTTGGCTATTGCTTCGGAGGCAGTGGCGGCCTTGGCCACATAACAGATCAGCTCCCCTCTGACCCAAGTTTTCTGGGGTCAAGAGAAGCATATCCTGTTGTGGCATAACCTTCCTCATATATATTGTCTAAGTAGTTAAATACGTTCGAGTTGCTTCTGGCGCATCAAACATTGAATACAAACGAGACGTATCATACCTACGCGCCGAAAACAATTAGGATGGATCGACGCGCAACCTCCGGACAAACTGTTCGACCGGCACTTCCGTGCTTGCCTGTTGCTCAAGGATTTCTAGCACCCGATCCAGTACGAGTCCTACCACCTCCGCCCGTTTGCGGAAGCTGAAGTCGCACCATGTTTCGAGAACGCGGAAACGATCCGCAGAAAGCCGCGCGCAAACCGGCACTTCCATTTTGCTCTTCGATCTCCTGGTCATTCCCCAATCCTTGCGTTGGAATCGTGGGCTAACTCCGGTGCTCGGTGCGCTGCCGAAACGAGCGGCAGCCTGCGAGCTAGCGAGGGACACGGCCAACAGATTTTGTACCTCATTGAAGCTTTGTCCGACCGCCGGAGAAGAAGATAATTGCGCGGTGGCGGAAAGGCGGGGCTCCAAAGCGCAGGTTTGGCTTGGAGTTCCAGCCTGTGTATTTGTACGGTGATTACGCATGAGTAAACACTAACAGCTTCCAATGAGACAGTGGAGACAAATGAGACAAACGAGACAGTTTTTTTTCGGGGGGCCTATTAGGTGAACATGGGGAGGCGGAATACCTGCAAGTCTAACCTTTTCAGTAGATAAGCGCTTATATCACTCTCTCATGGTGGCGCTGAGGCGCCTTGCCGGGTCACGAAACCGCACAAGTAAGCGTGCGCGAGCCGGTCCCGCGTCCGGCGAAATGCGACCAGCCTTTGTTCCTCTGAGCCCTCGGCAGCGGCAGGGTCTTCGATGCTCCAGTGGATGCGCTGTGTCCTTCCAGAAAAGACCGGGCAGCTTTCCTTAGCGTTATCGCAAACGGTGATCACGTAATCGAAATCCTGGCCAGCAAACTCATCGACTCCCCTGGAACGCTGACTCAAGATGTCAATTTCTAGTTCACGCATCACCGCGACCGCCTCGGGCCGAACTCGGGTCGGCTTTGTGCCTGCGCTGAACACCTCAAAGCGGTCTCCAGCCAGATGTCGCAGCAGGCCCTCGGCCATCTGGCTCCGGGCTGAATTGCCAGTGCAGAGAATCAACACGCGTTTCATCGTCAGGCTCTCTGCTCGGCGAATTGCGCCGATTCGACGTATGTTCCAGCGAAGTAACGGCGGAATCGCAACGCCACGTTCACCAACGTGATCATGACCGGCACCTCCACCAGCGGCCCGATGACGGCGGCAAACGCGGCGCCGGAGTGAATCCCAAACACCGCGACGGCCACGGCGATGGCCAGTTCAAAATTGTTGCTTGCCGCCGTGAAGGACAGCGTAGCGGTCTGTTTGTAGTCGGCACCCAACTTGTGTCCCATCCAAAAGGAGACCAAGAACATGACCAGAAAGTAGATTGCCAGGGGAAGGGCAATGCGTGCCGCGTCCAGCGGCAGGCGGACGATGGCGCCTCCCTTGAGCGAGAACATGACCACAATCGTGAACAGCAGAGCCAGCAGCGTTACGGGGCTGATGCGCGGAATAAATCTCCGCTCATACCATCCCCGGCCGCGCGCCCGGATCAGGGCAAACCGGGTGCTGAGGCCGGCAAGAAACGGGATGCCAAGATAGAAGAAAACGCTCCGGGCGATCTCCCCCATGGAGATATCGACCACCACGCCTTTTAAGCCAAGCCAGCGCGGCAGGAGCGCAACGAAAATCCAGGCGTAAGCCGAATAGAACAGCACCTGAAACACCGAGTTGAACGCTACAAGGCCGGCGGCGTATTCGCTGTCACCCTCTGCCAACTCGTTCCACACAATTACCATGGCAATGCACCGGGCCAGCCCGATGAGAATGAGGCCTACCATGTACTCGGGGTAACCGCGCAGGAAAATAATCGCCAGGAGGAACATCAAGATCGGCCCAATCACCCAGTTCTGAACGAGCGAGAGCAGCAGGACTTTGCCGTTGCGGAAAATCCTGCCCATCTCCTCGTAGCGGACTGTGGCGAGCGGCGGATACATCATCAAAATAAGTCCGGCTGCAATCGGGATGGACGTCGTCCCGGCCTGGAAGCGGGTGATGAGGCGAACAAGCCCCGCCCAGTTGCTGCCGAGAACCACTCCGGCAGCCATGGCCAGGAAAATCCAAAGCGTCAGGTAGCGATCTAAGACGGTGAGCTTGCGCGCCACTGCTTCGGTCATGTAGACCTCGGTGTCGGCTCAGGCTTGTGCAGAGGTTACTGTTCTCTTTGCGGTTTGCTGGCGCGAATGAAAGCGCTCATGAACTTGCCATCAACCAACGGCGCAACGGAGTCCACATCGATCCCCGCGCCCGCAAGCAGTTCACGGGCATCCTCAACGCGATAGATCCGGGTAGGTTCGATAACAATCGTTTCGAATCCGGCGGCCGCAAGTTTGGCTCGATACTCCTGCTCTTCCAGCGCCCCCGCCACGCAACCGGCCCAAAGTTCTCTGCTTCGGCGAATGTCCGCCGGGACCTCGCCACGCACGACCACGTCGGAAACGGCAAACCGCCCTCCCGGTCTCAGCACTCGGAACGCCTCTCGTAACACGCGGTCCTTGTCCGCTGAAAGGTTGATGACGCAGTTTGAAATGATGACATCCACGGACCGGTCGGGAAGCGGGATGTGCTCGATTTCCCCCTTCAGGAACTCCATGTTGTCAAGGCCGACTTTCCGCTGGTTCTCTCGAGCCAAGGCGAGCATCTCGTCGGTCATATCGAGGCCGTAGGCTTTGCCCGCCGGGCCCACCCGCTTCGCCGAGAGCAAGACGTCAATCCCTCCGCCTGATCCGAGGTCGAGCACTGTTTCGCCCGGCTTGAGCTCCGCGAGCGCTGTCGGATTACCGCATCCGAGCGACGCCAGAACCGCTGTGCCGGGAAGTTCGGAAGTCTCCGTCGTGCTGTAGAGAGTGCGGGTGATCGGGTCGGTTTGCACGATTCCCGAAGCTTTCTTCGAGCCGCAGCACGAACCCTTGGGCTGCCCTTGCAAGACGCGAAGCGCCGCCTGCCCGTACTTTTCTTTGACCGCTTCCTTCAGGTTTTCAACGCTCATCGGTGGTTCCTTTTCTGGCGTTTACTTAACGCCTGCCGCCTCGAGATACAGTTGTCGGGTCCGATGGCCTGGCTGCGGGCGCAACACTCTGCGTAGAGGAAATTCATAAGGTCTTGGAGCGAATCCGTATTTGCCGTGTACCTGAGGAACGTTCCCTCACGCCGCACCCGTACCAGTTCTTCATTCTTGAGCTTATCGAGATGGTGCGAAAGCGTGGATGCGGGAATTTGCAACTCGTCCTGGATTTCGCCGGCTACCAGTCCCTGGGGATGGGCAGTCATCAAAAGCCGCACGATGCTCAGCCGAGGTTCTGCACCCATGGCGGCAAACATATCCGCGTAACGTGCCACCTGCCCGGTCTGCTTCCGCGTCACCATATTTCCATGATACGAGAAATATCGATAAGTGCAAGGGCGTTACCGGAAAGCTGGCGGTGGGTAACGTCAAGTGAGGACGCAAAAGGTTCGGCCGTAGACCTCCATCCGGCTACCACGAGGACGCGGAGGCGTGCTGGGATGTGCCGTTGGGAGGCCAGTGGAGGAGTGCACTCACGAATTCACCCATGCTAGGGGCGTTCCAGTCCGAGGCGCCGATCACTTTGTCCGCGAGGCGGCCGCTGCGGTCAAAGATGTACGTTTCGGGAAATTTGTATGTACCCCAGCGGGAGGCGAGGGCCTGGTGGGGGTCACGGAGCACCGGGTAAGTGATTCCGTAGGCGGCGATGAACTTTTTCAGCGCCGGCAAGTTCTGATCCACGCTGACGCCGAGGACTTCGACACCTGCCGGTTTCATGCGCTTCGAGAATTTCTCAAGACTCGGCGTCTCTTCCACGCACGGCGGGCACCACGTGGCCCAGAAATTGACCATCAGGATGCGGCCGCCGCCGGTACGAAACGAAAAGGCAGACGAATCTACCGTTGGCAAAGTGACCGGGCCTGGTCGCTCCCCTGTTCGTAGCGGGCTCGATACGTGGGGCCAGACGAAAAATATAAAGGCACCAAGGATCACGGCGGCAGCGGCAAGCGAAGCGATGGCGAGTTTGCTCATTTCTTTATTTCTTGATTATACTGGCAACGAAGCTTGGCTTGCACATCCTTCTGCACCTCCAGGCCGAAGTGAGAACGGCGGTAGCGGAAGGTAGAATGTATTGCGAATGGACAACTTTCGCGCGCCGGCTGTTTCAGCCATCGTACCAGCCCGCAACGAGGCGTTAAACATTGAGTGTTCCGTGCGCTCTCTTGCCGCGCAGGCAGACATCAAGGAAATCATCGTTGTGGATGACAGCTCCGAAGACGGAACAGACGTAGTTTTGGAGCATCTCAAGGTCCCCGCGCTTCATGTTATTCGCCATGACTTCTTGCCGGACGGGTGGATGGGCAAGACTTACGCCGCGGCGGAAGGAGCGGCTCGCGCGCGGTCCGAGTGGCTGCTGTTCACCGATGCGGATACGGAACACCTGCCGGGAAGCCTGAGCACGCTGCTCGCTCGGGCGATCGAAGAGAAGGTGGATTTACTCTCTATTTCGCCAGGCCAACGCGTGCCGACGTGGTGGGAAAAGGCTGTCATTCCGCTTATTTACACACAACTGGCCCGGGCTTATCCCTTCGATGAGGTAAGCGATCCGGCTTTTTCGGCTGCTGCCGCCAACGGGCAGTACATCCTGATTCGCCGGCTCGCATACGAACAAGTTGGGGGTCACCGGGCGGTGCGAAACGAAGTGCTGGAGGACGTCGCGTTGGCACGGAGAGTGAAAGCATCGGGCGGAAAGATTTTGTTCCTTCCCGGTGCCGCGTGGGCGGCAACGCGCATGTACTGTGCTTTTCCAGAGATGTGGCAAGGGTGGACAAAGAATCTGTTTTTGCTTTATGGCGGCACAGTGAAAATCATGCGCGCAGCCGCGGGACTGGCTGCCGAATGGCTGGCCGGTGTGCTTTTGATTGTGTTTGCGCTTGCCGCCGCGGGCGGGCCGCGAGTGACGGTGATCGATGGCGCAGTTGGCCTGCTGCTGGCGGTTGTCATCTGGCGCTTCAGTGTCTATCGCGCCAACCTCCACGCCTCAGGATTTTCCGCCGGCCTCTTTAAATACTTCTGGTTGGGGGCTCCGATTCTGGTCTTGTTGCTTTTCAATTCGCTCCGAGCGTACCGCCTGGGTGGCGCTGTGCAATGGAAGGGAAGAACCTATTCGGTGAGGGAAGTGCTGTGATTTATGTGACTCGCCGCGCGGAGTTTTCCGCATCGCACTATTACCACAATCCCTCCTTCACTGCGGAAGAGAACCGGCGGGTTTTCGGCAAGTGCAACAACCCGCACGGCCACGGTCACAATTACACACTCGAAGTTACCGTTGGCGGCGAGATCGATCCGGCGACGGGTATGGTGCTGAACATCACGGAGCTGAAGAGAATCATCGAGTCGGAAGTCCTCGATCTGATGGACCACAAGTTCCTGAACAAGGAGCTCCTCGTCTTCGCGGAACGTATTCCCACGACGGAAAACATTGCCGTCGAAATCTGGCGGCTCCTTGCTCCCAAGCTGACGTTTGGAAAGCTCCACCGCGTGCGCCTCTATGAGACTCCGGATCTTTACGTGGACTACTTTGGGGAATGACGCTCTACCTCACTCGCCGCTACCGGTTTTCTGCATCCCACCGCCTTCATAGTGGTGCGCTGACCGAGGAAGAGAACGCCAGGATCTTTGGCAAGTGCAATAGCCCTTACGGACACGGCCACAATTACGCGCTGGAAGTGACGGTGGCCGGGCCGGTGGATCCGGCCACGGGAATGGTGTTCGACCTCGCTAGGCTTGACAGCCTTGTGCGCGAGCAGGTTTTGGACACGCTCGACCACACTCATCTGAACCTGGACGTGGAAGCTTTCCAGCGTACACCGCCGACTACGGAAAACCTGTGCGTTGAGATTTACAGAATGCTGGCCGAACCCTGGCGTCGGTTTGCCGTTGGGTCTTCGGCGCGGCTCAAGAAGGTGCGGCTGGAGGAGACGAGTTCGAATTATTTTGAGTGCGAGGAGCCGTGAAAGAATTGAAGATCGAAGAGACTAAGGCAGCGCGTGCCGCGGACTCGATGGAACAGGCGGTACGCGAGATCATTGGACTGTTGGGCGAAGACATCGGCCGGCAGGGCCTTATGAGGACACCTCGCCGCGTCGCTCAGACGCTGCGCGCCCTGACGCGGGGCTATCACCAGGATGTGGACGAAATCCTGAACGACGCGCTGTTTGAGGTGCCGTACGACGAGATGGTCATCGTGAAAGACATCGAGATTTTCAGCCTGTGCGAGCATCACCTGCTGCCGTTCTTCGGCCGTTGCCACGTGGCTTACATTCCGGACAAGAAGGTGATCGGCCTCAGCAAAATTCCTCGCCTCGTCGATGTTTTTGCGCACCGACTGCAAATCCAGGAGCGGCTTACCAATCAGATCGCCGCAACGATTATGGACAAAATCCGTCCGGTCGGCGTGGGCGTGGTGATTGAAGCACGCCATCTGTGCATGATTATGCGGGGGGTCGAGAAACAGAATTCGGTGGCGGTTACCTCCGCCATGCTTGGAGCCTTCCGCGATGAAGAGCGCACGCGCGCCGAATTCCTGCGGCTCGTCCGCGAACAGCACTGAAAAAGCAAAGGGCGCGGCTACGAGCCGCGCCCTTTGCTTGTGTACGGACGGTTTTCCCCCGAGTCCACTCTAAACAGGAACCTTTTCCTCCTCTGCCTGCGGGGTCGGTTTTGCTGCCCCGCCAATGTGCACGAGTTGTGCCGAGGGTTTCTTAAGAACGATCTCCTCGTACATCTCGCGCACCTGCTGTGCCTCCCATGCTGCCTTACGGCGCTGGCGATCTTCCTCGGCGGCGGTCAGGGGTACGTCATGATCGCGCTGCCGCACGCGAGCGGCGTCTTCCGGATCAACGTGCAACGAGTGCTCGTAGTTTTCCAGATTGACGCTCTTACCGCGAGCGTAAATCTCGTGCTTGCCGTGTGCACGGTACCACTCAGCCACCGTGGCGTTCTTGTGCATGTTCTCGATAATCTTCCGCCAGCCGATGCCGGTGTTATAGGCGCAGAAGGAGATTTCACCCTGCTGCGTCGCGTAAGGGATGATGCACATCTCCGTCCGGCGGAAATCGTAATTGAACAAGTCTTGGAACCACATGCCGGCAATGAAGAGGAAGTTCCAGGGGTCCTGCCGTCGCTTGATGGTGTCTTCGAGCGTGCGATCCGACCCTGAGTTTCCGTAAACCTTCTTCGTCTTCGCCTCGCCGCGCAAGGCGAATGATTTGTCGAACTTCTTAAGGATATCTACCAATGCCAGGCTAGGTGGGCCGGCCATCGGCTTGTAACTCTTGAGCAGAGCCAGCCCCATCATAATGTTGGAAAACCACTTGCCCCGAGCCGTGTCCGTTATCCACCGCACGTCGCGGATGAGCCCTGGCACATCGAGGAACTGGGGCACTGGCGCCCACTCCCCGCTTTCCTTGTTGATCATCAATGCGGTGCCGATGCCGCAGTTGGGGTGGCAACTGCAGCTCACCTGTCCCCACTGGGTTTCCGGACCGTGTACGAGGTCCGCGAAATCCGCGAAAGTGCTAAAGAGAGACAGCGGGAACCAGTCGCGCGTCGGCTCTGTGATGCCGAGTTGCTCTTTGACGTCCTTGGCCATGTGAGACAGCGTGTAGCGCTGCCGCGCCCGGCGCTCGGGGGTGATATCCTCATCACGGCCGGTAAAGGAAACGGGCTGGAAGGCGATAAAAGCGATCTTCTTGGGATTCTCGCGCGCGAATTTGATAATAGGACCGACTTGGTCGTTGTTGACGCCGTTCACGAGCGTCGTGACCAGAATGATGTCAATGCCAGCCGCGTGCATGTTGTCGATGGCTTTTAGCTTGACGTCGAACAGATTGCCCACTTTGCGATGGCTGTTCGCGTCGTTGCCGATGCCGTCAAACTGGAGATAGGCGTAGCGGAGGCCAGCCTCGAAGGCGCGCCGGGAGAATTCCTTGCTCTTCGCAAATTCGATGCCGTTGGTCGCTGCCTGCACGCTGTTGTAACCAATCTTACGGGCGTAGCGGCACGCGTCAATAAAGTACGGCGACATTGTTGGCTCGCCGCCCGAAAACTGCACGGACATCTGGCGGCGCGGCTTGATCTTAAGCGCATTGTCCAGAATCTCGGTAATATCTTCCCAGGTCAGCTCATGAACAAACCCCACCTGGTTGGCGTCCATGAAACAGGGGTCGCACATCATGTTGCAGCGGTTCGTCAGGTCTACGGTCAGCACCGAGCCGCGGCCATGTCGAATGGTGCTCGACCCATGGTTATGAAGGTCCTTATCGTTGTGAGCGCGAATGTCGCGGCCAGGAAAGTTCTTCTCGATCCACGCCAGGAAGTTCACGTCGATCGCCATCATGTCTTCGTAATGGCCGTGGATGGGGCAGTCTTTCACCATCCACACTTGCCCGTCGCGCTCGATGATCTGTGCCTTGATTTCCCCCACCTTCTCGCGGACCAGCGTGTTGACATCCTGCTCGCCGCTAATGATTCTCTCACGAGCCTCTTTCACACAATCCGGGCAGAGCGAATCGGTTTCGCGCGGCCAGCCGAGGTGCGGCATCGTCTTTTGCCACGACTTCAAGATGGGTTTGTCCGACCATTTGGGGGTAAAGCTCGGGCCGGGGCGGTGCTTGTTGAAAAACTGAACGGTATTAAATGCGGCCCCCGCAACACTGCATACCGCGCTGTCAATATACTTCATCAGTCGCTGACCTCTGACCCTTGGCATAGAACCTTAACCTCCTGGTTTAGTTGTGTTTCGCGATCACCGTACCGGCGCTGTACTACCGCCGGCATTTCGGCGCTCATAGAGCGCTGCTACAGCGGTCATCCTGCGTCCTGCTGCGGATCGCTAATTTAAACAAACTCTAATGCGCCAGCCTATCACAAGCCGTTGATTTCGCCTAACTTTTCGCTCTTCTGCTGCCCGCTGGCTTTACCTGCTCCTCCGATGCCCAGCTTAGAAGGGCACGCCGCCACCGTTAATTAAATAACGTTAAACGGCCATTTTATAGGGTCGGATGGCGCCCCAAATGCCGCGAATGGCACGGCGCCAATTCGCTCAAATCCAACCAAGAAGCTGCTCCAAATCTGGCTCGTGTTCACCGGAACACTTCCGAAAAGCATTGACGTTAGGCCTGCGCTGTTGGCAGAAACGGTTGAAGTTCGCGGTCCAGTTCTGCACGGTCTACCGATTCGCCCGCGTTCAACCGCTCGATGATCTGCTGGATTCTCAGCTTAGCTTCCTCTTTGCCGTAACTGCGAATGAACCCATCGTAAAAGTGCTCGCCTGCCATGGCGCGGCTGATCTCGAACTCGCGGTCGTGCTCCTGGAGTTCAGTGAAATAGACCACCTTGTAGCGGCCGTTGTAAGCGGCCTCTCTATAAATTTCGAACATGATTTTATCGGCTTCCAAGGCTATTCACCAACCTTTTACTACGCCTCCCTTCGGATCGCGCGAATAGCATTAACGGCCACCGGGGTTTCGGCGTCGTAAGGCTCCGGAGGGACCCCGGCCATCGACTCATCGAGCTCAGTTCGAAGCTGGGCTTCGAGTTCGGCGAGGCGGATATCAATCTCTCGCCGTTTCTTGTTCCGTTGAACGAGGTCTTCGCGGTAGCGCTTGAGGAAATAGGCGATGGTTTCCACGCGGATTTTAATGGACCCGCTCGGCTTGTTTTCGTCGATATCCTTGAACGAGAAATAAGGCGTTCCGGATTTGGTCACGATTTCCTCGACCACGGAATAAATGGGCGCATCATGGCCGCACTTGAAGCTGGAAAGCTCGAGGGCGATGAGATTCGGGTGGCGCGCCGTGAATTTTGCCGCCCACACCTTCTGCGAAGTGTTTTCGCTGTAACTGTTCTTCCAGACGTCCCGGATGTCCAACGGGTGGGCGATTCGGCCTTCCTCAATATCTTCCGTGAATAAAGGCATGAGGATGTCCTCATCAATGGGGAGCGATTGAAGCGTGAGAACGGGATAGCCAATCTTCTGGAACTCTTCCAGGATTTCGTGGTTTATGCCCGGATCGTTGTGATAAGGCCGACCCAATACCACGATTCCGATCCGGTCTTCGGCTTCCAGTTGTTTCAGGATTTGCCGCCCTTGAGCGCGCAGCACGCCATCCATGAACTGGTCCTGGGCCTTATAGCCCGCGTCGACGGCGCGCAGATTTTCCTCCGTGGTCAGCCCGAAAATATCCACAAACTGGTCGTAAAGCTGCTTTGCCAGAAGCATCCGGTTACCTGGATTGACGAACGTGTCGAGGAACAGGATGTTGTTCTCTTTGAACAGGTCGCCTTCCTTGGTAAAGGCGGCCTTCACAGCTTCCGGCGTCGTCGCCACCGTAGGACACGCGCGGTGTCCCTGGGCGAATTTCAAGTCGCTCGGCATGTCGTCAATCATGGGGCAGAAGATGATGTCGAGAGGCTTCTTTTTGTGGTGGACGTAAAGCAGGTTGTGGACGTGCGGGATGGCGACCTTGGAAGGGAAGCAGGGATCAATGGCGCCGCGCTTGGCCCCCTCTTTGTAAAGTTGCTCGGTGGTGTAATCGGAATAGATAATGTTTTCCGCCGGCACGCCCAGGGCTTCGAAATAAGCGCTGAAGAGGGGCATGACGGAGTACATGTTGAGGATGCGCGGCACGCCGATGCGCAGCTCTTTACGCCCCTGCACCAGTTCCGCGCGCCGCTTGTGCGCCGCCGTGAAGCCGAAGCGAGGAAGCGGGTCCGCCACGCACGCCGGCTCGTAGGACCGGAACGCGTAGCGCGCCGCGACTTCCGCCATGTTGGGGTTATCCTTCTTCATCTGGTCGAGGCCCTTCTTGATTTCCCGCATGTCGTTGACGTCTTCGACCAGGCCCTTTTCGCAACTGTTGCCCACGATGAGCCGTTTCGTATCCTGGAGAATAGGAATCTTGGATTTCTTCCAGGATTCATTGGCTCCCGCGATCTTCACGTCAATGAAGGTGCGCATGCACTTGTTCTTGCAGAAGAAGCAGCGCGTGTTTTCATTGCGGTGAGTAACGTACGTGATCGTTTCGACGGCCTCAAAGCCGATGAAGCGCGTCTTTTGCCCGAGGTTATAGAGCCGCCGCGCTTCGAGCGCCGCGCCGATGGCTCCGGACTCTCCGCAATGCTTGTGGACGATGACGTTCGGCTTTCCGCCCTTGTCCTTGAACCGCGACTCGATGAAATCCACCTGGGCCTTGACGGCGGCCAGATTGTGTTGCGTCCCGCCCTGCAGAATGAACGTCTTGCCCAACGACGCCAGGTTCGGAATCTGTGAGACGTAAAGCCAGATGTTCTTTGGCAGCACGTTCGCAAGCCCGGCCATGATCTCTTCCGGCTTCCAGCCTTGCCGCTGGAAATCCACAATATCCGACTGCATGAAAACGGCACAGCCGTAACCGAACATCGGCATCGCCTTGGCGCTGAACGCGAGGTCCGCGTATTCCTTCACGTCGTGGCCAAAGCCCGTGCAGGTGGATTGCAGGAAATAGCCGTTGCCGGCGGAACACTGCGTGTTCAGCTTAAAGTCCTTCACCCGGCCGTCCTGAAGGATGATCAACTTGATGTCTTGGCCTCCCACGTCACAGATGACGTCAGCGTCCGGGTAGAAGTGCAGCGCGGCTTCCGTGTGCGCTACCGTCTCGACGATAGCGACATCGGCCTGGAGAACGTCTTTCAGAATGTCTTTGGCGTAACCAGTTGAGCCGACGCCGAGCAGTTCGAGCGTTGCGCCTTGCGATTCCACTTGCTTGCGCAGGTTGGTGAACATCTCCATGGTGTCTTCCAACGGGTTGCCCTTGGAAAGCTGGTAACACTTCACCATCACCTCGCCCGATTCGCTGAGCAGCACGGCTTTCGTGGATGTCGAGCCGCCGTCGATACCCATGAAGGCTCTCACGTGCTCGCCCTGGTTGAACGTCCTAGGCGTGAACTTATTGGGCGTGTACTTCTCCTTGAAAGCCGCCAGTTCGTCCGGCGTCTTGTAAAGGCCGGCTGAGCCGCGCTTCTGCTTTTCTTCCAACCGCCCTACGTTGATATACCACTCGAGCTTTTCATACCCCTGATACACGCCTACGTTCGCGTCTTCGTCCATGCCAAAACGCACGCAGCCAATGGCGGCGAAGTATTGAGCGTTTTCGGGCACTCGAATGAGCTCTTTCGGGTCTTTTCCCGGCGGCAGGGGCGTGTTGCGCTCTTCCCAAACCTTCGGGATGTTGTGCTGCCAGCAATCGCGCATTCCGGTGATGTAGGTGTTCGGTCCGCCCAGCAAGAGCACCACCGGGCGCAATGTGTTTCCGCGAGTGAGCACGGCAAGATTTTGCTGGATAATTGCCTCGAACAGCGAAGCCATCAGTTCGTTGGGGGGGACACCGCTCTTTTGCAATCCGTTGATGTCGGTCTCGGCAAAAACGCCACACTTGCCCGCGACCGGGTGCAGTTTCAGGCCGTAATAGCCCATGTTGCAGAGCTGATCCGGAGGGATGCGGAGCTTGGCGTTGATTTTGTCGATGACTGCGCCCGTGCCTCCGGCGCACTTGTCGTTCATGGAAGGGATTTTCTTTTTGCGGCCGGTTTCAGGGTCTTCCTTGAAGATGATGATCTTGGCGTCCTGCCCGCCCAGTTCGACCACGGAGCCACACTCGGGGTAAAGGTGCTCGACCGCGAGCGATACGGCATTCACTTCCTGCACGAATTTTGCGCCGATCCGGGGAGCCATGCCGCCGGCACCGCTTCCTGTCATAAAAATGCGCGTCCGGCCGGATTGAATTCCCGTGTCCGCTTCCATGCGCTTGAGGAATTCCAGCACCTTTTCCGGCTGTTTGGTATCGTGGCGCTGATAGTCGCTCCAGACGATTTTCTGGTTGCTCAGATCCACCACGACGGATTTCACCGTGGTTGAACCGACGTCGAGACCTATCATCAACTGCTCAGGACCGGGAATGGCCATGATTCCTCTCTTTCCCGTTGTTTGTTGGCGGTTGCCCGGGAGCCAGTCACACCCGGCCACCGGGCCGCGCCGCGATTTCCCGTCTACGCTCCTTGACCTCTACTCTTCGTCATCTGGGCCATGAACTCGCGCCCGCGCCTTTCCATCTCTTCAGGCGCAACGTCTTCCACGTGCTGCCCGAGCGCCCAGTGGTGGCCGAATGGGTCCGAAACTTGGCCGTAACGGTCGCCCCAGAACTGATTTGCGAGCGGCATGGTTACCGTCGCGCCCGCGCTCACCGCCTGGTTGAAGAGTTGGTCGACGTTGTCCACGTAAATGTTCAGCACTGTCGTGGTGGCACCAATCGTCTGGGGTGACTGAGGATGTCCGGATCCCGGGAACTCGTCGGCCAGCATTATCCGAGAGTCGCCGATCTTTAACTCGGCGTGCACCACTTTGCCGTCCGGCGCGCGAAAAACGCCGCCTATCTCCTGTGCGCCAAACGCCTTTTTGTAGAACTCAATCGCCTGATCTCCGCCACGCACCACCAAGTGGGGAGTGATGGTGTGCATGCCCTCCGGGACTGCCTTTGCGTTTCCTGCCATTTTCTTATCTCTTTCTCCCCTCGTTGGGTCGCTTTATGTTGCAAAACAATTTCGGTTTTCTGTCAAATAATTCGCCTAAGTAGCTTGTTTTGAGTAACTTTTGTCCATAGGAACAATTTCGATGTATTATTCTTTTGAATTCAATAACGTCCTGACTGTGAGGGAAATTGTTCCCGTCGGCTCGCCATGATTTCCATGTCTTTTCAATAACTTAGATCGAATTTGTTCCTGAATGAACAATCTTTTACGCTTTTCCTGTCTCGGGGCTGGCATCCTCGAGCAAACAATATCCGTCACGATCTTTACCGAGGCGGTATCGGTGCGGTTGGGCTTGACGTCCATTTCGTTTATCGTGCTACAACGCAATGAAATGGTGGAGACGCGTGAGACAAATGAGACAGTTTCTTTCCGTCCGTCATCCTTGGTCCGTGCCATTTACGGCGGACCGAGGACAACGGACGGCTTGCCTCAGGCACTCATTAGGATTACCCTGCCACTGCAACCGTGTCTCGCATTTCCTTCTTCATTCGTCCGGCGGCGTGGAGCACGAAGTTCGCGGCCACGCCCACCACGCCTTTGCGGTGCCCGAACTTATACATCGGTCGCTGCATTTCCGGATGATCGTTCACGAACTCCTGAATTTCTTCAAGGCGTAAACCCGTCTCTTCGAGCGCCGCCTTCATTTCGTTCTTTGCCCGGACTTTTGCTTCGCCGAGCGCCATCTGCACGCGGCTATGAGCGTTCACGTCGCCTTCGCCGGAAGTCTCGATGGGCAGGAAGATCATGTCCTTATACTGTGAAACGACGGCGGATTGGGCGCCGTCTGACTGCGTGGAGGGCATGCAGCCGAAGGGCTTGAGGCTGAGCACCATGTGGCAAAGATCTTTGTTCGAGTAGTAGATGTTCTTGGCCACTTCCAGGTGTCCCTCGCCGCCGCCGGAACGCGAGTTATAGAAAGGATGGCCCAGCCGCTGCAATTCGTACTGATCCGTCAAATGATGAGCAAGCGAGCCAAGCGCCTCGATCAGCCGGTTGTACTCGCGCTTGAAGACGCCTTCAGCAAAAGTAAGCTTGGCGATTTTCTGTTGGGTATTCCAGCGGTTGTTGAACAGCTTTGCAAAATTCCACTTGGGCGTATTGCTGGCGATCAAGTCGAGACCCTGTTCATCCTTAATCTGCTGCTTGGCTTGGTGGATCATGTACATGATCCAGGTGCCGATCGGCTCAACTAGCACCTGAGCCCCTTCCTTTTCAAGGAATTTGAACATGTTGAAGTTGCCGTCGCCTTCGGTGGTTTGCGCCCAAAATTCGCCGGTGATCTTGACGATGGGCTTCACGCGAGTTCGGTCTACCGGGACGGCGTCCAGGCGCTCGCGCACTTCTTCGAGCGCCGCCGTGTAGTCGTCTCCGTAAAGCTGGTTGACAAATTTACCCACCTGCTCGGCTGTGCCCGCAAGCGACATGTTCCTCAGCAGCGCACCCATTTTGCCCTCGAGCGTGTAGGGCTTCTTGCGCCGCATGGTTTCGTGCAGCAGGTCCATGCACTCGTCAAGGACGCGGTCGGTTTCGCCCGGGTTCACCTCGAAAGGACGGATTTGATAGGCCACGTCGTTCACGACGTCGCCGATGTTGAGCGCGTTCAAGATCCCGAGGAAGAAGTCGAGATTCATTTCGAGGCCGGCGGCCGCTTCGGCTTGGTTCAGCCCGCCGCTTTGCTGGAAGAGCAGAACCCGGAAGCCGTCGAAGCCGGCGTTACGCAACGCCAGACGATACTCTGCTTCATACATGCCAAACCGGCAGGGACCGCAGGCACCCGCGGTGAAGAAGACGTAGCGGTCAATAATTTCCCGCTTGCTCAAACCCTTGGCTTCAAGGTTCTGGACGTATTCCACAAGGTTCCCGACCGTGAAGTAAGTCGGATTGCATTGGCCGTTGTTGCCATATTCCTTCCCCAACTGGAAGGCCGCTTTGTTGGGAACGGGCAGCGCTTCGCATTTGTAACCGAGGGATTCCAGTGCTCCGTGTACGAGCTTTTCATGTTTCCAAGTGAGGCCGCCGAACAGGATGGTTGTCTTGTCCCGCTGCGAGCGGGTGAAGCCCTGTTCGACGGGGCGGGCAAAATGCTGGCCGGAAGACTTGGCGATGCCAGCTTCTTGCTCGAGGCGCCGCCGTTCCTCTTCGAGGCGCTGGCGAATGTAACTTTCTTTGGAGCCGATTTGAACTAGCCCCTCCACTTGAACGGGATTCGAGAATGGTGTCGCGCTCATAATCGATCTCACCTCGCTAAAATTTTTGGGCGCCAGTCCTGACGGCCTAGGTCTGAACCGCCAAACGGCCGGACGCGGCTGTGCTTCGCGTAACAAGCGCAGTTTAGGTAAGTGCGAGAAAACAGGGAAATAGAAGGCATCGAACTGCTAATATTCGCCGGTCAAGTGATACCCAGCGCATCGGGCGGAAACGATGAAACGCCGGGCGAGCCCCGGTCACGGACCCTCACGCCAACAGTCGCTTCCGCCTCCCGGCCTTGCGGCTTGTTCAAGAGCGCCTGCAGCGTGTTATTGCCCGCGGCTGAAGGCGATGAGAAAGCCCGTAATTGGTTGTTATTTTCGGATCCGCCTTTTGCCCATTCGCGTTGCTTTAGTCCCCGTTTGGCTGGTCAGATGCGCGCCTGAGCGCATTTTGCCTTGACTGTTTTGTACACTTTTCGTAGTGTCGTTTTGATGAGGCAGCTTGCTGTGGCTGCTCCGTATTAACGCGGCAAAACGTAAAGGGTTACGTATTGTTGACCTTTTGGTATAATTAAGCTAAATTGAAATGAGTGAGGTTTTAGATGGCGCGGCATGGGAATGTTCATTATTTAGTTGGGGAAGGCAAGCAACGGAGGGTTTGCGATGAGCACAGAAGTCAGCGCAATTGAGCAACTTACAAATCAAGAGTACAAGTTCGGCTTCGTGACCGAGATTGAGGAAGACAGGGTGCCGCTCGGCCTAAACGAAGAGATCATTGAGGTGATCTCCGCAAAGAAGAACGAGCCGAAGTTTATGCTCGATTGGCGGCTGAAGTCTTACCGTCACTGGCTGACGATGAAGGAGCCAACGTGGGCGAACGTGCACTACCCTCCCATCGACTATCAGGCCGCTCGTTACTACTCGGCTCCAAAAGGCAAAGGTGATCGGCCGAAGAGCTTGGAGGAAGTCGATCCGAAGCTGCTAGAGACTTACGACAAGTTGGGCATCCCGCTAAAAGAGCGGGAGTTACTGGCGGGCGTGGCCGTGGATGCAGTGTTTGATAGCGTCTCCGTGGCGACAACTTATCGCGAAAAGCTGGCCGAGCTTGGGATCATCTTTTGTTCCATGTCTGAGGCTATTCAGAATCATCCCGACCTCGTGAAGGAGTATCTCGGCTCCGTCGTACCGTACACGGATAATTTCTTCGCCACCCTCAATTCCGCGGTATTCAGCGATGGGTCGTTCGCTTACATTCCCAAGGGCGTCCGCTGCCCGATGGAGCTTTCCACCTATTTCCGCATCAACGCCAAGGACACCGGACAATTCGAGCGCACGCTCATCATCGCCGATGAGGGCGCGTATGTGAGCTACCTCGAAGGTTGCACGGCGCCCATGCGCGACACAAACCAACTGCACGCGGCTGTGGTGGAATTGATCGCGCTCGATAACGCGCAAATCAAGTATTCGACTGTTCAGAACTGGTATCCGGGCGATAAGGACGGCAAGGGTGGAATCTACAATTTCGTCACCAAGCGCGGCAAGTGCTTGGGTGTGAATTCCAAGATTTCCTGGACGCAGGTTGAGACCGGCTCGGCGATTACGTGGAAGTATCCAGGCTGTATCCTGCTGGGTGAAAATTCGGTCGGCGAGTTCTATTCGGTCGCGGTCACGAATAATTATCAGCAGGCGGACACGGGAACCAAGATGATCCACATCGGCAAGAACACCCGCAGCACCATTGTCTCGAAGGGCATCTCGGCGGGGCGCGGGCAGAATACCTACCGGGGTCTAGTGAAGATCCTGAAAGGCGCTAGCGGGGCGCGCAATTATTCCCAGTGCGATTCGTTGCTAATGGGCGACAAGTGCGGGGCGCACACGTTTCCATATCTCGAAGTGAAGAACAGCACGTCGCAGGTGGAGCATGAAGCGTCCACCTCGAAAATCGGCGAGGACCAGATTTTCTATTGCCGGCAGCGCGGCATCTCGACGGAAGATGCGGTTTCCATGATCGTGAACGGTTTCTGCAAGGAGGTCTTTCGCGTCCTGCCGATGGAATTCGCCGTCGAGGCGCAAAAGCTGCTGTGCGTGAGTCTGGAAGGGAGCGTTGGATAACTGCAATCGCGGGTGCCGAATGGGAAACGCGGACTGGTTGCGCGAGTCACCAGCCTTTTAGGGGTGGCGGATAGGAGACGGAGAAAAGTATGGAACCGGCAGCGGCGGCGCAAGACATGCGATATCCGGTTGGAAAGTTCAAGCCGGAAGCATCCTTGAGTTTTGCGCAGCGAGAACATCTGATAGGCGAAATCGAAGAGGCGCCGGCGCTCTTGCGCAATGCCGTCAAGGGCCTTTCCGAGGCGCAACTCGACACACCATACCGCGAAGGCGGATGGACGGTGCGGCAAGTGGCTTACCATCTAGCGGATGTCGATATGAACGCGTTCCTGCGATTCAAGCTGGCCCTGACCGAGGACGAACCTACGATCAAGACTTACAAGCAGGATCGCTGGGCGGAGACGATCGACGCCAAGTCGGCCCCCATCGAGCTTGCATTGAAGTTGGTTGAGGCTGTCCACGGGCGATGGGTTCTGCTGCTCAGATCGATGGAAGCGGCGGATTTTATGTGCGCCTTCCAACACCCGGAACGTGGCCGCGTGACGCTGGAACAGAACCTGGCTCTCATGGCTTGGCACGGGCGGCACCACGTCGGGCATATCACGTCGCTGCGCGAGCGGATGGGGTGGAAGTGAGTTTGGATTGCCGGCTTTGGAATTAGGATTGAAGCGCACGGGATACTACCAGGGAGATGATGGATGCTTGAGATAAAAAATTTGCGTGCGAGCGTCGCAGGCAAGGAGATTCTGAGAGGCGTGGATTTGAGCGTTAAGAAGGGCGACGTGCACGCCATTATGGGCCCGAACGGGTCGGGCAAGAGCACACTGGCGCAGGTTCTAGCCGGGCACGACATTTACAAAGTGACAGGCGGCGAGGTGATCTATGAGGGCAAAGGTCTGCTCGCCATGTCGCCCGAGGACCGCGCCCGCGAAGGTATTTTCCTGGCTTTTCAATACCCGGTTGAAATTCCCGGCGTCAGCAACATGTATTTTCTGAAGGCGGCGCTCAATAACATCCGCAAGCAGCAGGGTCTCACGGATCTCGACGCGATGGACTTTCTGGCGCTGGTCCGGGAAAAGATGAAGCTGCTTGGTATTGACGAAGCGCTGATGAACCGTGCCGTGAACGAAGGGTTTTCCGGCGGCGAGAAGAAGCGCAACGAGATTTTCCAGATGGCCGTGCTCGAACCGAAGCTCGCGATCCTGGACGAGACGGATTCGGGTCTCGATATCGACGCGCTGCGCGTGGTGGCAGACGGTGTGAACGCGCTGCGAAGTCCGGAGCGAGCCATCGTCGTCGTTACGCATTATCAGCGGCTGCTCAACTACATCGTTCCGGACTTCGTTCATGTGCTCTCGGCGGGCCGCATCGTGAAATCCGGCGGCAAAGAGTTGGCCCTGGAGCTCGAAAAGAAGGGCTATGGATGGCTGGAAGAGGAACTGCAGGCGGTGTAAGGGAGCCGCTCGTAAACAGGGGAGATGATGCCCGAAATTGCAGAGATTACGGAAAGCTATTTTGCGGATTTTACCCGCCGCGAGCGCCGCGCCGCGTGGCTCGAGCCGCTCCGCGAGCGAGCGATGGAGCGTTTCGGTGAACTCGGATTTCCGACAACGCGCCTCGAAGATTGGCGGTTCACAAACGTCGCGCCGCTGACGCGCACGCCGTTCAAGATGCCTTCGCCGGTTGCGGACGGCGTAACCGAGAGGAATCTGGACGCGGCGCGAATTGAAGAAGTGGCGGCGCTTCTGGTCTTCGTAGATGGCGTTTTTGAGCCGGGATTTTCCCGACTTCGGACGCTACCGGCAGGGGTACGCGCGGCCAGTCTGCGGGACGCTTGGGATTCGCCCGGGAAGAGCCTGCAGGGACACATGGCGCGCCATGCCGATACTGACCGCAACGCTTTTGTGGCATTGAATACGGCAATGTTTCAGGACGGCGCGCTGATCGAGATCGCAAACGGCGTCGTACTGGAGAAACCCGTTCACGTTCTGTTCGTGCGCGCGCCAAACGCGCGGGGAACGGTGACTCATCCTCGCGTACTGGTTGTGACCGGGCGCGACGCGCAGGTGAAAGTCATCGAATCGCATGTGGGCTCAGCCGGTACGGCTTACTTCACGAATGCGGTGACGGAACTGGTGGCGGGCGAAAATTCCTCAGTCGAACACCTCAAGCTGCAGGAGGAAGGCGACGAGGCGTTCCACATCGGCATGATTCACTCCCATCAGGAGCGGTCCAGCCGGTTCGTGTCCCATTCGGTTTCCCTCGGGGCGCGGCTCGCGCGCCATGACATCATTTCCGTGATGGCAGGAGAAGGCGCTGAGTGTACGCTGAACGGGCTTTATCAGGCTGGGGGCAACCAGCACGTGGACCATCACACGCGTCTCGATCATGCCATGCCTCACTGCGCGAGCCGCGAATACTATCGCGGCATCCTGGACGGAAAATCCTCCGGCGTCTTCAATGGAGCCATCATCGTCCGCAAAGATGCGCAGAAGACCGACGCCATTCAGAGCAACAAGAACCTGCTGCTCTCCGAAGAGGCGACGATCAACACCAAGCCGGAGCTGCAGATTCTTGCCGATGACGTGCGGTGTACGCACGGGGCGACCGTGGGGCAGCTCAACGCCGATGCCCTTTTTTATTTGCGCGCGCGCGGCATTGGATTTGAAGCCGCGCGGCATTTGCTGACTCGCGCCTTCGCGAACGACGTCCTGTCGCGCGTCACACATATTCCAGCTCGTGAACAGCTGGAGGCTAAATTGCTGGCGCGATTGTCAGCGGGTTGGAAGCCGGAAGAGGTGCTGTGAAAGCGCAGAGCCCGGAAGAGGCGTAAGGGGCCGCAATGACGCTCGCTGAAATAGAAGTTGCGATCAAGAAGGTCGTGGATAATCAAATTGTTCAAGGTGAGCTTCTAAATCGCGTTGAACAGCTCGTTGCTCGCAACACCGAGGCGATTGGCCATCTCACGGATCGCATGGACGTGATGCAGGGTCGCATGGACATCATGCAGGACAGCATGTCGATCATGCAAGACGCAATGCACAAGCTCTTCGATCACATGGATCGCTTTATTCGGGGGCTCGAGGGTAACGGCCACCGCCAGGAATGAGCGCGGGCGCAGGGTATAAACATGGCAGTTAATTCCCATCAAGCGGCGGTCGCGGAGAGGACGCCGGTGACCGCGTGGGACGCGCAGGGGGTTCGCCGGGATTTTCCCATTCTGGCGCAGAGAGTTCACGGCAAGCCCCTCGTGTATCTGGATAACGCTGCCACAAGCCAGAAGCCGCGGGCAGTGTTGGACGCTCTTCTCGATTTTTATACCCGCGACTGTTCCAACATCCATCGTGGAGTTCACGAGCTGTCCGAGCGCGCGACGGCAGGTTACGAGGAAGCCCGAGAGAAGGTGCGGACGTTCCTCGGTGCGCGGGAAGCGCGCGAGATCATTTTTGTGCGCGGAGCGACTGAGGCGATCAACCTCGTCGCCTGGACATTCGGGCGAGAGCGGATTGGCGTGGACGACGAAGTGCTCATCACCGCCATGGAGCATCACTCGAATATCGTTCCGTGGCAGATCCTGTGCGAAGCCAAGGGAGCGAAATTGTGTGTGACGCCCATCAGTGATTCCGGCGAGCTGCGGATGGACGAGTTCGAGAAGCGGCTGAACCCGAGGGTAAAGCTGGTGGCGGTGGCACACGTTTCGAACGCGCTGGGTACCGTGAATCCTGTGGAAGAGATCGTCAGGATGAGCCACGCGCGCGGCATTCCCGTGCTCGTGGATGGCGCGCAGGCGGCGCCGCACATGAAAGTGGACGTGCAGGAGCTCGATTGCGATTTTTACACCTTTTCCGGGCATAAAGTTTACGGGCCGACGGGCATCGGCGCCCTGTACGGCAAAGCCGCGCTGCTTGACGAAATGCCACCCTTTCACGGCGGCGGCGACATGATCTCTTCCGTGACGTTTGAGAAGACCACGTACAACGTACTGCCGTACAAATTCGAGGCCGGGACTCCGAACATCGCCGGAGCCATTGGTTTGGGCGCGGCAATTGACTACGTCGGTCGGATCGGCATGGAACGCATCGCCGCCCACGAGCACGCGCTGCTGGAATACGGCACCAGGGCGCTAGCCCGCGTTCCTGGCCTGCGCATGGTGGGAACGGCGCGCAAAAAGGCAGGAGTGTTGTCGTTCGTCCTGGAAGGAATTCATCCGCACGACGTAGGAACCGTCCTGGACCGCGAAGGCATTGCGGTGCGCACGGGGCATCACTGCGCGCAGCCGGTGATGGACCGCTTTAGAATTCCAGCGACCACGCGCGCCTCGCTGGCTTTGTACAATACGCGCGAGGAGTTGGACGCGCTTGCTGCCGGTGTGTGGAAGGTGAAGGAGATGTTCGCCTGATGGGAGACTTGCGGGATCTCTACCAGGAAATCGTTATCGACCACAGCAAGCGGCCGCGGAACCGCCGCCAGATGCCGGACGCCGACCGCAGCGCGCAGGGATATAATCCGCTGTGTGGAGACAAAGTGGCGGTCTACGTGAAGCTTGAGAATGGAAGGCTGAAGGAAGTGAGTTTCGAGGGAACCGGCTGCGCGATTTCAACTGCCTCGGCTTCCATCATGACCGAAATGTTGAAGGGTAAGACGCCTGAGGAAGCGCAGCGGCTGTTCGACCGCTTTCACGATCTGGTTACAACCGGCCAAGAGGGGAACGGGAATAAGCCGGCACTCGGTAAGCTGGAGGTTTTTTCCAAGCTGAACGAGTACCCGGCACGGGTCAAGTGCGCGACCCTGGTGTGGCACACCCTGCGTTCGGCGCTCAAAGGTGGCGGCACAGTTTCGACGGAAGAAGGATGACATGATGGAGTCAGATTCCGGGCAGCCGCTGAACCCCGAATCAACCTCGCAGCCGGCCGAACTGAGCGTTTCCGAGGCCATTCAGTTGCAAGATAAGGTCGTCGAGGCTCTCCGCACCTGCTATGACCCGGAAATTCCGGTGAATATTTACGATCTTGGCCTGATTTACGAGATCAAGGTGGAGCGAACGGGCGAAGTGAAGGTGCGAATGACCCTTACCGCTCCGAGTTGTCCGGTGGCCGGCATTCTTCCAGGGGAAGTGGAAACCAAAATTAGAGAGCTACCCGGAGTCACTTCGGCCAAGATCGAATTGGTTTGGGAACCGGCCTGGGACATGACGAAGATGTCTGAGGCAGCCAAACTGCAGTTGGGAGTGTGGTGAGCGCCGGGCAAAGCATTTTGACGGGCTAGACGATGCGATTTACAGCAGGGGAAGAATACGGGTTGCGGTGTCTGCTCCGGTTGGGGCGCGAGGGGCCGGAAGGAAGTCTGACCATCGCGGAAATCAGCCGTGCGGAGGGGATCTCCGTGCCCTACGTCGCCAAGATCATGCGGTTGCTGCGACGCACTGGGTTTGTGCAAAGCACCCGCGGCAAGGCAGGAGGGTATAACTTAGCGCACCCGGCGGACCGTATTTTGGTTCTCGATATTTTGGACCTCCTCGGCGGCCGCCTCTTCGAAGCCGGTTTTTGCGAACGGCATTCCGGGGCGGGCGATGTTTGCACGAATTCGGTGGACTGCTCCATCCGCTCGCTCTGGCGAACGGTTCAGCTCGCCGTGGATCACGTGCTCGGCAAGATCACTCTTGGCGACCTGCTTCGCAATGAGCAGGGCATGTCCTCCTGGGTAGGAGAACTCGTGAAACTGGCACCCGGTGGCGCCCGCGTTTCCACTGCGGATGTTCCCCCTCTCACTTCTCAGAAATCTCACCTAAACTGACCGCCTGCCTTTTCCCGAGAATCACCAAAATGCCCCCCCGATGCCGGGCGGCTTAAACCCGGTATCCGGAATGCGGCAACGTAGAATCATGCCGGCGCCGTATTACCAAAAGGTAGTTGACTTTAAAGTAACTCACGTCTATACTGTGAATATCCCTCGTAGCGGTCAGTTTACCCCTCGCGCCGCGCCTTAAATTCCAAATGGGAAGACTTAGGCAACGTCTCACGGTTCCGCGGTTGACGCACGGCTGTACGGGCCGGGCGCGCGGCAGGGCCGGATGGGATCGAGTTCTCTCGTGGTTTGCTACGCACGGCGAAAAATCCAGAGAAAGGAGTGGCGATGATCGCACAAGGGGTTGACATTCTCTTAGTGGAAGACAATTCGTCCGATGTTGACTTGACCCTGCACGCACTGCGGCACAATGGCGTGGCAAACCGGATTTGCGTTGTACGCGGCGGGGAAGAGGCGCTGAAATTCATTTTTTGCCGCGAATCTTCTCATGAGCGTACGGGCAAGCCAGCGCCGCAGATCGTGTTGCTGGACTCGACGCTGCCTAAGGTGGATGCGGCGGAAGTGCTTCGGCAGATCAAAAACGACGAGCGCACGCGGCTGATCCCGGTCGTCATATTGACCTCATTCAACGAAGATCGGGAGTCGATCAAAGTCCGATACGCAAAAGCGACCGGGCTGATCCACAAACCGGTAGATTTCGCGCAATTTCGCGCTCTTATCGCGCAACTTGGTCTGTACTGGCTGGTCGTCAACGAACCTTCGCTTTTTGAGCAATCGCAATCTGTTTCATGAAGCTTCGATCCAAGGCGGGAAAAGGGATGAAGGAAAATACCCAATCGAAGCGTCCGTTGAATATCTTACTGGTGGAAAACGATCCGGTGGACGCGCGCCTTTGTGAGGCCGAGCTGAAGCGGGCCGGCATGCAGTTTCATTTCGAGGTCGTTGAGACGGCGGAAGATTTTCGCAGCAAGGTGGACGAAAACACCTACGATGTGATCCTGGCTGACTATAACCTGCCGGGCTGGAACGACCTCGAAGCCTTCGAATATCTGCGCAGCAAACAGCTCGACATCCCTTTCATTCTGGTTTCAGGCACGATCGGAGACGAGGTGGCTGTCGACTGTATCAAGCGCGGGATTTCCGACTACGTGCTCAAGGATTGCCTGCCACGGCTTCCCACGGCCGTTCGAAGAGCCTTAGAAGAGAAATCTCTCCGCGAGGAGGCGGCCCTAGCGCAGAAGCAACTGGTCCAGAGCGACCGGCGTTTTCGGGCGCTCATGGAGCGCAGCGCGGACGGAATCGTCTTGCTGAACTCGAGGGGCGAGGTGGTTTTCACCAGCCACGCCTTGAACCCGATGCTGGGCTATTCCGCGAGCGAACGCCTGGGCAAAAGCGTTTTTGAGATGGCTCATCCGGACGACGCTGGTCGCGCACGGAGCGTGTTTCGTGACTTGGTTGAAAGGCCAGGAGCCGCCGCGACCGTGCAGATTCGCTACCTCTCAAAGGACGGCCAGTGGCGATGGTTCGAGTGCATTGCCACCAACCTGATCTCCGAGCCAAGCGTCGAAGGCGTTGTCATTAATTACCGCGATATCTCGGAGCGTAAGCAGGCGGAAGAGGAAATCCGCCGCCTTAACGGGGATCTGGAACGGCGGGTTGCCGAGCGCACCGAGCAGCTCGAGGCCGCAAACCAGGAGCTAAAAGCTGAGATCAAGGAGCGGCGGCGTGCGGAAGCGATCGTACGAGAAAGTCAGGAGCGCTTTCGGCTGCTCGTGGAGAACGTCAAGGGCTACGCCATTTACATGCTTGATCCACAGGGCCGCATCGCAAGCTGGAACGTGGGGGCCGAGCGCATCAAGGGATATCGCGCCGAGGAAATCATTGGCCGCTCGTTTTCGTGCTTATACCCGCTTGAAAGCGTTGCGGCAGGGCGGCCGATGGAAGACTTGCGAGCGGCGGCCACGACGGGACACCACGAGTTCGACGCATGGAGACCCAGGAAGGATGGGTCCCTACATTGGGCGAATGTTGTGATCAGCGCATTGCGCGATTCGGATGGGCGCCTGACCGGGTTTTCGGTGCTGACCCGCGACATCACGGAACAGCGGCGCGTCCGCGAGGCGGTGGAACGCCTTAGACGGCAGCAGGAATTGATCCTCAATTCCGCCGGAAACGGGCTCTGCGGTCTGGACCAGGAAGGACGATGCACCTTCATCAATCCGGCCGGAGCGCGACTGCTCGGTTGGAAACCGGAAGAGCTCGCCGGCCAGGTCCTCCACAACGTGCTGCACAGGAACTCCGCAGGTGGCTACACCTGTTCCGGTGAAAAATGCTTGTTGCTCGGCAGCGAGGGGACACACCGCGCCACAGACGACGTGTTCTGGCGCGAGGACGGGACATGCTTGGTTGTGGACTGCGTAAGTACGCCCATCCTGGGCGACGAAGGAGCGGTGGTGGGGACAGTGATGGCCTTTCAGGACGTTACTGAGCGCAGGGCCGTCGAGCGGCTGAAGGATCAGTTCGTCTCCATGGTCAGTCACGAACTCCGCACCCCTCTGACGGCCATCCGCGGTTCGCTCGGCTTGCTGGCCACTGGAAAACTCTGTCTAAGCAAAGAAGGCCAGACGGCCTGCCAGCGAATGGTGGCCGTGGGAGTCGCCAATGCGGACCGGCTGACCCGCCTCGTGAACGACATTCTGGACCTTGAGCGCCTCGAATCCGGACGGTTGGCGCTGGCGAAGAAGCGCTGGGACTCCGCGCAGTTGATGTGCGCCGCCGCCGGCCTGATGGGCGTCATGGCGGAGGCAAACGGCGTCACGCTGACCGCCGGGACGTTTTCGACGGAGGTCTGGGCCGATTCGGACCGCATCATGCAGGTCTTAATCAATCTGGTTGGAAATGCCATCAAGTTCTCACCTCGCGGCGGCACCGTCCACCTGGACGCCGGGCTTGGAGAGGGCGAAGTAGTGTTTGAAGTGAAAGATAACGGACGGGGCATCCCTGCGTCGATGCTCTCGCAGGTTTTTGAGCGGTTTCAGCAAGTTGACGCCTCGGACGCGCGAGAGAAGGGCGGCACGGGCCTGGGCTTGGCTATCAGCCGGAGTATCGTCACCCAGCACGGGGGACGAATTTGGGTGGACAGCGTTCTCGGGCGGGGAAGCACCTTCATGTTTTCCCTGCCTTTGCAGGTAGCACAGCCCGCAGGCGCCGAAGATCATGTCACGGAAGCAGAAGAAAATTCTGATTGTGGACGATGATGAAGCGGTCCGAGAAGTCACGCGGGTGACTCTCGAACTGCTCGCGGGATGGGCCGTGAGCGCGGCGGGCTCGGGTAAGGAGGGAATCGACTTGGCCAAGGCCGAACCTCCCGATGCGATTCTCCTGGACGTGATGATGCCGGAAATGGACGGGCCAGCCACGCTGAAAGAACTGTGCTCGAATCCCGCCACCCGGCAGATTCCGGTGATCTTTCTTACCGCCAAAGCCCGGGCGGCGCAGATTCAATGGCTTCGATCCCTCGGCACGAAGGGGGTTATTCCCAAGCCCTTTGATCCGCTGACCTTGGCGAGCGAGATTGAGGCAGCGCTCGGCTGGGCGCCGGAGCAAGAAACGGTTGCAGAGAGGAACACATGACAACGGAGATCGGCGCCCGCCTCGAAGACCTGGGTCGGCGCTTCCTTCCTGCTATTCTCACACGTGTCACGGTGCTTGAGCAGACGGCCGGCGCTCTTCTCGATGGGCATCTGCGCCCGGAGATGCGCGAGGCCGCGGAACGGGAGGCGCACAAGCTCGCTGGACTGCTCAGAACGCTCGGGTTCCCGGCTGGGTCTCGGTTTGCCCGCGAAGCGGAAGAACTGTTGCAGGCCGGTTCCACTCTTAGCCAGTCTCAAGTTCTGCGGTTTTCAGAACTCGTCGGGGCGCTGCGTCTGGATGTTGAAAGCGTGCCGCATGCAGCTGTGGAGGACGTGCAAGAGGCCAGAAAACGCCCCCGTCTGCTTGTCGTGGACGCTAACGAAGACCTCTCGGAGAACATTGCCGCGGAAGCGGCGAGCCAGGGATTTGAGGTGGAAGCATTCAGAGATCTTCGAAGCGCCCGGCACGCCGTTTCCGGCGGTTGTCCCGATGCGATGCTTCTTGATTTGCTAGCGTCGGGCGACGAATCGGAGGGTCTCGCGCTGCTCGAGGAGTTGTCCTGCCGGAAGCCGCCTATTCCTGTTATCGTGTTGACCTCGAAAGGCGGGCTCATTGACCGTGTGGAGGTGGCTCGGCGGGGTGGCCGGGGATTTCTGGCAAAGTCACTTTCTCCTGCCCAGATCGTCGACGCGGTCATGGGGCTGTTGAGACGAATGGTGGCGGTCGAGGACCGCATCATGGCCGTGGATGACGATCCTGAAGTTCTGGAGCTGCTTCGCGTGCTTCTCGCGCCACGCGGGGCGCGCATCGAAACGGTAAGCGACCCCTTGCGATTTTGGGATTCGCTGGAATCCTTCGCCCCCGACCTCGTTGTGCTGGACGTCGATATGCCTCGCCTGAGCGGGGTCGAGCTCTGCCAGGTCGTGCGAAACGATACGCGCTGGGCCGAGACTCCTGTCATCTTCCTCACCCGCCACGACGACCCGGACACGATCAACAGAGTGTTCGCCGCCGGGGCGGATGATTTTGTCGCCAAGCCCATCGTCGGGCCTGAGTTGCTGACGCGCATTTTTAACCGCCTGGACCGGCTGCACCTGCGGCGGAGGCTGTCGGATATCGACCCTGTGACCGGCATCTGGAACCGGCGCAAGGCCAGCCAGATGATGGCCGATTTTCTAAACTTGGCCCGCCGGCATGGCCAGCCCTTCTCACTGGCGGTCATGGCTGTCCGGGATTTGGACGAAATTAACCGCAAACACGGGTACGGCGCCGGAGATGCGCTCATGGAGCGAGTCTCCGGTGTCTTGAGCCATGCTTTCCGCAGTGAGGACGTCTTTGCTCGCTGGAGCGGCGATAAGCTCGCCGTGGGGATGTACGGGTTGACTCGCTACGACGCCGTGGAGCGTCTCTCCCAGGTTTTTGAAGCTGCGCGCCAGGAGCCGATGAAGATTGAGCCGGACTTGGAGTTGCACGTCACGCTGAGCGCCGGTCTGGCTGAGTACGGAGACGATGGCACCGACGTCGATGCGCTTTACAGCTCAGCCGAAATGGCTTTGCGGCACGCTGGCGAGGCGGGCAAAGGAAACGTTACCTGCACGCGCTGTCCCTGCGAGTCCTCCGAGTTAGTGAAAAAAGTGGATGTGACCCTCGTGATGAGGAACGAAGCGCAGGCTTCGCTCCTCTTGCACGCCCTCAAATCAAAGGGCTTCCGCGCACGCTGGCTGCAGGAGGGTAAAACGGCTGAAAAGCTGCTAACCGGCCCGGAACGGTCGCTGCAATCCAAGGTTGTTTTGATCGATGTGGACCTGCCAGACCTAGACGGACTCTCCCTGCTCAAGCGTCTGGCGTGGGATGGCGTGCTGAAGGACTGCGGAGCCATCGTAGTCACGGCTCCTTCGGTTAACAATGAAGCGGCAGCGGCTCTTGCGTTGGGGGCCGTCGATTGCGTAACCAAGCCGTTCAGCGTGCCAGTGGTGGTTCAGCACATCCGCCGGGCCATAAATCCGTCCTGAAAGCCGGTCGTGCCGGCCGTTTGACGTAAACTCGCGCGGCACAAGAACGATCCGTCAATCGTTCGTGTCCTCAAGGTGCCGGGCGATGTGCGGGTAAACGTCGGCGCTCGCGTTTTTCCCCAAAATCGAATCCGCGTGACCGTAACGTGGGATGACGTGGCGGGCATACAATTGTCTTCCGTTGCGCTCCCCGAGCAGCTCATACGTGATTTCGGTTGACCGCGGCGTGAAGCAGCGGTTTTGAGCGCCGTGAATGAAGGCGATCGGAATTGCCAGGCGCTCCAGGTGTGGCAAGTAAACTTCCTCGCCTTTCGCCGTGACGATGTGGCCGGTGCGCACCATCCGGCTGAGGTGCTCAAAAGCGCTGATGTTCGTGAGGCCGAACATCTCGTGCAAGGCATCGTGCGTGGTGGCGCTTAATTCCTGGTGCTCGAACACCTCGGAATACATGAACGTAATCCGGTGGCACACGGGGTTGCTGCAAAGCTGTTTGGCGGGTATTGGATAGATGCGCATGGCGGCCTCGTAAAGACGGCCTGGCCAGCCCGTTGCGTCGTTCACGTAAGCGTTCAGCGAATCAACGCCGAGCGCGTCTAGCACTTCCGGAATGTACAGGCCGCACTTAATGCCGGTGATAGGAGGCGTCACAAGATGCGTAGCAACTTGGGAAGATACCGCTGAGCGGACGCCTTTCAGGCCGCTGAGCATCGCCATGAAGAAGCTCACCGAGCCGAAACAGTGGACCATCATTTGCACGCTGCGTGCCCCAGTCAGCTCGCGTACCGTTTCGACTGCGGCAGGATAGTCGTAGGCGGCCACGTCATCCGCGGTTGACTGGAGGTTGGAGGACGCGAGCTCAATGCTTGCCCGATAGTCGAGCGCCCAAACATCAAAACCGCGAGCGACCAGAAACTCCACGAGGTTCACGGGAACAGTGTCCGTGCGGAAAATGAGGCTTGAAACGCCCACACCGTGTGTCAGAATGACAGGGCCTTTGCGCCCGCCTCGGTACCGCAGCAGACGCAACTCGACGCCATCGGCAGTATTGAAGAAATGTATTTCAGGCGCTGGCGCTTCGAGCGGTCGGCGCTTGCGAGGTGGAGCATCGGCGCGAAGGTAATGGGGCGGTGCGGCCACTCCGCCGTAAATATCCCACAGCTTTTCGGCAAAGAACCTGCCGAAGCGTGCCGTGGCGTCCAGGTGCTGGCGGTTGCTGGATGCGCCCGTTACGCGGATCGTTGTCAGTTGCCGGAGGAAATCCCCGGCGGAGATGTGCAGGATCCCATTGCCGAGCAGAGGGCTTGAAGCGTGTTCTCCGTCATAGATCGTCACATAGAGCGTGGTCATCTCTGGCCACAGCTTGGTTAGTGGCCCGTTGCGGACAGTCTTGAATCCATCAAGATAAAACGCGCGCCCATCCGGGGCCCGCATCGTCATGCGATAGGCCATGTGCCGTAAGTCGACGCTCTCCGAGCCCTTTTCAAGAAGCCTGAATTCGCCCTCTGTCACGGTGAGTGATTCCGGTGAAAGCGCGGCGGCCTCGACCGTGCCCATAGCGGTGAACGGATGCTCAGGCTCCGCGAGAGCGCGATCGAGGTCGGTGGTGCCGATGGTCAGGGTAAATTGAAGGCGCGAATGTTCCGCGCGTCCCACCTCAAATCCGCGTTTGTAACTGTCCTTTACCGACGTTGAAAAGTAACCTCGCATCGTTTCGGTAAAGCTCAGTCCCAAGCGGTCCTCTGACCGGCGCGGAGGTAATGGCGGCGGTGAGAAAGGACCACGGTTGATAATCCATCCCCGGTCAGCAGCGGCCAGCGTGGTTGCGCGCTCTGCAAGCGCAGAAATCGTAAGGAGAGGGTTTACACCCAGTGGACAGGGAATTGCTGCGCCATCCATCACGTAAAGATTGTCATATGCTCCGTCCCCGCTGAACACCTGTCCTTTGTGATTCACAACTCCTCTGCTTGGGTCGTCCGCCATGGCGCAGCCACCAAGGGGATGGACCGTGATGAGTTGGGAGTGTAGCAACGCTTGGGTGAGCACGTTGGTGAGGCACTGGCCACCCAGGGAGCGGGTGGCCCGTTCCAGCCGCTCGCGTATTGTTTGAAAGACGGGCTGATTCGCAAGCCCCGGCCATTGAATGTGCAGGCGGTCGTTTTCCAGGAGGAGCCGTCCCTGCCCATCATCATGGCCCATGACGAGGTAGGTGAGCGTGTTGCGCACCGCTCCACGATAAGGACCGAGCGCCAGGCTTTCGACTTCGCGCTCCTTGGCCTTAACCATTTGGGCCAGGCGGCCGTCGCGCCTGCCAGAACCGGCCGCCGCTGTGGCCAGGACCTCGGGAAGCAGCGTGGCAATCGCTCCCGGTACGGCTCCTTCTTCGATCAGGATGCGCTCGCTCGTCGGCTTGCCGTTGCGGGTGTCAATGCCGCCGGTAATGCAAGGACCGACGGGCCCGATTTCTTCCAGCGGGCGCGCACCGGCGCCGATTCCGTTGACTTGTCGCTCCGTGTTGTAAGCGAAAGCCTGCACGTCGCCGTTTGCGGTGAGGCCATAACCCAAGCGCTCGGAGAGCGCCAGGTCACGCGCCTTCGAGCGAAGCAGAATCTCCGTCGAACCGAGGCTTCCCGCTCCCAGAATCACGAGATCGGCGCTGACGGCGCACGTCGGTGCGTGGAACTTTTCGCGCCCTGCACCGAGAGGTTCGTAATGCACTATCCACCGCCCGTTGATCCGCTCGAGATACCGGACTAGGGCACCGGTAAAAATCTCAGCACCGTGATGACAGGCGTCCGGAAGGTAGTTCATGATGAGAGTGTTCTTGGCTTCGTAGTTGCACCCGGTCACGCAATCTCCGCAAAGCGTGCAAGAGTTTTGCGTGACGCCAGCGCGGTTGACGTGTTGAGAAAAACTCACGGCGATGGGAGGGCGGAAGAACTCGCCGCCGGCGCCAGCCGCTGTGCGCTCCAGAGCTTCCAGTTTTTGAAGATTCGGAAAGCCGTCAGGGTAGGGAACAGGCTCGAGCATTTCCTCAGCCAAGCGGAAGTAAGGGTCGAGCGCCTCGTACGGAACCCGGCGGATTTCCTTGGGCCAGCGGCCGTCGTGGAAAACTCCCGGCTCGGGTCGCATCGAGACGCCAGCGTTAATCAACGAAGTTCCGCCCAGGCCGCATCCGCGCAGGACACTTAGGTCGCTGTCCAGGTGAAAATCGTAAAGGCCCGTCTTGCAGCCGAGCGTGAAGCGTGGCGTGTCGAGTCGCATTTCAGATGCCGCCTCAGCCGGCGTTTGGGGATATTCGCCCGGCAGAATCTCGCGGCCTCGTTCGAGCACGCAGACCTTCTGCCCGGCCCGCGCCAGGCGCGAGGCGGCAATAGCCCCACCGTAGCCCGAGCCTACAACGACGACGGTGTAATGATGACGAATCTTTTCGATAGGCAGCGAAAGGCGGTTCATGCGGTGGTGGCTCCTTAGACACGAATCTGCTTTATTTCTAAGGGTGAGCGGTGCGAGGGTTGCCACCCAGCGAGGGTTGTACTATGGTTCTAGGCTAGCACATCCGGCCCCCAAGTGCAAGAACTTTCGGAGGCGGGGAAGGATTAGGGGCATAGTTTCAAGGTGCGTCAGGGATCTTCCGTCAGCCCGGGCGTAGGGCCCAGTCAGGGCGACGTGCTTGCAGTACCGAGCCCGATTCGGACCACTGGACGTTGTTGAGAGTAAGTTGGAAAGGTTGCGGCAGGAACTCGACGCCAGATAAACTATTTCGCGGTGTTCCGTCACCGGACGACACTGGCGGTTGCGCACAAGAAAAACGAGGATGAACGGCTTTTGCGGTGGGTTTGGAGTTAGAAGACACCCCCCTAATGGGCAACCTCTGTGATCGCGCGCGTTTGTGATGGGAAACGGGATCTTCATACCAGGCAGGCGAGATATCCTCCAGCCGCTTACCAATGCGAATTGCCGTGGAAACGTCAACCCGCGCATGAGCCTCGTTCGCCAGATCGATATTTGGTCCCACTGACTCCCGAATAGCTGTCACGATATCCAAGGAAAGGTCTTCTTCTCGGCGACCTATTTTTCGCCAGCCTGTCCCAAACGGATGAGATTTCATTGCCGTGCCTCCAATTCGGACGACCTCATTCGCCTTTTTGAGCAAAATCCTCAGGCCGACGCGGGCAGCGTTACCAACCGTTTGCGTAGGCGCGCACGCGGTCGGGGCAGAGACCTCCCAGAAGGTTATAAACTGACTGTCCGAGTGCTTTGCCCACGATGTCCCAGCAGGCAATCTCGATGGCGGAAACAGCGCAGAGTTTGATCTGAGTGCCGTCAGCAAAGACGTCGCGTGAGAGCCGCCCTACAATCGTCTCCACATGAAACGGCTCAAGACCGACTGCAGAGGGTTTGAACTCGTGAACGGCCGCTTCAACTGTCCGCGAAAGATGTCCGAGAGGACCGTCGCCGATGCCATGTATCCCGTCATCCGTTTCGACGCGAACGCATAACCAATTCTTCCATGGATTTCCAACCAGGTACGTCTTGACTTCAGTGATTTTCACGAAGCGTTCTGCTGTGTTCGCTCAAGGTAAGCACATGATCGCAGACTGAATGGTGGATCGTTGAAACGCTAAGAGTGGTAACATGACAACCGAGCCCCTGGCCAATAGAGTTCGGAACGCATGCCGCATCGAATAAATGAATACTCTACACATTATAATACCCCTCCCGGGGCGGATCATTTCTAGCTTCCCGGAACGACACACCGAACGGCTGGGTGCCTCTGCTCGTTGAATTTCAGTGGAAAGCTGACGGTCAATCCCGTATATACTGGGTTACACGCAGCGGGATACTGATCGCTCGTGCCATCAGTGAATGGCGAATTGGCCCTCTCAGCCAGGTTTTTTACGGTGCGGTTCCTGTACTCGTCCATTGTTGACCCTCGGCGCAAAGCCGGCGGACCAAGTGGATCGCTGAGTGAAGTTGTCCTCGATAAGGAGGAGAGTGAAATGGCAAAAGAGCGAAAAGTTTTCAGGACGAGCCGAGACAAGAATTTCGTTGCCGTCACGCAAAAACTCTTCTCCATTCTGGAAGCTTTAAGCCAGCAACCCAAGTCAGGAGTGCGGCTTGACGAAATAACCCGAGTTACGGGAATGGCGAAGACCACTGTCTTCAGGCTCCTGTACTCGATGGCAAAACTGGGCTACGTCGATCAAGACACTGTCACAAGCCTTTACTCTCTGTCCGGAAGATTTTTCGAGCTGGGCACTAATGCCTTGCCATACCAACGCCTGACTATGATCGCAAAGCCGTTGATGCAAACGCTGCTCTTAACCTTCGGCGAGTCGGTTAACCTGGCGGTGCCGCTGAACGGACTGGCCATTTATATCATGGTGCTGGAAAGTCCCAAGGCACATCGAGTGGCCGCGACCGTCGGAGAGTGTTCATACTTTCACTCCACCTCGGTGGGAAAGTCAATTGCTGCCCACTTGTCCGCGGAAGAAAGGGAAGAAGCCATCCTCCGTCACGGAATGCCGCCGATGACGCCGAATACGATCACCTCGGGTTCCGCTTTCGAAGAAGAACTGGAGAGAGTGCGACGGGATGGTTTCGCTGTCGATAACGAAGAGAATGCGCTCGGGATTATAT
The DNA here is from genome assembly GCA_021817045.1 of Acidobacteriota bacterium. Lineage (GTDB taxonomy): Bacteria > Acidobacteriota > Terriglobia > UBA7540 > UBA7540 > RH2-MAG17b. The sequence continues at coordinate 57,558 of JAKAWG010000009.1, forward strand.
GTGTTGGGGCGCCGATTTTCGCCAGCAAGGGCACGCCGATTGCCGCGCTCAGTATTTCAGGTCCGAACGTCCGCATTTCAGAGAACCTTCCGGCTATCAAAAAGGCGGTTAGGGAGACAGCGCAGAAAATCTCCATGTTTCTGGGCTACAAGTGCAGCCTGGAGCGCGTTCCCTCCAATGCTGAGGATTTGCGTGCCGCGCCCGTCTCACCGTCACAACACGTTTCTTCATAGTCCCTTCGGCGCAGTTTCTTGAAGACTTTGGCCACGTACGCTCCCGTAAGATTGGCTCCAATTCCGTAACGTATGATTCCGCTTTGCACGGCGTCGTACGGATCAACAGATTCCCTCGGCAGGATGCTGCAGATCGCTGACAGCATTCCCTGCGCGCCCAGAACAAATGAGGGATACAGGAGGTCGTCAAGTGCGCTCAAAGTCGGAATCAGCTTGCCGAACCGATAAACCATTTCGACAAACTGCTGCAGATTTGGTGCCGCTCTGCTTTACCGCCGCAATCGCGCCTGCCTTTATCAAGGCATCGACTCCATCGGAACTCACTTGACCGCAAGGGAGAGCGTTGTAGTTGTAAAGGATAATCTCAAGGCCCGTTACCTCGCGAATCTTAGAAATAGAATATATTCCGCCATGAGGGATCGTCTCTGGAACGCCACGAGGCAGGCAATTGTTGTCGCGAGTGCTACTCAGCCAGCGGCAGTTCCTTGAGGCGGCCTCAGCAAGTTGGCTATTTGCTACTTTTGCGTTCCTTTTTCCACAGAGTGGAAAAGAGACGGCGTGCGCAGCGGGCTTGCCCTTCTAGATGGGGTGGGCTAGCATGAGGCCCATGGACGCAAAGTTCGTCCGCGTGCCCGCCGTAGCGGGGCGTTTTTACCCTTCTAATCCTGACGAGTTGGCTCGGACCGTGGACGAGTATCTCGCCCCGGAGCCGAAAGCGGAGGAACTATTCGCGGGCGCGAAGGCCTGCCTAGTTCCTCATGCGGGCTATATGTATTCGGGCCATGTGGCCGGCGCCGTTTACCGATTGCTGCCAGCCGCTTGTGCTTTCGTGATCCTTTGTCCCAATCACTTCGGTCGAGGCGAGCGGCTTGCGATCATGACGCGCGGAGCGTGGCGGACGCCGCTTGGCGATGTTTCCATCGACGAAGCTCTTGCCGCCAGCATTCAGCGCCGCTGCGATTTCCTTGTCGAGGACGCAGGGGCGCACCGCGAGGAGCATTCACTTGAAGTGCAACTCCCCTTCTTGCAGCGAAAGATGGAAAAGTTTCGCTTTGTGCCTATAGCGCTAGGAGCGGCGGATTACGGCGTCCTCGATGCGCTCGGACACGCTGTGGCCGGCGCACTCCGGGAATTTGGCAAGCTGGCGGTGGTGGTCGCTTCGAGCGATATGAACCACTACGAGCCGGATGGCATCACGCGCCAGAAGGACCGGAAGGCGGTTGACAAAGTTCTCGCTTTGGACCCGAAGGGCCTCTACGAGGTCATCTTTCGTGAGCGAATCTCGATGTGCGGTTTCGCTCCCGCCGTCGTGACGTTAACCGCCATCAAGGCGTTGGAAGCCAGGGAAGCGAAACTCGTCAAGTACGCGACCTCGGCGGACGCGGGAGGCGACCGGCGCTCCGTTGTGGGTTACGCCGGCGTCGTGATTCGCTAAGCGCAGCAGGTCGGAAAAAGATTTGACTACCGTGCGCGGGACCGCTCATTTTCTCACGGCCAGTCAGTTTCGAGGCGGCATGGACTATCAGTTCTGTCCTGACGGGATCGAACCGCGAATACCTCCGCTTCGCACCGGGTGGCGCGGGGTGTATACTTATTGGAAGGCGAATTGCTCGAATCGAGCTGAAAGGCGTGGGTCTTCCCAAATCCGTCATGGTTAATGTGCGCCGTTACTGGGCTGCGGTCGCAATCGCGGCGACTCTAGGAATTGGCATTTTAATCGGGACAATTGTCTCTCACGGTGTCCGCGCGGCCCGGGGCGGCGGCGCCGCGCCTGGGGCGGAGCCACTTGCTATTGAATCACCTGCCAGACTGTCTGAAACCTTTGCCGCGATTGCAGATAAGGTCAGCCCGGCGGTCGTGAATATCAACACGGAATCTACCATTCGCTTTGCAGAGAACGGCCCAAAGGGCGAGCCCTACAGCCAATTCTTCAACCATTTCTTTCACTTCGGGCCAGGCGACCTTCCGCACGATCTACGCCAGCAGAGCCTTGGCTCGGGAGTGATCTTAGACTCACACGGATACATTTTGACCAACTATCATGTCGTCATGCAGGATGACGGCCAGCCCGTCGATCTGATCCGCGTCTATCTGCAGAACGCGGACGACAGCAACCATGGCTACACGGCTAGAATCATTGGCGAGGACAAATGGACGGACTTGGCCGTTATTAAGATTGATGCGGGGAGGCCTTTGCCAACGGCGCAACTCGGTGACTCGAACAGCATGAAAGTGGGGGATTGGGTGCTGGCGATTGGCAGCCCCTTCGGCTTAAACGCCACGGTTACGGCGGGCATTATCAGCGCGAAAGGCCGGCAACTCCCAGGCGACACCATTGATGAAGAGTTCAAGCGCTTTCTTCAAACCGACGCGGCCATTAACCCGGGCAACAGCGGAGGGCCGTTGGTGAACCTAGCCGGCCAGGTGATCGGCATCAACACGGCCATCGCCACGACGCGCGGCACCTATGACGGCGTAGGATTTGCCATTCCCTCACGCATCGTGCGGCGGATTTACAATTCGATCATCACCACTGGCAGGGTCCGGCGCGGCGCGATCGGCGTTTCGTTCATTACTCAGCAGAGTAGGGCTCTTTTGCACAGCTTCGGAGCGGATCACGGAGTGGTCGTGCAAAGCGTCCAGCCCGGCAGCCCGGCCGAGCGCGCGGGCATTCAGCGCGGGGATGTGATCACCGCCGTCGATTCCAGAGTCGTGGATAGCGGCGACAGCCTGCTGAACGTCGTGTCAAACACTAAACCGGGCTCTCGGGTTCGCGTCGATTTGCTTCGCAACGGGAAGCCGATGACGCGCAGTGTCGTCGTAGCCGATTGGAGCAAGATCGTCGGTGTGACTTCACCTTCCCTCGCGCCGCCGGCCGCTCCGCCGAAGCCACAGCCCGTTTCTCTGGGCGTCACCGTCAAGGATCTTAGTCCAGACGAAGCGAAGGCGGTCGCCGGACAATTGCAACTCTCTTCTCCGGCGGGCGTCATGGTGACGGACGTCAAGCCCGGCAGCTTTGCGGATAATCTCGAGGTCGAACAACACGATGTGATTTTAAGCATTAACCGCGTACCTGTCCGCTCCTCCAGCGACTTTTACCGCCTTCAGTCGCAGTTGAAGCCGGGCGAGGACGTGCTGCTCTTGCTCGCGCGTCGGACCGGAACAAGTTACACAACTCTTTACCTTGCCGACTGGTTCAAGTAAAATCCCTTCGGCGGGTGCAACAAGGACACCTGAGCCTTGGGCCGGATAGTTAGGAGCGGGGTGGCGAGTTTAGATTATCAGGTGGCGACCAGTGGAGATGATAAAACGCTCAAGTCGCGGTTGCGAACGGCCGATTATACCGAACAGGAGGAAGAATCCCTAACATGTCTTACACAGCTTACGGAAAGCTCGCCATGTTGGGGTTGCTGCTCTGTTTGATTGTCCCAGCGCGCGCGAGTGCTGCGGATAGAAAGGTCCATCATCCGGTGCGGCGGACAGTTCACCGGCGACACAACTTGATCCGTCGGCATCGTGCGTTCGTGCGTCACCACCCGATGTATCGAGCCAAGTCGCGAAGGTCTTCAATCCGACGAACTATTCGCCGGCGAGTCTGGCACCGTCCGCGCGGCTGGCACATGCCGGCCTTGCACATCGCTCCGAAGCGTGCCGAGCAAATCCAGGAAGCTCTCATTCGGGCCGGCGAGCTGCACGAACAGCCAACCGGAGTGTGGGACGCACAAACGCGAAACGCCATGAAGCTGTATCAGCAAGCGAACGGCTTCGACCAGACCGGGCTCCCCGACGCGAAGTCGCTCATGAAGATGGGTCTCGGTCCACACCCGCTTCCTGCTGAACTGGATTCGGTGGCTCAAGCTCAGAACGGATTCGCTTCCGCAGGCTCCCAGCCTGATCCCTCCGGCCTGCCCCCGGACAATTAGCAAGGAGCTGCCCTCACGTCAGTTTGGTGGAGAGACGGTACTGGGCTGCCGCCAAAAGCCGATTGTTTCCTGCGCTCAAAAGACGTCACTCCGAGTCCGTCGCAAGACGGACTCGGAATCTGCTGTCCCGCGGTGTCTGACCCGTTGTCGTGCTTGGTGTAAACTGAACGATAAGGGCTGCACGGCGCGATCCGTGCAAGGAGACGATGGCAACGCGCTTTCATCCCCAAGATATTCTCAGGGCTCTCAGTTCCGTCCGGGAACCGGGTCGAGACAGTGATATTGTCTCGCGCGGCTTAGTGAAGAACGTCGAGGTGGGGGAAGGTCGTGTATCGTTGGTCTTGCTTGCCGAAGACCCTGGCGCTCCCGCCGCTGCACGCCTGGCGCAGGAAGCGAAGAAGGCTATTGAGGCGCTGGGCGTCGAGGACGTTCGAGTTCAGCTTGTTCCTGGACCCACCCCGCGTGCGGATCGCCAGTCCGGTTTGCTTCCTGAAGTTAAGAGCACCGTCGCCGTGGCAAGCGGCAAAGGAGGAGTCGGGAAATCGACGGTTGCTGTAAACCTGGCGGTTGCGCTCGAGCGGTCCGGAGCCGCGGTCGGCCTGCTTGACACCGATGTTTATGGTCCGAGCGTCCCGCACCTGATGGGAAGCCGGTCGGGCCCATCGGTGGTTGAGGGGCAAATCGAGCCCCCTGTCCAATACGGCATCAAGATCATGTCCACGGCGTATTTCTTGCCCGTGGAAGAAGCTGTCATCTGGCGCGGTCCGATGCTGCACAAGGCCATCCACCAGTTTTTGGGCGACGTGAGGTGGGGCAGGCTCGACTACTTGGTGATTGATTTACCTCCCGGCACGGGCGACGTTCAGTTGAGCCTCGCGCAGACGATACCGCTGACTGGCGCTGTGATCGTTTCAACGCCGCAGGATATGGCGCTCGAAGTAGCGTCGAAGGCTATCGCGATGTTTCGCAAATTGAATGTCCCTATTCTCGGCCTGATCGAGAACATGAGCTATTACCTTTGCCCTCACTGCGGGAAGCGCGATGACATTTTTGGGCACGGCGGAGCGCGCGCGGCGGCACAGTCGATGCAGTTTCCTTTTCTGGGCGAGATTCCACTCGACGTACACATCCGAACTTCGAGCGACGCCGGCCAGCCGGCGTCGCTCGAAGATTCCACACCGTATGCCCAAGCGTTCCGCGCTATCGCGGCGGCGCTCGTCGCGCAAGTCGAGCGAGCCCGTCAGGAAACTGTGGGAAACATTCGGATCGAATGACGCCGGTAAAGATCAAGCTAGAGGCCGGCAACGACACGCTCGCTATCGAATGGTCGGACGGCCACCACAGCGTGTACGGCTACCGCGAGCTTCGCGACCGGTGCCCGTGCTCAACGTGTACTGGAAGCGAAGGCACCCAGGCGACTGAACAGACGACCGGCAAACTCCCCATGTTTCAGACCGCGCTGCGTCCCCTCCGTGCCGAGTTGGTGGGAAGATACGCGCTGCAGATTTTTTGGAGCGATGGCCACTCTACTGGCATTTATTCCTTCGATTACCTCCGCTCTATTTGCCCCTGCCCGGAATGCTCTCGAGCGGCTGGTTAAAACGCTAGCTGGTGGGGACTTGAAGCGCAGGGCTCGTCTCTTAGCCCCGCGGGTGGAAACAGCGCGCAGCGTTTGAGAGGCGAACGCTGCGGTAGTCCAGCTTACGGCACGGCGGGGCGCGGCGTTGCGGGCAGAGAACGGATCACCACGGAGTCGGCGTCAAGGCTCGGTGAAGACGCTTGCAAGGTGATGCTGCCCGATTCCTTTGTAGACTGAACAATCGCCACGCAGAGCCCATTGAAAGCGCGGCGATGGCTGGCCTTGTCGGCTTCGTGACTGCTGGGATTACCGTTGCCGACACCAATCACGTTACCGGGGCCGGTTATTTCAAAGGTGACGTCGTTAGCGGCCACCGGCATGAGCTTTCCTTGGGAATCGACGATTCGGACTTCCACCACGGAGGCGTCCTCGCGATCCGCCATAATCTCACGGCGGTCGGGCACGAGCACAATCCTGGCGGGCTCGCCCGTCGTTTCGCGTCGGGCGCTAAGCACCACGCGTCCATCTCGATAGCCCCGCGCTTCAAGAACTCCCGGTGTGTAATTTACTTTCCAAGCGACGTGCGAATTACGTTCCATTTTCTGCGCGCCAAGGCTCTTTCCGTTCAAAAACAACTCGATCCTTTCTAAGTTGCTGTGACACCAAACGTCGATCTCCTGACCTTCCTTGCCAGGCCAATTCCAGTGCGGGAAGAGGTGCAGGACGGGCCTGCCGCTCCACCAAGCCTGGTAGTAATAGAAATTGTCCTTCGGGAAGCCGCAGGTATCCACGATGCCGAAATTGGAGTTGATGTCCGGCCATCCGTAAGGCGTGGGCTCGCCGCGATAATCAAAGCCCGTCCACACAAAGCCTCCACTTAAGAAAGGGCGAGCGTCGAAGATCTGCCACCAGACTTCCGCCGTCGTTGCCCAGGGAGGATGATTCACATCGTAGGCGCTGACGTAACCCTTTTGCGCGTCGTTCACGTAGATGCCGCGTGTCGAAACTGTACTGCCCACCTCCGAGCCGACGCAAGGCTCGTTCGGGAATTTCGCGTGAAAGGCGTCGATGGCTGGCGCCAGGTGATAATTGAAACCCTGTACGTCCACCACCGCGGATATTCCTTTGCCCCACGCCCCGTTCATGGCTTGCGTAATCGGCCGCGTTGGGTCGAGGCGCCGGACAAGCCTTTTCATCGTGGCGCAGATGCGCGCACCCCGTGCCGTGCCTTGTTCTGGCTCCTCATTGCCGGTGGACCAGAGCACAATACATGGGTGATTGCGGTCGCGGCGAACCATGCGGCTCAACTGGCTGAGACCCTCGGGGTCCGAGTTGAACATCCGGGTCTCATCCATCACGAGCATTCCGAGGCGGTCGCAGGCGTCGAGCAGCTCCGGCGTGGGCGGATTGTGCGAGGTGCGGTAGCCGTTCGCACCCATCTCCTTGAGTTTCTCGATGCGATAGGATTGCAGACGGTCCGGCAACGCGGAGCCGACGCCAGCGTGGTCCTGGTGGTTACACGTACCTTTAATCTTCACCGGTTTGCCATTCAAGAAAAAACCTTTGTCGGGATCGAAGCGAATCGTGCGGATGCCGAACGGCGTCTCGGTGCGGTCGAGCGTTTTGCCTCCCGCTTCGATCATTGTGACCACGCGGTAGAGATAGGGACTTTCAAGCGACCACAACTTGGGAGCGCTCATGGAGACCTGCTGCTTGATCTCGCGCCGCTGCCAGGCAGGGATTGGGAGAGATTCGGAGCGGGCATTTTCAACGTGGTTTCCCTCGGCGTCAAGCAGCGAAGAGACCACCTGGCATGTTGCCTCCGTGTCGGCTTCATTGGCCACTTCGGTTGCGATGGAGAGGGTGGCCGATCCTTCTGAGACGTTAGAGGTCACATAAACGCCCCACTGCGGCACGTGCACCGGATTGGTCTTGACCAGCCAAACATGGCGGTAGATGCCCGCACCTTCGTAGAACCAACCCTCATATTCGGTAGCGTCGACGCGGAGCACGACCACGTTCTTGCCGCCATAGTGGGCGTGGTCGGTAATGTCGTAGCGGAACGGAGCGTAGCCGCTCATGTTGCGGCCCAGAAAATTGCCATTGAGCGCCGCCATGCTGTCCCGGAACACGCCGTCAAATTCCAGGCTCAAGCGCTTGCCAAGATCACTTGCGGGGATTTCGAACTCACGGCGATACCACCCGATGCTTGTTGCAGGATAAGTGCGGCCCAGCGGCTTTGAGCCGTGGGTGATGAGCCACGGGTCGCCGTTGACGGGGAGCTGCACCCCTACGATTCTGCCGTTGCTGTGCTCCTCAAGAGGCTCTACGTCCGCAAGCTCCTGGAAGGGAAGTTCCACCGCCCAATCGTGGGGAAGATCGATGGTACGCCAGGCGCTGTCGTCAAAATCCGGCCGGGACGGAACGAAAAACTCGCCGGTCTTGGCATATTCCATATCGCGGCCGTAAGCAAAATCGAGCGACGGATCGTTTGCGTCGCCGAGATGAAAGCGCCAGCCGAAGTCGAGCAGCAACCTCTCCCGCGCTGAGTCGTTCGAGACGGAATTGACGGCGGGGGTTTCCTTCCGGTTCGGAGGCGACGTTTCTGCGCCCGGTAACAAGCGGTCGGCGGCCGAAGCCGCAAGGCTCGTCTTCAAGAAACTGCGTCTGCTCCAATTGCGCACGTCGGTGTCGCTCCCTTGTTTTCTGGAATGCGAGTCGATGTTTTCCCGCAACTCCATTCCTACATTCTGAGAACTGAAACGGTAGGATTCTACAGGCCGAGGTGGGTGCAACGCCAGTCCTTTTTCTTGATGCGGCGCAGATTGATGCACCGTGGCCTGGATGGGACACGCTGCAAGTTGGAAACGAGATGAATACGTGTAATGAGGGTAGGCGACAAAAAAGCGGGGATGCATTGCTGCATCCCCGAAGCGTACGCTTCAAACTTTCTGGAAGCGCTTATCTCTTTTTCTTAGCTTTTGCTTTTGCCTTCTTCTTTGCTGGCATCGTTTCTCCTCTCGATGTGTTGCAAATTTTCCGCCAGCATCACTGGCGGAGCGCGTATTCACTCACCATGTATAGTGATTGCGCACTATCTTGTCAAGAGGAAAGTGAATGATCGGGAATTATTTTTCTAAGATTCGATTCTGCGTGGCATCGGAACGATGACCACGGAGACGGGACACGGCTTCTTCTTACGGTCGCCAGCGCCCGCATCAAGCAACATAGCGACACTCGGCGGCATCGCACACACGTATGAAACATCGAAGCTTTCTTTGCGAAGTCGGCGCCGCGAGCCTGTTGGGTTGCGTTACGCGGGCGGGAGGCGCGCTTCTTATTTCTCTGATGGTTGCGGCGGGAGCAGCGGCCGGGCAACAGGCTTCACCCCCAACTGCCGGCGTGTTGAGAGTCCGCACGGAAGTAGTGAACGTCTACGCGGTGGTCAAAGATAAAAACGGAAGGCTGATCTCAAATCTCGACAAAAACGATTTCGAGATCACGGAAGACGGCGTGCCACAGACCATCCGTTATTTTTCAAAGGCTACGGATGCGCCACTGACGATGGCTCTTATGGTCGATACCAGCCCTAGCCAGCAGCGCGTGCTGCCCCTCGAGCAGCAGACCGCCGACGAGTTCATTAACGAAGTGATGCGGCCCAAGGATCTGATGTGCGTGCTACACTTTGACATCCAAGTGGAGCTCTTGCAGGATTTCACGGCGAGCACCCGAATGCTCACGCAAGCCGTTGACGAAACACAGATCAACGGCGGAGGGCAGGGACCGCTGCCCGGAACGTTCCCGAGCGCCCACATCGGTGGGACACACCTCTATGACGCCATCTGGCTGGCCTCAACCCAACTTATGAACACTCAAGTGGGGCGCAAGGTAGCAATCATGCTGACCGACGGAGAAGACCAGGGGAGCAAGGAGTCGCTGGATCGCGCCCTCAAGGCAGCGCAGGAAGCCAATATGATGGTTTATTCCGTGGACATCGTGGATCGGGCATTCTACGGCATGGCTAACATCGGGTTTAACGGCGATGCGGTGCTGAGGAGGTTGTCCGAGGAAACGGGCGGTGAAGTCATCCGCGTGACGCGGGAAAAGGATGCATCAGCAGCGTTCACTCAAATTGCCGATCAGCTGCGCACGCAATATCTGCTCGGCTACACGCCGACTAACAAGGCACGCGATGGCACCTACCGGCGGATCCGAGTTCGCATCCGCGGCAAGGAGGGCCGTTACTATAAGGTTCAGGCTCGGCGTGGCTACTACGCGCCGACGGGATAAGACCCTATTGAGAGGGGGCGAAATAGCCCGCACGGGCGATGACGCGCAGCCCCTTTTTAAGGGGCTTGATGCGAATTCTGCGAAATGTGCCGTCGTGCGCCGTGTCGGAAGAGTAGTAGGCCAGGTAGTACTGGCTGCGCAATTCTTTGGCGATCCTATGGAACGCACCCGCCAGATCGCTGGCCTCGAACGGGAAATAGGCGTGCCCGCCCGTCTGCACGGCTAGCTCTTTTAGCACTTTGTCTCCGCGTTCGGTGATGCCGCTGCGGTTCGTGCTGATTGCAAAAATGATGGCTTGGGCACGCTGGGCCATTGCCAGGGCCTCATCGAAGGAGTGCTGACTCTCGTTATCGCGCCCATCGCTGATCACAATAAGCACACGCCGCAGGTAGGGCTGGGGTGGCGGAGAATAAATCATCTTCTGCTTGCAAGCGTAATAGATGGCGTCAAAGAGTCCCGTGCCGCCACCGGCCTGAAGTTCACGAATGGCATCACTCAGCTTACCGACGTTGTCCGTGTAGTCCTGGAGTAGTTCGGGCTCGACGTCAAAGCCGACAACGAAGGCTTGGTCTTCCCCGGGACGTACGATGTCGTTCAAGAAGTCGATAGCGGCCTGTTTTTCAAAACCCAGTCTCATGCGGATGCTGTTGCTCGTATCGATCAAGACTCCGATACGGAGTGGCAGGTTGGATTCTTGCCCAAAGAAGCTGATCTTCTGTGGCTTGTTGTCTTCAAACACCTGAAAGTCGCTTTTCGTAAGGTTGGGGATTAGCTGCCTCTTCTTGTTCGTGACCGTGAAGAGCACAGGTACCAGGTTCACGTTCACTTGGATCTGCGTGTTTTGCGTGTTCGAGGAGGCTGGCGAATGGGAGGAGGCCTTGGAGTTCTCGCCGGCTCTGGCAGACACGGATGCGAGCAAGAGAGATGCAAGAACGGGAGTCACAAAAGCAAAGGCTAGGCGCCTTTGGCCAGGAAAACGCATCGGTAGGAATTATAGGAATCCCTCTGTGCGAGCGTCAAGGAAGATGAAGTTATTCTCCTTTCGACACCGAACGCCCCATAATGGAAAGAGGTAGCGATGATGAGATGAAGCGAAGGGACGCGATGGCACTGGCGCTCGTCAGTGTGTGGATTGCGTGGACGCTGGCGATGTGGTTTGTGGCTACGCGCAGTTTCCGTACGGCGGAGCGCGCCCTCTCAGGCCGGGAGCCGCGGTTTGTGAGCTTGCTTCAGCCGCTTGGTCCTCGCGCGAGGCGGGTTGTCCTGCGGGGCTTTGCGGGCGAGATTAACACCACCTATTTTCGTGCTTACGGAGTTGCGCAAGTCCTGTTGGGCGTGGCGGTGGTGGTTCTGCTAGGTTGGAGAGGCGCAAAGGACAAGACAGCCTTTGTGCTGGTGTTAGTGATGCTGGTGATTGCGGCGGTTCTTGCCGTAGCCGTCGCTCCGCAGATCGCTTCGATTGGCGGCACGCTGGATTTTGGCGCGCCTCCGGGCGTGGTGCGGCGTTTCTGGATGCTGCACGGCGCTTACACGGCTTTGGACGGAATCAAATTGCTCGTAGGGCTGGCGCTTGAACTGCGCTGGCTGCGGACGTGAGGCTGGGCGCGGTCAGGGCGACCCTTCGAATTAAGGCGATGGCCGCCGTGGAGTTGTTGTTTTACGAGCTCGTGCCGGCGGCTGGTGCGTTTTCCGAGCTTTTGGTTCAAGAAGCGTCCTTTGCTCATTGTGCTTCCTTTGTCGCCGAGCGCGGAGCCACGGTCAGAACCGTGCCCGAAACGTGGTCCTGCCAGGCCATGCCGTCGCTATCGAACACGGCCCACAGAAAGCCCAGCATAAAAGCCGACAAGGAAATAAGGTATCCGAAGGCGCGGAGGAGCGCCTCGACGCGGCTCGGCGGCTCGCCGTCCAGGTTGCGGATTTCTAGGCCCATTGCCGCTTGGCCAGGAGTGCGGCGGGTCATCACGCTGAAGGCGGCGAAATAGACGAAAAACCAAAACGCGGCGATGAATGCGGCAATGCCTAAGTCTTCCGGCGATTTTTGGAGTCGGCCCCCGGCCGCCGCAAAGACCGCGGTGAAGAGTGCAGCGAGTGCGACCAGGAGAAGAGCGTCAATCAGATCGGCAAAGAAGCGGGGCCGCAGCGGCGCACCGAGTGGCTCCAGAAGATCGGCGTCCTCGAAACGGCTCTCGGCGGGGAGATCCGAGCGTGGGAATTCGATGTTCCGCGGAGCGTTCGTGCGCGCACCTCGGAGGCTCCCGGCAAAATCTTCTTCCTCAGACGGTGCAAGCTTGCCTGGCTGCGAGATGAGGGAAATCGATTCCAGATTTACGGGCGTTTTGTGGGCAGGCGCCTCTTGGAAGGCGGTTTCAATATCCTGCCAGCCCTGGCGACTACTGGAAGAGCGTGCATCGGGAGCAAAATCGAAGGCCAAGTTGTTCTCTTCTTCCGCACCGCGTCGCAAGTTTGTGCGGCGGCGGAATCCTGCAATGCGCTCATGGATGCTTTCCTCCGGCCGCGTGACGTCCGGAGCGTCCGGCGTTCGAAGCGCGCGGGGATTATTCGGCTGCGCCGGGCGCTCCATTTCCGGTGAGGCAAAGCGGTAGCCGCACTTTTTGCACTGGCTTAATCCCGGAAAACTTACGAATCCGCACTTCGGACACGTCACGTTCGCTTTCGAACCCCCTGCCGGCGGTATCGTAGAATAGACTCTCCAGCGGCACCGGCTGCCATCGCACGATATGGGCATCATAACAAATGGCTTAGTCAAAACAAAGGTGCGTCGGTATAGAATGACGATTTGAGGCATGCCTATTATACCGAGCTCTCAGCGGAGGGGTTCGCAGCACAGCGCGGCGCGGTTTTTCACGTTGCTCGCACTCGCACCCACGCTCAGCTTTTGCTCGCCGGTCGCAGCGCAGCAGGCATGTCAAGTCCCACCTGAGTTTCGTAATCCCCAGACGACGCTGACCATTCGCGCCGATTCGCAGGAGAAAATCGGAAATGTTTACAGGCTGCAAGGTCACGTCGTGATCACCTACCGGTCAATGCGGATCGCGGCCGATCGGGTGACATTTGATGATGCGACTGGAGAAATTGTGGCGCGCGGCCACGTCACCTTCGATGACCCGAAAGGGCACTTCGAAGCGGACTCGGGCGATTACAATGTCAATAACGACCGGGGTTGGTTCACCAACGCGCGCGGATACGTGCGTTATGCGCCGCCGAAGGGCTCAGGTGAAACGGAAGCGACCCCGCTGTATTTGCGGGCTGCCCGCATCGAGCGGATCAACGCGGACACGTTTGCGGTCGAGCGCGTACAGGCCAGTTCGTGCGCGAATCCGAACCGGGGGCTCGCCTTCAACCTTGCGCACGCGAAGCTTCAGCTCAGCCGGAACCTGACGGGCCGCAGCGCGGTGTTCAGGTTCCTGGGCGTGCCCATTCTCTACTTTCCTTATTTCCGTGTTTCCGCCAATCGCAAGGCGCGCCAGAGCGGGCTGCTGCTGCCGCAGATCGGCGAAAGTACGCAGAAGGGTTTCATTCTGGGCGACGGGTTCTTTTGGGCTATCAACCCGAGTGCGGACCTGACGCTGGGCGTTCAGGATTTCACCTTGCGGGGGATCGGTTTTACGGGACGTTTCCGCGCCCGGCCAAGTCCCACAAGCACTATCACAGCGGATTTCTTCGCAATCAATGACCGCGCCAGAGGTTCCTTGCGGACTTTGCGCGCGCCCGGCGGCAGCGTTGACGTGGTGGGAGAATCGGAGGACATCGGAGACGGCTTCCGCGGCGTCGTCAACGTAGACTACGTCAATACCCTGGCCTTTCGTGAAACGTGGTCGAACAATTTTAACAGTGCCGTCTTTTCCGAAGCGCGCCAAACGGGTTTCCTCAGCAAGAATTTCGACGCGTACAGCTTGAACCTCTACGCGTCGCGTTACCAGGACTTCCTCTCCGCTGCACCGGTGAACGAACAGTCGATCATTATCCGCCAGTTACCCAGCGTCTCGTTTTCGGGCGCAGATCAGGAACTGGGCCGCTCCCCTCTTTATTTCTCGTTTGATACTTCAGCCGCCGGGGTCGGACGGTCCGAGCCGGGATTCCGCACGCCCGCAATGACCGGACGAGTAGATCTATTCCCCCGCCTAACTCTACGTACACGGCCCTTCTGGGGTTTTCGCCTGACCCCGACGGCAGGCTTCCGCGAGACATACTACAGCACCAGCTTGAAGCCGGACCACAGCCCGGTAAACCGCTCTCTGGCGGAACTTTCCGTGGATCTCCGGCCGCCTTCCTTTGCGAAGGTGTTTTCGCGCCCCCTATGGGGCCGCCGCTTTGAGCACATCATCGAGCCGGACATTAAGTATCACCTGGTCAAACCTACCGATCCGCAAAGCATTTTTGACATTGTGCCATTCGGCACGACGGATTTCTTGACAGACGACAATGAGCTCCAATTCTCGCTGACCAATGCACTTCTTGAGCGAAAGGATACGACGAAGGCTGACGGAAGCCACCCGTCTGCCCGCGATCTGCTCTCCTGGACGTTGAAGCAGAAATATTTCTTCGATCCGACGTTCGGCGGCGTTGTCGTGCCCGGCAGCGAAGTCCCGATTTCGCCCGCGCTATCTTTGACGGGTTTTGCCTTTCCGCTGGGGCGGAATTGGTCGCCGCTGGATTCAGATCTGACTTTCTCCCCCACCGACCATTTCAATGCGGAGCTGCGGACGGATATTGACCCGCAAGTGGGCGGCTTGCTGAATGCCGGCATCACCGCGGAAGCGGTGACCCGACCGGTGGAGCTTGCCTTTACGGACTTCTTCATAAACCACACGGTGCTCCAGCCCGCGCCGATCGCGCCAACGGTCCCGCTAATGTCTCTGCCGAGCTTCAATCTCCTGGATCTGACCGCGAGCCACGGCGACCCTTCCAAGCGAGGCCTGAGCGAGGGTATTCGGTTCGACTACAACCTTTCGCAAAACATCATGGAAGATTTTGTGGGGCAGGTCAGCTACAATTTTGGCTGTTTCGGTTTGAATGCGCAGATTGAGAGGTTCAACCTGGGGGCTATCCGCAACGAAACCATGTTCCGGATTTCCATCACTTTGGGTAACATCGCTACTTTCGGCAGCCTGAAGCCGGCGCAGTTGTTGCAGCGGCAGTTGCAGCAGTTTCCCTGACCCAGGAGATTATCTATGGCGTTTCCAATTCACCGCCCTCGCCGGCTGCGCCGCAATGAAGCGCTGCGCAGCCTGACGCGTGAAACGACGCTCGGCGTACCGTCGCTGATTTATCCTATCTTCGTGTGCCCCGGGCGGGGCGTGAGGAGCGAAATCCAATCCATGCCGGGCAATTACCGCTGGTCAGTGGACCTCGTGGCCGAGGAGTGCAAGATGGTCCGGGACATGGGAATCCCCGGCGTCATCCTGTTCGGCATTCCGGAGCGCAAGGATGCCCAAGGCTCATGCGCGTACGACCCGGACGGTATTATCCAGCGCGCGGTGCGGGCGGTAAAAAAGGCTGCGCCGGAACTGCTTGTGATTTGCGACACATGCCTGGACGAATACACGGATCATGGCCACTGCGGAGTAATCAAGGACGGCGAAGTTGATAACGACGCGACTCTTGAACTGCTCGCCCGCGCAGCCGTGACGCAGGCGGAAGCCGGGGCGGATCTCGTTGCCCCTTCCGATATGATGGATGGAAGAGTCGGTCGCATCCGCGCGGCTTTGGACAAGCGCGGCTTTCAGCAAACTCCCATCCTGGCGTACTCGGCCAAGTATGCTTCGGCCTTCTACGGTCCCTTTCGCGAGGCTGCGGATTCGGCGCCGAAGTTTGGAGATCGGAAGTCTTACCAGATGGACCCAGCCAATCAGCGCGAAGCAATGCGCGAGATTGCGCTCGACATTGAAGAAGGTGCCGACATTATCATGGTGAAACCCGCCATGCCTTACCTTGATGTTCTGGCGCTTGCCCGGCGCGAGTTTGATGTGCCCCTCGCGGCCTACCAGGTGAGCGGTGAATTTGCCCTGATTGAGGCCGCGGCGCGTAACGGCTGGGTGGAGAGAGACCGGATCATCATGGAGAGCCTTATTTCCATCAAGCGCGCCGGCGCCGGTATAATCCTCACGTATTTCGCCAAAGACGCCGCACGGCTCCTCAGTGCCTGAACCTTGTAGCATAGGCAAAATTGACTTGGTTCGCCGGATCGCTTAACCTTCGATTTATGTCTCCGGAACGCCAACGTCCCTGAAGAACACAATTCAAGGCGGGGTAGCTCAGTGGTAGAGCGAGGGTCTCATAATCCCTAGGTCGGGAGTTCGATCCTCCCCCCCGCTACCAGACCCGCAGCCGATCCATCTTGCTTGCTGAGTCTATCGAAGATTACAAAATATAGTGACGACAGGTTCTGCAGCAGCGCTCTCCGAGCGCCGAACTGCCGGCGGCGGGACGCCGCCGCTACAGCATCGGGAGTCACTACAAGATGTAATCCTCTTTAATGCCGTGCTGAATCTGCCCTAAGTGCATCTTTGATGCGGCGGCTTTCCTCGTGGACGGCGCGTATGAGCTCGATGACGTGTTCAACGGGTGTATCGGGCAGGACGCCGTGTCCGAGGTTGAAGATATGTCCTGGGCGCCCGGCGGCTTGGCGCAGGATTCTCGCCGCCCGCTGGCGAATGAAGGGTGGGTCGGCGTAAAGAACGACGGGGTCAAGATTCCCCTGCACCCCGATACCAGGGCCGAGCCGCTTCCAGGCGCTGTCTAGCTCCACATGAGCGTCGAGACCGATGACGCTTCCTCCCGCCTGCCGCATCATTTCGAGCAGCGCTCCCGTTCCGACGCCGAAGTGGATGATGGGGATACCGGCGGTCAATTGCTGAAAAAGCCGCCGCGAATAGGGGAAGACAAACTCCCGGTAATCGTGGGGTGAAAGGCACCCGGCCCAGGAATCAAAAACCTGCACGGCCTGAACGCCGGCGCCAATTTGCCCATTGATGTACTTCCCAAGGGCATCAACCAGCCGTTCCATCAAAGCGCGCCAGGCGCCCGGGTCGCGGTACATTAAGCTTTTGGTGTACCGAAAGTTTTTTGAGGCGCCGCCTTCTATGAGATAAGAGGCGACGGTAAACGGCGCGCCGCTAAAGCCGATGAGTGGGGTCTGCGAACTCAGGGCGGACCGTGTGCGCCGCACGGCCTCGAAGACGTAATCCAGCGAGTCCTCGACATTGACCTCGATCAGGCGGTCGATATCTTCGGCCGCTCTGACGGGCGGAGAAACTGACGGGCCGGAACCGTGCTCGTAATCCAAACGAAAGCCCATGGGCTCGGCAATGAGCAGCAAGTCTGCAAACAGGATGGCTGCGTCCGCGCCAATGCGCTCGGCAGCTTGAATGGTGATCTCGGCCACGAAATCCGGGTCCTTGCAAAGATCGAGAAAAGGCTTGCGGGCGCGCAGATCGCGGTACTCCTTCAAGTAGCGGCCTGCCTGGCGCATCAACCAAACGGGCGTGAACTCCGTCAGTTCCAGGCGGCACGCCTTCATAAAGGCCGAATCGTGCCAGGCTGGCGGCGATGGCGCGGTCTCAGCCTCCTTCACCGCCGCTCGGGAGCGCGCCCCGTGATCCATTTCTTCAAGCAGGGAGCGAGCGCGTTTGGCAGCCTCGTTCACGAGCACGCCCATCTTGTGTGGCTTGGGTTCCAGATCGACTCGGATGCCGTGAGCGGCAATCGCCTCGCTGCAGGCTGGGCCAATCGAACAAACGACGGAGCGTCCGAGAGCCGCGCAAAAGGCGTCCCGGAGACCTTCCTGAGACGCCACCTCCATCACGTGATCCACCTGGACAGCACTTGTGAACAGGACAACGCGCGCGCGGCCTTCGATGAGCGCTCGAAGCACCTCTTTCAGCGGCGTAAGGTCTTCTGGCAGCGCCCAGCGGTAGACGGGAACGCGAAGAACTTGCGCTCCACGTGCCGCGAGAGCCGCAAGAAAGGCTTGGTTCGCGCCGCCAGACTCCTGAACGGCGATTCGCCTGCCTTCTAGCGATGAGTCCAGCCTATCGAGTTCGGCGATAATCTCGTGCCACGTATTTGGCTCCGGGACGCTGACGGTCTCTGCAATTCCTGCCTCGCGCGCCGCGCGGGCGGCCTTAGGCCCGCGAACGATTACAGTGGTTTGTGAGATCGCCTCGACGATCTCATGGAGCGGGAAACGTGTGGCGAGTGCCTTGAAAAGAGCTTGAGTGCCAACCCCGGTCATGAAGACAATCGTATCGATCTCGCCCGCCAGGAGCTTCTCTGCGAATTCGATTGCCGCGGTGTTTTCTTCCAATGGCACATCGCGCGTGGAGGGCGCCACGCGAGGGATACCGCCAAAGCGCGAGATCAGAGCGGCAATCTCTTTGGCATTGCGGCTCTCAAACGCTGCTACTTCCAGCCCTGCGAAGCTTGCGTTAAGGCGTTCGGTTTGAGGCATTGGATTTATGTAGAGGCGGCGTGGGTCCGCCACCAGCGTTCTCCTGGCGAGGCAAACTTGCCGCTACACTGTTCAGTGCTCCTTTTCCTGGGCATGTCGTTGGATGAGCAAAGTCAAAGAGTAAAAATCGGCAAATTCGACGGAAATATCCAACAGATCGTAGTATTTCCCACACGTCGAAGCGGTCCCGTGCCTGAGCCAGATTGCCGGTCGCCTCTTCAACCCCATCAGATAATGATACTTCCATTCCGAGGATGCAATCGAAAGGGCTTGCTGCGCGAAGTGACGCGCGCGAGCTCGGTGGCGGCGCCGGATGAACAACGGCCAGAGATCTGCCCTCGAAAAGCGGCGGCACGCCGCCGCACTCCAAACGGCTTCGTGTAAGACGAAGGAAATTCCAACGCGCCACGCTAATATGCCGGGTAAGGAAAGCGTGCCGATCCCGAGCGTCCTGCCGGATGGCCCGTGATCGGCCAAAAGATCGGTGCCAGCCTTCACTTCCGCGTCCGGTCGCGGAACGAAACGAGAGGGCGCGCGGCTAGAGTAAGATTGCATCATGTGCGGACGCTATAGGCTTACAGCAACAGATCGTGTTCGAGCGCGGCTGGGTTTGGACGACGATGGCTTGGACCTGAAGCCTTGCTACAACATCGCGCCTTCGCAGCCGGTTCCGATTGTGCGGCAATTCGACGGACACAGAATATTAAGCATGGCTCGCTGGGGGCTCGTGCCTTTCTGGGCCAAAGACCCGTCTATCGGCTACAAGATGATCAACGCCCGCAGCGAGACCGTCGCGCAAAAGCCTGCGTTCAAGCAGAGCTTCGCGAGGCGTCGTTGCTTGATCCCCGCAGACTCGTTTTACGAATGGATGAAAGACGGCCCGAGAAAGCGGCCGTTCAATATCGGAATGAAGGATGATTCGGTGTTTGCCTTCGCCGGCTTGTGGGATTCGTGGGAGCCGCCGGATGGTCCGCCCGTGGAATCCTGTACCATTCTCACGACGGCCGCAAACAGCCTAGTTTCCGCTCTTCATGACAGAATGCCCGTTATTCTGCCGCCTGAGCATTGCGAGGCATGGCTCAACGCTCCCGCGTCTGAGGCGTCGAGCTTGCTGCTGCCCTTCGATCCCGCCCCGATGAAGCGATACGAAGTCTCTTTGCTCGTGAACAACCCCAAGAATGACAGCCCGGAATGCATCGCGCCGCTTGTAGCGTAGCTAAATTCATTGGCGAGTGAAAAGCGAAACCGATTAGCCACCAGGTTACGGCTCTGTGTTCATGCCGGGAGGGGCCACGGCGCTCCCGCGCCATAAGCCCCCGGTTGTTGGAGTCCCCCGACCGGGCGACTGCTCCACTTTCGGATGCGCTTCAATCCGAATTCGTAAGTTGAAAACAAACGACTTGCTGTAATCGCATGGAAATTAGGGTATAACCCACGTATTCCCAATGAGATAGATAGAACAATTTCAACTTGCGCGAAGTTGGATTTTCACAGCTTAATCTATTGAAACTACAACGGTTAGTTCTCAACAAGGGCTCTCAACTTACGAATTCGGGTTGAGACCTTGCGCGGCCGATGCCACGCCGTCCTAGCTCCTCCAAAGTACAGATAAAATACGCGAGCCAATTGATGGCGCGGCCTACCAGGACGAGCTCAAGAGTGATCTCTTCGTTCTCCGAGTATCGGGAGCGGCCGTCCAGAGGCGGAGTGAGGACGAACGGGTGCGGCGCGTAGGTGTACTTCCGCATGATCGACGCGCCTTCGGGCACAGGCGTTTCGAAGACCTGCGAATACACGCAAGATTGCCCCAGACGCGAGTGGACGCAATCAACTTCGTGGGTCGGGCACGCGATGCTCTTGAACGCATAACCGAAACCGCCGCGAAACGCGCCTCCCTTATATCCTGGAAGATGGAAGGCAGCGCAAGCTGGCCGACATCTGATCGCGAAATGGGCGACGGTGAGTTCGCTGATGAAGCTCGGAAGCACGGGTCAAAGCAGCTTCTGGTGCGGAGCAGCTATGCTACTCGACGTGACCCTCTCGCAAGCCGTGCCCGGTTATTTTGCAACCCGATGACCGCCTATTTATGTAAAAGGCGGGACTGGCGTTGTCCTCCTCTCCATGTGGATTTCTTTCGTTACTGTAACCGTTGGATCTACCGAATTGGACGTTCGCCGAAAAACGAAGCGCTGACCTATCGAAGCTTAAAGGAGATGCCTTCAACTTAGAGCCCGTGTGGTGAATGTAGCCTATTGATCTTGACAAGGTCGCAGGGAGTATGGTTAAGTTAAAAATAGGATCGCGCGTGCTTCCCCTCGCCATGCGCGCTGAGTGAACGATTCTCCCCTCGCATTGCAGTCAATTCCGGCTGGCACGGAGGACGTTGCCTTGCTCAAAAGCCGATTCCTTTGGCTCCCAACCCTCTGATTAGTCGGATCTAGGATTGCGCATGATACAAAGTCTGCATGGCGCACACTCTGGCGCACCTGGTGCACGAATTTACAAAACCGCAATCATCTGGATGTACGTTCCACCAAGCAAAAGGATGCCAACGAGCAAAAAAGAATCCTTAGGGGGTCATCAAATTAACTCATTGAAAACAAAGGGTAATTACAAGGAGCAATGACCAACAATCTCCCAAACACCATGTATCCGAATGATTCTAAAGGAGTAATTTGAACGGATCGTTGGTAAAGATCGAAGTTAAAGAAAATAGGACGCTTAGGCGAACTATTTGAGGAAAATGGCGAAATTGTTTGCTAAAAATCGCGCCGTTTCGCGCACTGTTAGAGTGCGGCAGCCCTTCGCTTCGCTCAAAAGCAGGCCTGCCGCCGACAACCACCCCGCCGCTTCACCATTCCCCTCATCGACAAAGGAGGGGGAGTAGAGAATGGTCCGAGCTGGAGGCAAGCTGAAGAAAGCGGGAGCAAGCTCCCGCACTTCAAAGAACGAGTATGGAGTGCGGTGGCCTGCCACGTCATCGAAGAGAAGGAGAGACCGGGTTGATGGTCTATACAATTCTCGTCCGGTATTGGGAATGGGTTGGAGGAAGGGTTCCGCGCCCCAAGATGGTCCTCATGACGACAAAAGAAAATCAAGAATTGCGGCTCGCCTCACACGGCAGGGAAGAGCGGCAGAAGCCATTGTTGAACTGGGCGAAAAGAGCGGCGGTGTTCGGGGCAGGGGCCGTTCCGGCGGAGGGCGTCAAGATGGCCGGCCGTGCCGTAGCCCTTATTCTGTGCCAGCCGGTAATGCGGATAGACGCGGTCGAGTTCGGTCAGGTGTGCGTCGCGCGCGACCTTGGCCAGAATGGAGGCTGCCGCGATAGAAACCGAACGGGCGTCGCCGTGAATCAGGGGACGGTGTGGAATGGAGCCCTGGCGCAGCGGCATGGCGTCAGTCAGGGCGTAATCAGGCGCGGGAGAGAGGCCGCCCAGAGCCCGGAGCATAGCTTGGCGGGAAGCTTCGTAGACGTTGAGCGCGTCCACTTCCTCCGTACTGACGGCAACGACGCAGAAGCTCACCGCCTTGCGGCGAATTTCCGTATCCAGTTCCTCGCGCCGCCCGGCGGAAAGCTTTTTCGAATCGTCTAGGCCGTGGATGGAAGTAGACGGGGCCAGGATGACGGCGGCGGCGTAAAGCGGCCCGAGCCACGCGCCGCGCCCAGCCTCGTCACAGCCAGCCACATACTGCCAGCCGCGGCGGAAGGCTTCCTGCTCATGCCGCCAGGTGCAGCACAATAATTTGGCGTCCCGCGCGCGAGGCATAGACAATAGCAGCGGAAATTTAGGAGAGAGTCAAAAGCCGATCACCCCAGAGGCCGCAGAGGTCTTTGTCTGTGGCCTTTGTGTTCTTTGTGGTAATTCACTTTACCCTTGCGTTCGGGTTTCGCGAATACGTGCGGCGCGCCCTTTGAGGTTGCGCAGGTAGTACAGCTTGGCGCGGCGAACGCGGCCCGCGCGCCTGACTTCAATTTTGTCGATGACGGGCGAGTGCAGCGGGAAGATGCGCTCCACGCCCTGTCCGAACGAGATCTTTCGCACGGTGAAGGTGGCGTTGATGCCGCCACGCCGGATGCGAATCACAGTACCCTCGAACGCCTGAATACGCTCCTTGTCACCCTCTTTGATCTTAACGTGAACCCGCACCGTGTCACCGGCGCGAAACGACGGGAGGTCCGTCCGCAACTGTTCTTGCTCAAATTTCTGAATCAATGACATGGTGATGATCCTTTCCTTAAGAAAGTCAACCGGTGGCGCGACGTTTTGGGGTTTTCTGGTATTCGCAACAGGCACGCCCATTGTCGGACAGCGGCGCGACCTTCTGATCCACGCTGGCGCCAACGTCTGATTCGGCAATTAATTCGGGCCGCCTTCGCCGCGTCTTTTCTATCGCCTGCTGGCGTCTCCAGGCAAGAATGCGCCCATGATCTCCCGAGAGCAATATCTCCGGCACACGCAACCCGCGAAATTCGGCCGGGCGCGTATACTGCGGAAAATCCAGCAGGCGGGAGTCTTCGCCAGTTCCGTGGGTGGCAACTGAGAAAGACTCCGCGACGCTGGATTCTTCATTGCCTAGGACTCCCGGCAGTAAGCGGGTGACTGCTTCCATCACCACCACCGCCGCCGCCTCGCCGCCGCTGAGCACGTAGTCTCCCACGGAAATCTCATCTGTGGCAAGGTGCATGGCCACCCGCTCATCCACTCCCTCATAACGCCCGCAGAGCAAGACCAGCCGCCGCTCGATGCTCATCTCTTCCGCAAGGCGCTGGCTAAGGACCCGGCCTTGCGGCGTAAGCAGTAGGATGCGAAGCTCGTCGCCGGGCGAAGTAGCTTGAACGGCTTCGACGGCGCGAAAAATGGGCTCCGGTTTGAACACCATGCCGGGTCCGCCTCCGAAAGGCCGATCGTCTACGGAGCGGTGTGCGTCATCCGTGAAGTCGCGCAGGTTGTGGAGGCGTACTTCGACCTGGTTTGCCCCGATCGCCCGCTTCATCAGTCCACACCCTAAAGCGCCGGAGAAGAACTCCGGGAAGATGGTGATGACGTCAAAAATCATAATGGCCACAGCCAGGCGGCAGTCACGGCGCCGTCATTTTTTCGCGCTGGTGTTCAATTCAAGCAAGTCTTCCGGGGGATCGATCACAATCTCCTTGCCCGCGGTATCCACACTTTTGCAGATCTCCTGCGCGAAGGGGACCAGAATTTCCTCGCAACCTGGGAGCGTGCTGGCGATGTGGAGCAAGGCCACGCCGGCGGTCGGCTCAACGGCTGTCACGATTCCCACTTCCTTTTCCGCGCCGTCCATCTGCGCGACCACCCGGCATCCGTACAGTTCCGACCAGTAGTACGAATGTCCGGGCAGGGCGACTCGCTCTCGAACCGGGACCAACACATAGAATCCTCGCAAGCGTTCGGCCGCGTCCATCGCGCTGATCCCGGAGAATTTCAGGACGATTCGGCCCTTGTGCGGCCAGGAGTATTCGAGCGCATATTCGCGCGGCCTCTGGCCTGGCTCCTCGACGTATACGTGTCCGAGCCCACGAAAGCGGTATGGGAAATCCGTCAGGAGCTCCGCCAAGACTTCGCCGCGTCGGCCTTGAGGCCTCAAGATGCGCGCGATGGCAAGAAACCCTGCAGCTTCCTTTTCCTCGGGCGATTCGCCCGGCTTTGACGATGGGTCCTTGCGCATGGCCGGCTATTCGCTTTCCCGGATCTGGGAACCAGCGAGCCCGAGCGAGAGCATCTTATTCCAGGATTTCCAGCGTGAACCGCTTTTTGAGCTTCATTCCCGCGGCCCCGAGAATGGTGCGGATGGAACGCGCTGTGCGGCCCTGTTTGCCGATGACCTTCCCAAGGTCGGAGGGGTGAACCCGAAGCTCAAGCACGGTGACCTGTTCACCCTCGACTGTCCGGACCTGAACTTCTTCCGGATTATCCACAAGCGCCTTGGCGATCGCCTCGATCAGCTCTTTCACGTGTGCCTCCCTGCAGCCGAAATATCCGGAATCGTTGAGTGTGAAAAGAGCCTGTCAGGAATCCTGCCCACCGGGACCGCCCCGACCGATGAAGTTTGCCTTGCTCGCGCCTCAGATGGAAACGGCGGCTGATTCGGGCGC
The DNA here is from genome assembly GCA_021817045.1 of Acidobacteriota bacterium. GTDB lineage: Bacteria > Acidobacteriota > Terriglobia > UBA7540 > UBA7540 > RH2-MAG17b. The sequence continues at coordinate 82,171 of JAKAWG010000009.1, forward strand.
GCCCTTGAGCAAGCTGCGTACGGTATCGGAAGGTTGTGCGCCTGCTTTCATCCAGTAGGCGACCCGGTCGCGGTTGAGCACCAACTCCGGCGGCTCGCGGCGTGGGTTATACAAGCCCACAATTTCCACGAACCGGCCGTCGCGCGCCCTTTGCTTGTCGATCACCACGACGCGGTAGCTAACCTTCTTTCTGGTCCCAGCCCTGGCTAAGCGTATACTTAACAAACGACCCCCTTGTTGAAAACTACTAGAATTTAAGATGCTTGAGCGACCCTTTTCGTAAGCCGCCAGCGACGTTTCATTTAATACTCGGCCCTCGGCGTCCATCCCGGTCAGGGAGCCCACCGCATCGAGTCATTCGAAGGTCGCTCACGACGGCTTCACCTGCCGGATAAGGTTCGGCGAGCCCTGCAGGCGGCTCATTTGCCGGCCAAAGAAGCTTTGGCTCATCGTTTTCATCATCTTGCGGGCCTGGACGTACTGCCTCAGCAACTGATTCACTTCCTGCACCGTGGTGCCACTGCCGCGCGCGATGCGCTTGCGCCGCCGCCCGTTGATGATCTCGTGGTTCAGACGCTCCTGAATGGTCATGGAGTTGATAATCGCGTCAAGCCGGACCAACTCTTTTTCATTCACGTTGGCTTTCCCGGCGTCCTTGAACATTCCCATCTTGGGAAGCATGCCGAGCATCTGTTCCAGCGGGCCTAACTTGCGAACTTGGCGCAGTTGATCTTGAAAGTCGGCCAGCGAGAAGCTGTCGGTCCGCAACTTCTGGTGAACTTCAAGGGCTTTCTTCTGGTCGATCGTCTCCTCGGCCCTCTCGATCAACGAGAGCACGTCGCCCATTCCGAGGATCCGAGAGACGATGCGGTCGGGATGGAAAACCTCGATTGCGTCGTACTTTTCGCCCGTGCCAATAAACTTGATAGGCTGGCCGGTGACGTAGTGAATGGAAAGCGCGGCGCCGCCTCGGGAATCACCGTCAAGTTTTGTAAGGATGACGCCGGAAGTACCCAGGCGCTCGTGAAATTCCTGCGCGCTGCGCACAGCATCTTGACCCATCATGGCATCTGCGACCAGCAGAATCTCGCTCGGGCGCAGTTTAAGTTGGAGCTCGGCAACCTCCTGCATAAGCTGCTCGTCGATGTGCAGCCGGCCAGCGGTGTCCACGATGAGGATGTCGTGCCCGCGGTCCGCAGCGTCCTTGCGCGCCGCCAGAGCCAACTCCAGCGGAGACGCGATGCCGTCTCCTGGAAAACACGCGATTCCAATTTGTTTGGAGATCACCGCCAGTTGCTCGCGGGCCGCTGGCCGGTAAACGTCTGTCGAGACGAGCATCGGGCGCCGCTTCTTCTTGCTCAGCCAGAGCGCCAGCTTACCGGACGTTGTCGTCTTGCCAGACCCTTGCAAACCCACCATCAGAAAAATGGTGGGATAGTCCTTGGAGTATGTGAGGAGAGACTCCTTGCGGCCGAGAACTTCGACGAGCTCATCGCGAACGATGCGGATGATTTCTTGTTCCGGGGTCAGACTCGGGTGCGCGTTCTGGCTCAACGCCTTCACCCGAACCCGCTCCAGCAACTCTTTGACCACCTTGAAATTGACATCGGCTTCGAGCAGGGCCAGCCGTACCTCGCGCAGGGCTTCGTCCACCGTTTGCTCGTTCAGGATCCCTTGCAGGCGGAGAGATTTGAAAACGCTCTGGAATTTATCCTGTAAGGCGTCAAACATTGTTGTTGAAAGTCCGGAAAGCTAAAGCCACTACCGGCTAGCCGCGCGCTTCACCGGCGGGCAATTGCCGCGGGGACGGCGGTGTTACAGGCAAGCCGAACCTGTCTTGCAGCCTTCATTTTATGGGGTGGGCGCGGATAAGTCAAACAACGCGACGTGCCGCAAAGCGGCGTGCGCTGGTCGAGGAGAAAAGTGATGGCGTCGAGCAGGCGCCAGGCATCACCTCGCGGGCGTGATCACGATATTTCGAAATGCTACTCGTCCCTCCTCACTGCCTTGAAGGTAAATAGGCCCGGGCAACCCTTCGTGGCTGTCGAGCGCGCCGCCCGTAATACCCGGAATCTCTCGGCGATCGATGACCGTCCGGCCATCGTGGACCACGGTGACGGTCCGCCCGACGAGCGTAATATCGTAGCTCTGCCACACGCCGGGTTCGCGGGGCAAAGGCGGATGAGGGGCAAGGAAGCCGTATATCGCGCCGATGCGGCGGTTGGGCGGATCCGAGGCGGAGTTCGTTTCAATCTGCACCTCGTAGCGGCCTCGGAGATACACACCGCTGTTGGCCTTGGGTCCGCAGTTAAACTCAACGTGCAACTTGAAGTCCTCGAATTTGGAAGTGGTGATGAGATCCGAGCCGTTTCCGTTCTTAATGAGCGTGCCGTGTTCGACGCTCCAAATACTCGTTCGAGCCGGATCGGAGAACCTCCAACCGGCAAAATTCTTTCCGTCAAAGAGCCGGATGGGGTTGCCCCATTTCGGGACATCGTGGCGCTTAAGGGCCGGCGCCCGGCTGCCCGTCCATCGCCAGGATGTCCCGTTCGCACGAGTTGCCGTGCCCACTATTTGGCTGCCGACTCGCTTCCCCTTGAAAAGCGTGTCACTGTCAAAGCCCTCTTTCCCCTTCGGCGAAAGAAACTCGATTTCCCCATGCCGGATTTCAACTTTCTTCAGCGGGGTCGCATGACCGGAAAGTCCGACCATCAAGATGGCTGGCCGGCCTCGCTCCTGCGAAACTTCAATCCAGGAAGGAAGCGCCCGGGTCGGCGTTTTTATGGTCAAATCCCAGCGCCCCAGGAATGGCTCGATCCCCGTCGCGGCGGGCCGTGACGATTGAGCCCGGCTGTTTGCCGTTTCGGGAAACAGCCCGCAGGCAAACAGCACCACAATCAACAGAACAAGGCACAGTCTCTTCCGGCTTTCCATTTCCACCTCCTTAAAACCGACGGCGTGAGCGTTTCGCGCGGTCGGAATTGTCAAGAGAAGCTCTTCCTCTATGTTTGCAGCAAGCTGCCGACGTGGACTAGAGCTGCACTCCATTGTTTTCCAGGTATTTCCGAATTTTGCGCACGGTCGAGAAGATTTCCGGCAAGTGCGCGTAGGCCGCACAACACTTCAGCCAGAGAGAATTGTCGATGGCAGGCGATCCTGAGATAACCTTGTCAGGCTCGACGTCGTGAGGGATGCCAGACTGGGAACTGACCACCACGTTGTCGCCCAGCGTAAGATGCCCGGCAACGCCCACCTGGCCAGCCAGGATCACGTTGCGGCCGAGTTTGGAGCTTCCTGCCAATCCGACCTGCCCACACAAAAGGGTGTTCTCTCCGACGTCGCAACCATGGCCCACCTGAACGAGGTTATCGACCTTAACGCCCCGCCGAAGCCGCGTCGCGCCTACGCTGGCGCGGTCGATGCATGAATTGGCCTGAATTTCGACTCCGTCTTCGATCACCACCGTTCCCGGCTGAATAATCTTGTAATAGGAACCGTCAGCCTGGCGCGCAAACCCGAAGCCGTCACCGCCCACGATGACCCCGTTTTGGAGCACCACGTCGTTTCCGATCGTGACGTCTTCCCGCACCACTGAGTGCGAATGGGCAAAGAACCGGTCGCCGATCCGCGCACCACTGTAAATCATCACGAATCCCTTAAGCACGCAATCGTCGCCCAGGACGGCGTCCTCCTCAATGACCACGTAAGGTCCAATCGAGGCATTGTGTCCAATCCTGGCGCTCGGAGCAACGACAGCGGTTGGATGCACTCCGGGCTGAGGGCGCACCGGGGGATAAAAAATCTCTAATGCGCGTGCGAAGGCGATGTAAGGGTCCGCGGCCCGCAAAAGCGGCTGGCCCATGAACTCAACCTTAGAGTCGACAATGACGGCGGCCGCCCGAGTTTGGGCCGCCCGATGCTGATATTTAGGGTTTGAGAGGAACGTCAGATCGGCGGGCCCGGCTTCTTCGATTCCCGCCACTCCTCTGATTTCAAGATCGGCGGGACCTTCCAATTGACAGCCGATGCGTTTTGCCACCTCGCCTAGTTTCATGGTGCGCCTCTCGTTTGCCGATAAATTTAGCAGGCCGCGGAAAAACCGTGTAGCGGCGGCTTTATGCCGCCACCCGGTGTTGAAAGCACCGGGCGAATGGCGATGTAAAATCGCCGCTACGCCTCTCCGATTGCATTTTGCCGCAGCCTGGTCAAAATTACGATGAAGCCAGAGCGCAACTCGAAAAAGAAGATTAGCATTCTGGTCGTGGATGCGGAAGCGATCTCGCGTCTCGGCCTGTCCCGTTTGCTTGATGCGCAGGAGGACTTGCGGGTCGCCGGAGAAGCGGAGAGCGCTACGCAGGCTCTTCACCTCGCCCGACAGGTGAAGCCGAACCTGATTTTCGTGCAAGCGGAACTTCTGGGTGATGATGCATCCGATTGGCTGTTACGTTTGCGCGAATCGTCCGCGGGCTGCCGGGTGGTGGTGACGTCCGGGGCACTGGGGGAGATCGACGCGCTGAAATACGTTCGGGCGGGGGCCGCAGGCGTAATTCCGAAGTCCATCGGTCCCGAGCTATGGGTAAAGTGCGCCCGCAAGGTGATGGAGAATGAGGTTTGGCTGCCGAAACGCGAAGTCGCGCGGATGGCGCGCTTTCTCGAGTCCGTGCCCACTTCACTGCCGCGCCCCGCCGATACGCTCACCCGGCGCGAAAAGATGATTGTCAGCTACCTGATGCAGGGTTGGCGCAACCGCGAAATCGCTCAGCACCTTTCCATCAGCGAACAGACGGTCAAGAACCACCTGCGGGCCGTTTACGACAAGGTTGGGGTTTCTGATCGCCTGGAACTGGCGCTCTATGTCATCTACCAACGTCTGGAACTACCCGCCGTCACCCATAACGCGGTCGATTCAGACGAGAAAGTGACGTCGTTGAGCCATTAGTCCGGCTTCCGATACGTGACCACTCATGTCGCTCGTCATAGCAGCCGGAATCCCGTGCCTGCGTGATGAGTTAACCTTCAGCCACGAAAGTTGCCAGCCGTCGCAACCGCTCGCGGCGGCGACGCAACAGTTCCTCGTGGGAAAGGGCATCAAGCTCCTTGAGGCTCGAGCAGATGGCGGACCGCAACGCAGCGCCCGCTGCAGACGGGTCCGCCTGCGCTCCGCCAGCGGGCTCGGGGACGAGCTCGTCCACCATTCCGAAGCGGTGAAGGTCTTCGGCTGTCAGTTTCAGAATGCGCGCCGCTTCTTCTTTGTGGTCCCAATCCCTCCACAGGATCGACGAGCAGCTTTCCGGAGCGATCACCGAATAGACGGCGTTGCTCATCATGATGATTTTGTCGCCTACGGCGACGGCGAGCGCTCCGCCGCTGCCGCCTTCGCCATGGATCACCACGAGAATAGGCGTGGCCAGCTTGGGAATCTCCTTCAAGTTGCCAGCGATGGCTTCGGCTTGGCCGCGCTCCTCCGCGCCAATGCCAGGGTAGGCACCTGGGGTATCCACGAAACTGATGACGGGAAGCGCGAACTTTTCCGCGAGGCGCATCAAACGCAGCGCCTTTCGGTAGCCTTCCGGCTTGGGCATACCGAAATTGCGCGCCACTTTCTGCTTGGTATCACGCCCCTTTTGCTGGCCCACGATGGCTACGGGGCGTCCCTCGAACCGCGCAAGCCCGCATACCATAGCATGGTCATCACCAAATCGGCGGTCGCCATGCAGTTCCGTGAACTCGGTAAACAGCATCCCGACGTAGTCGAGCGTATAAGGCCGTTGAGGATGGCGGGCTAGAAGAACGCGGTTCCAGGCTTCATTGGCCTCGGATGGTTGCGCGGCGCCGTTGCGCAGAGCTTCCAATTGGAAGCGAAGACGCTCAATCTCCTCCCGACTGGCAGCGGACGCGGCAACCTGCTCAAGCTCGGCAATCTGCCGTTCGATGTCGCGGATCTCTTGGGATTCGGTGCGTTGTGGATGCGCCATAGAAGTTCAGTCGCCGTCTATGTTGGCGGTGCTCTCCGCCAGACTTACGTCTCTCCTCACGAACCGGAAGCGGGCCGCACCAGCGTGACCGCGTCCTTTCCGCACACGGTCTCCAACTGCGCGAGGACCGTGTCATCCGCCTTCACCCCCGCGGGGTGTCTTGCGCGCAGGCGCGCTATGAAATCGCCTGGCTGAGTGAGCTCAAAAACTACCGGATTCTCGCCCGGATGTGTAGCGAGCAAACCCTCGAGTTTCTCCAGCAGTGCGTCCGGCCTGCGTGTGAGGTTCAGGCGAATCAGCACTTCTGGCTTCACCTGGCTCACGGCCACTTCGAGCCGCTGGACTTCGTTCACCATGAGCTTCGGCCTGGCATTTTCTTCGTGCCGCAGCCGCCCGCGCACTAATAGAGCCGTATCCGGCTTCAGGAGACTCTGCACCTGCTGAAGCGCCTGCGGGAATACGATGATCTCGACCGTCCCGCGCAAGTCTTCGAGGGTGCCGCTTGCCCACAGATCTCCCTTGCGGCTGGGCCGGATGCGGAGGGAAGCGAGGATGCCGGCGAGCGCGATCTGGGCATCGTTCGCGAGCTCTTCAACGGTGGAGCTGTCGTGCCGCGTCAAGGTGCGAATGGCATCGCGATATTTTTCCAGCGGGTGGCCAGTAACGTAAAAGCCCAAAACCTCCTTTTCGCTCGCCAGCGTTTGACTTTCAGTCCACGGCTCGGCTTCGGGCAAAGCCGGGCCAAGTTCCGGTGCTTCGGGAGCGGCGAAGAGTCCGGCCTGGCCGTTTTCCGCCTGCCGTTGTCGCTTCTGGCCCGCTTCCATCGTGCGATCGAGCGCGGCCATCATCTGCGCACGATGCGCACCGAGCGAGTCCATGGCTCCTGCTTTAATGAGGCTCTCAATGACCCGCCGGTTGAGAAGCCGCAGATCCACGTTTTCGCAAAATTGATAGAGGCTCTCAAAACGCCCAAGCTTCCTTCGTGCCTCCAGCACCGACTCGATAGCTGCTTCGCCGACGTTCTTGATAGCCGTGAGGCCGAAGCGGATGCTTTCATCCGAAGGCGTGAAGGTGCGGTCGCTCGAATTGACGTCAGGAGGCAAAATGTTGATGCCCATGTCGCGGCATTGATTGAGGTAATGCGTAAGCTTTTCCTGGTTGCCGATTTCAGCGGTCAGCAGCGCCGCCATGAATTCGACCGGGTAATGAGCCTTGAGGTAGGCCGTCTGATAGGCGACCACGGCATACGCAGCCGAGTGCGACTTGTTGAACCCATAGCCGGCAAACTGTTCCATCAGGTCGAATAGCTTTTCCGCCTTTCTTTCCGCAATACCCTTGGCACGGGCGCCGACTATGAATTTTTCCCGTTGAGTCACCATGACCTCGTGCTTCTTCTTTCCCATCGCCCGCCGGAGCACGTCCGCTTCTCCCAGGCTAAAGCCGGCAACGCTGGCGGCAATCTGCATCACCTGTTCCTGATAAACGATGACGCCGTAGGTTTCTTCCAGAATCTCCTCGAGTTGCGGAAGGTCGTACGTCACCTTCTTACGCCCTGTCTTGCGCGCGATGAAGTCGTCGATCATGCCGCCTTGAATCGGCCCGGGGCGATAAAGGGCGTTGAGGGCGGTGAGATCGGCGAGGCGATTCGGCTTGACGCGCCGCAGGATGTCCGTCATGCCGCGGCTTTCAAATTGGAAGATGCCGCCCGTCAAGCCCTTGCCGAGCAGTCCATAAGTCGAGGGGTCGTCAAGTGGCAGTTGGGCGAGATCAACCTTTTCGCCGCGTGCGGCCTCGATCAGGCGCACGGCGTCGTCCAGGATCGTCAGCGTGGTGAGACCGAGAAAATCCATCTTGAGCAGGCCGATCTTCTCAAGGTCGTCCATCGCATATTGGGTGGTGATTTCGTCCTTCCCGCTCTTGTACAAAGGAACGATGTCCTGCAATGGCTGTGGAGAAATCACTACGCCAGCGGCGTGCGTGGAGGCGTGCCGCGCCAAGCCTTCCAGACTGGCGGCCACAGTCAGCAGGTCCGCGACGCGGGGGTCGCCGTCCCGCATCTGACGAAGTTCGGGCGATTGTTCGAGAGCCTCTTTTAACGTGATGTTGAGGACGTTCGGCACTTGTTTAGCGATACGGTCCACTTCGGCGAAAGGCATGTCGAGGGCGCGGCCGGCATCGCGGATGACAGCCTTAGCCCCCATCGTGCCGAAGGTGATGATCTGGCTCACGTTCTCCCGGCCGTACTTTTCCGTGACGTAGTTGATCACCTCGCCCCGGCGCCGCATGCAGAAGTCGATGTCGATGTCGGGGAAAGTGATGCGCTCCGGGTTAAGAAAACGTTCAAAGAGCAGGCCGTACTGAAGTGGATCGATGTCCGTGATGTGCATCGCGTAGGACACCAGGCTTCCGGCGGCGGACCCGCGTCCCGGCCCGACCGGAATGCACCGCTCGCGGGCAAACCGGATGAAATCCCAAACAATCAAGAAATAGCCGGCAAATTGCATCCGCTTGATGAGGTCGATTTCGCGGTTGAGCCGGTCTTCATAAGCCTCGAGCGGCGAGCGGAGTTTGCCTTCCCGGGCCACGCGCTCAAGCAACGGCCGCCGCCGGTCAAAACCCTCGCGGGCGACGCGCTCAAAAAACGTGTCGAGCGTCTCACCCGATGGCACCTCGAAGTGAGGAAAGACGTGCTGGCTCTTTTCAAGGTGCAAGTTGCAGCGCGCGGCAATCTCCAGCGTGCGGTGCACGGTCTCAGGAATGTCCCCGAATACTTCGAGCATCTCTTGGTCGGACTTGAAGTAGAACTGGTCCGAGGCGAACCTCATCCGCGCAGGATCACTCACCGTTTTGCCCGTCTGGATACACATCAACACTTCCTGCGCGCGTGCATCCGCGCGGTGAAGGTAGTGACAGTCATTCGTGGCAGCCAACGGTACGCCCGTCTCGCGCGATAAGCGGACGAGATCCGGATTGATTCGCTTCTCTTCGGGGACACCCTGGTCCTGAATTTCAAGGTAAAAATTGCCCTTGCCGAAAATGTCGCGAAAGTCATAGGCCACCTGCCGGGCGGCCTCATATCGGCCGGCGGTGAGAGCCGAGGCAACTTCTCCTTTGAGGCAGGCTGAAAGCCCGATCAGGCCGTCAGCGTGGCGGGCAAGCAGGTCCTTATCAATCCGCGGCTTGTAGTAGTATCCTTCGGTATAGGCGAGTGAGGCGAGCTTGACCAAGTTACGGTAGCCGCGTTCGTTCTCGCAGAGCAAAACGAGATGGTTTGGCCGGTCGGCTTCCGACGAGCGCTCAAAACGGCTTGCCGGAGCCGTATACACTTCGCAGCCAACGATGGGCTTCACCCCGCGGCTGACCGCGGCGTCGTAGAACTTTACCGCCCCGAACAAGCTGCCGTGGTCGGTGAGCGCCACGGCGGGCATTTGCAATTCCGCGGCGCGGTCCATCACTTTCGAGATGTCGCAGGCGCCGTCGAGCAAGCTGTAATCGCTATGAAGATGCAGGTGGACGAATTGCGAAGCGGGCATATCTGCCATTTTATCAGAAAAGCTTTTCGCTCCTGCGACGCAAGCCGGTGAGGTCCATAAAATGTCCGGGGGCCGGCTAACGCGCTGAGCCTTATCTTCATCCAAATGTCAAGGAAGAGGTCGACGCTCATGCGAACAAGGCTTCACACGCTTCCCAAGCATTGCACAAGAACGCAATTCGCGGCACTATGGATGCTCACCGGCAGCCTTTTGCTTGTGGGCGTGGCGCCGGGGTTCGTGCTGGCGCAGCAGGCCACGCAGGCACGGGCAGCGCTGTCCGCGAGTTCCTCGCCGGCAACCGCCAAGTCAGATGACCCGGCGCTGCTTTCCCGGCTCGCCAGCATCCACGTTCAGTCCCCGCTCGTCCAAACGCCGGTCACGGTGATGGATCGAAGCGGAGAGTTCGTCCAGGACCTGTCGAAGAGTGACTTCCGGATTCTGGATAATGGTGTGCCGCAACGGATCACAAGGTTCGGGTTGGCGACCCAACCGGTAGCGGCGGTAATCGTAATCCAAACCAACGAGGCGGTTGCTCCCCTGCTTAATCAGGTCCGACCGACGGGACCCATCTTTTCCAATCTTCTGTTAGGCCACCGGGGGCGGGCGGCCGTGATCTGCTTTGACAACACCTCTCGCGTCGTCCAGAGCTTTACGTCAGACCCGGATGCGTTGGACCGCGCGCTCGAACACATTGGCTCCCACGGGACTAGAGCACGCCTCAACGACGCGCTGGCGAGAGCGATCCTCATGCTAGCTGAGCAGCCCACGACTTATCGGCGGGTGATTGTAACTTTTGCGGAGGGGTTCGACCGCGGCAGCGAGACGAGCCGGGCAGAAATTATCCGGGCCGCTACCGGCGCCGGAATAGCGATTTACGGAATGCGGTTCCGGCCGGGCGAAGCGCTTTTCAGAAACCAGCAGACTGCTTCTGGCCCGACCACGTTGTCGGATAATATGGCCTTGCCTGGTACTCCGGGAAGCGCCAACACGCCGGGCAGGTTAAATAGCCTATACAATACGCCGGTTTCAGGGCTGCCGCTCCTCTCTAAGGCAGGCAATGCCGCCGCCGCTCTCAAGGGCAAAAACCTCCTTCAGATCTACGCGGATTACACCGGCGGAAAGGAATACTCGCACTGGAAGGGCAGCAGGGAAGTACAGAAGCAATTAATGCGCGTGGCGCTTGAGGTGAACAGCCAGTATATGTTGGCTTACGTTCCGAGCACGCTCAACCAAGTGGGATTCCACCGCCTGCAAGTGGAAGTGCTCCAGCCCAACCTCCGCGTGCGCGCGCGCGCCGGCTACTTTAACAAAATGAAAACCAAATGAGAGAAGAGGCCGGCCCTCATCTCCAGTCATGCGGACGGGCTCACTCGAAGCCTCGGTAATCCCAAACGTGGATTCGCTTGCCTGTGCTGAGTTCGATCTGCGCAAGGTACGGCCGCATATCATCAGGCCGGACTTTAAGCACCATCGCTCGCAATCTGCGGTCTTCCCGGTAAAGCACCGTAAAGAACAAGTTCTTCTTCCGGCCTGAACCCGAAGGCTTCACCTTCCAAGGCAGTTTCATTTGAGTGATCGACCGGCTCACCTTTGGTCGGTATTGCATCAGGACAACTGAGCGGAAGGGAATGGTGATGGAGCCTTCAGGGCACGCGAAGGTCATGGACGTGTGCGTCAGTTCCAGCTCGCCAGCGCAACCGCTGCGCAGCCCTTGTGTGCCGCCTGCGTAAGTGAACCGCGGCGCTCGGCCCGGCGCTTGCTGAATCGCCCGAGCGGCAGGCACCATCAGGATGGTTGCCAGCAAAACCAAGACCGCCCGCCGCGCCTTGACTGGATAAATCATTGCCATGTCGCCGTCCTTCCTCGACGTGGTGTGGGCTATTCTCGCGCGACGTCACAGGAGTTACTGCGTGGCTGCCCTCCCTCGTTAATCTGTTGAGAACGTCCAAATACTTAGTTAAGGTTGCGCCCTCTTAGAAAGCTCTGGGTCACGGGAGGGTTCCGCGTCTACCGGAACTCCTACCTCAAGATACCATGGAACCGCCAGATTTCCCCATCGAGCCGGCTTAAAGTGCCAGTGCGCGACAATCTTACGGGCTTTCCGGAACTGCGCGGGTGTGCCGGACAAGAAAACTGAGTCCATGGCGCGGCCTTTGGCACTGACCAGCACCCGCATCTGCACCGTGCCTGCTTCCGGCGCGTCGGCAGCCTCCCTGGGGGCCTGCGGTGGATGAACTGAATGAGCGAGGAACTTTTCCGAATCGGGTGGAAAATCCTTGATGTCGCGGCTGAGGAGGGAGAAGTTGACATTGACCCTGGTCTGAAATGCCGCCCGGCCTCGCTTCGTCTCGAATGGTCGATAAATCCAGTTTCGGATCGCGCGCAAGGCCGCCACAGCCAGGAACGGATGGCCGGAAAGCACGTGGACCTGCTGCACGCGACCCTGACAGTTAACGGTCACCAGGAGCTGGACCTTGCCGTAAATGTAATTAATGCTGGCAAGTGGAGGATATACCGGCCGCTCTTGATCGAGGAGTAACTTGGTGGCTTGCCGCTTCGTGAGCCGAAAAGGAGCGCTGCCTGTAACACACGGCTGAGTTACATCGGCGGCGGCTGCCAAGCTGCACACCACGGTCAGGACCGCTGCCATGGCGCAGCGGTGGCACCCGCTAGCCCCCGGATTCCAGGATAACTTGCGCCACCACATAGTGATTCGCGTGCGAAAGAGAAACTTCGGCGCGCACGGCACCTAGCCTGTTAGCCACCTCCTGTGCCCGCCCCTTCAGTGACACCACCGGTTTGCCGCTTGGCAAATGTGTTACCTCCACGTCCTGCCAGCGCACGCCCTCACGCCATCCGGTTCCCAAGGCTTTGAAGACCGCTTCCTTGGCAGCAAACCGCGCCGCGTACCGCTCGGCTTTGTTCTTGAAGCGCTCGCAATACGCGATTTCTTCCGGGGTGTAGACACGATTGCGGAAACGCTCGCCATAGCGCTCCATGCTCCGTTCGATGCGCTCCGTCTCCGCGATGTCAATCCCCGTTCCTACAATCATGCGCGAGGCCTTCTTTTCAACAAACGAATGACGCGTATATCACCCGGATTACGGCGGGAGAAGCAGGTGGGCTGTCGCAGGTATGGCGGTACTTCGAATCATGTCGTCTTCGCACTTTACCGTCCGGGTTGCCGAGGGCCAAGCCGTTATTCACGGGTGGGGGAAACCTGGTACCCCCCAGCTTCACCACCATCATAACACGGTCGCAGGGCGGCGTTTGGGGTACCGAACTCAAGGTTATTGACGCCAATTAGCAGCGCTTCTCTACCGCTTCGCCGCAGCGGGTGGACGCGCGGCGTAAGTGTAAAGCGTGTGCTTTTGTTCGCGATGGCGCGCGAGGGCAAGCTGAATGAGACGGTCGATGAGCTTCGGGTAGGAAAGTCCGCTCGCTTCCCAGAGCTTGGGGTACATGCTGATGGAGGTAAAACCAGGAATCGTGTTGATCTCGTTCACAAAAAGTTCGCCAGTCTTGCGGTCGAGCAGAAAATCGACACGCGCCATGCCGGAGCACTCAATCGCCTTGAACGCCGCAAGGGCAAGCCGTTGGACAAGTCGCGCGGTCTTGTTGGGAAGCGGCGCCGGGATGAGAAGTCGCGACCCTTCGCGGACGTATTTGGCTTCGTAGTCATAGAACTCGTTCACCGGTTCAATCTCGCCGGAGACCGAAGCTTGAGGCTCGTCGTTGCCGAGCACGGCGCACTCGATTTCGCGGGCGTTCACGCCTTTCTCGACAAGGATTTTGCGGTCATATCGCGCGGCGAGGTTGAGCGCGCAAGCGAGGTCGCGGGTACAGGTCACCTTGCTGATACCGACCGAAGAGCCAAGATTCGCGGGCTTCACGAACGCGGGGTAGCCGATCCGGCGTTCGACGAGCCTGCGGAGGTGGGCAGGATTCGACTGCCATTCCTTGCGCAGAAACGCTACCCAATCGACGACGGGGAGGCGTGCGTCACGGAAGAGCCGCTTCATCACGTCCTTATCCATTCCCACTGACGAAGCCAGCACGCCCGCCCCTACGTATGGGATCCCCGCAAGCTCGAGGAGCCCCTGTACCGTGCCGTCTTCGCCGAACGTCCCGTGCAGCAGCGGAAAAACCACATCGATCGTCGGCGGAAGCTCAGTCCGCGCGTGCGCCACCGAGTTGAGCGGGACCAACCTTGGTCCCAGCGGGGCCGCGGAAACGGTCACCGGCTCCCCGTGAACGAGGACGCCTGCCAGAAAATCAGGCCCGCCTGCTTTTAGTGCAGGGCCAACCATCCATCGGCCCTGCTTCGTGATGCCCACCGGAACAACGTCGTACTTTCTTCGGTCGATGGCTGCCAGAAGTGAGGCGGCCGACTGCAAAGAGACCTCGTGCTCGCCGGAGCGGCCTCCGAAAAGAATGCCGACGCGAAGTCTTTTGTTTGTCATAGAATCTTTTTGCCCAACGCCGAGCTGATCAGCCCCACGCCCAGAATCGCTGTCTTGTTCATGATGTCGATGATGGGGTTGATCTCCACCAGTTCAAGGGACAGCATCCTGCCGCTGTCGGCGATCATTTCCATGGCGAGGTGCGCTTCACGAAAGGTGAGCCCGCCTTGCACCGGGGTTCCGACGCCCGGCGCTTCGATCGGGTCCATCACGTCCATGTCCAGAGAGACGATGAAACCGGCAGCGCCATCGCTTGCCAGCGACAGACTTTTTTCCATGACGGCGCGCATGCCTTGTTCGTCAATGTCGCGCATGGTGAAGACGTGAATTCCGGACCGCTTAACCGTTTTCTTCTCGCGAGAATCCATGTCTCGCACGCCGATCAGCACGGCGCGCTGAGAACTGATCTTGGCAGCGTCTCCCAAGATGCCGGTCAGCGCTTGCGGGCCGAAGCCTAGCAGCGCCGCAAAGGGCATGCCGTGTACGTTCCCGCTGGGGCTGGTTTCCGGCGTGTTCATGTCCGCGTGGGCGTCGATCCAGATGAGCCCTACAGACTGCCCTCGCTGCTGATGGAACTTGGAAATACCGGCTACCGTCCCTACGGCCATGGAATGATCTCCGCCAAGTGAGACGGGGAAAAAGTCTTCTTCGAGGGTTCGGGTGATGCGTTCGGCAACATCGTGGCAGATGCCGGCGATCTCACTGAGGTATTTGGCGCGCTTGTCGCCGAAGTGTTGCTCCTCGGGATTCTTCACGGAGATGTTGCCGCCGTCTTCCACTGCGTGACCGAGGCCTTGTAGCGCGGCGCCGAGTCCGGCGGCGCGCAAAGCGGAAGGACCCATATCCACTCCGCGCCGCTCCTGGCCCAGGTCGAGCGGCACGCCAAGAATTCGGATTCTCACGCTTCTACCCCCATCTTAAGGGTCGGCAACATGGCTGTCTCCGAAGAGCGCCCGCGCAGCGTCGGCCGGGCAAAAACCTATTGTATCTCCAAGCGTTCGTCGCTTGCGGAACTACCTTGATGCACACGGAAAGGCGGCTTTGCGCCGCCATTCGGCCAGGTACAATGCAAGCCGCGACAATCGTGTGTAGCGCCGAGCTTTAGCTCGGCAGGTGCCGGCCTGAAGGCTGACGCTACCTCAGATTAGGACCCGACCCAATCGTGGGCAACTAAAAATCCAGTGTCCTGTCCCGCGTAACTCTTGATAAACCCCTCGCCCCCTCGGAGACTGTGTGACAACTGCAGTTGTAGCGGCGGTCTATGACCGCCGGTCTTTAATCTTCAGTAGATTCGGCGCTCCCTTCCTGCGTCAGGGCAGGCTCCGCGAAGGGTAAACTCCGCGAGCCGGGTGAGGGGCCAGGAGACGCTGGGCATTGTCAAGAATTAGGCGGGACGCCACACTAGCAAGCGAAAAACGTTACGCCGGTAAGAATGAGCGTGTAGGGCGGGGTCGGCTCTTTGACCCTGCGGCTTCGGGCTCCGTTGTGGCGAAAAAACTGCCGCGTTGCAAGGCGAACGCCGCGCTACAGGCTCGCCAACGCTCGTCTCTTGCCTCCCGTCTCCGCCTCATTCGTACCGCAGCGCCTCCACTGGATCGATCTTCGTGGCCCGGCGCGCAGGGACGTAGCAGGCAACAAGAGCTACCCCAACTAAGGTAAGCGAAGCGATCCCGAGCGTGAGCGGGTCGAGAGGACTAACTCGGAAAAGTTGGCTGGCAAACAGTCGGGTCACCTCCGCCGCTAAACCGAGACCTAACACCGCACCGATAACAGCCAGCGCCATGGTTTCTGTGATGATCATCCAGAGGACCTGTCGCTTTTGGGCTCCTAGTGCTATCCGGACGCCAATTTCGTGCGTGCCGCGCGAAACGACGTAGGATACGACGCCGTAGATTCCGCTGGCGGAGAGCGCCAGCCCCAAGACACCGAACAAAAAAACCACCATGCTAAACCGATCGTGTAAGGCCGGTCATTGAGCCGGATGGTCGTTCCCACGACGTTTCTCCGCGACGCAAAGTGGCTCCTCCAAAAGCGAAAGCTGAGGACCGCAACCGCGGCGGGCGCCTTTCCTCGCGGTGCGTCGGCACGCGTCCATTCTCGCCCAAGAAGCGGTGGAACACCGAAGTACTGGAAGGCGTTGCCCGTCATCTCAACAACGAAGACGACCTCCGGAACTTTCCCCCCTGAGAGCACCCAGTCATCCGCGCTGTATCCGATCACGTCATCGAACACATGGTTCTGATCTCGGATGGCGCCGAATTCATCCAAGGAATACCAATCGAGCTCACTATCCTTGGCACCGACAACCGAGAAATTGACCATCCGGTTCGCGCCTTCATAGGGGTACGGATTCACCAAGACTGTGTAGACGAACGCTAAAAATCGCCGTGCTTGCGCCAATGCCAAGCGCAAGCGTGAGAACCGCAACGGCGCTGAACCCCGGATTCCGTCGGACTTGCCGCAGACCGTAGCGCACGTCTTGGGCGAAGCTTTCGAGCATGGGCAGGCCCCACAGTTCGCGGTGAGTTTCGCGAAGTTGGGTCGTGCCTCCCAAGCGCAGCCTGGCGGCGCGGCGGGCTTCTTCTGGCGACACACCCCGCCGGATGTTTTCCTCGGTGAGCATCTCGAGATGGGCATCGAGTTCCTGCTGGAAGTCTTTATCGAGCTCTCGCCGAGCGAGCAATCCGTGAATCCGGCAAGCCAGGACCCTGAACCAATCAAACATCGCTCGACCTCCGTTCCGCGAGTTGCAGCACGCGGCCAATCACGGCCGAGACGCGCTGCCAACTCTCCGCCTCGCGGCCAAGCTGTTTTCGCCCGGCCTTGGTGATGGAGTAGAACTTCGCCTTGCGGTTGTTTTCCGACGTTCCCCAAGCGGCGGAAATCCATCCGCGTTGCAGCAGGCGAACCAGAGAGGCGTAAATCGTTCCCTGATTAAGTTGGAACACATCCCGGCTGATTTGCTCGATGCGGCGGGCGATCCCGTAGCCGTGCAACGGCCCCATCGCCGCCAGTGTTTTCAGCACCATGAGATCGAGCGTGCCTTGAAGGACCTCTGATTTACGTCCTGCCATCGCAGCTCCTGTGGTTTAAGCACAGGAGTATCTCACGCTCCCTGTGCGATGTCAACAGGAACTGACCTGGTCCGGATTATTCATGAACCGTGCAGGCAAAGCACGAGGGCGCTTGCGGGGAGAGGGACAAGGGGTGGGGGGTACGCCAATCTTCGGCGGGGTTGAAACCCCGCCCTCCTGACAGAATCTTCGCTTCGTGAATATTCCAGATCACTGAATGTTACATAATACGGTGACAAGCCGACCCTGTAGCGCCGCCGTCCCGGCGGCATGTTTTCGAGGCCGGCAGGATGCCGGCGCTACACGAAACGGTCACTATATTTTGTAATTCGCATTAGCTCGCCCTGAAAAAATACTGTCTCATTTGTCTCACTTGTCTCCTTTCTCTCATTCCCGCCTGCTAGGCTCAGAGGTAACCCGGACCGCAGCCGGCGCCCTCGGAATGGTTGAGGCGCGCCGCCTGTCCGAGCCAAGGAGATTCTCGTCATGCCAATCGACCAACGTACGGTCACCGAAAAACGCCTTGCCGCCAATCGCGCCGCCGCCCAGCGCTCGACCGGTCCCAAGTCCTCAAAAGGCAAACAGCGCGCCGCCTTCAACAGCTTCCAGCACGGCGCCTTTGCCTCCGAAAAGCACATCCTCAACCAGGCCCTCGCCCAAAGCGGCGACCACCAGGCGGCCATCGAATCCCGTCGCGCCGAGCTTGC
>JAKAWG010000074.1 GCA_021817045.1 Acidobacteriota bacterium
CTCGGCCGTCGGCTGCGCAGCCTCCAGAAATCGCCGGGCGTGGTTCAAAGATTCTTTCTCATGCCCGATCCTCAGTATCCGGCCCTGTAGCTCGGTTATGTCTACATACTTCTGGCCTGATTAGTAAGTAGCCTGCCGCCTCCCTTGCCCGACCTAACCAAACAGACTCTTCAAAGTTGTAGCCAAAGCTTCCGTCCAACATCAGCTCGATTTAGGGAGAGGATAATATCATGGGCGCGGAGGATTTCCATCTTCCCGATGACGTCTCAGCGTGCAACCGGAAGGCGCACTGCCTGCCGCCAAACGGTGCGCCACCCTCCGGAGTGCAAAACTGTGCTTGTGAACGGGCTGCCGTGGGGTGTAAGGTGACATCATTTGAGTTGCTGGAAGGGAAATCCTCGACGAAAGGGTTTCACTTCAGTTGGACAGTTTATGCTGGAACTTGGAAAGATGCATAAGGATTCGCCGAGAAAGCTGCAGGCAGCAAGCCATAAACTTCGGGACGCAAACGAATTCTCGCAGCGAGCTTAATAGGGACAAGGTCGATAACACCTCGGGCGCAGACAGATGGGTGACTCCTCGAAGAAGCCTCCTGGTACCTCAATTCACAACTCCCTTAGCCGCAGAACCTTTCTTGAAACGGCCGCCGGCCTATTGACCGCATACCCCGGCCTTAGTGCCCAGGAAGCACGCCTTCGTTCCGCAAACCCTGCGGACCCTCTCGCGGAGCATTTCCTTACGCCGCCGGACAAGGCGAAGCCTTGGGTTTTCTGGCTGTGGGCTCGGTACAACAACAAAGACGGGATCACTAAGGACCTGGAGTATCTCCAAGAGCAGGGGGTCGGCGGAATTCTGTTTGGGGACAGCGGGCCGGGCCAACTGAGCCAACCGTGGAATGAGGGTTTCAGTTACCTGGTTCACGAGGCCAGCCGACTGGGCTTGGTGGTCAATGCGAACATCGCCGACGGGTTTGACACGGGCGGGCCGTGGGCTACGCCGGACGTGTCTGCAAAGAAACTGGTGTATACGGAAACGCAGGTGCAAGGGCCCGAACGGGCCGATGTGGTTCTGCCCATGCCGATTCTGGTGGGCCGCTACTATTGCGATGTGGCGGCCATCGCGTTTCGAGAGGACGGCCACTGTCCGGTCACCCCCTACTCGGTGACCGCCAGTTCCACACTGGGTGGATACGTCGATGAATGGAACTGGCCGCCCCGGTTTGTCACCGACCGCGACCCGGATACGTATTGGAGGGCGAACCCCGCACTTGCGCCCACGAAAGAAAAACCAGCTTGGTTGGATCTCCAGTTTAGCGCGCCGCTTACCGCCTCGGGACTCTACGTGGTACCGACAGCCGAAGGCGGGCCGCGCGAGTGTGAATTGCAGGTCGGAGGCGACAGCTACTATCAGACCGTGCTGAGCTTCGCGATGGAGAAGGGACAAGCCAAGCGCCTGAGTTTCCCCGCCACCACCGGCCGAAGCTTCCGGCTGGTGATTCATTCAGCCTACGTGCCGGATGTGCAAATCGCCGAGGTATGGCTCTTGCGGGAAGGCGACGAGCCGCGACTGCGGCACGGACTGAAATGGTGGCCCTTCAAGTCGGCGAATCGCGGTTTCTGGAATTATCCCCAGCAGGGCCCGGTAGCTTTGTATGAGGATTACCCCGAAAAGGACTTCGACGTGCGGAGCGCCGAAGTCATCGATCTCGCGCAAAACCTGGACGGGCACGGAGTTCTAAGCTGTCAAATTCCCGCCGGGCGCTGGACGATTCTCCGCTTCGGTTATACTCTGATCCCACCCCGCTCTCCGGCTGCGCCGAACTCCGAGAGCAACTACCTGCTGGACCTGTTCAAGCCGCCTTCGGCGGACGTCAATATCAAGGCCGAGGTTGGCCCCATGCTCGCGGACGCGGGTTCTCTCGCGGGCTCGACGTTTACCGGGGTCCACATCGACAGCTTCGAATACGGCGTCTATGACCACGGCCAGTTGCCAAACTGGACCGATGATTTTCGCGAGCAGTTCCGCGAGCGTCGCGGATACGACCTGCTTCCCTACCTGCCCACGCTGGCCCGCTGGATTGTCGAGAACCGCGAGGTTTCAAACCGCTTCCTGTGGGACTTTCGGCGCACCTTGGGCGATTTGTACACGGCGTTTTACGCTCGTCTGCGCGAGCTTGCCAATCAGCACAACCTGAGCACCAACAATGAAAACGGTTACGGAACTTACCCGTTTCCCCACATCGACGGTCTGGAAGCGTTCGGCCAGTCGGATGTTCCGCAAGGCGAGTTCTGGACTGCCACGCCCATCATGTCGCAGTTCTACCATTTTTGTGATTCCGTCCGCACCGCATCTTCGGCAGCCCATATTTACGGCAAGCCCTTAGTGCAATCAGAGGCGTTCAGCACTTGGCTGCCCCCTTACGAGTGCTACCCCGGCGTCATGAAGCAGTACGGAGACCAAGCCTTCAGCGACGGATTGCAGCAGTGTGTAATTTTTTGTTCAAGCAATCAGACCAGCGCGATTCCGGGAGAAGATACAGACGGCTACGAAATTATCAACAGGCATATCACCTGGCACAAACAGGCCAAAGCCTTCCTCGATTATTTGGGCCGCTGCCAGTATTTATTGCAACAGGGGCAATTCGTCGCCGATGCGCTCTACTTTTACGGAGAAGGTACTGCTACGTTTGCGCCAGCGAAGCAATTTCTGAAGCCGCCCCTTCCTTCGGGATATGACTTTGACGAGCTCAATGCGGATGTTTTGCTAAACCGCCTCTCGGCCAAACCCGGTCGGCTGATCTTCCCGGATGGCATGAGCTACCGGGTGCTGGTCCTGCCGGAAGAACGTCAGATGTCATTGCAGATCTTACGAAAGGTTCGGGAATTGGTCGAGGCAGGTGCGACGGTGCTGGGAAAGCGGCCTCTATGTGCGGTAGGTCTTAGCGGTTATCCGCAATCCGACCAGAGCGTCAAAGCCTTGGCCGATGAGATGTGGGGGCCGGGAGACACCGAGACGGGCGACCGGCGGCTTGGGCAGGGACGCCTGGTGTGGGGCAAAGCTCCAGGCGCTCTGCTGCGAGAAATGAATGTTCTGCCGGACTTCGAGGTCCGTGGCGGACCCCAAGGGGTGACCTTCAACTTCACGCACCGAAGGCTGGAGGGCGCAGACATCTATTTCGTTGCTAATCCAGAGCAAGCTTCTGCGGAGGCGCAGTGTGTATTCAGAACGAGCGGGAGGCTTCCGGAAATCTGGGATCCCGTGACGGGCCGGGTGCGCGGTACAACTGACTTCCAGTATGAGGGACGCCGGACGGCGGTGCCGATGGCCTTTGCCCCTTACCAGTCGTTCTTTGTAGTGTTCCGTAACGCTTCGGGCGAGCCAAAACGAACGCAGCCTAACTTCCCCGTGGTTTCGGCGTCGGCGGAGTTGGAGGGACCGTGGACGGTCCACTTCAAGCCAAGGTGGGGCGGTCCGGATTCCGTGGTATTTGAAACCCTTGAGGATTGGACGAAGCGCCCCGAGGCGGGGATCAAATATTACTCCGGCACCGCGACCTATCGAAAGACCTTTCGCCTGCCACAGAGGCTTCGGCAGCGTGGTAAGAGGATAATGCTCGATTTGGGCGAAATGCATGACCTCGCGGAAGTCCGCCTGAACGGCAAGAATCTGGGCATTCTCTGGACCAAGCCTTTCCGACTGGAGCTTACTGAGGCACTTCAGCCCGCTGACAACGCTTTGGAAATCGACGTTGTGAATGTGTGGACGAATCGGGTGATTGGGGATACCAAGCTGCCGCCCGACCAGCGCTTTACGCACGGCGACGCCAGCCATTTCCTCAAGAAGAACCAGCCTCTTTCGCCGTCCGGTTTGCTCGGACCGGTGAATTTGGAAAGCGTCTAATTATCCCGCGGGCCGTAGTCCTCAGTCTGGCACGATCTCCAAAGACTCTCAGATGTACTCGCGGAACAGCTCTCTATCTGGAGCCGCGATCACCGCGCGGCCAACCAGCATCCCCTCGTCTGCGGCCACTTTTGAACCCACCGCAACGGCAGCTTCGACGCTGGATACGTCCCCGGTAAGCAGGAGAAATCCCTTGCCTCCCAAGGCCATGGCCAGGTGCAGCCGCAGCAGAGTCACGTTCGCGGATTTCGCGGCACTATCCGCAACCTCGATGATGCTGGCGGCCGAGAAGGTTTCCACCACGCCAATCGAACGCAAATGATCTGGATCAACGTTCACGGCCATCGAGATGGCGGGGAAGATGGCAGGGTGTACATGAGCGATATGCCGCTTCTCGATCAGGGACGGGCCACAGACTGCGGCACCCGCGTCGACGGCCGCTCCGACGGATGCGACATCGCCCGCGATCGCGACGAGAAATTTGCCGGAACAGATGCTGCGAGCCATAAGGATCTGCACGGTCGCCGCCTTTAACATAGCGTCTTCCGCCAAGTATCCGGTTGCAACGCTTGAAACTTCAATGAGTCCAATAGAGTGAATTTCGGCCACTATCGCTCCTTTCTGATTGCTGCGTCAAACCTAGCCTATGCCTCGATAACCACCGCGTCGCTGGCCTCGCGAACGATTCCATCAATGCTGGCGTGGATTCGTGCCCCGAGCGCGCCCTCGGCCGGAGCCGCAATCAGATCGCCCACTCGCACCTTGTCGCCGGGCCGAACCAGAGGTGTGGCAGGTTTACCGGCATGCTGCTTCAGCAGAATTCTGACTCGGGCTGGCGCGAAGGGAATGTCGCACGTCGGGCCGACGTTATTGAATGTCATCAATCCAAGCCGCGCCATGAGCCGATGAATCGGCACTCGCCGTGAAGTAAACAGGGGATGGGGCTGTACGTCGTCAGGATTGCCTTTGAACATCAGGCCTTTCTCTCGGGCTATCGGCTTGGACTGTACACACACATTCTTCGGATCAAGGTCTTCCGGACACGAATAGAGGCTGCAGAGGTTGCACTCGCAACAGTACAGCGTCCCGGCGATCATTGAATTTGCTCCGAAGGCGAAGCCAAGAGATTGCATCGCCCGGTGAGGTTGAATTGGATGACCGATCAGATAACGAGGGCACAGTTCGGTACAGAGGCTGCACTGGTCGCACGCGGACCTTCCGATGCGCGCGATCTGGGGCCACTTTGCGGAGTGTCGCTCGAGAAGTTTGTGAGATGAGGGAAGGACAACGAGACCGCCGGTTGTCTTTGTGACAGGTTCGTTCAACGACGGCGCAGGACTGGCCATCATGACGCCGCCGATGAGGACGCCGAAATCGGCTACATTGGCGCCGCCGACAGCGGCAATGACTTCCCCGATCGACATGCCAACCGGCACGCGCACCGTAACCGGCGTGTGAACAGCGCCAGCCACCGTTAGATACTTGTGCGTAACCGGGCGGTCTAGGCCGATGTTAACCAGGGTTTCGACATTCAGGACGACCGCGCCGACATCCTTGGGCAAACCTCCAGGTGGAATCACGCGGCCGACGACGTCGTAGACGAGGATAAATTCGTCCCCTGCCGGATAGGTGTCGGTCAGCGCCAATACGCGGACATTGGCGGGGGCTTGATTTTGGATGGTCTTGATAATGTCGGCATATTTACTTTTGATGCCGATGACACCCTCCGACGCGCTTACCCGGTCCATTGCAACGCTCAATCCGCGAAACATCGCGTCCGCGTGATGCAGCAGCAGTTCCTTGTCCTTGTGTAGCAGCGGCTCGCATTCAGCCGCGTTGACAATGGCGCAGGGCACCTTCGTCTTGAGTTTCACCGATGTGGGAAACCCGGCACCGCCGGCCCCTACAATCCCCAACTCCTCAACACGGTCAGAAGACGCTTGCCCTGCCGCGCCCGTTCGTTGCTGTTCTAAGCTGTCACCCATATTAGCGAACCTTCAATTTGCGAATGAAAGATTATGCTTGACTTCGAATTAGTCTGCAGTATATACTGCATTCTAATTCATAGTCAACCACAAATGAACGTCCTGATCGCGAATATTGGAAGCACGAGCTTTAAGTACAGGCTCTTTAAAATGCCGGAAGAGACGGTGCTGACGGAGGGAGCGGCGGAACGTATTGGGCAACCAGGGAGCGAGTTCCCCGGCTATGGGTCTGCCATCGCCAGTTGTTTGGCAAAAATTTGTGGGAGCGGGCGGACGCTTGCCAACCTGTCAAAACTAAGCGCTGTCGGATTCAAAGCTGTCCATGCCGGCCCTCTGACCGGGGCACAGATCGTTGATGATCGTGTTCTGGCAGCCATGGAAGAATTCTCTTTTCTTGCCCCTGCGCACAACCCTCCTTATGTCGACGCGATGCGCAGCTTCCGGGCTGAGCTTCCGCAGGTGCCACTGGTAGCACTTTTTGAAACATCGCTGTACGAAGCCCTTGACGAAGCCACGACCACGTACGCGGTCCCTTATGAATGGCGTGAGCGGTACGGCATCAGACGTTACGGTTTTCATGGGGCCAGTCATCGCTTTGCGAGTGAGTGGGTACAAAAGGAACTCGGGCGTATGAATCTCCGGCACATCTCCTGCCATCTCGGAGGAAGTTCGAGTGTTGCGGCGATCCGTTCCGGCACTGCTGTGGAAACGAGTTTTGGAATGTCTCCGCAATCAGGCCTGCCGCAAGGAAGCCGCGTGGGCGACATCGACGCATTCGCCGTTTTGTTCGTGATGAAGAAGCTTGGCATTGGCGTCGATGAGATGGCTTCTTTGCTGGCCCGGAAGTCGGGCCTTGCGGGCATCAGCGGCACGAACGGTGACGTGCGTGACCTTACGAGCGCAGCGGAACACGGGAGCGAACGGGCCAGGCTGGCACTGGAGGTTTTCGTACGCGCGGTTCGCCATTACATCGGAGCCTTTCTGGTGGAGCTTGGCGGGTTGGACGTGCTGACGTTCTCCGGCGGCATTGGGGAAAATAGCGAGGAAATCCGAAGAGCCATCTGCAAGGGTTTGAGCTCCTTCGGTATCGAGTTGGACGAAGACAGAAACCACGGGGCCCGACGGGGGGCGACGATCTCTAGGCCGGAATCGTCTGCCCGGATTCTGGTGGTCCCGACGAATGAGGAGCTTGTCGTGGCGCGCGCTGTGACTGCCGTTGTCCGGCAAGCGGAAATGAAGAAACCGGAGGCTGCGAGCACCGCGCAGAGGCAGCCTTGATTAACGGAGGAGGACCGGTTTCAGTGACAGGATACGAGCAGATCAGCCGGCCGGCTGTGGAGGCAATCATCCGGCAGGTGGTCCTGGAACGTTTGGGACATCGTCCGGAGCCCACAGCGCCTGTTCTGACGGTCCACGCGTCGGCGCGCCACATCCACGTCAGTCGGGAAGACCTCGATGTTCTCTACGGGCCCGGCTACGAACTGACCGTACACCGTCCGCTGTTTCAGGAGGGGAATTTTGCGGCGAAAGAGCTTGTGACCCTGATTGGTCCGCGGAGCCGGTTGATTTCCAACCTGCGAATCCTCGGTCCGCTGCGCAAGGAATCCCAGGTCGAGCTTGCTTTTACCGACGCGATTACCCTCGGTTTTGACAACATCCCGCTGCGCGTTTCCGGCAATCTCGAGGGCACGCCCGGAGCGGTTGTGATGGGGCCGAAAGGCGTGGTCGAGTTGAAAAAGGGTGTCATCCGGCCGGCAATCCACGTTCATATGAGCCCCGAGGAAGCTAATTACTTTGGCGTGAAGCAGGGGGGCACGATGAAGCTGCGCATTGGTGGTCCGGCCGGTGTGACGTTCAACAACGTGCATGTTCGCATTGATCCGACTTACCGACTGAACGTACACATGGACACGGACGAAGCCAACGCGTGTGGTCTGCACTTAACCAAAGAAGTCGAACTTCTTAAGTAGGAGAAACCCAAATGAAGCAAGCGCTCGGGATGATTGAAACCAAGGGGTTGGTCGCGCTGTTTGAAGCGACGGACGCGATGCTGAAATCGGCTAGTGTGAACTTTCTTGGATGGCAACCTGTCGGTGCCGGTTTGGTGACAGGGTTCGTGGAGGGCGACGTGGCGGCGGTCAAGGCCGCTACAGACGCAGGGGCAGCGGCAGCTTCCCGGGTCGGCGAAGTGGTCAGTGTGCAAGTCATTTCCCGGCCGCATGAAGAGCTCCCGCCATTTTTCCAAGGCCCCAAAACTTCCGGCAGTAAGCAAGCAGGGAAAAAGACCGCCGGCGACGGAAAGTCGGCAAAGGAGGAGCCGTGAGCGAAGCAGCGATCGGACTTATTGAAACGAGAGGTCTCGTTGGACTGGTGGAAGCCAGTGACGCTATGTGCAAGGCGGCCAGCGTGGAGGTCGTCAAGACGATTCCGATTGGTGGCGGCTACGTGACGGTCATTGTCCGAGGAGATGTAGGGAGTGTGCGGGCCGCCGTGGATACCGGGGCGACGGCAGCGAAGGCAATCGGCGAGTTGGTTGCCTCCCACATCATCCCCCGACCACATGAGGCCCTGATTGAGGGAATGCTGAAATAGCCAGGCAACAGAGAGGACGAACATGGCCAACATGGCAATTGGAATGATCGAGACGAAAGGCTTGGTGGCACTCGTGCAGGCTACCGACGCGATGCTGAAGGCGGCCAGCGTGGAGTTTGCCGGATGGAACAAGGTTGGCAGCGGGCTGTGTTCCGTATATGTGTCCGGAGACGTGGGTTCAGTCCGTGCCGCGGTGGATGCGGGAGCCGCTGCAGGTCGGGCGGCCGGAGAGGTCGTGAGCGTCCACGTGATCCCGCGGCCACATAGCTCCCTGGGCACGGTCTTGCCGCAATAACGTGGTTGGTAAATGGGGCTCGCGATAAGCGGGCTAGGTGTGCGACATGTTCCTTGCGAAGGTTATCGGCAGCGTCGTGTCGACGCAAAAATGCTCCAGATTTCACGGGATGAAACTGCTTCTGATACAGCCTTACATTCACAAAGAATCGAGGCTGCAGCCCTCGGGAAGTTCGGTTGTCGCCGTAGACAGTGTCGGCGCCGGGATTGGTGAATGCGTGCTCTTTACGCAAGGCAGTTCGGCACGCTTGACGACCGCTACGAAAGAAGCGCCGGTCGACGCGGTCATCGTTGGGATCGTTGACACCGTTGAGGTCGGCGGCGCCATAGTGGAGAAACCCTAATGCTGACTCAGGAACAACTGGTTGCCGAAATTGCGCGAGAGGTTATTGTGCGGCTTCGCGTGGAGCTGCAAAAGCCTTCCTCCAGCCCTGGCCGGCGGAGCGGAAACGAGCACGGCGTATTTGAAACAGTGGAAGAGGCCGTGAATGCTGCAGCGGCGGCACAGGTCAGCGTGGCGGCGATGAGCCTGAGCCAGCGCGGTGAGATCATTTCCATCATCCGCCGAATTTGCCTGGAACGCGCCGACGAGATGGGGCGCATGGAACTCGAAGAAACCAAGGTGGGAAGACTCGACCATAAGATCGAGAAGCTAACGGCCGTCCGGCACGTGCTCGGGGTCGAGGCCATGCGGAGCGCGGCAAGAAGCGATGAATCCGGCTTGTGTGTGATCGAGCAGGCGCCGTGGGGAGTTATCGGCATGGTGCTTCCGCTCACCCATTCCGTGCCCACCATGGCCAGCAATGCCATCAACGTGGTTGCTGCGGGTAACACGGCCGTGTTTTCCCCTCATCCGGGGGGAGCCAAGGTGGCGGCATACGCGTTGCAACTTTTCAATCAGGAAATTGCGCGCGCAACCGGGGTGACAAATACCTTCACCATGGTGCGCAAGAGCAGCATTGAAACAGCGGAACAGTTGTTTCAGCATCCCCAGGTTGCACTGATCTGTGTAACGGGTGGTCCTGCCGTGGTCAGGGCGGCCAGCAAGCATGGGAAAAGGGTGATCGCGGCCGGCCCGGGAAACCCTCCCGTAGTCGTGGATGAGACGGCGGACTTTGACCAGGCTGCGAAAGCGATCATTGAAGGCGCTTCGTACGACAACAATCTTCTCTGCATCGGCGAGAAGGAAGTCTTCGTCGTTGCCGCGGCCGCGGATGCCTTTGTGGCCGCCATGCGCCGCGCCGGTGCTTTCCAGTTGGACACCGCGGCAATCGAAAAACTGACCGCTGCTGCGTTCAAGTTTGACGGCGGCGGGAAAGGTTGTGGCCACGCGCACTTAAAGGGCGAGATGGTCGGGAAGGACGTCGAAGTTCTCGCTGCGGCGGCAGGCGCTAGCGTTCCTGCCGGAACACCCCTGTTGTTCGGTGAGACCGCTGAGGATCATCCGTTTGTGCAGGAGGAGCAAATGATGCCTTTCCTGCCGGTCGTTCGTGTAAAGGATTTCGATGCCGCGATCGCCGCATCGGTCAGGGCGGAACATGGTTACCGGCATACAGCGATGATCCATTCCCGGGACATTGGAAATGTGACGAAAATGGCCAAGGCCATGAACACGACGCTTTTCGTTCACAACGCGCCCTGTGTCGCATCTCTCGGCGTCAATGGACCGGGTTATCTCAGTTTCAGCATTGCCACGCCGACAGGTGAGGGTGTGACCACGCCGCTTACCTTTACGAGGGAGCGGCAAATTGCCATTGGCCACGCGCTGCGAATCATCTGATTATGTTTCTGGCGCGAATTGATGGGACGCTTGTTCCGGCACAAAAGCATGGGACGCTCGAGGGCTACCGGTTGCTCATTGGCCAGCGGCTCGAGGTTAGCGGGGACACGAGCGGCGATCCAATTGTGGTGCTCGATCTTATCGGCGCGCGGATGGGATCGACCGTGATTGTGAGTACCGATGGCGATCTTGCCCGTGCAGCGCTGGGAAATACAACTCCAGTTCGCATGGTGGTTGTCGGGATCGTAGACAGTGTTCACGTGCCAAATAGTGCTGAGGCAGGCCGTCAATGAGATTGGGAATCGTGCGCGGGACGGTTGTACTTAGCAAAGCAGAGCCTTCGCTCGCGGGCAAGCGCCTGGCGATTGTAGAGCCGGTGATCGCCCGCGAACTCGCAGCCAACGAGGGCAAAGGCGGAGGGAAAAGCTTGGTTGTGGTAGATCATCTGGGTGCCGCTGAAGGGGAGATGGTAGGCTTTACGGAAGGACGGGAGGCAACTAATCCTTATTGGCCAGCCCGTGTGCCCGTCGATGCCTATTGCACCCTGGTGGTGAAATCCATTGACTTCCGTCCGCCCGCCGGCAGTCTTGCCGCGCACGGAGTGAAATCATGAAGAGCATCGACCTCACAGACCAGAAAGTGCTTGCGGTACGTGACGTGCAGAGCGCTCGTAACGAAGGGGCCACGGAATTGCTTGTGGCCGGCGGTTGCGTGATCACACCCTCCGCGCGAGACTTTCTTCACCAGTGCACGATCACCTTGCGGACCGTCGGAGACCAGAACAATTCCTCGCCTTCCGCCAAGACATCGAACGCGGCCCAACCCGTGGACGGCCATAGGAGGGACAGAGCTGAGGCCGGACTCTTTTACTCTGCCGAGGCCCAAGCCGTCAAAAAGGAAATCTGCGCGGTGGGCCGGAAACTCTGGGCTCGGATGTACGTTGACGGGAACGGCGGCAATATCTCCTATCGAATTGGCCCGAACCAGGTGATCTGCACGCCGACGCTGGTCAGCAAGGCCGATCTCACTCCTGACGATCTCTGTATGGTGGACTTGGAAGGGAATCAGATTGCCGGAACCCGTCCCCGCACCAGCGAGATCCTTCTACACCTGGAGATATACAAAGCCGTGCCGGAAGCCAAAGCCGCCGTACACTGTCACCCGCCACACGCGACCGCCTATGCGATTACCGGCCACGTGCCTCCCAGCCGCTTGATCCCCGAATACGAGGTATTCGTCGGGAAAGTGGCGGTTTCTCCCTATGAGACGCCGGGTACAGCCGCCTTTGCGCAAACCGTCCTGCCGTTCGTGAAGCAACACAACACGGTGTTGCTGGCGAACCATGGAATCGTGTGTTGGGCGGACACTGTAACCCACGCCGAATGGTACGCCGAAGTGCTCGACACCTATTGCTGGACGTTGATGCTGGCCAGCCAGATCGGCGTTCCCTTTTCATACATCTCCCCTGAAAAAGCATCCGACCTTCTCTCCCTCAAAAAGCGCCTTGGATTGCCCGACGTCCGCTTCGAAGCGGGCCACTTGAAAGAGTGCCAGCTTTCTGACATGCCCGATAATCCTGGCTCCATATCGGTTCCAGCGAACGGGTGTGTCCTTGCCCAACGTGCACCCATACAGGGCGATGTAGACGCACTGGTGAAGTCGGTGACGGACGCGGTCATGGCAGTGCTCAAAGAAGAGTAAGAGCGTGGAAACACACGTACTCTCCTGCTGCGTGCCGCACCTCTCGGGTTGAGCGGCGGCGAGGAACCACGGTGAAGGCTGCCGAGCGACAGCTAAGAATCCGCCAGTCTATTGAGTCGAGAGATTTCCTTGAGTTAGGTACGCTTTGCCGCGAGCTGCAAACGTCGCAGTCGAGCGTTCGCCGGGACCTCGGTATCCTGGAACGGCAAGGGGTGCTCAGGCGAGTCTATGGCGGTGCTGTTCCCTTGCGTGTGGTTAATGATTCCAGTGTGGACTACGCGTTCCAGAGCGGGCGGCAGACAGACGAAAAGACTCGCATCGCCAAGGTAACTGCTGGGTTGATACAGGATGGCGAGACAATCATTTTAGATGGCGGCTCCACGGTTGCGGCGGTCGCTCGCGAAATCGTGGGACGTTCGTTGCATGTGGTGACCAATTCATTGCCCATTGCGGATTTGCTTCAGGACGCGCATAACATCGAGCTGACTCTTACAGGCGGCTATCTTGACTCACGACGCCGGGTCATGCTTGGGCCTTTATGCGAGCGCATGCTTGGTGCGATCCGGGCCGATTTGCTTATCATGGGGATCGGAAGCGTCTCGGAAGCAGGCTTGAGTAATAACAATACGTTGCTGGTTGGTTCGGAACGCAAGATGATTGAAATCTCACGCAAGCTCGTCATCGTGGCCGATCATACGAAATTCGTCCGGGACGCGATGATACCCGTGGCCCCTGTTGCCGTGGCGGACGTCCTGGTGTCCGATCGCGAGCTTGCGCCTGAGCATCAAGCCATGCTGAAGGCGCATAATGTGGAGATATTGTTGGCTTAAGCATTCGTCAGGTCTCCGAACGGCCGTTGCTCCGTGAATGGCTGCTACCTTGCTGATTTCCTTGCGCGTATCGCCCAAAATTGCTCAGCGTTCCATCGGAACGGCCCTACTCTTCTTCCGCACCCATGACAGAAGCACCATGCGCGCCACTCGCGTACACGCCTTGAGCAACAGGGCAAAGCACTCGGAGCGCGAGGCTGGAGCACTTGGGGGAGCGCCGCGCAAAGCGGAGTTGAAACCCTGTCCTTCCCACGCTTGTTGACAAATCCAGGCCAGCCCAAAGCCTGCTCGCAAGGGAGCGTTTCTTGAGGAAACGAACTCGGTTTTTCCTTAAAAAATCCGTCTAACTCACCTGTTTTCTATAACTTTAATCTTTGCGAACGAACTCGCACCATCTGCATTTAGAATCAATAACATAGATAGACCGCGGAAGTTCGTTCCCATTAGAGCCAAATCTCGACCCTTTGTTTTCAATAGCTTGGATGCAGTTCGTTCCACAATAAACAATCTTTTTCGCGTTTTCTGCCTTCCGGGCTGGCCGAGAGGGAGAAAGTTTCGGATTGCGGGTCCCATCCTTGCTGACGAGAGTGACAAGCGGTGGCGGTGAAAGCCCTGGCCCTCCCTGTCCGCCGCTCCCAACCGAAACTGAATTTTCGGTACGGGCTCTGAAGGCCAGCGCTACGCTAATCAGGCCGAGCAAGGCACTGGCTGCCGCGCGCCCGGATGTCGGATTGCTCCACTCGTCCATGTCGTTCATCGTGCCACAGCCGAATGAGACAGTGGAGACGCGTGAGACGGATGAGACAGTTATTTTGGCGCGGGGCCGAGGTTCCTGGAAGCGTGCCTCAGCGGGAAGCGGACGAATTCTCAGTCTTCGGGGGTCGCAAAGCGACGTGGGAGACTCTGCTGCCTATGGATCGACCTTCGTGATCGCACACATCGCGACAGCGGCGACGTAGGCGCCACCAACGGGAATCGGTATCCTGATTTCTGCCAGTTCGAGACAACTTGCTCGCTAAGGCAGAGCGCGATCACCTCCCGAATGCGGGGAGCAAGCTGTTGAAGAGTCCGAGCCTGCGTGTGGCAACTCGGCAGAGACGGCACGGTCGCAACATAGTATCCATCCTCGTCCTGCTCAATCACTACCGTGGATTGCCTGACCTTGGCTTTCCGGGTCATCCTTTTCATGTTGCCATTATATTCGCGCGGTCTGACGACTGATCGCTCCTTCCAATATCCGTCGCGCCATAACCCGCTGCCACCTTGCTGATTTCCTCGCGCCTGTCGTGCAGGAGTTAGTCCATGGCTTGAGTGCCGTATTCGGGTTTGAGGCACCTGCGTGCTACCCTTTCGCACACTTCGCAACGGCGGCGATCCTCCACGCACGGGTCAACCATACACACCCAAAAGCGCACGGCACAAACCCGGTGCCGTGGCTACGCGCTTCGGGATGGAAACAACGCAAGAAAGCTACCGACCTGTGCCCGTCGAGGTGCCCTCGTCATTCCTGCGCTTGGGGACGGGGGGGTTCCAATTCCGATAACAACTGGCGTAATGGCTCGACTGGGAGCAACGGAGGAAATTGGCCGACATGCCACCTTTGGTGCCTGTTTTTGGTCCAGTAGAACGGCCATATTAGCAGGTTATTGTCGTGACGGTCGCGCAGCACGAACACCATCGGGTCGTAGCCCTCTTCTTCCGCCTGCTCATCCGTATGGATCCGCTTAACACTCTCCAGTTCATATTCACGTGTGACATCGTAAAAAGGATAGTGTTGGCTCACCAGGTAGCGCCTTTGCTCGCCGCACGCGCAATTGCCTAGGTGGCCATTGACACTGATCTCGATGGCGGCGTCCTGGCAGAGCCCTCCGCTATGACCTGCGTTGCAAACCACCCTGCTCGGCATAGGAATTCCTCCAAGTTTCGACGGGAATCTCCACGTAACGTTCCCGCGACATCTCGGCTCCGTAGGCGATGCACGCAAGGATGTCGTCGCGGCTGAGCCCTGGGTAGTCTTCAAGCACCTCTTCGACACTCATCCCGCTTGCTAGAAAGTCTAGGATCAGAGAGACCCAAATTCGCTGGCCGCGGATGCAGAGGGCTTTCCGGAGCAAACCTTCGGATTGACCGAGATGCGCGAAAGCAATTCATCCCGGTTCATGCAGGCTGTTTTCCTTGTCGGAACTATAACACAGAAGGACGGGCTAGTTGCGACCAATCCGCGTTCGCGACGGGACAACGCGTGGATGACGTCATCGCGGATCACGACTTCACGCGCGGCCCGCAAAGAAGTCTGCCAGGTCCTTGATCTTCGCGATCTTGTCCGCGCTGAGGCCCGTGAGTTCTTCCTCCGTCAGCCAGCCCTCGTTTAGCAATTGGGCGAAAACCTCGATGAGGACGGAGTATCGGTAATCGTATTTCCGATCTGTATCGCGCCGCTGCTTGGCGAGATAATCGTGAATTCGCCAGATAGCGCGCGGGTCGGAATCGTCCTGCATCTTTTGCTTTAGCTTGGAGGCGATAGCGCGGCACTCGCGTTCGTAGGCGGCCTCAAAAGCTTTTCGCGCGGCCTTCTTCTCCAAATGGAACCACTTCAGATCGCGAAAGGCGAGCATCCACCCTCCGGCCGTGAAGAAAAATATGAGATTACAAATTCAGGATTTCACAAAACGCCAAACGGCACGCCATCAGGTTATTGACCTGCTCTCTAAAAAGCAAAACGGGCTGGCGAATTGCGAGCCCGTTGATTTCGGCGCTCCCTTCTTGCGGCAGGGCAGGCTCCGAGCGCCGCTACAGAACTAATCCCGGCGACGGGCCGCCCGCGACGCGGGCCAGCCTGCGTGGGCCCACTGCCGTGGCCGTGGATAGCAAAGGCAATCTATTCATAGCGGACACCGGCAACAATTGCATTCGCCGATGCTTAAACAGGTCTCATCACAAACATCGCCGGCCGTACCGATTAGCTTTTGCGCCCGTCCTGCATTTTAAGGCACAGTATTCGAGAACTCCTTCGATGGAGCTTCCTGGCAGACGGGAAAACGCACGGGCATGAAAAATCGTTAAGACGCCAGAACAGATGAAAAAACAGGTCGGCGACTACCGGTCGCTGTTTTCAGTTCATAAGTTGAAAACGCGGATATTCTTCGGAGGGTTAAATGAGAAGACGTGATTTTCTTTCCGCGGCGGGCGGAGTTGCAGGCTTGGCCTTTCCGCCAAAGATCACCAAGGCGCTCGACGGGGGCCGTGGCGCTTGGGATGATGTGCCCCCACGTTTCAGGCGCATCACCTCCAGCGTTTATCTATTCGAGGACGTAGGAAACGTAGGTGTAATCCGAAGAAACGGAGAACTGCTGCTCATCAATTCGGGCGCGGGTTCGGTGGTGGGGGCCGCGCGAAATGCCCGCATGGGATTAATCACCTGGGCGATTTTCACCGATCATGAGCGAGAGCACTGTTCCGGTGCCAACCTCCTCAAGAAAGCTGGAGTCAAGCTGGCTGCGCCCGTTGCGGAGGCCCGTTTTTTCAACCACGCTACGGACTTTTGGGCCACTGCCGACACCATGATGAACCACCGGTACGACTTCCGCCCCGACCTGTTTGTGGTGCGTGAGTCGGTGAGGCTGGATCGTGAACTTCAGCCGGGTGAGATTTTTAGATGGCAAGACGTGAACATCCACGTCATTGCCACCCCAGGCTACACCGATGGCCAGGTTTCGTATGTTGTCGATATCGACGGGAAAAGAATCGCTTTTACCGCAGACCTCATTTATGGACCGGGACAGCTCTGGCAATTCTATGGCCTGCAGAAGCCCTTCCCCGGCATGGCACGCAACTATTTGCGTGCCGGGCATGGTGGGTACTGGGCTTTCGGAGGGGCGGTTCCTGCATTAAAAACGAGCCTCCAGACCGTCCTTTCCCACAAGCCCTCAATGCTGATCCCGGCGCATGGCATCGTCATGGAAGACCCCTCTCGGGCTGTCAGCATCCTCAACAAGAATCTGGATGCAGCGATGAAGAATTACCTTGCCTTGACATCCTGGCGGGTGTTCAAGGGAAATGCAGACGTGACGACAGGGTACGGCGACGTTCCCATGCTGCCTCGTCTTCCCACGCCTAAAGCGCCTTCATGGCTCCATCACCTCGACGAGGAGACCACTTACCCCCACTACCCTCTGTTACCGACCTCCTGGTACATCCAGGCGTCAGACGGTTCTATCTTCCTTTTCGATTGCGGTTTCCCTCCGGTGGTCGAAGCCCTCAATCATCTAAAGAGGGTTGGGGAAATCAGTGGAGTTGACGCGATCTGGACTACCCACTACCACGACGACCATGTCTCCTCAGTGAATGAGGTTGTGCGGGAGCATGGCGCCAAAGTTTATGCGCAGAAGGAGTTGCAAGATATCCTTGAGAACCCCCTTGCATACCAGATGCCCTGCTTGTACCCCGAGCGTATCCACATTGACCACCCTCTTTCTGAAGGGGAAGTCATGCACTGGAAAGGCTATAAACTAACCGCGTACTATTTCCCAGGCCAGACGCTTTATCACGACGCAATGCTTGTCGAGCACGAAGGTACGCGGGTTTTTCTGTCCGGTGACTCATTCTCAAACTTTGGGATTGATGATTACTGTATTTATAACCGCAATTTCTTAGGCCAGGAGCCGGGATATCAACAATGCATCCGCCTCTTGCTTAGCCTCAAGCCAGACCTGCTGGTAGGCGCTCACACTGGCCCGCTGCCTTACGCTGAAGCCGACCTCCGCAAGGCGCTCGAAATGCTCGAAGAACGCGAGAAACTGTTTGGCAAACTGCTCGCGTGGGACAGCCCGAATTTGGGGCTCGACCCGCATTGGGTCCGCGCCTATCCTTACCGTCAAAGCATTCTGCCCGGCCAGCTTGTTTCCGTCGAAGCTCGAATCCTGAACCATTCTGATTCGCCGCAAAAGGCTTCTGCGGCTTTGCACGCACCTGACGGCTGGAAGGTATATAAACCTCGGTCGACAGTAATCGCACCCCATACCGAAGGGAGTATCAGGCTTACGGCACAAGCCTCGCTGCGCCCTCGAAGCCGGCGTGACATTCTTGGCGTTGCCGTCGTCTTCGGCCGACGGAATCTCGGCGAGAGGGCAGTGGCCATCATGGACTACCTCGGATGAGTCCGGTGATCGCCGACTGGGGGCGGTAGAGGACCATCGGAGCCACGGAATCGTCAATCGGCGCACCAAAGGCTACCATCGTGTCGCCCTGTGCGAACGGAAGCTTGACAGTCTCATTAACACTCCGGATAATGACACGTTCTTCGAAGCTTGCCCTTGGAGGTATTCATTCCCGACAGCGAAGAGAGTAGCAGCCAGCAAGGCGCCGCCGGGGTCCGCCGTATGCTGTCGCAGCGCGTGGCGTCCATCGACGCCCTGCGTGGATTCGACATGATTTGGATCATTGGCGGAGATCAGGTGATCCACGCGCTTCATACTGCTATCCCCGGCCACATCACCGCCAGTCTTTCGCAACAATTTGAGCATGTTCCGTGGCAGGGGTTTCACTTTTACGACTTGATCTTCCCGCTATTTCTTTTCCTGGTGGGTGTGGTCCTGCCGTTTTCTCTGTCCCGATACCGAACCGCCGCCGGTCCCGATCGCAAGCGCATCTACCGGCGCATCTTCCGCCGGCTCATTCTGCTATTCTTCCTTGGGCTCATATACAACGGGCTGCTCAACTTTAACTTTCACGACTTGCGTATTGCCGGCGTTTTGCAGCGCATCGCCATCTGTTATTTCGTCGCGGCCCTGATTGTGGTTAATGCCGGAGTTCGCGGCCAAATCATCGCAACAGGACTTATTCTGGGAGGCTATTGGGCTCTGGTGAAGCTGGTGCCTGTCCCTGGCGTCGGAGCTGGGCTCGTCACACCCGCCGGCAACCTCGCCGGCTATCTCGACCGCCACTTTCTCCCCCGTCCGTTCTGCTGCTACCCGTTCGGAGACAACGAAGGCATTCTTTCCACCATTCCGGCCGTCGCAACAACTTTATTGGGAGCTTTAACTGGCCACTGGCTTCAGACAAAGCGGCCGCCCGCGCGCAAAGCAGTCGGCCTCCTTCTTGGCGGAGTGGTCAGCTTAGCTGCGGGGGTATTCTGGGGCCACTGGTTCCCTATCATCAAGAATATTTGGACGAGCTCTTATGTTTTATATGCTGCCGGATGGAGCTTGCTGCTGCTGGCTCTGTTCTACTGGATTATCGACGTCCGCGGCTGGCGGCGGTGGGCTTTTTTCTTTGAGGTGATCGGCATGAACGCCATTACCATATACGTCCTGCACAGCCAATTTGACTTCGGCGCCGTAGCCCGAATCTTCGTCCGCGGGTTCATTTTCCGTTTGGGCCATTGGACGCCCTTTTTCTGGCAGTTGACTATCATCGCCGTCGAGTGGGTATTTTTGTGGTACCTCTATCGTCGGAAAATCTTTCTCAGAGCTTGACCTCCATTCACTGCCCGAAAGTGCAAGGAGCTAGCTCTTCCCGCATGAGAACCGCCTGAGCGGATAGCGCGAAGTTCCGCGTTTCTGGAAATTTGGGTTGCCCTGCAGGAGTCACGATTGGCAAGACTCCCAAGGCATTAACTGGCTTTCATATGAACGTCTGCAAAATTCAGGAATTGTTCCCAGTCATACGCCGTCACATTATGAGGCCCGCAACGAAGATGAAAGCCAATTGTGGTCGTCACAGGCTGATCGATTCCGGGCATCTTGGTCGCCCCCAATCCATCGGTACCGAGGAGCTGATAAACCGGGGCCGCGGCCTTCGCTGCTAGAAACATGCCCGTCGGGTCGGCCCACAGATCATCTGCCGCGGTGGCGATGTAAACCGGCCGTGGAGCGATAAGGGCAATCAGTTCGTGCTGGTCCACAGGAAGCGCGTTGACGTCGTTATTAAATTTCTTGAAGTTTCCACAGAACCACCACGGGAAATGAGTATTGATGGATTTTACCGTTTCGCCAAACCACCGCCGGCTCAATGCTGCCCCGCCTTCACCCGAATCGTTGGAAATCACCATTGCAAAACGCGTGTCTTGCGCGCCTGCCCAGAGCGCCGTTTTCCCCAGCCGGGAATGCCCCATCACGGCCACCCGGCGCGGATCAACGTTCTTGTCCGTTTCCAGACAGTCCATAGCACGGCTCAATCCCCAGGCCCATGCCCCGATTGCACCCCATTCGTCGGGTGCTGGCTCGGACTGGCGCGGTCTCAAATAAAGTGATCGGACACTGGAGTGGATGCCACCGTTGTAGTCCGGCTCAATGTCACCATAATAGGCCGTCGCCAGCCCGTAGCCGCGGGCAAGTATCTTTTCCACCTGCCATCGGCACGCTGCGTCGCCGCGCGAGGCATCCGTGGCGCGGTGGTCAATCACACCCCAACCTTCAGCTACCCATCCTGGGTTTATGATGATCCCCGGGTCCGCAGCAACTGTCTGGTTGCCGTCGAAGTTAAGCCCCAGAAACATCGGCAACGGCCCGGGCGCTCCTTTCGGCAGATACATCAGGAGGGTCATCCTCGGCCCGTCTTTCTTACCTGTAAAATTGATGAGGACCTGCTTCCTAATGGCCTTACCACCCAGTGCATTCATGTCGGCAGAGATCACGTGGAATGTCATTCCACGAGGCCGCCCGGGGCTGCGCCCGTACTCATAGGTTTGAAACAACTTCAAGAGTTGTGGGCGCCGCTTCTCCACCCACATCCTGGCGCTCGTCACCCGTTGTCCGCTTGCCATGACGAGTGGATTGGGCAATGTATATGACGGAACCTTCGACTCGTCATAATTCACGACCTTGAGAGTGCCACCCGCAGCGACGGGCTTCACCTCTTCTTCCTGTTGTTCGCAGCTCATCAAGAACGCGCTACCAACCGCTAACCCACCGGTCTTAAGAAAACGTCTACGCAGAATCTTGCCTCGCATCGCTATCTCCTTCTTGCCATAACTTGAGGATCATTCGTTGCATCGGGTGGGCGAGCGCCGGTCCGTCTGCTTAACATCGGATTGGTCTGCCATTGCAGTTATTCCAAAAGTCTAACCCGGTCCCCGCGAAAACAGGAATCCGTTTCGTGGATTCCCGCCTGCCTCGGAACAGGCTTTTGCAGGAATCATGTTGGCCGCATTTTGAGCCCTTCCGGGTGCCGCAACGTCACGCGACTGGCTCATTTATACACGAAGAACGTAATCCCCACGGGCCGCCCTGTGAAGTTAGCCTGAGCTGGGACAAGGATTCTCTCTCGGGTCAAACCAAGCCAGCGGCCCGAATCCCCGCGACGGATTTGCGCGCTGCGCGGGAGAATGCTGAAAATCCAGTAATAATACTCATTCCAGTCCTGCTTTTCTCCACTCACATATTGCACCTTCAACCTTATCGAGCCCTTTCCCGCTGTGTACCTGCACGGAATCTCAAAGTCGGTATCCTGCCACCGAATATTCCGGTATGTTTTGTCGTAGTCAACCGAATACCACGGTCGCTCAGTGACCTGGCGACCATCAACGTAAACGTCAGCCATTTGGCGGTTGTCCGCCTTGTCGGTTCTCCTGCGAATCAAGACACCTTGATTCGCAGGATCGATCTTCACGGTAAACTGGCTAGAGCCGCTCAACACAACTCCGTCATCCTCAATGGGCGGAACTTTGAACAGCACATTGTTAAACTCTCCCTCGTACCAGAATGCTCGTGTCGTTGCCTGCCGGTTCCCGGTCGCCCGGTAGACATGCTCTGACTCCGGCTTGCGTTTCCCCACATCCAGTTCGTCCGTGAGCGCCAGCATTGGGGATTCGCGCCCATAGAAGAAAGCCACGCTCTCTTCGCTGCCCACCTGATAAAGTCCCTCATGACCCAAGGGGGAATGCGGTCCGTAAACTTGATGCCCATGTTTGACCGATGAGCGGAAGAAATAAAGATCCGGCGTAAAGAACCGGTAGGCGGTTCCCGCGCCGCCATGGGCAGCCATGGCGCCGAATATCGGATGCTGGAGGTTCTTCAGCCCCCAGCCCATGTTGTGGTCGTCTTCAAATCCCTCACCGTAGATCTGGGGCGTCTGGCTGCCATCGAAGTACGTGCGCTCGTCTTCCTCCATGCTCGTATCAAACCTGGAGGTAACATGTCCCACTACGTGCCCCGTTCCAATCCAATCGAGGTACGTATAGTCGATACCTTCCTTCCGGGGAAACTCCTTGTGATAGCGAGCAAAGAAGTAGCCGCAATCCTTTTCGGGATATGCACGATAGGGCTTATGGTGGATATTGGCCTTTACGATCTTGATATCCTCGCGGCCTCTGTTTTCGAGCTCGACTTTGGCAGACTTCCAGTAAGGCATGGGGAAATAGCAATACATTGAAGCAGGAGAGTACCCTAAGGGCAACGAAGAGAAGGAC
Source organism: Acidobacteriota bacterium (assembly GCA_021817045.1). Classification (GTDB taxonomy): domain Bacteria; phylum Acidobacteriota; class Terriglobia; order UBA7540; family UBA7540; genus RH2-MAG17b. Next base: position 22,489 of record JAKAWG010000074.1, read on the forward strand.
GCGTCCAGTGATTTCCTGTTCGCGCCAAAGAAACCGCCCAGCGGCGCCTCCACTTGCCCCGGTGAGCGCTCGTCGAACGTTATCTTGAGCCAAGTTTCGAACAGAGTCTCTTCGCTCACCGGCTGAATGCTGATTCGAAGGCTGCTGATCGAACCCGCGCCGGCAATCTGCGCAAGACTCATCCGGCTTCCCGCCGGCAGAGGACCGGAGCGGCTTTCCGTTTCGTTACCTTCCACAGGCTTAGGATCCCGTCCCAGGTTCTTTGGGTCCCACAGCTTGAATAGCGCCGTTTCATCTTGTTGAGGAGTCCAGGAATCGAATCCGGCGTCTTCCCTGAAGGTGTGAAAGGTATATTCGTACCAATGGTTGCGGCGCTTGGGAAGCATATTCCACCGGCCCGCCCAGGGTATTTGGTTGCTGCCGGGACCGCCCGGTATACGACTCAGGGCCACCTTGAGCCTCTTCTTGAAAAACATCGGGCAGTACATGAGCCTGAAATCATCTCCTCCATCAACCGCGAGCGGGTAGCGGAAAATACCCAGCGGATTTTTCGGACTGAAAAACGTGGAGACGTCCATGTCGATACGAGGTTGCTGCTCGCCGTCAAAATAATAACGGATTTTCACACCCCTGGTCGCCACCGCCGCGTTGTACTGCGGCCAGCTCTTCCAAATATTCATGTGGTGACGGTAAAGGCAGCCTGGGCCCATCGCATCGAAAATCGCCACCTCTCCGTCGGGCTCGGTGTAAATGGGAAAATACTCGAAGTCGTAGTTATCCCCTGCCCGGTCGTAGCTGCAAAATTGATGGGTCTGAACATCGTCGCGCAGCAGTGGAAGATCTTCAATCTTGAAAAACGAATCTGCCGTTAGAGGCCTGGGCTCTACGCATCGTCCGTTAGCGCGAGCTTCGAAACCTTCATCGCGAGCAAAGACTCCTGAATCTGCAATCTGAAATCTGCCGTTTTGTTCTTGGTTGCCGCTTTGCCGCGCTGTGTGCTTCCCCCATGCCTTGGCGCCGCCCAAGACGATGGTGGCTGCCGAGTCCAGGATAAAGGTCCGTCTGTTCATGCTTCGTCTCCAACTTAAAATGAACCGTCAGCTAACATCGCCGCTCACCTGCGGCGGAAACGCCGCTCTATGATAATCCTTGCAGAGGCGCTTGTGGCATTCGCCGCCCTCCGGAGTCTATCCTGAGCGGAGCCGAAGGGTCGGGCACTTTCTCCTCGGGGGAGAGGGCTTGCACTCCAAATTTGAGGCTCGCGCCCTCTCCTAATTGAGGTTGGAGTTGGCCCGGCAACGCGGCGTCGCGGGATGGGCGGCCGGGCGATTTCGATGTTGATTCTAAAGGCCTGGTAGGCTTCGTTCCAGAATTTTCTGTATTGCCCGCTTGCTGTGCCCCTGCGCCGTTACCGGCGGTCTCGTCTTTCTGCTTCCCCTGCCGTGAGCCA
>JAKAWG010000164.1 GCA_021817045.1 Acidobacteriota bacterium
GTACACTGGAAGGAGCGAGCGTGTCCGCCGACGCGGAGGGATGTGTGAGCGGTTGAAACAGGCGGTCTTGAAAACCGCTTTACCCGCAAGGGTAACGGGGGTTCGAATCCCTCTCCCTCCGCCATCTACTTGTTTCAGGAAATCCAATAACATCTAACATCCGATAAATACAGAAAATCCCTAGCTGTTTATCTGTCCGGGCCGCAACCGACTGAAAAGACCCGGTGGGTGAGGCGCGGAGAAAGAAACCCTAATCCTCCTAGGAGTGTGTCGGAGATAGCAGGTTCTTCGTCGGAATTTTATATTTCCGCCAGAGCAGTTGGCCGTGATATCCAGATGGTCGTGCCTATCGGGGACGGGTTCCTACCAGGTCGTGCATGAGGTATTCCGTTCTCCAAGGCGGTCAGCAGTGGAAAGGACTTCCACTCCGACCGGACGTTGTCCAGGCCGCGCAGACTGAAGCGCCGGAACCCTCGTCGTTCTTTGATCTGTCCGAAGACCGGCTCGACGATCGCCTTCCTCATCTTGTGAATAGACCGTCCGGCCTCGGTGCGCAGTTTGCGGTTCAAATCCAACCCCCCGCAGCCAAAACAAACTAAACGACCACCGGCTTTCAGCCGGTGGTCGTTTAGGTGAGAGGTTGAGTTCTTTCAGGTGCTCGTCGGTGATGAATATATCGAGGACAGTGCAACTTGGAAAAAGTTCAGCAGCAGGCGAACTGTGTATTTTTGAACTTAGTAGTTCCTGATTTTATTTTGATCGCTCCTCATCCTCAGCGTACCTGTAAACTGCCCATGGGCCCATGTCGCTAACCGTAGCCGAGTTTGTCAATCGCTGGAAAATTAACTCCCAATCTGAACGCAGCGGAGCGCAATCGCATTTTAACGATTTGTGCGACATGCTTGGGGAGAAAAACCCGGCCGCAAGCGACACCGCCGGGGAGCGCTACGCCTTTGAAAAGCCCGTCAGCAAGACCGACGGAAGCAAAGGCTACGCCGATGTATGGCTCCGCGACCACTTCGCATGGGAGTACAAGGGAAAGCACAAGGACCTTAAGAAAGCCTATCAGCAGCTTAACGACTACCGCGAAGACCTCGGAAATCCTCCTCTGCTTGTGGTTTGCGATCTCGACCGCTTCGAAGTCCACACGAATTTCACCGCCACAAACAAGCGCGTCTATGCCTTTAACCTGGACGACCTCAATCACAACAAAGTCACAGCGACGTGTCCTCTTCCACCGCTGGAAGTTTTGCGCGCGCTCTTCGGCGACTACAACGTACTGCGTCCGGAGTTTACCGATGCCCAGGTCACCAAGGAAACGGCCGCGCATTTCAGCCGTCTTGCTGAACGCCTCGAACTCGAGGAACGCAATCTCGGCGCCAGCCGCGCTGAAATAGCTCATTTCCTGGTGCGACTGCTCTTCTGCCTCTTCGCCGATTCCATCGGCTTGTTGCCCAACCATGTCTTCCGCAACCTTCTGCAAAGCGAAGATCGTTTGCTCCCCACCAAATTCCTTCGCAAGCTCAAGCTACTTTTTGAGGCGATGAGCCAACCTGAGGGCATTTTCGGCGAGCACAGCATCAAGTATTTCAATGGCGGCCTCTTCGATAGCCCCTCGATCATTCAGCTCGACCTCGCCGATCTCGGCATCTTGTACGAGGTCTCAAAAAATTACGACTGGTCCCACGTCGCTCCCGCGATCTTCGGCACACTGTTCGAGCGTTCTCTCGATCCGGCCCGCCGTTCCCTCATCGGCGCGCACTACACCAGCGAAGAGGACATCCTGCTGCTGATCGAACCGGTCCTGATGCGCCCGTTGGAACAGCGCTGGGCCATTGTGCGACAGCAAATTCTGGAGGCGCTGGAGATCGAGCGCGCCGAAGAGGCCGCCCGCAACAGCCGTCAGGCGCGCCTTCGCACGGATCTTCCGTCGCAAAAACTTTTTGCCGACTGGATCGACGAATTGACCTCGGTCCGCGTGCTCGATCCGGCCTGCGGCTCCGGCAACTTCCTGTACGTCGCGTTACGCCGCATGTTGGACCTGTGGCTGGAGGCGAGAAAATTCGCAGCCGAGCAGGGTATTTCCCTCGTCATCCCAAAAATGGTTTCGCCCACGCAACTCTTCGGCATCGAGACAGAATTCTATGCCCACGAGCTTGCCTCCATCGTTGTATGGATCGGATTTCTGCAATGGAAACATGAGCACGGCGTCCAGGAAGATCGCGAACCTGTCCTCCAGAAGCTGGACAATATCCAACACGGTGACGCAATCCTTCGTTACGACGCCGAAGGCAAACCCTATGAACCTGAATGGCCTAAAGCCGACTTCATCATCGGCAATCCTCCATTCCTCGGCGATAAACGAATGCGTAGCGAGCTTGGCGACAAATATGTGGACGACGTGCGCGCGCTATATGAAGGACGCGTGCCCGGCGGCGCCGATCTTGTCACCTATTGGTTTGAAAAAGCGCGTCGTCAGGTGGAAATGAACGCAGCGAAGCGCGTCGGGCTACTTGCCACCAACTCCATTCGGATGGTTGGAAACCGCCCCGTGCTCGAACGCATCAAAGCATCCGGAAACATTTTCATGGCGTGGAGCGATCGTCCCTGGCTCCTCGACGGCGCAGCGGTCCGCGTCTCCATGATTGGGTTCGATGACGGATCGGAGCAGGAACACACGCTCGACGGCAACAGCGTTGGCCAGATTCATGCCGACCTGACCGCCGAATCGAACGTTGTCAGTGCTCTCCCCCTGAAAGAAAATGCGGGCCTATGTTTTCTCGGCGTCATGAAGGGTGGCCCGTTCGACATCAGTGGCGAAGAAGCGCGCAAGATGCTGTCGCGGCCTCCGAACCCAAATGGGCGTCCAAACAGCGACGTGGTAAAGCGACGGCTTGGAGGTCAGGACATTACCGGGAGAGATGGCGGCGGATGGATCATCGACTTTGGCGTGAATATGCCTGAAACAGAAGCAGCACTCTATGAGTGGCCGTTCGAGTACGTGAAGAAACACGTCAAGCCTCTCCGAGACGTGAACAGGCGCCTTAGGATGCAGCGGAGGTGGTGGATTCACGGAGAAGCCCGGCCTGGCCTTAGACGCGCTGTAAAGGATTTGAATCGCTGCATCGTTACTCCCGAAGTAGCGAAGCATCGGCTCTTTGTCTGGGTCGATAGTGATGTTATTCCAGATCACAAATTGCATGTCTTTGCCCGAGGGGACGACTACTTTTTTGGCGTTTTACATTCATCCGTACACGAGGCCTGGACTCTCGCGACATGCTCCTGGATTGGGAAAGGTAATGACCCTTCATACAACTCAGACACGGTGTTCCTGGCCTTTCCGTTCCCGTGGCCTCCCGGAACCGAACCCGCTGAAGACAAAGACACTCGCGTCAAGGCCATCGCCGACGCCGCGCGCGAGCTTGTCCGTCTGCGCGACGCATGGCTCAACCCGCCGGATGCCTCTGAAGCCGACCTGAAAGCCCGCACCCTCACGAATCTCTACAATCAGCGTCCGGAATGGCTCGCCAACGCTCACCGCACCCTGGACGAGGCCGTCTTTGCCGCCTACGGCTGGCCCTCCGACATGACGAAGCAGGAGATTCTGGCGCGGCTCCTCGCGCTGAATCACGAGCGGGCCGCCGCCCAACTGCACTCCACTGGCCCGTCAGGGAATCCCTGCTGTGCCGGTCCGCGTCAAGCCCGTCCGCCGCGGCGGAAAGTCGTGCCCCGATACAAGACCTGAAATTATTTCATTCACGAATTTATGACTCAGGACACTACGTTCTCGGACGCAATTGGCCCAGGGCAACGCGGGTTCGCCTGAAGCATTGGTCGAACTGGCGCTTCAAGCATGCTCGGGGAGTGCTGCCAAGCGATTCTCCTTCGGAGCGTCGCGGAAATCGTCCGCATGGCCGTGGCGGATATTCATGAACTACGGAACACAGTCAGTTTTGCCGGCCTCCAGATCAAAGACCTGAATGATTGGGGATACTGGTTCGTTTTGCAATTTTGTCCAGGATTTTCGCCTTCAAGTCCGCACTGCCTTCCGTTGCGATATAGAGCCTGTTTACAGCAAGGTCCTTGAAGGTATCGAGTTGCCCCGACGGCCACTTGATCTCCAGCAGGTCAACTGTTTTGGCCTCATTTAGGCCGAAGTGTATACGCAG
>JAKAWG010000075.1 GCA_021817045.1 Acidobacteriota bacterium
ATCTACCCATCCGCCTTCAAGCTCATCTGACCCTCCGGGAACGGCCGCGCGCGTCCGCGCGCGGCCACCAGAGCCTGCCAGATTCTCCGTGCTCCGGGGCCATCACGCCGAAGGGGAAGGGAAGGCCCGGCACCAGATGCTGCATCAAAGACAACCTCGGTTACAGCGTAGAATACTTCTAGGTTATTGACAAGTAAAGTAACACTCTATGATGTATATTTTTGTGGCGGCGTTCCCGTTTTGCAGGCTCGCCAAATCGCGGTTTAGTCTCGCGTAATCAGGGGTTCGTTGCATATATCGGAGGGGAGACTCGTCATTCTGAACGGAGCGAAGAATCTGCTTGTTCTTTGTAATCGGCTGGATAAAAAGCAGATTCCTCGCCCCGATGAACTGCGTCGGACTCGGAATGACGGTGACCCGGGTTTCGATTTTTTCAACGAATTTAAGATTCACCACTCTAAAGCCGCCTCGACGTCAAACTGAGACATTACCGTGCCGCCCGTTCGCCAAAGGAAAAGGAATTCCTCTCCTATTCCCGATTGGCACCTAATTCCCGATTGGCCGCCAAGTCTCGATCTGCGGCTGCCTCCATCTTGGCCCGCAAGACCCCGTCCTCACCCACCGCGATTTCATCGGGGTCCCCACTCTCCCGCATGCGGGTGAGGCGCAGAGGTGAGGATTGGGGGCGAGGGCAAATATTCTTGGATTCAATTCGGATCTTTCCTGTGCCACTTCTCATCTTCTGTCTTCCACTCCCCGACTCTCATTTCCCCGTCTTCGGGTTCCTCGCGGTCTGCGCCTTCCCCTTCCGATCTCCGCTCGTCCTTCCGGGCCGGCGTCACCAACTCGAAGGCCGGATGCGCGCCATAGCGCCGCGCGAGATATTCCTTCAGCGCCACCGCCAATTCCGCTTCCAGTTTCTCTGCCTCCGCCTGGGCCGCCTGCCAGCGCTCCGCGTCGAAAACAGGTTCCAACTCCTTCATTAAAAGGCTGGCCGGGAGGCAGACATCCTCTTGTTCCTCCAACCACTCTTGCAGCTCTTTCTGCGCGCGTTTCCAGTCCTGTTCGAAAAGCCGCGCCCGCTTCCAGCTTAGCCGCGCAATCCGCTCCACCAACCCTTTCAGCTCGGCTGACCCGCCCAGCGCCCCCATCACCATCCGCTCATAGGTCGCGAAATCTTCCGGCCATTCCGGAATCGAATCAGCCTTCCGGCCGCCATCAGGCGCGGTCACAGGAGCGGAAGAATCCTCAACCCCTTCCGGCCGCTCACGCCGGGCCGGAGACCAAGCGGCGGGCCCGGGATTTTCAGCGGGCAACTCGGGCAGGGTGATCGTCAACGGAGGAGAGAGACGCAGGATCAGCTTCAACTCGGGGGCAGGTTCCGAAAGCAGATCGGCCATGAGGCCTTTCGGTATGGGGTGGAACGGATTGCCCAGCAGCGACGCGGGCATCGCCTCGATCTCCTCTTGCCAGTCCGATCGCACCAGGTTGCGAATCTCATAAAACATCCGCGCGAGGCGTGCCAGGCGCACCTGAAGCCGCTCGCGCGCCTCGCCCATCCACTGCCTCTCGCTGAAGACGGCCAGCAGGCGCCAGGCCAGCGCCGCGGCCGCCAGCGCGTCGGTGGCCGGAGCCACCCAAACCTGCCGCAACCCTTCCCGCTCCCGCTCCATGCCGTCGCGCAGCACGGCCACCCATCGCCACAATCCCTCTGCTACCCCTCGCGCCAGCTTCCCCTCCGACGGCGTCTCCGGCTGAGGAGCCAACACCCGCATGACCGCCGCCTGGTCCGCCTGAAAGCGCGCTCGTACCCATTTACCCCAGCGCCGCAAGCCTCGCCCCAAGTGCCGCGCGCTAAACGGACGCTTCCGCGGCCACCACCCCGCGCCCCGCCGCCCAGCGCGCGCCTTCAACAGGTTCTGGCGGCTCGCCGCCAGGCGCTTCGGCGTCGTCCGATAGCGAATCGACTTGGGCACGGCGTTGGCCTTCTCCAGGTTGCGCCGGCTGGCCGCTAAAACCTTCTCCGAAACCGTGTATTTGCGCTTCGCCATGAGAGCTGGTAGCGGGCACCTTTGTTCCCGGTCCGCGGCTTTTTGTTGCTTGGCGTGAACAAGCCGCAGACCCCGATGCAGTTCATCGGGGTTTGCGCTACCCGGTTCTATGTTGGCCGGTTTGAATGAGACAGTGGAGACGGATGAGACAAACGAGACAGTTTTTTTCGAAGGGAAACTACATGCGATCGGGAACCTGAATGCCGAGAAGGTCAAGGGCCTGGGTGAGCGTTTCGGCAACGGTGTGGGTTAAGAAGAGAAGGAAATTCTGCCTCGCCGGATCGGGCTCTTGAAGAATCCGATGGTGGTGGTAGAAATTATTAAACGCTTGAGCCAGCCGGAAGCAATACTTGGCCAGCGCCGCAGGCTCCTCGGTTGAAATTGCCTGCTCCACGGCCATCTCAAGCTGGGAGGCAAGAAGGACCAAATCCCAGAAGGGCTGCCCATGGCCAGCGGCAAGGTACTGATGCAAGTCGGCTTCAGGGAGCGCGGCGGAAATGTAGCCGGGATGAGCTTCGCGAAATTTTCGAAAGATGTTGCGCGCGCGCACGACGCTATATTGCAGGTAGGGTCCGGTCTCGCCCTCGAAGGCCAGGGCGTCTTTGAAGTCAAAGGCGATCAGAGTGCGGCGCGTATACTTGAGCAGGAAATAGCGCAGCGCGCCTACGGCGATCTGGCGCGCGCAGGCTACTTGCTCTTCTTCGCCGGAGACGGTGTCGCGGGAGCGAACCTCTTCGAGCGCGCGCACAAAGAGTGTATCGATGAGATCATCGGCCTTGATGCCCACACCTTTCCGGCCCGAGACCTCCACGTAGCTCCGGTCTTCTTCGCCGAGCCCGACGCCTAAGTCTTTGGCGCAGCGAGGCGACAGGCCGACTACCTCGTAGGCGAAGTGGCGAAGGTTTGCGGCCTGCTCGGCGTAACCGAGCGCGAGGAAGGCGCGGCGAACGACGTCCTGCAAATAGGATTGGCGGGTGTCGATGACGGCGTAAGCGTGCCCGCCGTGGCCGAACGCGGGCGCATTCGGCTCGCCGTGGACTGCCGTCCGCCAAAGCTCCGCGCCGTCCGGGTAACGATGGAAGCGCTCGTAGCCGAAGTCTTTGCCGAGCAAAGCAAACTTCCAAAGGTGATAGGCGATGTCCTTGCCAACGTAGGTCACGGTTCCGTTCGATCGGACGATCACCTTGACGTCTTCTCCGTTTGCGCCCTCGTCAGCATCGGGGACCTGTTCTTGCAAGTCCATCACCCAGCAACCGCTGTTTTTGCCGCTGTCCTCGAGGCGAATCGCTTGGCTTTTCTTCATCAGCTCAAACGCGGATTTCCAGAACTCGAGGCGGAGAATTTCGCTCTCCTGGACAAGCAGATCGTAGCGGACATTCAGACGCTCGGCGGTGGCGATGTGCGACCGGGTGATGGTGGTCGAAATGAGCGTGGCCATTTCCGCGGCTTCTCCCTCACCGTCTTCGAGGGCTTTGAGAGTTGCCAAGCGGAGGGCCGCCTCCTCGGGGTGATCGCCATAATGCTGGGAAACGCGGGCGTAAAGGTCCCAGCAGACATAGTCAAAACGCTCGCCGGACTGATCCGCAATCAAGTGGCGCAGGTCCTGGACTGTTTTCTTTTCAAGAGCCATGAAGCCGACAACGACGTCGGCTACCTGAACTCCTGTGTTGTCGATGTAGTTTTGCACTTCCACCGGCCAGCCGCGAAAGCGAAGCAGGCGAGCCAGCGTGTCGCCAAGCACGGCATTACGCAAGTGGCCGATGTGGGCGGCCTTGTTGGGATTGATGCTGGTGTGCTCGACCAGAACCTTCACGGCATCGAGCGGGCGCGGTTGTCGACGGCTGGAGCGGCGGAGGAAAACATCGGCGGCGACGGCGGCTCGGTCGAGGTGTAAATTGATGTATCCGGGGCCGGCGATAGTGGCGCGTTCCACCCCCGCAAGCGGCAGCAGACGATCCACCACCTGCCCGGCGATTTTGCGAGGCGGCTGGCGAAGTTGTTTGGCGAGGTCAAAGCAGGAAGTGATGGAAATCTCTCCCATCTCCGGAGACGGCGGGAAGCCAAGCGTGGGAGCATCGACCTGTAAGCTAAACAGGTCGTGAATCGCCTGGCGGAATTTTTGACGAACGCCTTCCTGAATGTCAGCAAACAAAAGAGGTCCCCACGAAAAAAAGTAGCGCCGGCCTTCAGGCCGGCGGGTGCCGAGGTAAGGCTCGGCGCTACTGAGTTTAACACGGCAGATCGGGGCGCGGAGTTTTTGACAAAACCCGGCGCTGTCGCCTAAACTATTTGTTACGGTTTGATGCGTTCGCGCCAATATTGACCGCATGGATGGCGCTGCGACAGTTCACCTCAAAGCAAATCCAATTCTTGCAAGGACCTTTTTTCATGGCGACACCAAAACCAGAAGCGGATCAGCAATCTCTGCGAGCGGGCGGTCGGGTGATCAACTTCGGCCCCGGCCCGGCCATGCTCCCTCTCGAAGTCATGACGCGAGCGCAGCAAGAGTTTTTTAACTATGGCGGACTCGGCGTCTCCATCGTCGAGATCAGCCATCGATCCAAGGACTTTGTCAGCGTGGTCGAAGAGGCGAGCGCCCTTTTCCGCGAGCTGGTTTCGCTGCCGGAAAACTACTCCGTTCTTTTCGTCCACGGGGGCGCGCGGATGCAGTTCTCGGCGGTTCCGATGAATTTGATTGGCCGGAAGCCCGCAAGCAAAGCAGCTTATGTCGAAACGGGTGTGTTCTCGGCCACCGCGATTAAGGATGCCGGCGCTTACGGCACGATCGAAACGATTGCTAGCAGCAGGAACGTGAAGTTCGCGCGCATTCCCGATCTCGACCCAGGCCGGGTGTCAAAGGACACGTCTTACCTTCACATCACGACCAACAACACGGCGTACGGGACGCGATGGAACACGTTCCCTGACGCCGGCGACGTGCCCCTGGTCGGCGACGCAACGTCCGAGATACTCTCCCGCGTGATGGATTATGCGCGGTTCGGGGTGGTCTACGCGAGCTTCCAGAAGAATCTAGGTCCGGCCGGGACCGCCATTGTCGTGGTCCGCAAAGACCTGTTCGGGAACGCGCTTCCGCAAACGCCGCCGCTGCTCAACTACGCGGCGGTGGACAAAGGACAATCCCTCACGAATACGCCGAGCACGTTCAATATCTATTTTGCCCGCGAGGTGATGCGGTGGATCAAGAACCTTGGCGGAGTGCGCGAGATGGAACGGCGCAACAACGAGAAAGCTAAACTGCTCTACGATTGTTTGGATAGCTCGGCTTTTTACAAGCCGCTGGCCGACAAGGCGCACCGCTCGATGATGAACGTCACCTTCGACCTGCCGACGCCGCAGGCGCTCGAAGCGTTCCTCAAAGAAGCCGGCAAGGAAGGCCTTTATGCCTTGAAGGGTTATCGCGACGTCGGCGGAATTCGCGCTTCGATTTACAATGGGATGCCCTTGGCGGGCGTTCAGGCTCTCGTTTCGTTCATGCGGGAATTCGAGCGGAAACAGGGATGAACGCTGAACGCCGTGGATGCAGCCGAAAGCAGATTCTTCGCCCCGATGAACCGCATCGGGGCTCAGAATGACGTGCGGAGGGTTAGCTGACCCGGACAGCCGTTGTTCGTGGAAAAGCCGGCGCTCATAGAGCGCCTCTACAGCGGGGGAATAACGCATGAAAATTCTTGTTTCAGACAGTGTATCGGACAGCGCTCTCCAGGTGCTGAAATCGGAAAAGTCATTTAGCGTCGTCTATTTGGCCGGAAAGAAAGACGGCGTGGCGGCAGAGATTGCGGATGCCGACGCGCTCGTGGTGCGCAGCGCGACGAAGGTCACCGCGGACTTGCTGGCGCGAGCCCGAAAGCTGAAGGCCGTGGGGCGGGCCGGCGTGGGCGTGGACAACGTCGATTTGAACGCCGCCACGCAAAAGGGCGTGGTGGTGATGAACACGCCAGGCGGCAATGCCACGAGCGTGGCCGAGCAAACCTTCGGCTTTATGCTGGCGCTCGCCCGCCGCATCCCGGAGGCAGACGCCTCCATGAAGCAGGGTAAATGGGAAAAGAAGAAATTCATGGGGATTGAGCTGCGGGGAAAGACGCTGGGCCTGGTCGGGTTTGGCATGATTGGCGTGGAGGTGGCGCGGATCGCGCAGGCGTACCAGATGAAGGTCATCGCTCACGATCCTTTCGTCTCGCCGCACGTCGCCGCCCACCAGAACGTGAAGCTGCTCAGCCTCGAAGAAGTCTTGAAGAACAGCGACTTCCTCAGCCTGCACTGCTCTGCAACGCCTGAAACCCAGCACCTGCTGAACGCCCGCACGCTCGCCATGACGAAGCCGGGAATCCGCATCATCAACTGCGCCCGAGGTGAGCTGATCTCGGAAGCCGACCTTTTGCAGGCGCTCGAAAGCGGGCACGTGGCCGGCGCGGCTCTCGACGTGCTCGAAAAAGAGCCTCCGGTCGATACGCGGCTGGTTGCGCACGCGAACGTCATCGCCACGCCCCACATTGCCGGATCCACCGAGGAGGCTCAGGAAATCGTAGGCATTCGGATCGCGGAGCAGGTCCGTGATTACTTACTGCACGGCACGGCGCGCAACGCGGTCAACCTGCCGGCGATTTCCACCGAGGAGTACAAGAAGCTCGATCCGTATATCCAACTGGGCGAAAAACTTGGATCCTTTCTGGCTCAGCTTGCCGGTGGTGCCATCAACGAAGTGAAGATCAGCTATGACGGTGGTCTTGCGGACCTGAACACGCATCTTGTGAAAAATGCCGTGTTGAAGGGCATTCTGAACCACATCGTCTCTGAGGAGCTACAGGCGAACCTGGTGAACGCCGGGGCGCTGGCGCAATCACGCGGGGTGGAAGTGGTGGAACTGCGCAGCGCCCATCGCGCCGCGTTCTCGAACTCTTTGGGTATTGCGCTAAAGACAGAATCCGGCTCAACGTCTGTACTGGGTATGGTGGGGCCGCGCAATACGCTGCGCATCCTCGGAATTGACGACATCGACATTGAGTCGCCACTGCGGGGGGTGCTGCTGGTCATCCGCAACGACGACGTACCCGGCGTTATCGGCCGTGTGGGGACGGTGCTCGGCGACCGGGGCATCAACATCGCCAACTTCACGTTGGGCCGTAATCCCAAGTCTCACGAGGCGCTCGGCATTATCGGCGTCGATCAATCGATTCCCCCTGCTGTTTTGAAGGAAATCCAGTCTGTTCCCGCCGTGCGCGCCGCGCGCGCCATCCGCGTTGAATAAACACTCGACACGCTTCCGCGAAAGTCTGCCGACTTTTCGCGTTTCATGGACAAAGGGTTGTGCGGAGGAAATCCGGCGCCAGCCGTTACCGGCTGCCGTTGCTCATTGAAGCGAGGAACTGGGCGTTGTTTTGTGTCTTTTGGAGCTTGTCGATAATCAGCTCCATGGTTTCGACAGGCGAGAGCGGGTTCAGCACCTTGCGCAGCACCCAGATGCGGTTCAGTTCGTCTCGAGGCACGAGCAGTTCCTCTTTGCGGGTGCCGGAGCGGTTGATGTCAATGGCCGGGAAGACGCGTTTATCGACGAGCTTGCGGTCCAGGTTGACTTCCATATTGCCGGTGCCTTTGAACTCCTCAAAAATCACGTCGTCCATGCGGCTTCCGGTGTCGATCAGTGCGGTGGCGATGATGGTCAGGCTGCCGCCCTCCTCCACGTTGCGGGCGGCGCCGAAGAAACGCTTGGGCCGTTGCAACGCGTTCGAGTCCACGCCCCCTGAGAGCACCTTGCCCGACGGCGGAACGACGGTGTTATAAGCGCGCGCCAGACGCGTGATCGAGTCGAGCAAAATGACCACGTCGCGCTTATGCTCGACCAGCCGCTTCGCCTTTTCAATCACCATCTCCGCCACCTGCACGTGGCGCGCGGCCGGCTCGTCGAAGGTTGAGCTGATAACTTCCCCCTTCACGGTCCGCTGCATGTCCGTCACTTCTTCGGGACGCTCGTCGATCAGTAGCACGATCAACGTGATCTCGGGATGGTTGTTGGTGACGGAGTTGGCGATCGTCTGCAACAACATGGTCTTGCCGGTGCGCGGGGGCGCGACGATGAGACCGCGCTGGCCCTTACCGATCGGCGTAAGCAGGTCGAGCACGCGGGCTGAGATGTTATCCTTGACCGTTTCCAGGCGGATCCGCTCCATCGGGTAAAGCGGCGTGAGGTTATCGAAAAAGATTTTGTTGCGCGCCTCGTCCGGCGGCTCGAAATTGATCGCCTCGACCTTGATCAGGGCGAAGTATCGTTCTCCCTCCTTGGGCGGGCGAATTTGTCCGGAAATAGTGTCGCCGGTGCGCAAGTCGAACTTGCGGATTTGGGAAGGCGAGACATAGATGTCGTCGGGTCCGGGCAGGTAGTTATAATCCGGCGCGCGCAGGAAGCCGAAGCCGTCCGGCAGGCACTCGAGCACACCCTCGGAAAAGATGAGGCCGCTCTTTTCCGTCTGGGCCTGGAGGATCTTGAAGATCAACTCCTGCTTGCGCATGGCGCTGGCGCCCACTACTCCCAGATCTTTGGCCACCTGGGTGAGCGTGGTGATGTTCATCTCCTTCAGCTTGGCGATGTCCAGCACCTCGCCTTCCTTAAGCTCCTGGATTCTCTCTTCCTGAACTTCCTCTTGTTTTTTTGCAGGCATAGTTTCTTCTCTCAAGTGCAATAGTCTTCGCGCCCGGCTGCCCGGGCTTACGAAGGGTTCTTCCGTCTGGCCGAACCTTGGGCCCGCGATTCGTCTCTCAACGAGGGATTGGCCCGCAGCATGAAGAGTTTCGACGACAGGATGAGAGCCCGGCCGGGCCTCTACACGATGATTGGGATAGCGGAGTATGAAATCCGTGGATGATCAAATTTTATCGGGAGCTTGGCTTACCCGAAATACGGCTCCTTCACCTTCGATGCGGTGCGTCTTGCGGAGGTTCTACCTCCGGACTGCGTTTGAATCCTATTGCGGCGCGTCTGGTCTGGGCTCGCACTCAATTAGCCAGAGGTTCACGGTCACCCTCGTGAGAGGAGGGACCCAAGCCGGGCGAGGGAGTGGCGGCCTCCGGAGGCAGCGCCTGGTGCCCTTCAACGGCACGCTCAAGAGCGAGGTCCAGTACCTCATCCATCGAGTCTACAAACCGGATGGCTATTTCCTGCTGTATGGATTCCGGAACTTCCGAGAGATCTTTTTCATTGTCGCGCGGCAGGATGACGGTGCGGCAGCCGGCGCGGTGGGCGGCCATCAGTTTCTCTTTCACGCCACCGATCGGAAGCACTTTGCCGCGCAGCGTGATTTCGCCGGTCATGGCCAGATCGCGTCGCACCGGAATTTTCGCGAGCGCGCTCACCACAGCCGACGCGAGTGTGATGCCGGCGGAAGGGCCGTCCTTGGGAATCGCCCCTTCGGGCAAGTGGATGTGAATGTCGATGCGACGGTAAAAATCCGGGTCGAGACCAAAGCGCGCGGCTCGCGAGCGGACATAACTCATCGCCGCCTGCCCGGACTCCTGCATCACATCGCCAAGCTTGCCGGTCAGGATGAGCTTGCCCTTGCCCGCCATCGTGGTGGCCTCGATGTGCAGAATCTGTCCGCCCACTTCCGTCCAAGCAAGGCCGGTGGCCAAACCAACCTCGCTCTTTTCCTCGGACTTGGCATCCCGGTATTTGACGACGCCGAGATAATCCTTGAGGTCGTCCTTGCCGACGGTCACGCAGAGCGCTTTGTCCTGTTGCACCACTTTGCGGGCTACCTTGCGGCAGATGTTCGCGATCTCGCGCTCGAGGTTCCGCACACCCGCTTCACGAGTGTAACTGCGGATGATCTCGATTACGGCCTCGTCCGTGAGCGTGAGGTTCGATTCTTTCAGGCCAGTGGCTTCACGCTGCTTACGGATAAGAAAGCGCTTGGCGATTTCGAGCTTCTCGGGCTCCGTATAGCCCGAAAGCCGGAGGATCTCCATGCGGTCCTGGAGCGGCTGCGGGATCGTGTGGATCACGTTTGCCGTGGTAATGAAGAAAACCTTCGAGAGGTCGTATTCCACATCGAGGTAGTGATCCATGAAGGTTGTGTTCTGTTCCGGGTCCAATACTTCGAGCAGGGCAGCGGACGGATCGCCACGGAAGTCCATGCTCATCTTATCGACCTCGTCGAGGAGGAAGACGGGATTCACCACTGCCGCTTTCTTCATCATCTGGATGATCTGGCCGGGCAGGGCTCCGATATAGGTGCGGCGGTGGCCGCGGACTTCCGCTTCGTCCCGAACGCCGCCCAGCGAAAGGCGCACAAATTTTCGCCCGGTGGCGCGGGCGATGGATCGCCCGAGCGACGTCTTGCCCACGCCGGGAGGTCCCACAAAGCACAAAATCGAGCCCTTGGGAGTCTTCACGAGCTGCCGCACGGCAAGAAACTCGAGAATCCGTTCCTTAATCTTTTCGAGCCCGTAATGATCTTCTTCCAGAATCTTTTCGGCGCGGCGAATGTCACGGATTTCCTTGGACTTCTTCTTCCAGGGAACGGCAAGGAGCCAATCCAGATAGTTGCGGGAGACCGTCGACTCGGCCGACATCGGCGGCATCATCTCAAGGCGCTTCAGCTCGGTTGTTGCCTTATCGTTGGCGTCCTTAGTCATGCCGGCCGATTCTATTTTCTTCTTCAGCTCGTCGATTTCACTCTTTTCGTTGCGCCCGAGCTCTTTCTGGATCGCCTTGATCTTTTCGTTCAGGTAATATTCGCGCTGCGCCCGTTCCATCTGCCGCTTCACACGCCCCTGGATACTTCGATCCACATTCAGTTTTTCGATTTCAACGTCCAGGATGTCGGCAAGCCGGGTGAGGCGGTCGACCGGGTCGAAGATCTCGAGCAACTCCTGTTTCTCTTCGACGGAGATATTCAGGTTGGCAGCAACCGTGTCGGTGAACTTGCCGATCTCATCGACCTTTACCGCCGCGATCATCGTCTCGTAATTGAGGCTCTGCGAAAGCTTGACGTATTGTTCGAACAGCGAAATGATGCGCTGCACGAGTTGCTCGACGCTGGGCGTAGTAACCGCGCGGGAGGTGCCGGTCTTGACCGTCACCCGGAAGTAACCCTCGTCGTTGACAATCTTCAGGATCTTTCCACGTTCGACGCCTTCCACTAGTACCCTGATGTTGCCGTCCGGTAGCTTCAGACTCTGGACGATGTTGGAGATCGTGCCCACCTGATAGATCTCGCTGGGCTTCGGGTCATCCACAGACGCGTCGTGCTGGGTAGCGAGGAAAATCTTCTTGTCGCCAGCGAGAGCCTCTTCAAGCGCGCTGATCGAGCTGTCCCGTCCCACGACAAAAGGGGTCATCATATAGGGAAAGATCACGACATCCCGGATCGGCATCATCGGCAGCGTCCGAGCCTCGTTTTTTTCTCGTCCGGAAAGAATGGAAGAATTCATCAGCCTGCCTTCTCCAGGGTTAAGGACTCAAAGTCTATGGTGCGATTGGTCACCATCTCGCCAGTAATCACGAACTCGCGCGCCTTTCGCTGGCTGGGCAAATGGTACATCAATTCCATCATGAGGTCTTCGAGGATCATCCGCAAGCCTCTTGCCCCAAGCTTTCGTTCGAGCGCCTGCCGGGCCACGGTGCGCAGCGCATCCTCCGTAAACCGCAGCTTGACGTTTTCGAATTCGAACAGCCTCTGGTACTGCTTCGTCAGAGCGTTTTTCGGGCGCGTCAGAATCTCAACCAGGGCTGTTTCGTCGAGGTCGGTAAGGACGCCGATCACCGGCAGGCGGCCCACGAACTCGGGAATCATCCCGTACCTGATAAGGTCTATCGGCTGAATCTGGTCAAGAGTTGCAATATTTCGGTGAGCGAGCGGGGTCAGCGTGGTTTTCGAATCGGTGTGGAAGCCGAGCGTCTTCCGGCCAATCCGCCGCTCGATAACGCGTTCGAGTCCGACGAAAGCGCCGCCGCAAATGAAGAGGATGTTGGTCGTGTCAACCGCGGTGAATTCCTGGTGTGGATGCTTGCGCCCACCTTGCGGAGGAACATTGGCGACGGTACCTTCCAGGATCTTCAACAGCGCCTGCTGAACGCCCTCTCCGGAAACGTCGCGGGTGATCGAAGGGTTTTCGTCCTTTTTGGCGATCTTGTCGATTTCGTCGATGTAGATAATACCCTGCTGCGCGGCCGCCACATCGTTATTTGCGTTCTGCAGAAGCTTGAGAATAATGTTTTCCACGTCTTCGCCTACGTAGCCGGCCTCGGTAAGCGTCGTCGCATCGACCAACGCGAACGGAACGTCGAGGAGCCGTGCAAGGGTCTGCGCGAGGAGCGTCTTGCCCGTTCCCGTCGGGCCAATGAGCAGGATGTTGGACTTTGAAAGCTCAACGTCGTTCCGTCCGCGCGAAAGCAGAATGCGCTTGTAATGGTTGTAAACTGCTACGGAGAGCCTCTTTTTCGTCTTTTCCTGCCCGACCACGTATTGTTCGAGGAAAGCATTCACTTCCACCGGCTTCGGGAGTTTGCCCTGGGGCAAAGCGTGGCGTTCCGCCGCATCCCTTTCGAGGATGCTGTTGCAAGCGATGACACACTCGTCGCAGATGTACGCCCGAAAGCGGTCGTCCGGGGAGGAGATGAGCTTGCGCACCGCATCCTGGCCCTTGTGGCAGAACGAGCAACGCAGCACTTCGTCAGTTTCCGAGCGTCTCACAGGTTGCCTCTCATTTGTGCTTGGAAATGATTTCGTCCACCATGCCGTATTCTCGCGCCTGCTGTGCGTTCATCCAGAAGTCGCGCTCCACGTCGCGCTCGATCTTTTCCAGGCTTTGGCCGGTATGCTTAGCCATAATCTGATTGATGTTTGCTCTCACCCGAAGGATTTCCCGGGCGTGAATATCGATGTCCGTGGCCTGCCCGGAAAGTCCGCCCATGCTCGGCTGATGAATGAGGATGCGCGAATTGGGCAGGGCGAAGCGCTTGCTTGGCGCTCCGGCCGCGAGCAGAAGCGCGGCAACACTTGCGGCGCAGCCAATGCAGATCGTCGCTACGTCGGCACGAATAAACTGCATTGTGTCGTAAATGGCCATGCCCGCGGTCACCGATCCGCCGGGAGAATTGATGTACAACTGCACGTCTTTTTCCGGATCTTCAGCGTCGAGAAAGAGCAGTTGGGCAGTGACCAGGTTCGCCACGTTGTCGTCAATTGGCGTGCCGATGAAAATGATGTTATCGCGCAGAAGGCGCGAGTAAATATCATAAGCGCGTTCCCCACGGTTGGTCTGCTCCACGACCATGGGGATCAGGGTCATGGTGGAATATCTGTTGTCCATGCGAGTTCTTGGCATCTGCTGAAGCGAGGGATCACACCGGGCCCGGCTGGTGTACAACTTTTGCGTTGCGATATAAAAAGTCAAGAGCCTTCTGGTTGCGGCGGCTAGATTGCAGTCTAGCGAGCCGGCCCTGTTGTGTCAAGCGGGTTTTCAGGGCGGCCGGCGTCTCATTGGATCCAGCGGCGAGTTCGCAGACCGCCTCGTCAATCTCCTCCTCGGTTACCTCCAGGCCTTCTGCGTCCGCAATCTTCTGCAGAATCAGCATGCCACGGACTTCTCTCTCTACTTCAGGCCTCATGTCCGTCCGCAATTTGGGCCAGTTCATTTCAGCGCGCTCCAGGTCGATGCCTTGGTCGACAAGTTGGATGGCCAAGCTCCGCAGCTTCTCGTCAAGGCGATCCTCCCGCAACGCCTCCGGCACGGGGAACTTAACGCGGTCGATTAGCGCGTCCACCAATTTGCGCTTGGCAGCGACCTCCGCTTCGTGCCGGTGGCTTTCTTCGAGGTTCTTTCGCACCTCGTTTTTCAGCTCGTCGAAGGTTGCCGCACCGCTGACCGTCTTCGCCAGATCGTCGTCAAGCTCAGGAACGACTTTGCGCTTGACCGCTTGTACTTCAACGACGAAGTGAATCGTTTTTCCGGCTAGCTTTGGATCAGGGAAGTCGTTACGGTACTCGACATCGAATTCGCGCACTTCGCCAGCGTGCACGCCAGTGAGGTTTTCCCTGAAGCCGGCGACCGTCCCTTCTTCGCCGAGGCGCACAATTCCTTCTCTGCTATCGATGATGCGGACGCGCGGAGGTTTCAGGCTCCAGCCCTCGTATCGGACAGTGAGGGTGTCGCCGTCGGCGGCCGGACGGTCTTCAACCACTTCAAACGTGGCCGCCTTCTCCTGCATTTGTTCGAGCACCTTGTTGACTTCTTCGTCCGTGACCTGTGGAGTCTCTTCGGTGACCTCCATACCTTTGTAGTCGCCGACGTCGATGGACGGATAGATCTCAAACGTGGCCCGGCAGGTAAGCGGCTGATCATCCTCGAGCTTCAAATCTTCGAAACGGGGATCACCGACAACAGAAAGCTGCTGCTCTTTGATGGCGTCCTGAAAAAATTTGGGCAGCAGCGTTTGCGCCACTTCTTCACGGATCGCCCCGCGAAACCGGCGCAGAATCAAGTCCTGAGGAGCGCGCCCCGGCCGAAAGCCCGGTACGCGGACGGTGCGCGCGTAGCGGTGCGCCAAGTTCTCTGATTCTCTCCGCACGATCTCAGGGGGAATCTGGATGACAAGCTCTCTCTTACATGTCTCGGCTTCCACGGTTCCTCGGTGGTGGGTACAGTACAAGAAGCAAGCGCGGTGAGATCACCCTTTGCGCTGGGCCCGCAAGCGAAATCGGACAGTTGACCTTATCGGACGCTTCCCCAGACTCTTGAGCCTGCGCCAACCCAGCCATTTGATTATAGCATTGGGAGCCCGACTGTCAATAAAAACCCGGACGGTGTATTACCTGCTCGCTTGTTATAATAGTGTTGGTTCAGCTCCCCCTTATGCCAGTCTTGCCTGGAAGTCTGCAAAAGGTTGACGATTACCGGTGGCGCATTCCGCGTAGCGCACGGCCGGGCATGCTGACCGACGCGCTGATTTACATCAGCGAGCCGATGCTGCGGGACTTGGCTGGTGACCTCTCGCTCGAGCAAGCCGCGAACGTAGCCATGCTTCCCGGCATCACGGGTCCGTCGCTTGCCATGCCGGACATCCATCAGGGCTATGGTTTCCCAATCGGCGGGGTAGCGGCCACGGATCCGGCCGAGGGTGGCGTGGTCTCGCCGGGCGGCGTGGGTTTTGACATTAACTGCGGAGTCCGCCTGCTTGCCAGTTCGCTCGGCGTCGACGAAGTGCGGCCGCGCCTTCGGGAACTGGTAAACCAGTTGTTTCGGGATGTGCCTTGTGGAGCGGGCAGAACGGGCGCAATTACCGTTTCCTACCAGGAGTTGGATCAGGTGCTGAAGGACGGATCCGCCTTCATGATCGAGCACGGCTATGGCGAGGTGGCCGATTTAGATCGTTGTGAGGAAAGCGGCACCATCTCCGGGGCCGATCCTGCCACAGTCAGCGACCGTGCCAAGCACCGGGGCCTGCCGCAGCTCGGTACCCTCGGTTCCGGCAATCACTTTTTGGAAGTGCAATTCGTCGAAAAGATTTTTGACCCGTCGCGAGCCGAGCCGATGGGATTGAGTCTTAACCAGATTGTTATTTTGATCCATTGCGGCTCGCGCGGTCTCGGTCATCAGGTGTGTACAGACTTTCTGCGCGAGATGGATGAAAGCAGCAGCCGCTATCGTACCAACTTGCCCGACCGCCAATTGGCCTGCGTTCCGGTAGAATCGCCCGAGGGCCGCGCGTATCTGGCGGCCATGCGTGCATCGGCCAACTTCGCTTGGGCAAACCGCCAGGGAATAAGCCACTTCACGCGACGAGCCTTTGCGCGTGTGTTTGGCGAGTCCGCGCGGCTGCGGCTGGTCTACGACGTTTGCCACAACATCGCTAAACTTGAGCGCCACACCGTCAACGGCCGCGAGCGCGAGCTCATGGTGCACCGGAAGGGAGCGACCCGGGCATTTTCTCCCTTCCGGCCCGAACTTCCGGAGCCGTATCAAGCGACGGGACAGCCTGTCCTGATACCTGGTTCCATGGGCACGGCATCATACGTGCTCACCGGCACCGAGGCGGCCATGCAGGAAACCTTCGGCACCACCTGCCACGGTGCGGGCCGCTCGATGAGCCGCACCGCAGCGAAGAAGTCCGCCTTTGCCCGCGACGCTCGCGAGCGGTTGGAAGAGAAGGGAATCTTCGTGCGCGCGGAAACGCGAAACGGGATCAGCGAGGAGATTCCCGAGGCGTACAAGGACGTGGACGCGGTTGTCAACGTCGTTCATGAGGCCGGCCTCTCTCGCCGCGTCGCGCGACTGAAACCTATTGGGGTGATCAAAGGTTGAGCGCCTTAACCCGTCAATCTCACCACAAAGGCACTGGGACACAAGGAAACCGGCTTATCAAGATCATCCGGTAAACGCTCTTTCGAATCGCCAGAAGGGTATTTCCTTGGTGTCTTTTGGTTTTGGTGGCTTTGTGTCTTCGTGTGGGGAGGTCGTCAATTGCCGAATCACGTCACCGGGCGCTCGGAATGGCCCAGATCCTTTTCTGGCGCGATGCGGTCCCGCACGAGCTGTTTGAGCTCTTTGATGTCCGGAAACCGGCCCCGCCTCAGGCGTGACCAGATGAGCTCATCACCGGCGCGCACTTCGAACGCGCCTCCCGTGCCGGGGATGAGTGCCAGCTCTCCGATTTCTTGCTGAAAGGTCGTCAACAGTTCCTGCGCCATCCAGGCAGCCCGCAGTAACCACCGGCACTGCGTGCAATACTCAATTTCAATTCGGGGGCTTTTAGGCATTGGATCGGTCGCTTTTGTTCGTGAATCCGCGAGCAAGCCCCGGACCTTAAAAACACAGGTCCGCGCTACTTCCCCCCCTCCTCCTCCTCTCCCATTTGTCCCAGAAGATAATTTTCCAAACCCACGTCTTTGATGACGCTGAGCTGCGACTCGAGAAAGTCGACGTGGTCTTCCTCATCGTTCAGCAACTCTTTGAGCAGCTCAGCCGAAGCGTAATCGCCGGCCTTTTCGCAGCGGGCCACGACCCGGTTATAAGCGATGACAGCACCGTTCTCGAGCGCCAGGTCGTTTTCGAGTTGCTGCTTCACGTTCTTGCCGATATTTATGCGCGGCAAGTCCGCCATATTCGGCGTTCCTTCCAGAAACAGGATGCGCTCGATCAATTTCTCGGCGTGTTTCATCTCACCGACGGACTGCTTTTTGATCGACTCGCTGAGTTTCTTGTAGCCCCAGTTTTCGCACATTTCCGAGTGGACAAAGTATTGGCTAATGGCGCCGAGCTCTTCCTTAAGCATCTCAGCGAGCGATTCAAGAACTTCAGATTTTCCCTTCATGGCTCTGAGCCTCCTCATTGATGGTGATCGTGTGCTGCAACTCCGCGTGGACGGTTATTTTACGCTGGACTCTTTCTTCTCGCTGACATGGTGGATAAGGTCGCGGACGCTGTGTGCGAGCTGAGCCACCTCCCCTGAGCCCTTCACGTCAAATTCAATTTCGTAGTTTCCTCCTGCCGCCCGGTCCACAGCTTCCTTGAGGTTGATCAGCGGCTTCACGACCTGGCGCGGCAGAATATAGCTGACGAGCACGCTGAGAATGATGGCCGCCGCCGAGACGATCGAAAGCACCCATTCGGCACGGTGCATGAGCCTGCGGGCTTTGTGGTGATCCTGACGGACGCGGTTCCAACTCGACGTTTCAAGGGCAGCGGAAAGCCTCAGAATGCGTGCGCTTGATGCTTGCAAGGACTGGGTGGACTTGCGGAGCGACGGGTTCTCGGAGGCAAGCAGCGCTGTGGTCTGGCTGTCAAAAGAGCCGCTTTGGTTGCGCAGGTCAGCCAGGAGTTGCCGGCGGCTCTCGTGTGATGAGCGCTGGATGAGGCTGTCGAGTTTCCGTTCGTAGGCGCGGACGGCTTCCTGGAAGCGGGCGTTGGCACTCTTGTGTCCGGAACCGGTCTGCTGAGCAACGGCCTTAAACTGGCTGCGATAGGACGCGATCTGGGACTGAATCTCGCTGATCGCTACGAGGTCTTCCGGTCTGAGCTCTGCACAGCGCCCGAGCGTCTCCTGCATTTGAGCGAGCGCCCGACGACTGCCCTCGTAATCCTGCGGGTCGTGGAAAAGGAGGTAATCGAATTCCATGCGCCGGGCGTTCAGCATCTGAATAGAAACGCTCTCCGCAAGTGTCGCCACTTGCGCATCGATCCGGACGATCTGGTCTACAATACGGCTCATTTCATAGAGGTAAAATCCAAGGAGGACGATGACAGGGAACAGGATCAGCCGGACAATCGCCAGGCTGTATACGACCCGGCGCCGAAGTGAAGTGCCCGGAGCGAATACCCGCAGTGTTCCCGGGACTCGCCAGCTCAGCCGCGAAAGTCCTAGAGACCCGAAATGGTAGCTCTCCGGCATGCAATCTCCCCCTGCAAACCGCCAGCCGGCAATGCGCTCGCTGAGCATCCTAACCCCAAGGCTCGCATTCGAACAAGGGGTGTGACGCTCGACGCTCAAGCTGGAACTTTTCTCAAGTGCAAGCGTATCATAACAGTGAAGTCAAATTCTGTGCCGGGCGGAGGTTTGCCATGTTCTGCCCTCAGTGTGGAAGGGAACAGGCCGGGAAAGTCAATTTCTGCTGCCATTGTGGCGCTTCCATGGCTGGAGCCAGCTCCGGCCCCAGACCCAGGCTGATGCTTTCCCAAGATGATAAGAAGATCGGCGGGGTCTGCGGCGGTTTCGCCAAGTACTTCGGGGTCGATGCCACCCTGGTCCGCCTGGCCTGGGTAATGTTGGCCCTGCTTGGAGGATGGGGAGTGATCGGTTACCTAGTCGCCTGGCTTATCATCCCCGCCGAAAAGCAAGAGGAGAAGGCGTCGTCGGCCGCTGCAAGTCGCCCGGCCACCGTGCCTTCCAGCTAGACCGAAAGGCCTGTAAGCGAGGTCAAGCATGTCAACGGGCTCACCACGTCCTGTGGGTGCGCCGCAACCGGGCCAGCCGCCTCCCCCTGACCATGGCTTGTGGCTCGCCCTTGCCATCGTCGCGGTGCTCGTGGCCGGAGCGATTCTTGCGTTGGTGGTTGGTGTGCGGCTGATTTCTCGCAGCGTGTCGATTCACGCGGCGCGCAGCCGCTCCGGTAGCAAAGAAGTCTCGATTCAAACGCCAGTTGGTGATTTGCATATCCACCAGGGACTCCCGGTGGACGAAACAACGCTAGGGTTGCCGATATACCCCGGAGCGCTGAGGGTGAAGCGCGCCGACTCCGGGCGAGTGCGAATGGATCTTGCGGGCCGTAACACGCTCGGGGTAGTGGCAGCAGCATACGAAACCTCGGACCCCATCAGCAAGGTAGTGTCCTTTTATCAAACCGCGCTGGGCGATCGCCTAACGCGCTTCACCCGGAAGGATTCGAGCGGAAGGGCAGTGTTTGAGGTCAAGCAGCGAGACGAGGAGAAGATCGCTGCTCTGAAGAGCGACAACGGCAGGACGCGCATTGAACTGGTCCGCATCATTCACGGGCCCGCCGAAGCCAATTGAACGGCCCAACCGAAAATTCGAAGTTACCCGCCGCTTCCGGTGCCGGTCTGCAGCCTGACCAATCGCGGCGCCCGTTGCTGACGCGCGTGTTCCGCAATGACACGGAAGTGCGTGCAGGCTGGCGCCTCCTCATCTTTCTTGCGATTCTCACGGCTGCCTCGCCCATCGTGGGCGTAATAGCACGCCATTTTGTCCACGGTTCTCCGCACGGATACGGGCCGGGAGCCCTCGCGGCTGGCGACGGCGCGGGCCTGCTTGCCGCGCTTGGAGCGGTCGGCGTAATCGCCATGCTCGAACATCGGTCGTTCGGGGATTACGGCTTGCCGTTCCGGCAGGCCTTCCGGACCCGGTTCTGGTTCGGAGCCCTTTGGGGCTGGGCATCGGTGACGTTGCTCTTGCTGCTTATCCGGATGGGCGGAGGATTTTATTTCGGCACGCTCGCGGTTCATAGCGCGAAGACGCTCCTTTACTATGCGGCCGGCTGGGCTTTTGCCTTTCTTGTTGTCGGTTGGTTTGAGGAATTTCTCTTTCGCTGCTACCCGCTCTATACGCTGAGCACGGGTATAGGCTTCTGGCCGGCAGCCATTGGCCTTTCGGCTTTGTTTGGAGCTGTTCACCTGGCGAATCCAGGTGAGGAATGGAAGGGCGCGCTCGCCGCGGGCCTGATTGGCTTGTTTTTCTGCTTCAGCTTGCGCCGCACGGGCAGCCTATGGTTTGCCGTCGGGTTTCACGCGGCTTGGGATTACTCTGAAAGCTTCGTGTATTCGGTTCCCGATAGCGGCATTGTTGTCCACGGTCACCTCTTGAATTCTACCTTTCGCGGTCCCGCTTGGCTCACGGGCGGCCGCGTGGGACCCGAGGCCAGCGCGTTTGTATTCGTTGTGGTTGCGATCCTCCTGCTGGCGCTCCATCTCGCCTACCCCAAGGCGCGGTTCCAGCCTTCGTCCGAGCGGTTGCCCGCACAATAACGAAGAAACCGGTTGGTTGCGCGGGTTGGGAAGGTAGGTGCGCGGTCCGCCAGCCTGGCGTCATTGGGACCTTGCGCCCTGTGCGGCTTAAAATCGATGCCGTAGTCACCCCCGCGAATGCGGGGTCCAGGCCGACATGGAAAAGCCTGGATTCCCGCCTACGCGGGAATGACCGCCGTGACCTGATCTTCGAGGGAAGGGAGGCTACGGCAGGCTAGGAATCCGGACGTGAGTCATGCACCTCTCCGATTTTGATTATGAACTGCCGGAGGAGTTGATCGTAGCCCGTCCGCTTGCGGAGCGCGACGCGTCCCGCTTGATGCTGCTGGACCGCGCCTCCAAGACCATCGAAGACCGCTGTTTTCGTGACCTGCCAGCCATCCTCTCGCCGGGAGATCTACTGGTTTTCAACAACACGCGCGTCTTTCCCGCGAGGCTGCTTGGCGCGCGCCAGGGTGTGCGCGCGCAGCCGATTGGCAGGAACAATCCCCGCGCCCGCGAATACCTTTCGGGAGAAGTGGAACTATTGCTGACGCGCCGCGAGACCGAAGATACATGGCAGGGGCTCGTTCATCCTGGCCGCAAAGTGCGCACGGGTGAGATTCTGGTTTTCGGCGGGGGCGAGCTTGAGGCGGAGGTGCTTGGCCGCGGGGAATACGGTGCCCGCCGCGTGCGACTGCGGGCGCGTGAAGGGTGCGTCGACCACCAAATTGAAAAGCTCGGTCACGTGCCGCTGCCGCACTACATACGCCGCGCTGACGACTCCGCCGATCGGGCCGATTATCAGACGGTTTACGCCAAAGTTCC
Source organism: Acidobacteriota bacterium (assembly GCA_021817045.1). Classification (GTDB taxonomy): domain Bacteria; phylum Acidobacteriota; class Terriglobia; order UBA7540; family UBA7540; genus RH2-MAG17b. The sequence continues at coordinate 21,348 of JAKAWG010000075.1, forward strand.
CGGCGCAGTCGCGGCGCCCACTGCCGGGCTGCACTTCTCCGAGCGCGTGCTTGCCGCCTTGCGCGATGCGTGCCTCGAAACCTGCGAGATCACGCTGCACGTTGGGCCGGGAACGTTCCGCCCCGTCCGCGCTGAGCGCGTTGAAGATCACCGAATGGAGGCCGAATGGTACGACGTGCCTTCGGCATCGGCCGAGGCGATCAACACCGCCCTCGACCGGAGCCGGCGTGTGGTTGCCGTCGGCACCACGTGTACGCGGACACTCGAACACGTTGCGGGGCAGCATGGCGGGAGAATCGTTTCCGGAAGCGGCGAAACCGACCTCTTCATCAAGCCTGGCTTTCCATTCCGCGTTGTGCGCTCGCTCCTCACCAATTTCCATCTGCCCCGCTCCACCCTTCTGATGCTCGTTTGCGCCTTTGCGGGGCGCGATTTTACTCTTCGGGCTTATCGCCACGCCATCGAGGAGCGCTACCGCTTCTACAGTTATGGCGACTGCATGCTGGTGGTCTAACAGCATCCCCTGAACGTGTGAATTATTCGAATCTGTCATGCTGAGCGCAGCGAAGCATCCCTGTATTTGCTTGAAAACAAAATGCCGTGATCCTTCGCTATCGCTCAGGATGACAAGTGCCGACAATTTCCCCCCAGCTTCTCACCACTGCACATGCACCCGGTACTTCAACACCGTTATTCCTTTCGCGGGCACAGGAACGGTAAAGCGTGCGGAAAACGCGCCCGTCTTTTGGTATGGAAAATTGGAATCGGTGATCTGCCAATCCCCTCCGAACGGCTCGTTGACCATCACCTGCACAGGCTTTCCTCCATGATTGCGCAGGGTGATCGCAAACGCCATTTCAGCGGCATTCGGTCCGGACCGCCGGTAATCGGTCTGCTTTCGCTCCGCGACGATGTCGAAAGCGTTGCCGATGGTCAGATTCAAGCGCTCGCCTTCCGGCGTGTGGCCGATGCGAGCCTCGCCGATCAGTTGGGTCCGTTCCTGAGCGTCGTTGCGGTATACGCGCACCACGCCTTCCGGCAACGGCACGCCCAGCGAATTCTGCTTGGTGTTCACGAATTTAAGGTGGATCTGAACCGGATCCCTTAGCGGCTCCGCCGACTCAAGTGGGCTGTGGAAATAGTAGGTTTGCCCTTGCACTTCATAAGTCCGCGTGAGATGAACGCCGCCGGCCGTCAGCAGGCTGATTTGCGTGGTTTCGTTGTTGGCCAAAGTTGCCGGGCGCTCGACGGTGTAAAGGTGATAGGCGGCGAAGGGTTGCTGCATAATAAGCGGCATAGCCGCACGCACCACCTGTGCGGTCCTTTCAAAGCGACCGGGCACGCCGCCTGCGATCCCGTAAGCTGGTCCCACCTGTCTTACTTGGCCAGCGACTAGCTGAAGCGCGGCATTGCGAAACGCCGTTCCGGTGCGATTATCAATGGTGAACCAGCCGCTCACGCTGCCCGTTTGCCAATCCCGCGCCACGGTGAGGACATAGTCGGCGCTCCATCCGATGCCGTTCGTCAGATAGGAGAGTTGAATCTCTTGTGGGCCGGCGCGGTGGCTCTCAACCAGCGCCACGAGAGCAGGCTTGGCGGTCAAGGCAGAAGGCACTCGCGGAAACATATACTGATCCGCTTTCAACCCCGTCACAATTTTCCCGCCGATTTCCCAGACGGGCGCGGGGTTTGCCGCGATCAGCTTGGCCGAAACCTGCTTATCGGGATTGTGCTCGTCGACGATCGTCACGGTCTTGCCGACGTAGCCACGAAGGAGTGACTCGGGAGTCAGGAGGTTGTATTCGTAGCGCTGCTCAAGGACCTTCAGCCCCGCGGCGGGACTCAGCGAAACAATTTGTACCGTGGAAGACTGTATCTGTCTTGCCACTCCCGGAAATTGCAACCGCACTTCACCTTGCGGAAGGCTGGCTTCGCGCGTATCCCGGACGAGGGCCATACCGGAGTTGTAGACGGTGAGCGACACAGCCTTTTGAACCGCCGCGACCGGCTTTGCATCGGCCGCCCAGGCAGCCGCCAGAATCAACACGACGAGACCCGTGCCCTGCATTCTGCCTCGGGGACTGGTCATGGTTTGCCTCCTTTCGGCACGCCTCTCCTCCGCGCGCCAGGCATCTCAGATTATCACGCTCACCCGACCGTCCCGCCAGCG
>JAKAWG010000010.1 GCA_021817045.1 Acidobacteriota bacterium
GGCGTGAGAATCCGCCGCCGGGGAAGCAGCCGGCACGTGACAAAGAACCAGCGGTCCGAGACCACCAGCCGTCGAAGTCGCGACATGCGCGCGATTATAGAAAGAGCCGCAGAGGAGGGCAAATTGCGCCCACCTCTGCGCTACCCGCTCCGGGACCGCATACATGCCGATAAAAAAACATCGACACGTATGCGCCACCCGCGATCATGATTTCTCGTCCTCCAGTCGGCCGATCCGCTTTTCGTGAATCTCCGCCACGTGCAGCAGCCGGGCCGTTCCTTCGGCAATGTCATTGACCAAGACTTTCATATCGGAAAGGTCCTTGGTCAGCAACTCAACGGTCTGCGTAAGGGCTTCGTGACGCTGGGTCAGCCGCTCCAGCCGTTCGTCAATATCCATGTTCGTCTCCGCGCCTTGTCAGCTCCTTAAGCGTACTGCACGCCCTGCGGTTGCAGCAAATGTTCACGAACTTCCATTTTGGAGCAAGCGTAGCGCGGACCACCGAATTTGTGGTCCGCGTCCTTTCTTCAGCCGGCGGGCGGTCTGCGCTACCGGCTGCCGGTTTGGCAAGCGGGTAGCGCGGCCGCCATTAATCCTGTCGAACCGGGCGGTCTATCGAACCCTACTTTTTCGGGTTGTGCCAGCCGCCCACGTCGGCGGCGAGACGTTCCGCTTCCACCGGACCCCACGAGCCCGGCTCGTAGGGATGGAGCGCCGTCACGTTGCCAAGAATCGGGTCCACGATGCTCCACGCTGCTTCGACCGCATCCTGGCGCACAAACAGCGTTGCGTCGCCAACCAAGGCGTCGCTCAACAGACGGTCGTAGGGTTCCAGCTCGTCGCATTTCTTCTGGTAAACTGCCGAGAGCTCCGTCTGATCGACTTGTACTCCGGGCCCAAGGCGTTTCACTTGCGCGCCTAGGCTCACCGAAAGGTCCGGGGTTAGTCGAAACCGGAAATAGTTGCTTCCCGGCTTCAGCTTGCCGAGCGGCGGCTGGCGGAGCTTAACGAGGACCTCCGTAACGGTAACAGGCAGGCGCTTTCCCGCTCGAATCAGGAACGGCACGCCCGCCCACCGCCAGGAATCGACCTCCAGCCGCAATGCGGCGAAAGTCTCAACTTCGGACTTCGCATCGACTCCCGGCTCTTTCCGGTATCCGTTGAACTGGCCTCGAACCAGGTGAGCCGGATTGAGCGGCGGGATCATGCGAAACACTTTTACCCTCTCGTCCCGCAGCGAACCGTGATACATACTCGTCGGCGGCTCCATCGCCAGAAACGCTACAACCTGCAACATGTGGTTCTGAATGACGTCCCGGACCGCTCCGGTATGGTCGTAGAACCTGCCACGGCCGGCCACTCCGAATTCTTCGGCCATCGTAATCTGAACGCTATGGACGTAGTTGCGGTTCCAGATGGGCTCGAGCAGGATGTTTGCAAAGCGAAAAACCAGCAGATTTTCGACTGCCTCTTTGCCCAGGTAATGGTCGATGCGGAAAATATTCGACTCGGGGAAAACGGAGTGAAGGGTGGAATTCAATTTCCGGGCGGACTCCAGATCCTGACCGAAGGGCTTCTCCAGAACCACCCGCGCGTCCTTGGCGCAGCCCGACTTCGCCAGGCTTTCAACCACGCTGGAAAAAAGCAAGGGCGGAATGGCCATGTAATGCAGCGGCCGTTTGGCTCCATTCAGCTCTTTACGCAGTGACTCAAACGTCTTGGCATCCTGGTAGTCCCCGTCGATATATCGCAGCAGATGGGTCAGCTTGCCGAAAGTCTTCTCATCCACTTGCCCTTCGCGCTCGGCGATGCTCTTGCGGGCGCGGTCCCGGAGTTGATCGAGCGTCCAGCCGGCCTTCGCCACGCCGATCACCGGCACGTCCAGCGTTCCGCGGCGGATCATCTGCGCGAGAGCAGGGAAAATCTGCTTGTACGCCAGGTCTCCTGTCGCGCCGAAAAAGACAAGCGCATCGGAAGGTTCCTGATCTGTTGCAGAAGCTGAGCTCGGCCCTACATTCAAGAATATCGATTCACCCATCGGCAAAACCTCCTCATCTAACTATAGCTTCCTTCCGCCGGCTTGCACTACCGAAGGTTACGCGCGGCGCGCGCACACACTGCCACATGGGGTTTGCTGAAACAACCGGATAAGGATAAGCGGGCTAATTGCGTGTTGTTGCTTTTTATTCAGTCAATTACAAAGAACAAGCAGATTCCTCCGCCTCGCACGGCTCGGCGTCGGAATGACACGGCGAAAGGCGCAGAAGGAGGACTTCCCTCTCCGATAGATGCAGCGAACTTCTCATTCGGGACACTTGACCCCCTTCTTTCGGTCCTTACTGGTGTGGTGCAATCAAAGAAAGTGACACACAGCCGGATGTGATTCTGAGGAGCCGAAGGCGACGAAGAATCCCTATATTTGCTTGATTCTAAATGCCGGGATGCTTCACTTCGGTCAGCATGGCACAGACCATGACTTGCGCCACTTACTTCGATTACGCGACATTAGACCGCGGCGAAGCCAATGAGTATTGGTTGACTTCTAATCATTCCTTCTTGGCGGCGCTGACCTCAGAGCCGCTCTTCGGGGCAGGTTGCAGCCGGGCACCTTCGATCCACTCGAGAATCGTCTCGTATTGCCAGCTATTCTCGTTCCCTTTCCATCTTTGACCGCCGTTGTGGGAAGCGTAATAGTCGGTGATGTTCGCTCCGGTTTCCGCCGGGTGCGTTGGTTTGACCAGAATAAGACTGTGACGAGGATCGCTGATGTCGACCACGCGCATAGCGTACCGGTAATTCTGTTTGCTCATTGAAGGGAGGAATTTGCCCTGCTCGTCCGGGCCAGTGAGCTTAAAAATGGCGTGCGACGCGTGGCAGATGACGCAAGCTTTTCCGTCCGGACCCGTCTGGGCGAGGATTGGCTCAACACGCTGGACGAAGAAATCATAGTCGAGCACGGCGCCTGGCTTAACGTCCGTCAACGCGTCCGCCAGCGTCTTGCCTCCAAGCACGTTCGCTGCGATCAATTGCAGCCGCGGATTCGGATCGTTCTGGAGATGACGAAGCGCCGCCTGAAAGTCCGGCCGGCTCTCGATGCCCTTTGACCGTCGCAGCAGATCGAGGGCAGAGGCCCGGACGTTCGCGTCTTTATCATAGAGGCTCGCGATGACGGCTTTCAGCACGACAGGCTGCGCGAGGAAATTGGGCGCCTTATATCGCTCGTAAGCGTACTTGTTGGCCAGGAGCCCTGCCGCATCCTGCGAAACCCCCAGACCTGCCGTGCCCACGCGCAGGCGCATAAACTGCGGGTTCGTCACTTCGGTAATCAGGATATTTCGCTGCTGGCTTCCAAGCCGGCCAAAAGCGTTGGCGACGCGTTTCTGATCCTGCGGAGAAGCAAGATAGCGTTCCAGGATAATATCCATCGCCGCCTTCTCCACGCCCGCATCAGAATCGTCGAGACCCTGAAAGATGCGGTTTTGGAATTCGGAGTTCCCGGTGAGATCAGGGAAAGACGATGCCGCGGTCAAAACCTGAGCGTAATCTTTGGGCCGGGGGTTTTGCTCGAGCATTGCTCCGACCGCCTGCGCAACAGCAGACTGCCGAGTCCAGGGCGAATCGTCGGGCAAACTCGCGAGCAGGGGCAGCACCACCGCGCGCGCGCTTGAGTCGCCCTTCTGAAGGATCTGGACAACCGTGCGGACCAATTCAGGGTTCGGAACATCCGGGGAATTGATGTTCAATACTCCCCGTTGGCCGTTTTTGTATACGTAGCTCACCGTTTGCCGGACTTGCGCGTCCGGGTCCATCGTGAGCCGCAAGGCTGCCAGGGCGAATCGCTGGTCTCCAGCGCCTTCGAGCGTGCTGCCCGCCTTCAACACCTCAATTTTCATGTCAGGACTGGCGTTCTGAAGGCAGTCGATGAGCGCTTCTTCCAATTGAGGGCCGGAGCTGCGGAAGAAGTGAATCAGGTCGCTGTCATTGCCAATCCGGGTCTGGTAGAAGCTGTTGTGGGGATTGTACCGGAAATTAACGGTCTCTTGATAAGGCGGATAAACATAACCTGGCTGGTCGAGCTGCGGCACACCTTCCACGTATTGAGTGAGCACTTTCGGCAGACCAACAGCCACCTGGCCCGGCTTGAGCGTAGGAAGCGAATAGTGGCGGATATGGAAGTCCCACATCGCGTTTAACAGGTACATGCGGCCTTGCGGAGGTGCATTGCGCAGTACGCGCGCCAGCACTTGCGCCTGGCCGCGAACCACGTCTTCGTAACCTTTCTCGATGCGTTGCTGGTCCTGCTTCGTGGCCGCGGTTTTGATCCAGGCCTGCATGTAACCGGTGTTTTCGTCGAGAACGTCGTAGACGCTCTCCATCAATCCGCGCCGGACCATCGGATCTTTTTCAATCGTAAGGCGGGTAGCCAGCGCGTCGATAATCCGGTTGCGCTGCGAGGCGTGATCCACCTTCCAGTAATACCAGCGCCATAGCCCGCCAGCCGCCTGGAAACGCACGAACGGCACTGGGTCACTCAAATCCTGGATCAGCGCATCAAGCAGCTCGGGATGGCCGGTGAGGCTACGGAAATGCTGGTTAAAGAGCCGGGTGGCTCCCCATCGCATCCGCGCATCGGGCGAGCGCAAGGCGCCGGCCAGAGCTATCGCTCCGGAGTCAGCCACGGCGGGACGCCTGGAGAGCACCTCTCGCAGCGCCCACGCGGCCGTACACTGCACCACTTTGCTCGGATCGCCTAACGCGTGCACAAGAACCGGAATCGAGCCTGGGTCCGCCATGTGCCCAAGGGCGCGCGCAGCAGCTTCTCGCGCGAGAGGCTGCGGGTTCGTCGCCAGCACGCGCCGGATTTGCACGAGGACGGATTCAGGCGCGGGATCCCAGAACTGATCGAGCTGGTACAGCAGGCGTGGCAAATCGTTTGTGGCGAGGTGCGTTGGCGGCGCGGGAAACGCATCATCCCAGCCCTTCTTAGCAATTGGTTTCTTATCCGGTCCGGGATAAAGCTGTGAGAGCGCCATCACGGCAAACTCGGTGGCGCGAAACGGCGTGTTGAACCCTTGATAGACGGGGTCGCCTTCCCAGTCTCCCTCGACACGCTGAGCCTTCAGGCAAGCCTGAACCGCGCGCGCCATCATCGGGTCAGTCTCCGGCCTTCGCCCGGCGAGAGCTAGAACATAGATGGCGTGATAGGAAATAAAATCCGAAGTCTTCCGAGTTTTGTCGAAAGGATACGGCCACATCCCGTCGGATTCCTGGTAGCTATAAAGCTGATCGATCAGCGCGTTTAGCTCTTTGGCATACTTCTGACGGCCGATTGTGGCAAGAAACTGGATCTTCCAGTTCAAGTCGATCATGTTCTTCGGCTGATAAGGCAGAGCCAGGCGGGCCACGAAATCGCGCTGCGCGAGCCATTGCGGATCGTGTGTTTGCTTATAGAGAAAATCGAAGGTCTGCCAGCTCTGATCGGCAATCTCAAACGGGCTGATATCCGGCTCGCAACCATCCACCTCGTTGCCGGGCATTTTCGTCCGGTCCTTATAATGAATTTCCAAAAACTTGGCGTAGGGAATGGCAAAATTAGCGCGCGGAGCATCGTGGGTGACTTCGGTTTCATACCAATGCGTGAGAAGAGGAAGACGGCTGGAAACAGCGCGCGCGGAGTAAATCACGCGGACCCAATTGACGCCGGGTTCGCCATAAAGCGGGCGGGCGTTGTTATAGAGACGGTCTTCGATGAATTCGAGAGCGCTACGCTGCACGGGCGGGTAGCCGTTGCGAATGGCCGTCAGCTCGCCGCGCGTGGTGAACTGAGTAGGGTGGCAGGCGATGCAAAGCTCGGTTTCCGAGTGCGTCATCGTGGTGCGCAAGGCAATCGAGCCTCGGCGAGGCGTGTTCGAAAGCCACGTGTCGCCCATATTGATCAGAAAATCCATTCCGGTCCGCACCGCCTGGCGCGGGTCCGTATAGGGAGGAATCGGATAGGAATAAGTACGCAACTGGTATGCCGGGTGGTTCGCATCGACGCGAACATAATAGGTTTGTCCCGGCTCGAGGATGCGGGTCCGGAACTTATACAGCCCCGGATAGTTTTGTGTGGACTCGATCTGATAAATAAACTCGCCTTTCGTATAGGGCACAAGCGCGGAATGCCCGCTCGCGTCTTTCTTAAGCTGATACAAATAGACGTCAAGAGGGACGTCACGGTCTGTCACATCCAGGACAAAATAGGCAAGCCGCGGTTCCTTTCCGTGAAAAGTGAAGCGGAACCACTGGAACCCTTTGATCAGCGCGAGGTATGCGTTTTCCACGGGAGCCGGCGCGTACGGTCGCTCATCGGCGCTGCCATAAATCGTCTGGCCGAACTCAAACGGCTGCGCGTGGCGCCAGTCGCCGTTGGGGTATGCTGCGATGACGGCGGGCTCGGCCGCTGCGCCCACCGGCATTCGTTTCGCCGTAATACTCATCTGCGGGATTGCGCCGCTCTCCGACTGCAAAATCACACTGCCGCGCCCAGCCACTCGCGGCCGCAACGTCAGATAAAAATCCAGATCGGCGCTGTGCAGCCATTTCTCCGCCACCGGGCCCGCCGCGTCCGCGATCGTCACCCGAATCGAGTCCTTTCCTTGCAGGTCAACCGGGTCCTTCACGCTGGCGGTAATCCCATAGAGGGAACCGGGATGCAACATACCCAGACTCACCCGCCGCTCCGCCCCGCTTGACTGCTGCTCTGGTGAAGATCCACCCATCCTTGCCGCGTGAAACAAAGGCACTGCCACAGCGCACGCAACAGCGAAGCAGATAAGATTCCAAGCGGTTGTGAGCTGACGACGTCGCGATGCCATAGGTCCTCCGTCTCCGATTGATGCGGCATTATACCATCGGTTCCTGAACTAAAAAGCTGGCGAAAACCCGATCATCTGTATTCGTAAGGCCGCGTCGGTTCTACCGTTCCCGATCAGTGACGAGCGTTATCCAGGGCCATCCTCTGACCGCCGGAATATTCGCCTCGACCTTCAATGAGACGCGCGCAGCCACGCCGCTCTGGCCTGTTGTGAGGCTTCACCGGATTCTGCCCAAGCGGCAACGGCCCGGTAGTCCGGGTCACGCCGATCCAGCCACAACGCGCCCCCGGGATGCTCCACCGAAAGGCCGGCGCTTTGCGGGTTCAGAGGTTTTATTAGAATGGGGCTCTTCAAGATGTTCCGAAAATTGAGAAACTCCACGCAGGAAAGGTAGTTTGCGTAAAGCTTCGCTTGCGAGAAATGTCCTTCCGCATCTGGAGGAATCAGGTGAAATTTGCCGGATTCACGGACCTGCGAATGGCAACTCATGCAGGACTGGTCTTGCACGATGCCGTACCTCTTGTCCAGGATGGGTTCTACCCGGGCCTCGAATTGCTTGAAGCTGGGCAGTCCGGTTGTGCGGTCCGGAATGATGCGGTCCAGTTGATGCCAGTCACTCGGCGTGGGCGAGGAGAGCCTTGCTCCGTCAATCCAGGCAAGAATCGTCTGGTACTCAGGGTTGGCTTCGGAATTCCAATATTTCCCTCCGGTATGTACGCGCGTGCCGCCCGCGTCCACGGCTAATGGCTTGCGAAGGATGTAGCTCGCCTCCGGATTCTGAAAGTCAACCAGGGATAAAATCGATGAGTAGTTGGACCATGCCGCCGATTCTGTATATTGTCCGGAGGGTAGCGGACGCACCAGGTGATTCCGGCTAAGATTTGCGCTGACCGCGTGGCAGTCCATGCACCGTGTCTTTCCGTAGCGCTCTCGCTCGAGAATTGGCTCAACCCGCGCGACAAAGAAGGAAAAGTCGAGGGGCTCGATGGCGCTGGAAATAGCTTCTCGCCGGGAAAGCGCGGGGAGCCGGGCCAGCTCAGCCTCCATTCTGCTGTGAACCTCTTCCCGCAAGGCTTCGCTTTGCCTCGCATGCTTGAACGCATGGGAAAGTATGCGAGACGACTCGATGGCTTCGGCAGGTCCGCCCCTTCGACCGATCACCGCCACCCACGCGAGCACGGCCGGGTCGGATCGCAAAGCTTCTGCGGTGGCTTTCCCGCTCTCAGTCGGGGAGTTCGCGCGCGGGCCGGCGACTAAGTCCAATACACGCTGCTGGGTTTCAGGATTGTCGGGATTTCGCTTCAGGATGCTGATCACCAGCGCAGGCGTGCGCGGATCCCGCCCGAAGGCGTCCCCCTTCAGCGCTTCGAAGGTCGCCTGCTGGATGCTCGGGTCCTGTTGCCGGGCGAGCGATGCCAAGAGATCGAATGCCGAGGGTTCATCCGGCAAGATCCACCCGAAATTAGAAATTTCACTGGCCAGAACCTGGGAATTTTTTCCCGAGCGCGCGCTAGCAAGAACTAGCTTGGCCATCGCATCGGTCTGGGTTCTCGGGTCGCGGTGAAGCCAGTCAAGAGCTGTCACGCGAGCCTTGGGGAAGCGGCTCTCCAATAGTGTCTTGAGAATGGGTAGGATGACGGACCCCTGATCGCTGCTGGGAACAGTCGGGGCGTGCGGCGCGTATCCTCCAAGCCCCTGCGCGCGATGACTGGTTACCGGGCCAGACCGCGATGGCTTGGATGGCGGGTCTCCGGCTGGGTCACCCGGCGAGCTCGGATCTGCGCCACTGACGCGTTGCCTTTGACTCGGCGCGCTCGAAGGCGCCGCGCCGGTTACCGGACTCGGCTTGGCGCGTTTAAGTAACCAGGGGGCGGCCATGGCTTCAACGCTGATGACGGGACTGGCCAGCGTTGGAAGCTGCGGAGCCGCTTCCGCCGCGACCGTCCGGACGGCAAGCGAGGGGTCGTTAGTGGCCTGCAACACGGCGGCCTTGAGACGCACATCACTGGCGTTTCGCGCGACGACGGCTCCTTTCACCGCTTCCACGCGAATCTGCGGGGATGGACTTTTCATGAGCTTAAGCAAGGGCTCGACCATGAGGTTGGCCGCTTGAGGATTGTAGAACGTAGGATAATCCAGGTCGTTCCCGATTCGAGCGCGAAGGAAGTAATCTCCCAGGCCTTCTAAGATGACCTCTTTCTGCTCCGCGTCTCCTTGTTCCAGCGCCTTAGAAACTCTTGAGGCGAGAAAATACTCATACTGGAACTGGGCCTGGTGAGCCATCGCGCGCGCCTTCGAGCTCGACATCGTTGGCAGCCAATACGTATACATCAAACCGATGTTGTCATCGAGGATGTTGTAGAGAGCTTCGGAGAGATTTATTTTTTCATAGGGCGAAGGCTCGTGACCCATACGCGCGAGAAGCGCATCCAGGATTTTGCCACGCCAGGCCAGATCGGGCGTGCGGTAGTCCCAGCGCCAGAGCGCCTTCGTCGCCTGAATCCGAACGAGCACGTCCCGATCGTTCAATTGAGTGATTAAAGCCTCCACGTATTCCGTGCGCGGCACCGCAAAATAGAAATACTGGGCAAATACCCGGCTCGCACCGATTCGCGTCCGGTCGGAGGGCGAGTGCATGGCGCTCAGCAGTGCAGGAACCGGGTAACCATCGTTCAGAATCTGCCGAAGCGACCAGGCGGCGGCTCGCCGGACGAGTTTGCTCGGGTCGTTCAACGCCTTGACGAGCGGAGCCTGCATCATCGCCACCTCGGGCCTTTTTCCCGCATCCACCGCCATTTTGCCAAGCGCCGCCGCGGCGGCCTGTCGCTCGATGATGTAAGGGCTGTCTAGAAGTTTAATTGCTTCAACTGTAGCCGCACGGTCGTGAACGTACCACAGGCCATCCAGCCAGTTCAGGGTTTCCAGAAAAGTTGCGTGCTGCGGATCAAAGCGGCGCAAATCCGGATCGGGCTCGATCGCCGGGTTATGCTCGGGGTAAACCGTTGAAAGCGCCTTAACGGTCCACATCGTTTCGAGGAACGGCGTGAGGAAAAGCTCTCCGCCGCGGTAATCCAGCCATGCGCCAAAACTCCGCTGTTGGGACAGCAGATATTCCACAGCCTTGTGAACCTGGGGATTTGTTGCCGGAACGCCAGCTTTGACGAGGGCGTACATGGCCTCTGCGGTGATGAACTGCTGGCCGGTTTTTGCCTTGTTCTCCGGGGCCACAGGAGTTACCAAGCGACCGGTAGCGGGGTTATAGCCGCCGGAGTGCGCATAGGCCGGAGTCCACCAGGTTCCGTCGTCATGCTGGCCGGCCAGAATCTTCTTGACGTTCTCCTCGATTTGCGGCCGGAATGCCGGGTTGCCCATCTCCACCATGGCAATCGTCTGCTCGCACAAGCCTTCCATATCCGTGGGCGGTGGATCGAGAATTAATGATTCAATCTTGTTGCGGGCTTGCCGATATTGTACGTTGCCAGTGCGGTGATAAAGCTCGTTCAGGTCGTAATAGGCGTCGCCAGCCACCTTGTAACGAGGCACGGGCCGGTTGCCATCAAATTCATTTAGAGGAAGCTCGTGGCGATCCTTATAGACTAATTCCAGGTATCCCGCGGCATCGGTGGGGCGGCTGGTGGGCCTGTGGCTTACATAATTTTCATAGTAAAGGATCATTAGCGCCATCCGGCCAATTCCATCGCCGGGGGCCAGGTCAAAGCGCAGCCAATCAACTCCGGGCAGTCCGTAGAACGGCGCCATGGAGTTGTACAGTTTATCCATCATGAACTTGAATTGCGGAATCATGTGGACGCTGTAACCGTTCTTCACGGCTTCGAGCGATCCCCGCATGGTAAAGTGCCCGGCGTGGCAGGCCACGCAGCGCTCGGTTTCATCTGTCACATTTTCTACGCGCGTCCGCCGCGAGCCGCCCCGGGGAGTGTGCGCAAACCAGGAGTCCGCCTCTGCAATCAGATAGTCCATGGCGGTCTGGACCGCTTGATGCGGGTCCGTGTACGGAGGCACGCCATAAAGGTATGTCCGCAATTGGTAAGCTGGATGATTGGCCTTGACTTCGAGGTAATACTTGCCCGGAGTTAACACTCGAGTGATCAGCTTGGAATCGATCTGGGTCTGCATATCGTGCTTGATCTCTTCAGGGTCCTTGCCTTCGGTGTACTCTTGCAGCGTGGTGCCCGCCGGTGTCTCGATCGCCTTGAAGAGCCGCAGATTCATCGGCACGTCGCGGTCAAGTACATCAATATCAAACATCACCAGCTTCGGCCGGGGCCCGCGAAACGTGAACCAGTACCAGTCGAGGCCGTCCTTGCCCTCTTGCTTGTTATCCAAATATTCGATCTCATCCGTGGAAGCGAATACGGTGTGACCCAGCCTCATCTCGTGGGCGTCACGCCAACTTGAAGCGGGAAGACGTCCGAACGCCGTGAAATTCTTGGGGCTGACGGGCAGGCGCTGCAACAGGACTTGATAGCGAACAGGTTCCTTCACGCCCGTAACGCTCAGCGTCACGGTGGCTGGTCCGGTGGATTCAGGCTGCATCATGCAGTAGAAATCGGGGTCGCCAGGATGAAGTATTTTCTGGATCTCTTTCCCGCCCGCCATCGTCAGCTTCGCGTCGAGCCGCGTTCCCAGAGGCCACGAGCCGGACGATATTCCGGAGACCAGTAACTCATAAATGGACGACGAATCCAGCCTCGCAATGCTGTACTGACGCGTTTCTCCGCGTGATATCTCATCCTGGAACGTTTGGCCCAGGTTGAAGTGGGCATCCGCGCCGGGATTGCTGAGAGCTCCCGTTTTGCACACGATGACTCCCAGGATGATTCCAACGATTCCTATGGTGACGCCTGAGGAAAGTACCCCACGAAGAAACCATTTCATCTCGAACTCCCATACGGCAATAGGTTGCTGAAGAAAAGTCTAACGGCCCAAAGACCGAAACAGGATAAACCCACTGAGAACACCTTTCAACCAACATGTCCTTGCGGGCGCATCGTCATTCACCCTTAATCTTGACATTGGGGAGAAGGTCAACTAGTCTGCGAGACCGTGACTTCGTCCCGGGGCAAAGCGGCGGTGGTTACATCTTGCTTGCTTTTTCTGCCTTCGGCGCTCTGCATGGCGCGAACCAACACCGTACCAGCATACCCAAACAGAGCGGCAACAGCCTCCTACATGAGAATACCCGCGCTCTGGCAGCGAGAGCTTCATCTTCCTGGCGGCTTGCCCCCAGACAAAACTCAAAATGCCAAGCCGAAGCCTGAACGGCTTCCTTCGAGCAGCGACGTAAGAGCGTTTCTCGCAAAAGAGATGGCTTCTCCGTGGGATGAGGCGCAAGAGCAGGCAAAACCATCTACCGCGACCCAGCCTACACTCCAGGGACTCGGATTTCCGACCAGTGAGATCAAGGGAAACGCGAAGGAGCAGGAACTGCTCGAGAAGCGTTCCCATATGCTGCAGATTCATCAGAAGCTCGGCTTGCTCACTACGATCCCGATGGTCGCCGCGTTGTTCACCGGCCCGGGCGCCAAGGGTCATCACGGTCTACCGGGCAGCCCAACCGGCCGCAATATACACATGGGACTCGGCATCCTGACGACGGGAATGTATTTCACGACGGCCTACTTTGCCCTTCGCGCTCCGAAGATTCCGGGGACCAAATCCTACGGTCTGATCCGGCTACACAAAGCCCTTGTCTGGGTCCATTTTCCCGGCATGATTTTGACACCGATTCTCGGAGCGATTGCCTACAGCCAGTTCAGCCGAGGGGAGCGGATTCACGGGATTGCAAAATATCATTCCGACGTGGCCATCACGACCGCTGCAGCCTATGGAGCCGCTCTCTTGTCCGTCATGCTCAAATGAGCATCAAAAAAACTATGACGCACAGAAGATTACTCGTGTCGGTTCTGTTGCTCTTCGCCGTTCCTCAGCTCCTCCCTGGGGCTACTCAGTGGGTTCTAATAAAATCGAGCCTGACGTACCATATTTCGCACCCCTTGCACGAGGCTGACGGTGTCAGCCATGCCGCACGAGGCAAGGGCATTTGCCAGGCTGGGGAGTGCAATTTCCTGGTAGCGGCCCCGGTCAAGACATTTGATTCCGGAAACAGCAACCGGGATCTCCACATGCTGGAAGATGTCCGCGGAGCGCAATTCCCGATGGTCATCGTTCGGTTTCGTCTGCCGCGGGCATCTCTCTCCGCAGCTATGATCCATGCGAATCTCGAGGTTCAGTTTGCCGGCCACACCGCCGAGTACAAAGACGTTGCCTTTCGGCAGGTAACCAAGGGGAACGAGGTTGAAGTGTCTGGGACAATCCCGATGAAGCTTTCCGATTTCAAGATTCCGCCGCCTCAACTTTTGTTCATGCCGATCAAAAACGAGGTTCCTGTGCGCGTGGATACAACCTGGCGAAAAATGTAAGAGCCTGACGCGGAAAGAAGAGGCCGATGACACCGGCTGTTGCTTCCTGAGTCCTTCCACCAAAAGGCCAAGTCAGGAATCGCTCCCTCTCCAGGCTGATCGCGCTTGCGAGGAACACGTCAGCCAAGCCGCGCGGGGCGGCATTCGCTTATTATGGATGCGCGATCGGAAAGGAGATTCGGCAGTGACGAAGACACCAGCCGGCACTGCGCGTGGCGAAAACATGAACCCACTCCTGAGGGCTTTGGACTGCGGCAAATTGACGCCGCCGCGCCGTGACGCTGAACCCGCTCGGCAGCGCTTCCGAACCTACACAAAACGCTATCCGTATCTGAACGTCTGCTTTGTTTTATTGAGCGCCGCAATTGCGGCGAATGCGCAACAGAAGGTCATTCCGCTCTGGCCCGGAGCTGCGCCAGGATCGGAAACGTGGACCTGGCACCAGCAGACCTTTTATTCACCGGCCTTCCATACCCGTATCGTCTTGAACGTCACCCGGCCAACGCTGACCCTGTATTTACCTGGGCCTTCCAAAGCCAACGGCACGGCCGTAATTGTCTGCCCCGGTGGAGGTTTTCATTTTCTTTCGATTGATAACGAGGGCACGGAGGTCGCACGTTGGCTCAACGCGCGCGGCGTGACGGCGTTCCTGCTGAAGTACCGCCTGTTTCACACCAACCGAAACGACTTTGCGAAGGAAACGATGGAAGATATTGCCAACCGCGACAAAATGAGAGCGATCATGAAAACGCTCGGGCCCAGGGTGCTGGCAGACGGGCAGCAGGCGGTGCGGATTATCCGCCAGCGCGCCGCCGAATGGAAGATTTCTCCGCAGCGGGTCGGCATAATCGGATTTTCGGCTGGCGGTTATGTGAGCGCCGACGTCGCGCTTCACCACGATGCGGCCAGCAGACCGGATTTTGCGGCTGCGATCTATCCTGCGATACCGCAACACATCATGGTGCCGCCGGATGCGCCTCCGATGTTCATCGTCTGCGCGAGTGACGATCCGCTGGTCCCGCCGCTGACCAACAGCGTTCGGCTCTATTCTTTGTTTCAGATCGCCGGAGTTCCTGCAGAATTGCACGTCTATGCGCGCGGCGGACATGGCTTCGGCATGAGGAAGCAAGGCCTGCCCGTGGATCACTGGATTGACGCGTACGGCGATTGGTTGCAAAGCCTGGGAATGCTTAAGCCAGCCGACTGACCCCGGATAGCCTTGTTCCGTATCAGGGCACGACTTAAGCCGTGCCCTGATACAAGGCCTACCGACTCAACCTCGTATCGCTGATGCCCCAAGCAATGGTTTCATTAACCAACCCTATGATTCCAGCAGGCTCAGTATGCCCTTGAGCGGCAACCCCACCCAGTCCGGGCGGTTGTTGAGCTCATACCCGAGCTCGTAAATCGCCTTCTCAAGCAAAAACGATTCGAGGAGGAGCCGCGTTTCTTCGCGTGAACGAGGCGTAAACACGGCACCGGCCGAGAATTCGAAATAGGCGCGCAGGAAGAACAAGGAAATCCAGGTGTACCACAACATCGCAAAAACTTCGCTCGCGGAAGCCGGGAGGTGCCCGCTTTTTTCCGCATAATGAGCGAGCCCGGTGTAGGCCGCATAGTGGAAGGATCGTAGCATGCCGGCGACATCCTGGAGCGGCAGGCGCTTGGCCCGTCGCTCGGCCAGTGGGCGTGCCGGCTCACCTTCGAAATCGATGATAACGAAATCGCCGGACGTGCGAAGAACTTGTCCGAGATGATAATCGCCGTGAATGCGTGTGCGGCGAACCTGCAACTCGCGGCGACCGAAAGTCTCAAACCTTTCGCGGATGTCGCTCTGGCCATTGAGAACCTTCTCAGCGGCAGGCCGCTGGGTCGAGTCGAAACCGGACAGGCGGCCGCGAAGCAGGCTGAAAACGTGCTCGGAGAGGCGCAGCATGGATTGTGCAAGAGCGGCTCGATCTTCGGACAAGAATGGTTCCGGAGAAAATGCCGGGTCCGCCGCGTTTGAAGCGAGCGCGGCGTGAAGCTCAGCCGTGCGTTGGCCGAGCAAGGCTGCGTCGGCCAGGTAATTTCCAATCCAGGCTTCAACTTCAGGAGAAGGGTGTCCGGGCGGAAGATCAAACACTGGGCCGGAGGGGTACTGCCCTGATTTCAAGGTAGCGCCGGCCTTCAAGCCGACAACTGCCGGGCTAAAGCTCGGCGCTACGCCCCCATCCGTTGAAACACGGTCAAAGTAGGAAGCGACTTCCGCTAGCGTGTACTTCCAGGCATCGCCCTGGTTCGGAACGAACGCCTGCAGAATACCCAGACAGCCCGGCTCGCCTTCGACAGGCCGGAATTCTAGAAATCCCGCCACGCGTGGGATATGAGCGAAGTTGGTCTTTTCGGTCAGAAAGGTGCCCACTTCAAGGTCGGGGTTCACGCCCTGTTCAACATGCCGGAAGAACTTAAGTATCAGGCGCTGGCCATAGATGACGGACGTGTTGCTCTGCTCTCCGCGCAGCACGGAAGGCTCAGCATCGACTCCAGTTCCAATCTCCTGGAAGGCTCGAGTAGAGCGTGCGACGATCTTTGTCCTCTCGCCCGCCATCGTCTCGCCGCGCTCAATCGCCTTGAGCAGCCAAAGGCTGAATCGCCTTTCCCATAAAGCGTCAGCGAGCGTGACCGGAGGCGATCCGCCGTCTCCAGGCAAATCGAATGCCGGTCCGTATTTGGGGGCGGCCAAGTTTCGACCGTCAAGGGGCTCGAGCGGAAGCGCGTAAAGCTGGGAGGAAAGGTCTTCGTAGAACACACGAATGAACACGATAAAAACGGCAGGTTCGGTCGCCGCACGGACGATGTCCACAACTTCCGTTGCACGAATCGCCCGCGCTTTGCCGCCGAACCAGCGCTGTTGTTGGAGAAATTTCGGAAGAACATTCGGGAGCGCGGCGCGCACGCGGGAGGCGAACGTCCGGTCATGTTGTTCGCTCGTCATAGTGCACGCTTCCCGAAAGCTCCATCACAAACGCACGAAGGCACAAAGGAAAGCAGAGACGAGAGAAAAAAGACCATACGGAGCGAAACCAAGAATTGCGCAACCGCACTTGGCGCTGTATCAGGGCACGGCTTCAACCGTGCCGCAGTCGGGCGACCAGATTGATGGGGCTTCAGCCCCTGATCAGCGGCTAAAGCCACAATAATTGATTGTGCGCAGCCGGCACGGCTGAAGCCGTGCCTTGATACACCATACGCAGAAACTTTACGCGTTCTGTAGGGAGTCAATGACGTGATGGTTTCTCGTCTCTTGCCTCCTTTCTTTGTGGCTTCGTGTCTTCGTGCTGATCACTTTCAAAGAGGCGAAATATCCTCTTCCTTTTCGCGCTCGCGTTCGACCGTATATTTCTCGAGCAGCCGGCGAGCCGCGTGCTGGCCGCCCAAGCCGAAAGCGATGGCGAGACCCAGCATGACGGCTCCAAAGGTGATCGAGAAAGCGAGCAGAACGGTGTTTCGCGCCAAGCCGATCTGCTCGAGAGCCATCGTGACGGTCAGTATCAGAATGAGAAGCCGGACCGAGCCGCTGAGGAGGCGGGGGGTGGGAAGATCGGCGTTCACAGCCGCCAACAGCGCCGCCCTCGAAAAGAAGTTCGCAGCCAGGATTCCGATGAAGAGGATGAGCAAAGCGATGAAGATGTGGGGGACAAATTGAAAAAAGCTGGCGATCTCCTGCTGGAACTCGACGATCCCGAGGACTCCCAGTCCAAGGACCATAAAACAGACCCAGATAACCCAGAATGCAATGCGGGCAAGCAATTCGCTTGGGCTCGGCAGGCCGGTCTTGCGCAGGGTCTGACTGACGCCGCTGTCGGCTGAAAACGCGTCGAATTTCAGCATCGTCAGGATGCGTTTCAGCGCCGCTTTCACCGCGAGGGCAATCACCCAGCCAAGCGCCACAACGATGAGCATGGCCAGCACTTTCGGCAGGAAGTCCGCGGCCACGCCGAGAAGATTTTCCAGCGTTCCAGTCAGCCGGTGCATTATCAATTCCGTCATAAGCTACCTCACCGAGAGAGATTCCAGCGCTCGATCCAGTAAGGCTTCAGCCTCTCATAGGCCAGGCAAAGGTCCTCGATCGCCGCCTCCAACTCATTGTCGTCAGCGCTGTGCCGCTCGAGTGTAAAGGAAGCGACCCGCCCGCGGAAAATGGGGATCAAAGCCTGCATCATGTGCTCACGGTTGAGGACAGACCGATGAAAGGCGCTGGCAAAATCGTAGACCGTCTTTACCCACAGTTCGTCAGGAAAATGAAGCCGTTCACGCGAAGGATCGGCCATTTCGCGGACACTGCCAAAAGTCTCTTCCCCGAGGATGGTCTTCAATATATCCTGCAGTTCAGTCACCCCGTTGCGAAACATCTGGATCAGCCGTTTGCGGTTAACGCGCACCGGCTCCAAGATCACGTCGTAAGAAAAGCCGAAGGACGCCACTGGCTGGGAGCCGCTGGCGTCGAGCCACAGCGATTCCTCCGCCTCCAAACACCGGAACAGGTCTCCCACGACACCGCGAATCATCGACACGACATCCTGCGTGGAATCCTTGGAGGCGCGGATCCTGGGACCTAGAAAGGATTGACCCAAACGAAGTCCGCCACGGATCGCCTTGGTGACCACCCAGATTCCGACGCCATACGGTGAAGCATCTTCCGGTGAAATACCTCGCTCGAGAAGATAGCTGGCGAGTTTTCCAGAGAACGCAAAGTCTCCCGCCAGGGGTTCCCGAACGCGCAGCCCGTAGGCCGCCCGCATGAGCGGATAGACGAGGTTACTGATGAGCAAGCCATCGAATTTCTGCCGTCGATAGAGCGGAGTTACAAGGTCATACTGTTCCTTGTAGACCGGACGAAGCAAATTGTCGATCCATTCTGGCCTGATGCTGAGGAGATCGGGCGAGATGATGGCGCACGCCTTGGCGCGAAGGAGCTCTGCGGCTGCGAGGATGGTGCGAAGCGCATTTCCGCGGCCCGCGGCGCCACGATAGCGGGTGGTGACGCGGTGCATCGTTCGCAGCAATTGTGGCGCAAGCATCCGGTGTGGATCACCCAGGCTGACGCTCGTGACGGCTTCCTCCGTGCCGTCCTTTGATCCTCCGTCGGCGTTAAGCAGGACGGTCCGGTCTCTCGGAAAATACTTGGCAAAACCCAAGTGTACGGCCTGCACCACATGACCGATGGTATTTGCATTATTCAGGCTGGGAATGCCGACTAAGAGGTCGACTTCGCCCACGGCGATAAGCTGACGCAGAAACTCGTCGCTGAAAAGCGATTCGTCCGTTATCGTGTTGTCATTGGGGCCAGCCATAATCAAATCCTGCGGTGTCTTACGCTCCTTTACACGTGCGGAAGCTTTGGAGTGCGGCGGCTTAGCGCCGCTTTTTCTCAGGCCAGCTTGCTGGCCGTCCGGAATTCAACGCCGCGAGCGAGCCCGCGGAGGCAAAGCGGCGGCAAGCCGCCGCACTCCAAACGGTGTCGTAATACGTAACCGAGCATCCAACCCACCCAGTCAGAGCCTTATAGCCTTCGAAGTCTGAACCAGTAAAACTGGTAGCTGCCCACCGTCAGCAGGTACGGCAGTTCGCCAATTCGCGGGAAGACGCTTCCGCCCGACATTTCGGTCGGAATCGCTCCCTTGAACCGCCGCAGGTCGAGCTCCACCGCCTGGGCGCAGCTTGCCAGATTATTCACCACCAACACTGTCTCGTTACCGAGCGTTCGAACGTATGCCAGAACGCGATGATTGGCCGGGCTAAGAAATTCCATCTTCCCGCGGCTGAAAACGCGGCTCAGCTTACGGGTGCGGATCAAACGCTTCGTCCACGCTAGCAAAGAATGCTCCGATCTCGACTGCGAGTCAACGTTGACAATCTTGGGATTGTAGAGCTCGTTGGAAACCGGGGGCGAATACAAGCGCTCGGGATCCGATCTTGAAAATCCGGCCGTCCAGCCCCCAGTCCACTGCATCGGAGTGCGCACCCCGTTCCGGTCGCCAAGGAATATGTTATCGCCCATGCCGATCTCATCGCCGTAGTAAATGATGGGCGTTCCCGGCAGGGACATCAGCAGCCCGTTCATGAGCTCGATTCTTTTGCGGTCGCCATCGAGAAGAGGAGCCAATCGTCTTCGGATCCCGACGTTCAGCCGCATGGCCGGATCCGTCGTGTAGGCGTCGTACATGTAATCGCGCTCCTCGTCCGTCACCATTTCGAGGGTTAGCTCGTCGTGGTTGCGCAGGAAAATCGCCCACTGGCACGCGTCGGGAATGGCCGGCGTATGCTCCTGAATCTCGACGATCGGCTTGCGGTCTTCCAGCTTCACGGCCATGAATATCCGTGGCATCAGCGGAAAATGGAACGCCATGTGGCATTCATCCCCGTTGCTGAAGTACGCGAGCACGTCGGAAGGCCACTGGTTCGCCTCGGCCAGAAACATCCGGTCCGGGTAATGCTCATCGAGTCTCTGCCTGAGAAACTGAAGTACGGCGTGCGTTTCCGGCAGGTTTTCGCAGTTGGTTCCCTCGCGCTCGACCAGATAAGGCACGGCGTCAAGGCGGAAGCCGTCCACACCCATTTCAAGCCAGAACTTCATGACTTCCCAGACGGCTTCGCGCACTTCCGAGTTATCGTAGTTCAAGTCGGGCTGATGACTGAAAAAGCGATGCCAGTAATACTGCTTCGAAACCGGATCCCAGGCCCAGTTGGACATCTCGGTGTCCGTGAAGATGATGCGCGCGTCTCGGTATTCCTCGTCCGTATCGCTCCACACGTACCAGTGGCGGCGGGGATCGTTCTGCGACCGGCGGGCTTCCCGGAACCACGAGTGCTGGTCTGAAGTGTGGTTGAGCACCAGCTCCGTAATCACCCGCAGCTTCCTCCGGTGGGCTTCTGTCAGGAAGGTCTTGAAATCGTCCAGGGTGCCATAAGCGGGATTTACGTTGGTGTAATCCGCGATGTCGTACCCGTCATCGCGGAGGGGAGAAGGGTAAAACGGGAGCAGCCACAATGCCGTCGCTCCCAGCTCCTGAATGTAATCCAATTTCTGCACGAGCCCTCGAAAGTCACCCACACCGTCGGCATTACTGTCGTAAAACGAACGCACGTGCAGTTGATAGATGATTGCATCCTTGTACCAGAGAGGCTCAACGGGCAGTGCGGCGGTCTCAGGAGTCGGCTTTTCCATTTAGATAAAGTAATCGAAATCACGCTCTGTTCTGACTCGTCGCCGGATCAGAAAGATGTGGGCAGGCAGAATATGAGGGTCCAGTTCCACGTAATTTCGAGGTCCATGCCACAAGTAGCGCGCATCGCTGAGCAGATCGCGAACTTCGTAGGGTTGATGAGGGTCGAGTCCAAGCTGTCCCAGGGGCAGATCCACCCAGCCCGACTGCTTGTGGCGGGCGTCGAGGTTTACGACCGTAAGAACGACGTTCGACAGGTCCTCGGTCGCCTTGGTGTAGGCGATCAGTTCGTCATTGTCGACGCTGCGGAATTGCAAACCCTGGTCCCTCTGAAAGGCCGGGTTCTGCTTCCGAATGCGGTTCACGGACGCAATTAAATCTTTGAGGCTGTCCGGCCGCTCGATGTCCCAAACTTTGATCTCGTACTTTTCCGAATCGAGGTATTCTTCGCTTCCCGGGTCTTTTGGCCTATTCTCGTACAATTCAAAAGCGGGTCCGTAAACCCCGTAGCTGGCTCCCAAAGTTGCGGCGAGCACGAACCGGATCATGAAGGCCGGTCGCCCGCCCAACTGCAGATATTCGGTCAGGATGTCCGGCGTATTCGGCCACAAACTCGGCCGAAAATACTCCCGCACCGGCGTTCGAGTGAGTTCGGTGAAGTATTCCGTCAACTCCCGCTTCGTGTTGCGCCAAGCGAAGTAAGTGTAGGATTGCGTGAAACCGGCTTTGGCCAGGTGATACATCACGGTTGGCCGCGTGAAGGCTTCGGCGAGAAAAACGACGTCTCCGTGTTCGCGCTTTACTTCGCTGATCAGCCATTGCCAGAAGGGGAACGGCTTGGTATGCGGATTATCCACCCTGAAAATTCGGACGCCTTGCTCGATCCAGAAGAGAAAAACGCTCTTCAGCGCCTCCCACAGCTCCTTCCACTCGGCGGTCTCAAAGTTCAACGGATAAATGTCTTCGTACTTTTTCGGAGGGTTCTCGGCGTACTGCACGCTTCCATCGGGGCGCCAGCGAAACCAATTCGGGTGTTCCTTGACCCAGGGATGGTCCGGCGAACATTGAAAGGCGATGTCCAGCGCAACTTCGATATTGTGTTCGTGGGCCTTGCTGACCAGACGGTGAAAATCATCCGGCGTGCCAAGCTGCGGATGAATCGCTTTGTACCCGCCTTCTTCAGCCCCGATCCCCCAGGGACTGCCGACGTCGGCCGGAGTGCAAACTGGGTCATTGTTCTTGCCTTTCCGGCGCGAGCGCCCGATGGGATGGATGGGCGGGAAGTACAAGACGTCAAATCCCATTCTCGCGACGTACGGTAAGCGCTCCTCGCAGTCCTTGAACGTGCCATGACGGGCTGGGTCCGAGGTGCAAGAGCGCGGAAACATCTCATACCAGGCGGCAAACCGGGCTTTTTCGCGGTCTACCGTAACTCTAAGTTCGGGCGCATAAGTCGTAGAAAAAGACCGGTCGGGGTATTTCTCGACGATCTCGGCTCGCTGATCTTCAAGGAGAGAGCGAATAGCCTGCGGCAAATCGCGCGCGCGTAACTGCGTCAGTTCCTCGAGCCATTTGAGAAGGTCGGCGCTATCAGAGCCATTTGCCAGGCCAGCGGCCGCTCGCACGTGCTCGATGCCGGCGAGTAAGTCCACCGACACGTCCTGGCGCGCTTCGACTTTCTTCTCAAAGTCTTTCCGCCAAGTCTTGAAACGGTCAACCCAAGCCTGCAGCGTGAAGACGTAAGGAGCCAGCTCGGTTACCTGGAATTCCCCGCGCCAGCGGTCAAGCCCCCACTCGATAAGCTCCATGGGAACTTCCTGGGGTGCGGAATCCCGGGCTTGCTGGTAAAGAAGCACCGCCGAGACGCTGTCGTGTCCATCCGCAAAGATGTTGGCCGTCACCACAACGCGTTCTCCCACGATGCGCTTAATGGGATACCGGCCGCCATCGATTTGTGGCTCGACGCCCTCGATCACGACGCGTGCGCGGCCGCCGGTGGGAAGGTTGGGTTGTCCAATCGTCGCCATTTAGTCGTCTCCTGGGTTTGAGGCAGCGCCGGCCTACCAGGCCGCACCCGCCGCGCTAAAGCTCGGCGCTACGCCTGAGGCCGATCTATTCGCCGCTACCTCGCCTCTTCCAACCCCTTTGGAAATCGCAGCAGGAACTGGTCTCCTTTGGCAAGAGGCGGAGCCGATAGCCGATAGACAAGGAGACCGCGCCCGAAGCACATCTTCAGGCGAACCACCGTGGCCGGGAGCCAGTTTCCGGCCCGCTCCTGGAATTCGACGCTCTTGCCATCGTTTGCCCTCAGCAGCGCGCCAAGCCGGGCGCGGTCAGACGGATTCTGGTAATGAAAGATCGCGAGGCGAACGCCAAATTGGGCGCTCTCCTTCGCTTCCAGTACGCGGCAGGCTACGTTCCGAGGCGCCTGCTGCGCGCCAACAACCTCAATGGCAAGAACACAGAGCAAGACTCCCGGCAGCACAACCGGTAAACTACCAAACCCGTCACCCCTCCGGCGCATCCACTCCTCCCTCGTCTCCTAATCGCTACAATTTCACAAACAATTTCGGCTTTTTGACCCTATTTTCCGCGTAACAATATTGTTTTCTATAACTTAGATTTTTACCAACAATTTATTCAAACTCGCCCTTTAGAATCAGTCGGATAGGCGACCTCCAGGAGTTTGTTGGTAATTCCCGTTCAAATTGTCATTTGTTTTCAATTGGTTAGACAAAGTTTGTTCGTCAATAAACAATCCTTGTCCCTCTGCGTCCCTTCCAGAATCGCAACAAATCCGGGATATGGAGTGCGGCGGCTTGCTGCCGCTTTGGGCGCGCCTGCTTGCTGGCGTGCGCTGCGCCGAAGGCAAGCCTCCGGCAAGAAAGTGGGAGCAAGCTCCCGCACTCCAAACGCCTCTGGTCATGCCGCAGAATCATGCACTTTTCAAAGTTTGACGCGACCGTGGCGTCTCTTCCCTGGGTGTGCCATTTCAGATTTCTATCCTCGTTCGGCCTCGAAACAACAGCATTCAGAATCGGTTTCACACAAGCTCCGTTAGAGGCGGCATGGCGACGCGCCATTATTTTATATTACGGCAAAGTTGAATTGGAGACGGATGAGACAAATGAGACAGTTTTTTTCGCTGGTCCGACAATCCGGCCGCCGGCTGACGTGTCCAAACGTATTAGAAGGTGCGAATTATTTCCAATCTGTCATGCTGAGCACAGCGAAGCATCCTTGTATTTGCCTGGGAACAAAATGCCGTGATCTTTCGCTACCGCTCTGCATAACACACGGCGCTAAGCCCTTCGTACTCAACGCACCCATGTTGCCGTGTGTCATGCCGAGCAGTGGCAGTCGAAGGCTGTGGTCGCTCAGGACGACAAGCGCCGAGGATTTTTCCACAGCTTCGATGGGGCTGGCACGCGCAGGTTCTTGGGGCAGGAACCGCCAAGACGTTCGCGTGTCGCAGGCCGGAAAACAGGAAATCACGTGGCGAGATCTTTTGCGCGAATTCCGTCGGAGCAGCCGAGAAAATTTTTCACGCTGTCAGCGACTTCCTACCTTCCGCGCCGGGAACTGGATGAGTCAGCCCCCTTCTTCGTGCTGAACGCGAGAACCTCTATTTCTACCTATCCTTATGGATTTATACAGGGCTAGCTTCCGCCGACATTTCGGCACCTCCGGTTTGGACTTTTGGAACGCGAGGTGCTAAAATTTGGACGAACCTCTGTGGCCGGGCGGTCCGCATAGCCAGCCATGAAGGTCGGGTGTCCGCGACGCAGGATAATCACCCACGGGGGCACCGTATTGGGTAAATTCACAAGAGAAGGAGCCCATTAATAAATATGCGAAAATTGGCACTTTTGGCGGCGCTATCGGTTTTCGCTGCCTCGCCGGTTTGGGCGTCCACGATCACGTGGACGTTTACATCCACACCCGGTAATCTTGGCCCCACAGCAACTTTCACGAGTGGCGGGGTCAGCATTACCGCAACCGGGTACTCCATGGCGGGCGCGGCTAACACTACCGCTCTCTATGCCAAGATCGGGTCGACTCCCGATGAAGTCGGACTCGGTCTAGCTTCCCTTCCCGATGAGGAGATCGGCGGGACTGCTTTCATTCAGTTCAACGTTTCCAAATTGATGCCGGGTTTCAGTGCTCCCATGGTGACAGTGGGCAGCCTGCAGACGGGCGAAAATTTTGAAATTTGCGGCTCGAAGGCTGCAGGCAGCATGGGGGCTTGCTCGAGTCCGTTCATGGCAACCACTGACGCTATTGCTTCAGCCACTTTTCCCAACTGGGGTTCTTATAGCTACTACAGCATCTTTTCTCCGAAGGGAAACAGCCTGATCGACAGCATTACGGCTAGCACAGTCTCCGCTATTCCTGAGCCTGCTAGCTTGGCGCTGTTTGGCTTCGGGCTGCTCGCTGCTGGAGCCTTCTTCCGGAAAAGACTCATCCGGGAGGAGTAAATTTCCCACTTGCCTTCTTGCGGGCACGTTACAGAGCCGCAAGAAGGCCCAGCCCCTAGCGCAAGCCTTTTGCTGCTAGCAAGGTCGGCCGGCATCGAGGTTTAGGCCCGAGGCTGGCATTGTGAATTCAGAGGCTCCGGCAGCTTCTTCCTCGGGAGAGTTTCCGGAGCCTTTTTTTGTTTCTGCGCCTGGACAACTCTGAGACGTTGTCCGCTGCGGAGCGGGAGACGCTGCACAGCAATGCCCTCACCTACCAACTGATCCGCCGCAAACCGGGTCGGTTGAAACTTCTCCGGAGCGCCGGTAGAATAAGGTTTATAGCTGGCAGGCGTTCGCTGCCTTTTAACCGGAGGCTTGTCCAAGCCGTTCGAGAATCGCGAGGAAAAGATACGAACTTTATGAAGAAAGACATTCATCCCCAGTATCACGAAGTGACCGTCGCCTGTGCGTGCGGGAGTACGTTCAAGACCCGCTCGACCTATAAGAGCGACGTGATGCACCTCGAAATCTGTTCGAATTGCCACCCCTTCTTCACTGGGAAGCAAAAACTGGTTGACAGTGCGGGCCGGGTGGAGCGCTTCAAAAGGAAATACGCTGCCGGGCGGCAAAGCGCTGCGGCCGTAGCAAAGTCGCCGCAGGCTTAGCTTCCTTGTATCACTAGGACGGAAAATTTTTGCGTCGCGCAAAAGAAAAGCAGATTCCTCGGGGCCGATCAAAAACATCGGCCCTCGGAATGACGTCATTCCGAGCGCAGCGAGGACTCTGATTTTGGTTGCGGCTCTGCCGCGTCGGGCGCGGCCTGCAGGAGCCTGAGCCGCTGTGTTATCCGCCGATCCATCCAATCCTTACATCACCAAGCCCCGCGTCTATGTGGTCGGCCGCCAGGCGCTGGTTCAGGAAGAACTGGCTCGATTCACGAGCGATGAAGGCCTGACCTTCGCAACAGACACCGCGATCCCAGCGGAAATTTTGAATGAAGTAGCCGGCCGCACCTGTTACATGTCGTTCGGCAAGGGGCGCAAATCCAACCGGGAATATCTTGAAAATATTCTGAGTTCGAAGCACGGAAGCGTGCTGGAGCACGCCGTTTGGAACTTGCTCATCACAGGAGTGAGCCGGGCGTTGACGCACGAGCTTGTTCGGCATCGGGCCGGTTTCGGGTACTCGCAACTGTCGCAGCGGTACGTGGATGAGAGCGAGGCGCGATACGTTGTGCCACCGCTTTACCAGGAAAACGAGGCCCTGCGACATAAGTGGGAGCAAGCCATCGAGTGCGCGCGCCAGGCCTACCAGGAGCTTGCTGCGGCAACCACCGAGTACGTCCAGCAGAAACACCCGGAGATGCCGGCCCGGGACCGCCGCAAGTGGGCACGGCAGGCTGCGCGCTCCGTCCTGCCCAACGCTTGTGAAACGAAGATTTTTGTTACCGGGAACGCACGGGCCTGGAGGCATTTCCTCGAGCAGCGTGGCAGCCCGCACGCAGACGCCGAAATTCGCGCGCTTGCCGTGGAGGTTTGCCGGGCTCTGCGCCGCGAAAGCCCAAACCTCTTCGCCGATACGGAAATCGTCGAAGAGGCGGATGGCCTGCCCGCCGTACGCGTCCTCCACTCGAAGGTATAACCTACCCTCGGAAAGCTTACCGACGCCGCGGATTCGCGGCTTTGCGATACCGCCCCAAGCTTTGCTGAAACGCACGATTTTGCGGGTCGAGCGCGACCGCTCTCTCTTCCGCTTCCACTGCCTGCTGAGTCTTGCCGTTAGCGTAGAGCGCAGCCGCCAGGGTGTCTAGAATCTCGGGCTGTTTGCCGCCCGTAAGCACCACTGCGCGCCTCGCGTGCTGCAGGGCGGCAGCAGGCTTGCGATAGCGCGCGTCCGGACACGTGGTGTAAAGCCAGGCAAGGTTGTTTAACGCGAGCGGCGAGTTGGGAGCGGCCCGCAGGGTTGCTTGGTAATGTTGAATCGCTTCCGGGTAAAGCTTAAGCGCGTCGCAAGTCTCCGCAAGCGCCTCCTGAGTGTCAGCGTCGCGCGGTGCGCTGCGCGCGACTTCTTTGAGCAGTGCGCGGGCCTTTGTGGAGTCGCCCGCGCGTTCATAAGCCAGTACGAGCTGGATAGACGCGACCGGGGCCATGGGCCCAAGGCGCAACGCCCGCTGGAACTCCGCAACGGCTTTCGCGGGTTGGCCGGCAGCCAGGTAGAGCGCGCCCAGTTGCTCGTCGATTCGAGGGTCTTCAGGCGAGAGGCGGCGCGCTTCCTCCAGCACGGAAATCGCGCGGGCCGTTTGGTGCGCCGCGGCGAGGCGCGCGCTATCCGCGAGCAGTTGTACTGCTTGGCGGGCCTTGACCGCGTTTTCAGTCGTTGCCCCCATCGCCAAGACCACAAGGATAACCGGCAAGATGACAACTGGTTGCCCAGCGCGCCTTCCGCCTTGCTCTTTGAGTCTTACGGCGGGGGGAATAAGCCGTGCCAATACAAGCCCCGTGATGAGCCCGCCGAGGTGCGCCCAATTGTCAATGTGCGGGACAAGCCTGCCGAAAGCCAGATTGGCGATGATGGCCGCCAGTACGCCAATCCCAAACACGCCCTTCCATCGCCTGGGCACCACGTCCGGATGAAAAATGCCCGTCACCAGCATCGCGCCCGCAATTCCGAAAATGGCTCCGGAGGCGCCGGCGGCGATGTTGGACGACGCTTCCATCGAGAGCAACGAACCGCCCATTCCGGAGAGAACGTAGAGCAGCGAAAAACGGCCATAGCCGTAAATCGGCTCCAGCAGAATGCCAAGCAGCAGCAGCCCGGCCATGTTCACGGCTAGGTGTGGAACACCAATGTGCAGGAACATCGGCATGACGATGCGCCAGATTTGTCCGGCGCGAAAATACGGGCCGAAGGAAGCGCCGAAACTGAGCAGCACAGCGGCATTTTTGGAGCCGCCGGCAAGCGTCATCAGAATGAATATGAGGATATTCAGGCCGAGAATCGCAAAAGTGGCAATCGGGGGGTAATACGCGTAACCGGATTTTCCCGGTGGGGCTGGCGCAAATGCTTGCATCAACCTCATCGAAACCTCTTACAGCCGGTCATCTCGTTTCCGGCACGAATCCCTTCCACAGCCCACGCTTAAAGCGCGCATTTCACTTGTGAAATGGGCAGGACACCATTATGCGCTGTTACAAAAGGGCGAAGGAAGGGCTTTCCACGTCGCGAGCGCCGCACTACTTGATTGGCAGCCTGGAAGCATCAATGATCTTAATGAGCCTGACAGAGTGAGGAGGCTGATGGGCGACGACAAGAGTGCCGGCTCGAAGTGTGATTGGCCTTTCTGGGTGGAGCACATCAACCACTTTATAGGAAGGTCCCCGCGGCAGCCCCAAATCAGCGAGTCGCAGGACATGCGTGCGAGGCACTTCGGTCCAGTTAAAGACGGCCAACATCGACTGCCGCACGTCTTCTCGCAAAAAGTATTCGCTCGGCATTTCGTCCTGGTAGGAGAAGCTCATCAAATCCACGGGCAGGGCGGCGCACCCCAGATTGACCATCTGTAAGAGGTCCCTATTCTTGACCAATGCCAGGCGTTCGGGACTTTTTGCGAGCGTGGGTAAGTCGTCGCCGATCTCGAACATCCCGCCGGCCACCGCGGCGAGCACGATTTGAACCTCAGCTTCATCCAGGGTGAACTGGCTTTTCCGCTTGTGCGGCGCTTGCTCACGCGCCACTTCGGCAGAGAGATTGAAAGCATCGGGATCGCTGACGTAGAAATTGCGGTTCATGTAGAATCGCGCCGCAATATTCGGATCCGCGTGCCTGCTGGCTTCAAACGAATGAGCGGTATCCGGCGCGATCCGCCCTTCATTGACCAAACCCACGGGGTTGAGCATGGGGCTGCCGTCCTTATCCAGCAGCACGCGGTCGCCCACAGCCCGACGAATGATCTTCAGCCCGATGCGCTGCGCTTCGAGAGCCGTCGTGTGGGGACGATAGGAATACCCTTCAATGGCCGAAGAATCCATGAAGTCGAGCTTGATGTAGCGAACGCCCCATTGCCGAGTAAGAATCCGATAGGTCTTGCGAAGATACCGCTGAGCGCCGGGATTTGTCGTGTCAAGAACGTAGAGCGACGCGTGGTGGCTTCGAATATATCCGATCTGGATAGGCCGGCCCTGCCCATCGTGCACCAGCCAGTCCTCGTGATGGTTGTAGACCCAAGCGCGCTGGGATACTTCGAAGGGAGCTGTCCAGACACCGAGGACCAGGCCCAAGCGGGTGATCGCGTGGCCGATCTTACGCATCCCTTCGGGGAACTGTGCCGTATTGGTGGTTGTATATTCGCCGCGCGCGTAATCATACCCCTCATCGATGTGAAAATAGTCATAACCCAAAGGCGCGAGATAGCGAGCCAGCCACCGGGCGTTGATTAGCACCTCTTTTTGATTGATGCGGTCGTAAAAGGCCGTCCAGCTCCACCAGCCTTTGGGAGCCGGGCTCGAAACGAGGGCGTCGTGCAAGCGCCGGACGGCTTTCCCATAGGCTTCGAGCTGCGCGTGATAGTGCTCGCCCGCTGCGAACATGACGAGCTCAGACCGCAACGCTTTGCCCGGACTGAGAGGCAAACTCAGCTCAACTTGTTGTTGTCTGGGAATCGCGTCTCTTTGAAGCACGGCTTCGGTTGTGCCTGTAGAATCCACCGTGAATGACCCGATCGTGGGGGAGCCCATGGGAGGCTGCAGGGCTTGCAAGTGCATTACCGTAAGGAAGCGGCTTTCCGTGAGCGCGGCGAGCAGCAGGCTCTGTTTGCTTCTGAGGTTGTAAATCAGCCCATCCCTCACGCCGAAATACATTCCTTTCGGTGCCTGATCAAGGCCGCCAATCCTGATCGTTGGGTCCTCGCTGTAGCTTTCGAACATTATCCGGTCCGCGCCTTCCGGCGCTCCGAGGTTAACCCGTGGGTAGCTAGTGGCATCGACCAGGCGGATGGCCTGGACCGAAACAGCATGAAGGGTACGATTGGCCACCGCGACCTGGATCGTTCCATAGGGAAGCTGGCTGTATAAACGGAGGATACAAACCAGATCCGGCTCGGAAGCGAGGCCGGTAAACGTAACTGTGGCCTGCGCTCCATCACCCAGAGAATCTTGAAAGGCGCTCTGCGCCAGTCGATGCGTTGGGTAATCGCTCGACCGTACCCACCGGCGATTGACCTCCGCGCCGACGCGCGCTACGAGGACCGGCGATTTCAAGCCCTCTGCATATATTTCGTACGATCCGGTCTGGGAGCTCACGCCTACCGATAGGCGAGAATTATGAAGCAGGATGGCGGCCCGCGAACAAGAAGGAATCACCCAGCCGAAGACGAGCAGCACAAAGAACGAATTAAAGATAGCCCGGACGAGTTTGGTCATTGCCACACTCCGCGGTTCTACACCTCTCTTGGACTCGTCTGGAAAAGTAGACAGCGGGTGAAGAACTTGAGCCGAGTGAAATCTTCCTGGGCCTCCGGCCGGCTCACTCGGTTTCGGCCGTTGGTTGCCAGCGCAGCACCGGCTTTCGTGCCGCTGTAACCTCGTCCAGGCGGCGCACGCGCGTGGTATGGGGCGCGGTAAGCGCAACGTTGGGGTCATCTTCCACTTCCCGAGCGATCGCCAGCATTGCCTCGACGAAACGGTCGAGTTCCTCCTTGCTCGCGCTCTCGGTAGGCTCGATCATCAGTGCGCCCTGCACGACGAGAGGGAACGAGACCGTGTAGGGATGAAATCCGTAATCGATGAGGCGCTTGGCGATGTCTCCCGTGCGCACACCGCGCGCCGCCTGACGCCGGTCGGAGAAAACGCATTCGTGCATCGCCGGGGCATCATAGGCAAGCTCGTAAGCCTGCTTCAAGCCATGAAGCAAGTAATTCGCGTTCAGGACAGCGTCTTCGGTGGCTTGCCGCAGCCCTTCGGGGCCATAAGCCAGAATGTAAGCCAAAGCCCGTACCGCCATGCCGAAATTGCCGTAAAAGGCGCGCACGCGGCCGACGCTCTTGGGACAGTTGTAATTGAGCTTCCAGGAACCGTCGATGGCCTGTTCGATCACTGGAGCGGGCAGGTACGGTTCAAGCGCCGCCTTTACGGCTACCGGCCCGGAGCCTGGTCCTCCGCCGCCGTGCGGGGTGGAAAACGTCTTGTGCAGGTTCAAGTGCATGACGTCTACGCCGAACTCGCCCGGCCGCGCCACGCCGACGAGCGCGTTCATATTGGCTCCATCCATGTAAACCAGGCCGCCCTTGGCGTGAACGATGCGGCAGATTTCCTCGATCTGTTCCTCAAAAATCCCCAGGGTGTTCGGGTTCGTCAGCATCAGCGCGGCCACTTCTTCGTTCGCGGCACTTTCGAGTGCCGCCAGGTCGATGCAGCCGCGCGCATTCGACTTGAGATTGCGTACATGGTATCCGGCAAAGGTGACGCTAGCCGGATTGGTGCCGTGCGCGGAATCGGGGATCAGGACGGTCCCGCGCCGCTCTCCGCGATCGTCAAGCGCGGCGCGAATCATCAGCAATCCGGTGAGCTCGCCCTGCGCGCCGGCGGCGGGCTGCAGCGAAACCGCATCCATGCCGGTGATTTCCTTCAGGCACCGCGCTGTTTCGCCGAGAATGCGCAGGCAGCCCTGCACCAGCGGTTCCGGAGCATAAGGATGATCCGTCGCCATACCCTCCATTCTTGCCACGACTTCGTTGATGCGCGGATTGTACTTCATCGTACACGAGCCAAGCGGATAGAGGCCGGTATCGATGCCGTAATTCCAAGTGGAGAGGCGCGTGAAATGGCGAATGACTTCGAGCTCGGAAACTTCCGGGAAACCTTCGATCTCAGGCCGCACGTAATCCCCACCCACGGCCTCGACAGCCGAGATCGCCGGGACGTCCAGCGGCGGAAGTTCCGCTCCGGTTTTTCCCGGGCCCGAACGGTCAAAGATCAGCTCTTCATCGAGAGTTACGTGCGGGCGTGCACCAGGAATAGCTTCATTCATGGAATCTTAGGAATAACTCCCAAACCTTGAATTTCAGACTACCGGTGTCCTTTGTCGATTGTTCGTTTCAGGCGACGCATGACAAAAGATACATCTCACCCCCTCGTGCCTTTCCCCGCCGGCGCTGCCCGAAGGTCCGCTTCGCCCATTACAGTCTCCCGCCGGCCGAGGCGTCGATAAACCTTCGCCATACGATCAATGGCTTGCCGGCTTGCGGTCTCGGTGACACAGACGAGGAGGTGATCCTGAAGTTCCGGATAAAAGCGTTCGAGCGCGACGCCGCCGAGGATCTTTTCTTCTTCGAGCGCGGCAAGCACTTTGCGCGCATCGCCCGGAGTTCTGATGACGAATTCATTGAAAAAAGGAGCGGGAAAAGGCAGTTCAGCGCCCGAAACCGAAGCGAGTTGTTGGGCGGCGTAGTGCGCCTTAGCGAGATTGTGCTCGGCGAGGCGGCGCAGGCCCTGTTTGCCCAGCAGGCAAAGATAAATGGTGGCCGCCAGCGCGCACAAGGACTGGCTGGTGCAGATGTTTGAAGTGGCTTTTTCGCGGCGGATGAATTGTTCGCGAGTCACGAGAGTCAGCACGAAGCCTCTTCGGCCGTCTGCGTCTTTTGTCTGGCCCACGAGCCGCCCCGGCATCTGCCGCACGAATTTTTCGTGCGTAGCCAGGAAGCCCGCATATGGCCCCCCAAAGGCCACCGGGACGCCGAACGATTGTGCCTCGCCGCTCACGATGTCGGCCTCGCGCGGCGGCCGGAGGAGCGCGAGAGCGAGAGGCTCCGCAACAGCCACGATGAGCAGCGCGCCGCGGTTGTGCGCAACCTGGCTGATTTCCGGAATTCGCTCGATGGCTCCGAAGAAATTCGGCGACTGAACGACAACGGCGGCCGTCTTGTCATCAATCGCAGCTTCCAGCCGTTGCAAATCGACCTGCCCCGAGTGGGCGCAGGCAATTTCCTCCAAAGCAACTCCGAGGTTACGGGAGTACGTCCGGCAGACTTCGCGGTATTCCGGGTGCAAGGTCCGGGCAAGCACGACGCGCTCCCGGCGCGTGACCCGTAGGGCTATCAGCACCGCTTCATTGGTGGCCGTCGAGCCGTCGTAAAGCGAAGAATTCGCAACCTCCATCCCGGTGAGCTGGGCGATGAGCGTCTGAAACTCGAACATCGCCTGCAAGGTGCCCTGCGAAATTTCCGCCTGGTAGGGAGTGTAGGCGGTGAAGAATTCGCCCCGCGAAAGCAACATATCGATCGCGGCGGGGCGATAGTGCGAGTAGGCGCCCGCGCCGAGAAATGAGGTATAGTCCTTCGAACTTTGGCTTGCGGCCTGACGGAAGAAATCAAGAATCTCAGACTCGGAAAGAGGACCGGGCGTCTGCAAGGGAGCGTTCAGCCGGAGCGCGGCTGGAATCTGGGCGAATAACTCCTCCCCAGATCTAAGGCCGATGGCCTCGCACATCCGCGCCCGGTCCGCCGCAGAGTTGGGGAGATAGCGCATCAGTGGCCGCCTTCTCCTTTGAGGTACTTCTCGTATTCCTCCGTGGTCATCAGCCCTTCGGTTTCGTTTCGATCCCTGACCCGCAATTGAACCAGCCAGCCTTCCCCGTGAGGGTCCGTATTGACGATCTCGGGAGCGCTTTGGACCTTGGGATTGAGAGAAATCACTTCGCCTGTAAGCGGCGCAAACACGTCCGCTACCGCCTTCACCGATTCAACCGTCCCTAGCGATTCTTTTGCTGCCACATGAGTTCCCACTGCGGGCAGGTCAACAAAAACGATGTCTCCCAGCTCCTTTTGGGCATGATCGGTGATGCCCACCGTGGCCGTGTTGCCGTCCACCCGAACCCATTCGTGGTCACGCGTATAAAGGAACTCTTCAGGGTACATAACTGCCCTTAACCTCCGCCTTGTAACGGCGGTCTGTGACCGCCGGCCTTCCGCCGCTCATAGAGCGCCGCTACAGAAAATCGTGTCACCTATATTTTGTGATCCTCGTGGAGGATTCGTAACTCATCGCTTCTGTGTCTTCGCGTCTTTGTCGTGATCATTCTTCGCTCGCCGGTAAAACGGCAAAGTCGTCTGCCGCGCGCCGGCCAGCTTGCCCCGAATCTCAATTTGCATTTCCTGCCCGGGCGCAGCTTGCTCAGGCGGAATGTAAGCTAGCCCGATGCTCTTCTTGAGGTACGGCGCGAACGAGCCGCTCGACACCCGCCCGCAGAGCTTTCCGTTAATCCGGACGGGGTAGCCATCACGGGCGATCCCCCGCTCGATCATTTCAAAACCCACCAGCTTCTTGCGAACGCCTTTCTGCTTCTGTTCGGCGAGCGACGCTTTGCCGATGAACTCGCCTTTATCCAGCTTCGAGATCCAGCCGAGATTCGCTTCGAGCAGCGTGGTTTCCTCGTCCAGTTCATTGCCATATAGCGGGTACGCCGCTTCGAGCCGGAGCGTATTGCGCGCGCCAAGTCCGGCAGGAATCAGGCCGTGCGGCCGGCCAGCTTCCAAAAGCCCATTCCATACCGTCAGCGATTCGGCGGGAGGAAAGTAGAACTCAAAGCCATCCTCGCCCGAGTATCCGGTTCGCGCCAGGAGCCCGTCCACTCCGCAGCAGCTTGCCGCGCGGCACCAATAGGTTTTGAGGGTAGCGGGGTCCGGAGCGGTTACCTGCGCAAGAATCACGACAGCCGCCGGACCTTGAAGAGCAAGCTGCGAATACCCTTCTGAAACGTCGCGAATTTCCACGTCAGAGGTGGCCGGGAACGGGTTGTTGGCCAGAACGTATTCGTAATCCTTTTGCGTATTGGCGGCATTGACGCAGATGAAAAAACGATCTTCGCCCAGGCGATGGATCACGCAGTCGTCCACAGCGCTGCCCTGCGGATACATGAGGGCCGAATACTGCGCCTGATTCAGGGCAAGGCGCGCCACGTCATTGCAGGTGAGGTGCTGCAAGGCCGCGAGCGCCTTCGGCCCTCGCGCTTCAATTTCGCCCATGTGACTCACGTCAAACAACCCGGCGCGCGTACGGACAGCCAGATGTTCCTCAACAATTCCGGTATATTCCACCGGCATTGCCCAGCCGGCAAAATTCACCATGCGCGCTCCCGCCTGCCGGTGCGCGTCAAACAGAGCTGTTCGCTTGAGCGTGATTTCCGCCGGGGTGGCCAAAGAAACTCCCAGATTTGAGAACCCCGGCTGAGTGCGCTGCCTTAGATGCCAAGGTCCTTCGCCGGAGCTAGGCACGATGTAAACGCGAAGGCCGCGAACGCGCCGCCCACGGCAAACGTAACACACGCCGCGCGAGAGGGTCAAGGCGCGGGCTCGTAAGTGGAGCTCAATATTGACCCAGACGGCGCCTTTCGTGTACCGTCTATTCTCCAAGCGAGACACGAAAAATGGCTGAGAAGTCCAAGCTTCCCCAATATCTCTCTCTATCGACGCCGGTGCCTGCTGCCAGCCGTGCGCCCTGGTACAAGAACACGTTCCCCACCTATATGGCAATTTTTCTGTGGGTAGGATTCTATTTGAAGCTGGCGGGGCCAACCATCGGCTACGCCAGCGTTGGCGTATGCCTATGGGGGCTGCTGGTGGCAGGAATTCTGTGTTTCGCGCTCTACTACTACGCTCCCGCGATGTTAGGCATGAAGACCGGGCGTCCGCTTTACGTCGTCGGCAGCTCCACTTTTGGGACCGCCGGCGGTTATCTTATGCCCGGCCTCTTGATGGGATTCCTGCAACTGGGTTGGGTGGCAGTGGCGACGGCAGTTTCCACCGACTTCATCATGGACGGGCTAAACAAGACCTCAAAGAGTCTCTCCATCTTAATTGCTTTAATCTGGGTCTACGTGTTGGCATGGATTGCGATCAAGGGAATCCGGTACGTGGCTAAAATGGCGCAGGTCTTTAATTGGGTTCCGCTGTTCATGCTTTTTGTTGTCTTCTGGGCCAACCGCAGCGGCATCGCGCGCTACCAACCCGCGCACCACGATCCTTTGACGGGGTTTTTGAGTGTCCTGACCATTGTGATCGGTTATTTCGCGACCGCCGGGGCGGCGGGCGCGGACTTTGGCATGAACAACCGCGACCGCCGGGATATTTTCTTAGGGGGAGCTTGCGGCATCGTGGGTGGGGTCGTTGTTGCCGGCGCGCTTCCTATGCTGTCCGTCGCGGGTTATCTCGGCAGAGGCGCCAGCCCCGTGAGCTACGATTACAGCGCCGCAATCTCCAGCGTAGGCGCTCTGGCGCCTATCATGTTTTTTCTCTTCGCAGCCGCTTCACTCGCTCCGACTTGTTTCTCCACCTTTATCGCCTCGAACAGCCTGAGCACCATGCTTCCAAAGATTCCGCGCAGTGTCTCGACTCTGGTCGGAGTCAGCATCAGCGCGGTCCTCGCAATCACGGGCGTGGCCAATAACGTGGTCGGGTTCTTCGTCATCGTCGGCGCGTCGTTCGGGCCGATCTGCGGCGCGATGGCGGCGGATTATCTCCTCGCAGGAAGGAGCTGGTCAGGCCCGCGCCTGGGAATCAATTGGGCTGGCTACGCTGCTTGGGCGGCCGGTTTTGTCGCGGGCATTCCCGACCACATTCCCGGAATTCCAGCCGCCTGGGTGAAGGCGGATAATCCCTCCGTGCTGTTCTCGTTTATCGTCGGGTTTGTAGTCTACCTGGTTCTGGCTAAGGCTGGAGCGCTGCCACCGGTGGCAGCGGAGCAGATGGTACCCATCAGCAATGAGTCTCCCGCACTGTAGGGTCCTTTAGTTCGAAGCGCGCTGCTTGGAGTACGGCGGCTTGCCGCCGCTCTGTGCCCACGAGCTTGCTCGCGGCCTGGAGTTTTTATATTTGTCAGGCCCGAAGGGCCGATCTACGCCAGCCCTGGGCAACGCCCAGGGTCAGCGGAGACGCTCCCCGAACCATCCAGCCCCGAAAGGGCGGCCCAGACTCAATTCGAAGAAGGGTCAAACGCATTTCGCTACCGGCGCTTGGCATGCGGCTTCCCTTGATGTCGGGAGATGTAACGAGCTGGTGTCGCGCTGCGCTTTTTCGGTGGCTGGGAAGGCTCCGGGGTGTCAGCCGCTGGCATCTTGGCGGCGACTTGATCAAATAAACTGGCGCGATAGTCCGGAGACTTCTTCTTGCCTCCTTCACCGTGCCGAAAGGGATGCTCGGTGTGGCAGGTTTGGCAGACTACTTTTACAACCTCGCCGTTCACCATGCTAGCCACGGCATGGTTCAAAAGAAGGCGACACCTCGGGCAATAGTCATCGATCAAGTCGCCCAGACGTTTCTCGGAAGCCGTCATTCAGGGCCCTTTCTCGAGCACGAGGATCATTGAGGCGATTATAACTCGTGACTAATGGAAATCAACGGCATCCTGCGGACTTGGCACTCGATCGATCTGACGTAGCGGCGCCTTCAAGCCGCCCTTTCGCCAAC
The DNA here is from genome assembly GCA_021817045.1 of Acidobacteriota bacterium. Taxonomy (GTDB): domain Bacteria; phylum Acidobacteriota; class Terriglobia; order UBA7540; family UBA7540; genus RH2-MAG17b. The sequence continues at coordinate 37,420 of JAKAWG010000010.1, forward strand.
AAAGAGCCTCTACCTCAACATTGGCCGGCATGAGTTAGGCCCAATTGCTCCTCGACATTCTGGGGGATGAAAATTTTCTGTCTCATTTGTCTCACCTGTCTCCACGATCCCACTCTCGAAGCGTACAATTAGGGCTTGCAGGTGAACCGAACGTTGATATGGGAGGCCGAGAAGCTCGTGCGATAATACGCATAAAATGACCCACTTAACTGATAATAATGGACTTAAGCGAAATGAATTTATTGTTTCTTTCCCCCGGTGGCAAGCTTTGCCCATCCACGCCCAAGGGCGAGATCCCCGTGCCGCAGGAGTGCGAAAGAAACACCAAAAGAATGTTTAGGGGTCATCGATATAACTCATTGAAAACAAATGGCAATTAGCACGAGCAATGACCAACAATCTCCTGGAGACCATCTAGGTCTATGATTATAAAGGAGTAATTAAAACAGATTGTTGGTCTATGATCGAAGTGATAGAAAATATGCAGGTTAACAGCAAATGGAGCGGAAAAAACCGAAATTGTTTGCGCGAAATGTGGGTTCTTAGATGAGCCAGCTCAAGAGACGAGCCTTTCTGCAGCACGCGCTGGCGGTGCCGGGTCTTGGCGCAGCAGCCAGGATCGCTTCTGCCGAGCCTGCGCCGCAGAAGCCAGAACCGCGCGACCCATCCGCTCTACCAGCGCGCGTCCCGAACGAATACACGCTGTTTCTGCCCGGCGAGCGCGAAGCCCTCGCGGACATTCCGCGCGCCGAAGCGATTGAAGGCCGCACGGTCCGAGCGCGGCACGGCTCCGAAAGCAAGACCATGCGCTCCGGCGAATCAATTGGCGGGTGGGAATTGCTGGCCGTAGTTCCCTGGCTAAACGGCGTGGCCACGGCCGTTTTTGAAAAACACGTCACTCACCAGGGGGCCATCGCCTTCATCACCGTCGCGGGGGAAATCGCTCGCGTCCCCAAGCGCATCGGCGATCTTTCCAAAATTCGTCCCCGATCTGTGGCCTCACCGCCTGGCCTTGATTTTACTCTCCCAGCCCGATACATTCCCGGACCGGACAACCTCGGCAATTACATCCTGAATTCCTCAGAAGACCCGAGCTACGAGAACATCGCTGCCCTCGGCCCGGAATTCATCGGTTGGATGCTGGTGGCCAATGAAGAAGCTGGGCCGGAAAAATCGCTTTGGCTCGAGGCCGATGGCACATCGCGGCAGTTTGGCGATAACCCGCAGTCGCTCTGGGCGCCGGACCTCACCGGAAGGCTCTTTGACCCGCACCGCTTCTTGCCCGGTGAATATCAGTATCAGTACGTCCACGGGTACAGCAAGCGCACGATGCTTGCGGGCTTCTTGCCGGCAGCGGACATCGGCGCGTGGAACCCGCATTACAAAACAGGATACGAAGTGATGGTCCTGTTGCCGCCCGGCGGCGACGCGAAACCCATAGGCCGCGTGCGCGCGCAGCGCCTGCCGCAGCAAGGCCAGCAGGCTGAATCCACCGGCGATCCGCCTGCCTTTGAAAACCGCTATTGGAACTGTTCGCCCGAAGCGTTCTATTCGGCTCTTGCGGGAATTTGGAATCGCTGGCACGACTTCTTCAACCAGAAAATGCAGGTGGAAATTCCCGATGAGTGGCTCCTGGACGCTGCTCGCGCCGGGATCGTGATGTGCCGGTGCAGCTACCGCGGGCTGAATCCAACCTACCAGATCGGCGAAGGCGGTTACACCAAGATTCCCGAGCGCAGCCACGCGCTCTTTCCCGTGGCGCACTATGAGTTCGTCTGGGCGCACCAGCTCTGGAACCTGACTGAAGAAGTGGAGCCCTACTTCGAGCACTACCTTGAGAACTACATCCTTCCCGATGGCAATTTTCTTTACAACATGCAGGACCAAGTAGAAGCGCCGCTCAATGCCGGCGTGTTCCTGGAGAATTCGGCTCGCGCTTACGACTACACCCATGATCTGGATGCGCTGAAGCGGCGGCTGCCCACGCTGCGGCGGATGATCGACTTTGTCGTGAAGCGCTACGAATACTCGAAGCGATCTTTCCCGCCGAGCGACCCGCGCCACGGGCTGATCTGGGGATCACCGGAAGCCGACAACGGCGAGCCGGACAATGACTTTCCGGAATCCCACCCTTATTACTATCAGAACGCTTCCTGGACGTGGCGCGGCCTGCACGAGCACGCGCGCTCGCTGGCGCTCGCCGCCAGTGAAAATGGGGACGATGACTTGCGGCGAGAATCTGCCAGGATGGCTTCGCTTGCGGCTGAAATGCGGGCGAACATCGAGCGTTCCCTGGGCACAGCGCTTGCGGCGCGAAATCCGGCGATGAAGGCGGCTGGGATCACGCCCTTCACACCGTTCGACACCAAACGCCAACCCACCGAACTTTCGAGTTACGAAAATCACCGTTACATGATGGACTGGTGGACGAGCGATTGGGGCGATCCGGCGCTGGATGAAGGTCACTTCAAGCATCGGCTGATTGCGGGCGAGCAGATTCTCGGCATGAATACGGACGGCGATTATCCTCGCACGTCGAATTTCATGTCTCACGGGACGCTCGCCGGGCGCATCCGCCAGGAAGACTATCGCCCATTTTTGCTCACGCTCTACGCTCTTTGTTGCTACACGATGGATTCCGGCAGCCGGTATTCGCCGGAAGATGCGTTTTTGCCGGGAGGTTATCCCGGAGAAGGCAGTCCATACGGCTGGTCTGCGGTGGTGAATAGCGAGCTTCAGCCGGCGCTGGGCCTGCGATGGCTATTGTGTTATGAAGAGCACGACCGCGATGTGGTTCACTTGCAAAAGACCGCGCCGAAGCACTGGTTCGCGGCGGGAGAAATGATCCGGGTCGCGCACTGTCCTACGCGTTTCGGGCCGCTGAGCTGGACTACGGTTTCAGAGAAGCAAGGAAGAGCGCGATGGCGCGTGCGGATTGAGTGTGAGAAACCTTTCGCCGCCGAACTCGTTGTTCACATCCATGCTCCGGATCGCAAGCCCCTTGCGAGCACCTCGCTCGGGCGATTGGAAAGCGACCGCGTCGTACTGCCGGCCGCAACGCTTGCCGGGAAGAAGGAAATCGAGCTTGAAATCACGTAGCGGCACAACCTTAAGTGCTGGCACAGCCGCCCAGGTCTGTCATGCTGAGCTCCGCGAAGCATCCCGGCATTTAGAACGGGGCAAATACTGGGATTCTTCGTCGTCCCGCCGCGTCGGGACTTCTCAGAATGACGCCCCCAGCAAGTTTTTCAACAAACTGAGAAGGAAAAAATTCAACGCCGTCGGTCATGCCGATTTGTGCTGCTTCAAAACATCAGCGATCGGGTTGGAAGGCGTCGTCGCAGCCGATCAGCCGGAACTGCGGAAGCCAGACGCGCTTCATTTCGTCCTTCACCGCACGCCCGATCACGTGGCTTTCCACGCCGTGCTCAGCGGCAATCGTCTGAACGCGCGGAGCGTCGTCCGGGGGAACAACCACGCAGAAGCCGATTCCCATGTTATAGGTGAAGAACATCTCCTCGTCACTTACCTGCCCGTATTTTTGGATGAGCTGGAAGACGGGCTGAGGCTCAGGCAGATGATCCAGCACGTATCCGGCGGGCGAGTCCGCGCGAGAGAGGTTGAGGAAGCCGGTGCTCGTGATGTGGGCGAGGGCTTTCACGCGCACGCCAGCGCGGAGCATGGCTCGCACTTCCTTCACGTAAATGCGCGTGGGTTCGAGAAGTTCCTCGCCGATCGTCCGCCCGAGTTCCGCACAATGGCGGTCCGGCGCCCAACCGAGCTTGGTGAAGAAGATGCGGCGGGCGAGGGTGAGGCCGTTCGAGTGAATGCCCGAAGAGCGCAGGCCCACGATGACGTCGCCCTCCGCGGTGTCCTTGCCGGTGAGGATGTGATCGAGCGGCACTTGCCCCACACAGCTTCCTACCAGGTCAAAGGCCCAGCCTTTGCGCACTCCATGGATTATTTCTGTAACCTGCGCGATTTCTCCGCCAGGGATCGTTACGCCCGCCATCTCTGCTCCCCGGTAAAGGCCCTTCGCAATCGGCTCCAGGAGCTCGCGGCGAGGTTCTTCGACCGCAAGGTAATCGAGCATGGCCAACGGCTCGGCTCCCACGCAGAGCACGTCGTTCACGTTCATCGCCACGCAATCAATGCCGATGGTGTCGTACTTGCCGAGCATCTCCGCGATCATGATCTTCGTGCCCACGCCGTCGGCGGAGAGGGCGAGTCCCACGCCGTTGCCGATGTCGATGACATTCGCAAAATAGCCGAGGGGCAGGACAACCCTTCCGTGACCTGGCCGAAGCGCGAAGGTGCGCTCGACCCAGTGAGTAAGGAGGGGCATGGCTTCTTCTTGCTTTTCGCTGTCCACGCCTGCCGATTTGTAGGTCAACGGTCCTTCCGTCATCGGATCACCTCTGGGGGAAATTCAATTTTCCGAAGCGCTCTTTCTTTGCATCCCTCAATGGTAGCGCATCTGGCCACTCGCCATTTTAGCTCGGCGCGAGCCCGCCTTTGCACTTTCAACCGATCGTGGCGTAAATTCACTTGGCTATCCCTAAGCGGCCGATGGAGTGAGTATCTCGAATGATCGCTCTGGTTCATTACAAATTGGCAAAAGGTGGGGTGGAGTTACGAGAAGTTCCGCGCCCCCTCGATCTTGCGAAGGATGAAGTGCTGCTGGCAAGTCGGGGAGTGGGAGTCTGCGGCAGCGACTTACATCAATGGCACAATACGCAAAGCTGGAACGTGAATGTGCCCGTCATTCTCGGGCACGAGTTTTGCGGCGTTGTCGCGGAATGCGGCCAGGACGTGCGGGAATTCAAGGCGGGCGACCGCGTGGCTTGCGAGACGGCGGCGCGCATCTGCGGGCGCTGCGTTTATTGCCGAAGCGGAGAATATAACCTTTGCCCGCAGAGGCTGGGTTTTGGTTACGGTGTGGACGGGGCGATGGCCGAGTACGTAAAAGTGCCCGCCCGCTGCCTTCACCATTTGCCGGCTTCCGTGTCATTTGTTAAGGCAGCGCTTACTGAGCCGTGCTGCGTGGCTTTCAACGCCACCTGCACGAAGACGCAAATCCGCCCGGGCGACAACGTCCTTGTCTTAGGCCCGGGCACGATCGGTTTGTTGTGTCTCGTGTTTGCCAAGCTGGCGGGAGCCGCGACGCTGGGAATTACCGGGCTTCCACAAGACAGACAACGGCTGGAGCTGGCTCGGTCGCTGGGCGCAACCTACGTTCTGACCGAAACGACGAACGAGAGCCTGCAAACCATCCGCAGCACAGGCGACGGGCTGGGAATGGACGTGGTGATCGACGCAACCGGCTATTCCGCCGCGCTGCAATTTGCACTTGCCGCCGTCCGTCCGGGTGGTCAGATCACGAAAGTCGGCTGGGGCGCGGAGCCGCTCCAGTTTTCGCTGGATCCAATTGTGCAGAAGGCGGCGCGAATCCAGGGGAGCTTCAGCCATAATTATCCCATTTGGGAACGAGTGATCGGCCTGGTCGCCTCCGGCCTGTTCGATCCGACTCCGCTTATTGGCCGCGTCGAGCCGCTTGAGAACTGGAAAGTGTGCTTCGAGGAAATGAGCTCGGGGCAAGTCGTCAAGGATATTCTTCGCCCCGCGCCAGAGGGGAGCTAGTGTCGCGTCGCATAAACGCGCCTAACAAGCAGGCTATCATTCCGAGCACGGCGAGGTATCTGTTTGTGGGCGGGGGCTGGAAACAAAGCAGATCAAGCGAAGATCTTCTTGGTGGAGGCGGGGGGAGTTGAACCCCCGTCCGAAAAGCCTAACGGCTGGAAGACTACATGCTTAGACCGTTCGCTCGAAAGATTCGTCAGCGGCTCTCAGGAACGGACAAGAACGAACCGCCGACTAGCCTGATCCTCTTCCGTCGCCGGAAGAGATTCACCCCCTGGTTTCAGGCGGCAACCAAAGAGCTAGCCCGCTACATCGACATCTTTCTCCGCCCGGCGGGCCGGACGAAGAAGACGCGCTACCTAATTAGGCAGCGAGAGCAAACTGCGTGTTGGCAGTTGTCTTGTTCCACTCCGATCACGGGTGGTGTGGCCCCCGGCATGCCTTCCAGGCGTAACAGCTTCCGTCGAAACCGGTACACCCCCTTTAAATATTGTACATGTGGGCCAGACTTGTTTGTCAAGCCGTAGTCGGGTGGTGCGAGCACGCGCGAAGAATGCGCTCAATTCATCGCCGGTAGGGTCTGGAGGCGAGAATCTTGCCGCCTTCTTGGACGACGTAGGTGTGGTTTGCGGGCAGCGACTTCAACTCGTCGGTCTGGCCGCTCGGCCAGACAATTTCCACGCCGTCGGCGCGATCCTCTCGCTCCAGGCCGAAGGTCAGAGTGAGCTCGCTTTGCGAGCAGTAGCTTGAGCCGGAGTGAACGGTCTGTTCGTTGAGTCCTGTAGGCGTCTTGACGCGGACCACGGCCCCGATGCCGTCGCGGTTCGAGCGCACGCCGCGGGTTTGGATGCGGATGGAGTTGTACCGGTCAGGGCAGGAGTTATGGTAAAGATAAGCCGGACCGTCGTTCGTCGTAAGCAGAACATCTGGCGCCCCGTCGTTGTCAGTATCCGCATGAGCCGCCCCGCGCGCCACCAACGGCCGAGTAAAACCCAGTTGCTGGCCAGCGCTCCGGAAACGGTTGCGCCCCAGGTTGTTAAACACAAGGGGCAGCTCCGCGTATCCCACGTCAGATTGTACTTCGCTGATGTCAGGCGAGATGTGGCCGTTCGCCACGAAGATGTCCTCAAGGCCGTCGAGATCGTAATCGAAGAAAAATAACCCGAACGAAAGCGAAAGAAGGCTGGCGCGGCCTACCGGCGAAGATGGAGCAACATCTACGAAGAAGCCACGCCCATCGTTGTGATAAAGCGCCAGCATCTGGTTGGAGAAATTTCCTTCGAGGATGCTCACATGACCCGAGTCGTCAAAGTCGTCGGCGTCAATTCCCATGCCGCTGCGGGCAATGCCATCCTCGCTGAACGCCGTTCCGGCCTTGACGCCGACTTCGGTGAACGTGCCGTCGCGGTTGTTGCGGTAAAGCTTGTTGGGCTGAGTATCGTTGGCGACGGCGACATCGGGCCATCCGTCGTTGTTGTAGTCCAAAATCGCCACGCCCAGGTTTTTGCCCGTCGGATCGTAGATGCCCGCCTTCGCGGTCACATCCTCGAAGCGGCCGTTGCCGAGATTGTGAAACAGGCGGCACGTATCGCCGGGATAGGCTTCCGGGGTGCAATAGGTTTTGTGGCGTCCATCAAGCGAGCAGTAGATATCCGTCTTCTCCGACCACTTCACGTAATTACAAACCCACAAGTCGAGCAGCCCGTCGCGGTCATAGTCAAACCATGCAGCGCTCGTGCCGAACCCTTCATTGTTGACGCCCGCCTGTCGAGTGACGTCGCGGAACGACCCGTTACGCTCGTTGTGAAGCAGGCGCGCCTCGCCGAGCCCGGTGATGTAAATGTCATCGTAGCCGTCGTTGTCGTAATCGCCCACGGCCACGCCCATCCCGTACATTTCGATGGCTAGCCCCGTGCGGTGGGTGACGTCCGTGAACGCCCCGTTGCCGTTGTTGCGATAAAGCTTCTGCGTGGTGTGGCGCTGAAAGTGACCTGGGAAGTTGCTGCCCTGAATCAGGAGAATATCCGGCCGACCGTCGTTGTCGTAGTCGATGAAAGCGCATCCCGACCCGATGGTTTCCGGCAGATACTTCTTGCCGAACGCTCCGTTGTAATGAACGAAGTGCAGGCCAGTGCTGCGGGTGACATCGACGTAGCGGATAGCTTGCCCGGCGGAGGCGATCGCCGGGGCACGAAAGAGTGCGGCCGCGGCCACAGACTTCAGAAAATGACGTCGCGTGAGGCTTGGATTCATTTTTTTCTGCAGGGTAACGCAGCCGGATGCGGTAAACCTTTCGCGTTGTTTTCCTGACGGAGAGGCGCGACCTCGTAGAAGAAGCTAGCGCCGGAAAGGCTTGCGCGAGAGGATCCCTCCTCCCTCCTGAACGGTGTAGGTCGCGTTGGCCGTGACGTTTTTCAGCGAATCACGCTGGCCGCTAGGCCACTCGATCTCGATCAAGTCCGCTTGTGTCGCGCGGCCTAGGCCGAAGGTCAGCGTCAACTCGCTCTGCGAGCAATAGCTTGAGCCGGAGTGCACGGTCTGCCACTTGACCACACCATCCGAGTGGACGCGCACCTCAGCTCCAATGCCATCGCGGTTCGAGCGCGTACCGACCGTGTGAATACGAATGGCATTGGCGCGATTTGGCCCAACGTTCTTATAAAGATAGGCAGGCCCGTGGTTGGTGGTCAGAAGGACATCCAAATAGCCGTCGTTGTTAATGTCTGCGTAGGCGGCGCCACGCGCAACCAGTTTCTGAGTCAGACCAACTTCCCGTCCCACTTCCTGGAACCTGCCGTGGCCTTGATTGTGGAATAACAGCGGACGCTCCGCATAGGTGACCTGCGGCTGGATGCTGACGATGGTGGGATCAATGTTGCCGTTAGCCGCCAAAATGTCCATGCGCCCGTCGAGGTCATAGTCATAAAAGAAAAGCCCGAAGGTCAGCGAAAGGCGGCTGTCCTGGCCGATCGCGCCAGCAGGCGCTACATCAATGAAGAGGCCGTGCGCCTCGTTCTGATAAAGGCCCAGCATCTGGTTTGAGAAGTTGCCGATGACGATGCCCGCATAGCCCGAGTCGTTGAAGTCGGCGGCAGCGATACCCATCGAGCTGCGGGCGACACCGTTTTCGTCGTAGGCGATCCCGGCCGGGATGCCGACGTTCGTAAATGTCCCGTTGTGATTGTTGCGATATAGCTTGTTGGGCTGTGTGTCATCGGAGACTGCAATGTCCGGCCAGCCGTCGTTGTTGTAGTCAATGATCGCCACGCCCAGGTTCTTGCCCGTGGGGTCATAAATGCCCGCTTGCTTGGTGACGTCTTCGAACCGGCCGTTGCGGAGGTTGTGAAAGAGTCGGCAACTCTCGCCTTTATAAGCGGAAGGAATGCAATATGACTTGGTGTGGCCGTCGAGCGAGCAGTAGATGTCCGTCTTTTCAGACCATTGGACGTAGTTGCACACAAACAAATCCAGCCAGCCGTCGCGGTCATAATCAAACCAAGCGGCGCTCGCTCCAAAGCCGGTGTTATTGACACCCGCCTCGCGAGTCACGTCCCGGAAGTGTCCGCGGTCATTGTGAAAAAGCTTCGCCTCACCCAGCCCGGTGATGTAGACGTCGTCCCAGCCGTCATTGTCGTAATCACCCACCGTCACGCCCAATCCATACATTTCCACATCGAGCCCCGTCTCGCGGCTGACGTCGGTGAACGTGCCATTCTCGTTGTTGCGATAAAGTTTTGACGGCGTTCGCCGGCGGAAATGGCCTGGGAAGTCCATGCTGTTCACTAGGAAAATGTCCGGCCGCCCGTCGTTGTTGTAATCAATGAACGCGCACCCCGAACCCATCGTCTCCGGAAGGTACTTCTTGCCGAATGCGCCGTTGTTGTGGATGAAATGGATCCCCGCCTGGGGAGCGACGTCAACGTAACGCCTTCCCGAGGGCGAAGCGCTGGCCAGCAACCTTCCCGGATCGATAAACGACGAAGCGGCGGCCAAGGCCGGAAAGCTCTTCAGGAAATTGCGACGCGACCAGAATCGTGTCATCGTTCGAACCCTCGGCCATCGTTGGGAGACGGCTCGGCTGAAGCCGCCGCTGAAGCTGACGGAAGAAGCCGATTGAGACTATTGAGAAGCTTGCTGCCCGCTAGTATGGTTTTGCCGTCGCCAGAGACCAGCAGAACCTTGCGCTGCGGGTCGAGAAGGATAAGAGTCGGATAGAAACGAACTTTCAAATCGTGACGGACGACCACCTTGGTGCTCGCTGGCGAAGACTGAAGCCAAGGGATGTGGTGCTGTTTCACAAAGCGCCGCGCAGTCTGCGTCCTTTTGTCGCTGTTCATTCCGACGATCTCGAGTCCACGGGAGCGATATTTGCGATAAGCCTTCTCCAGCGTCCCCACCTCCTCGATGCAGGGTGGGCACCATGTCGCCCAGAAGTCCAGCAAGACATATCGCCCTGTAAAGTCTGACAGGCGATGGGTGTGGCCGGCAAGGTCGGCGAAAGAGAAATCCGGCAGCGTCGCGCTAACTTTGGGTCGAAGGCGCTCCTCCCGGCTTTTCAGTCTGCGCGGGTTCGCAGCACCAAGAGCAGTAGAAGTCACAAAACCCGCTGGCAGCAAGAATGCCGCCAACAGGAGCTGCAGCCTCAACTTAACCAATTTACCCACCACCTGTGAACGATTGATCCTATAGGATAACAACGTTCGCGCAACTCCGGCGACGCTTCATTCCGCTCAGGACAAGTCCAGCCGGCGCCGCGACGATGTTTTGTCATTCTCTTTCGCAATTCTCAGTGAGCTCGCCACGGGGAACCGAACCGGAAGCTATAAGTAGCCGAGACCATCACCCCTGGAATCGTTGCGTCAGTAACGTCCAACACCCGGTTACCGAAGATGTTTGGTTGAATCGGAGGCTTGATGTTGTAATACGTCAGCAACGGCACGCCAAGCGTCAACACTTGCCCGGCGATCGCGAGATTAAAACCCGGCGCAACATATTCAAGCGTTGCAGGCCGGCGAAATCCGTCCGACCCTCCGATCAAATCACGGCGAGGTACACCCGAAACGACGTAAGCAACCGTAGGCGATATCCACCGAAGCGGCGAGGGGAATGACAAACCGCTCTCAGCAAAATACTGATCGGCGCTTGAATTTACTACCGACGTTTGTCCATAAAACAGGTCCGGGGAAAAAACCGGCGTCCCGGTAGTATCGCGAGGAGTAATCAAGTAGGTCGCCGCTCCGTAGGCCGTCATGCCCCAGCGAAGGTTTCGAAACGCCCTGATCGTGGGAACCAATCCCCAAGACCCACCGCCCGGTTGGACGTTCCACTCGACCGGAATGGTGCGGCCATAAACCTCCGACGTGGCATCGGTGTTGCCCGTTGGGATGCTAAGACCGAAAGATAGACTCACATTTCCCTTGGATTGCTCAGTCGAAAACATCCAGCGGCTCGCGCTCACAACGATGTCTCCAAACCCGTCAGCGCCCGTCTTCACGGGAACCCTGGTGGTGGAATACCCATAGACAGGCCAGAAACCGTCGTAGCTTTGGAATTGGACAGGAACGTCCAGCGATAATTCCCACCGATTGGTTAGCCCATAGAACAAGCGAAAATCAAACTGGGTGCGCTTGTTGAACGGCCCGTAAGGATTGATCGACGGATTGGGATGTGTCCCCACATAGTGCTTGTGAGAGTACCAATTAAGACCCGTTGCGGTAAATTCCCACTGTCCTTTCTGCAGAAAGGTGCTCTGTCCCTCAAACACGGAGAGGCTCTGTCTTTGGCACACTCAGCCCTGGCCTGACGCTATGCGTACAATGGAAAAAAGAACGTCAAGGGTTGATACCAGGTTCATTGTTCGCGTGCGAGTGTGAAGCATCAATTCTCCCTGTCATGATTCGTCTCCAATCTTTCGCTTTCGGGCTTCCACTTCTTTGCACACGAAAGCGACGATCCGTGTCGGTGCTGGACGGTTCTGCGAGAACGCTCCAGATCTACGGGACAGCTCTTGCTTGGGCGACAAGCCCGTGCGCCACACCCCCCTGAGGCTTGGCCTGTTTGTGAGCGGCTACCAAGCGGACTTTGGCCTTCCGCATGGCGGCGAGATAGCCGTAGCTTCCGTTCTTTCGGAAGCGCGTCAACGCGAGTTGTTGTTCCTGGCCTACTTTGCCCGGTAGCCAAGCCCATTGCTGACCATAATTCCAGTAAAAGTCCAGTTGTTTTGGATTTTCGTCGTTGATGGAGACCTCTTCGTGAATCGGCTGCGCCTCGTTATCGTCCTCGGCATGGTTGCGCTCGTAAGGCCCGGCGATCGCCTCCGCGGCTTCATCCTCCTTGAAGCGTAAGAACAGCTTCTCTTCCCGGTCCGATTTAGCGTATTTCTGGAGGCCGCGATAGCACAGCATTAAGTTGTAGTGGGCGCCGAGATTTTCCGGATCGATACTGAGAGTGTGTTGAAATTGTTTAACCGCCTGCGCGTACTTCTGCTCGAGAAAGAGGACACGACCCATCGCGTTGCTCACCACCCGGTCCGCGGGATGGATGTCGGCGGCTATCGCGTACTCAGCGTAAGATTGCGGATAATCTCCCTTCGTCAGGTCGACTTGGCCCATGTAGTAATAGGCGCTGGCGAGCTTACGGTTGAGCGCGATGGCTCTTTTGAGGTACGGAATGGCCTGATCGACGTTGCCTTCCTGCACCAGCGCCCGGGCAACATTCACCCACCCGTCCGCATACTTCGGATTGATCTTCGTGCATATCTTGAAAGCTCGCGCCGCGCCCGTCAGGTCGCCCTGAAGCAGGAGCCCGATGCCGTAGTCATTCCAGCGATAAAGATCCTGAGGGAGCAGTTTGATCTGCTGCTCGAAAGGCTGACTCGACGCCGCCAATACCGGCACCGTCACGATGGCTTTGGACATCACGACGATGGGAACGTTGGGAATCTCCTTGTACTTGGCGGAGACGTTGTCGGGATCGCCATTGAAAAGCCAACGCGTGTTGTCGTAATCAGGAGTTGTGTGGCGGTTCTTCTGGTAAACATCACGTCGGCCCGCAAAAGCCCATTGCGTGATCCACCAATCGAACTTGCGGTAGTTCAGTGTGGCAGTGAAGGTGATCTTGTTGCCGCAATCTTTCGGGATCTTGATTCGGAAGTGAACAGTATCCGCTGAACCGGGAGGAATCAAGTGCGCGTAAACGCCCTCGTGTTCCGCCCAGGCGTTGCGCTTGTTGATCCAGTGCCCGTGCGCGTCGAGGCCGAGCGAGCGATAAAACTGGGCTCCGGGATCAACTGGCCCCCTGCCGTGGTCAGCCACTTCGCCGCTCCAAAAAATAACGTGCCCTTTGTTGTCCACTGCCTTGAGTTCCACCCAGGCCTCATCAGAGTCCACCGTGCCGCCTGGAAAGAAATGCCCTACGCGCCGGGTGCGGACGACCACCTCGACTCGAGCCGTTTCCCCGCGTCGCAGGTAAGCCACGCCGCGCCCGAGCGGCGCCATCAGCTTGACGGGAGGCGCCGTGCTCACCTCCTGAGATTGGAGACCGCGGGCCGACTCCTCGCCCACAGCAAACATGGTCGAAAGCTGCGGCCCTCCGCTCAGCAAGCCCGGTTCGACGAGCCGTTGGGAAGAAAGTTTGGGTTCCTGGGCGATGGCGAACAGGTCCACGGTGGCCGCGCCTTTCAGAAACTTTTCGACATCTTTGACCTGCCGCATATGCCCGTAGCTGAATGGGACGGCGGTGTTGGCCGCCACAAAGCGGTGCGAGTTGACGTAACCGTGGATGTTGCCGTAGTCGTTGGAGCGCACTAAGGGCATATGGCAGTCCACACACGTCAGCGGATGCTTCGGATAATAAAACGATCGGGCGCTGCCCCCTGAGACCCCGCTCGCCTGCCAATGGTCGTAGTCGTCGAAGCCGCGAATCCAGCGGTAATGATTCACGGGAATATCCAAATGCACCTTGTGGCAAACTGAGCAGAACTCGGCCACTTCCGTGCGCTTTCGCATGAATGGCTTGAAGAAAGCGGCGCGATGCGGCTTCGGGTCAAGAATGATAGCGTAATAGGCAATATCGCGTATCAAAGGATTCTTACTGTTTACCAATCGGTCGAGCGGAGGGTACTTGATGATATAGCTGCCGTTGCCCATGGTGCTCGTTACGCCGACGATGGCGTGGCAGGAAATGCAACTGAGCCCTGCCTGGGCCTCCGGCGTGAACTCGATCTTTCGGATCGGGTGTTTCTGCATCATGCCGGTAAAAGCAACCGCCTGGTCGTGGCAGCCCGCGCACCACATCGAAGACTTGATCCCCACTGTGTCCTGCATATATTCGATGGACTTTCGATACCACTGATCATTGAAGGACGAATAGTGGTGCATGGAGTCGTGCCATTGACGGTAAACATCCTTGTGGCACGGCTCGCAACTCTTGGCCTCCAGAAAGAAACTTTTCGGGATCGTCTTTCCGTTCGTGCTTTGGGCTGAACTGGGCCACATCAGGCTGTTCTGGCCCCCGCCTTCTTGGTACATGCTGAGGGGAGCAGTGAGTGGATTATGAATGATGTATTCCGGATTCGGATCGAAGTGATGGTAAAGAGCGACGCCAGTGTAAAACACCAGACAAGCGGGCATCACAATTACGGCCCAACGCCACGCCGTCGTAGCTCCCCTCCTCGTTGAGGAGGGGTGGAGAGCTGGCGTTACGCTCGCCGCGCTTGCCACTCCTTTGTCTCCTCCTAAGATAGGAGGGGAGTTTACAGTCCGTGCCCAGCTTCGGAGCCGTACAAGCACAAAAAACAGGCCCGCCATCGCAAATCCGACGTGCAGGTAAAGCGCCAGGCTGTGCGGGCGCGTCATGCCTACAAAGATCAGGAAAATTCCGTAACCCGCTGAGACTGCCAGCAGCGCGACAGATCCTTTTCCCGCGAAGTCGGCAAAGTAACTACGATTTCGTCTGAGGAAGCGAATAAAGAGAATGCCGACTAAAATTCCCAGAACGGGGTGCAGCAGATCGTTGAGGACATAAAACAGATTTGGACTGCCGTATGCTGCGATGTAGGCGCTGTTCGCCACTAGAACCAGCGCCGCCACCAGTAGCAACTTCCCAAGCCACCGTTTTCCTACTTCACCGATCTTCATTCCTCCGATAGCACCCGATCAGCCCAGAATGGATGCGGGCAGTCTAACCAATGCCGCTCCGCGTTACAATAGAGCTACAGGCTACACGACCGATTTTTTTATATTAAGGAGGGGCGGGGACTGATATTAGGCATGAGGGCGAGCCTTTAATCGCGCCTCTATCCTTAACTCAAGTTCAACGAATCATTCGGGCTAGTCGCGGCGGCGAATATTACCTAGCTTACCTTACCACCTCAGAAATGGAACTCCAGCGTCCCGTAAACGGTGATCGGCGCCCCAGGATAGGCAAAGGTGTAACCAGCAGACGAAGTGCCATAGTAACCGCCGGAGGAGATGTATTCGTAGACGTTGTATCGCCTGTTCAGCATGTTTTGCAGGTCGACGTCGAAGGTGAGGAACTTGATGGGGAGACTAAGGGAAAGGTTGGCCGTTTCGTATGCGGGCATAGTCAGGTGGCTGGGTGCGGCGGTGGTGCACGCCCCGCTCACCAAGCCGCAGTTGTCGAAGATGTGTTGCGGGCCGACAAGCTGGAACCACAACTGAGGAAAGAGAATCGCGTGGTCCTTGCGCTGGACGGTGTAATTGAACCCTGAATTCCATGTGGTGGTGGGAACATAAGGCACCGGTAGCCCGCCAAAGAAGACGCCTCCGCTATAGAACGAGGTGTACTGCGCTGATTCACCGTTCAAGTTGGTGAAAACGCGCAGGTCAGTAATCGGATCGACGTCAAAATACGCGTTGACGCCCTGATACCACGAGCTGCCGCTAGTGTTAATCACGTTGCCGTTTCCGAGCTCGACAGACAACTGCTCGTTCGCGTACCGCAGGTGATAATAGGAAGCGCCGAGCAAAACGTTCTTCACGTGGCCGATGCTCGGGAAATGAACCTTGAAACCTCCTTGGGTGTATATTGCGCTCGCGAGGATGTAGTTCGTTGCGGGATCAAGGCTCTGGAAAAGCCCGCCGCCGCCGCCCAGAGACGGCGACCGATAAACCTTCGCGTAACTGCCGTAGAACGACAGCCAGGACCACGGCTGAAAAGCACCGCTGAGGGAAGGCTCGACTCCAGTACGAGCCGCTTTCGAGCCGCACGAGGAGCCTTGGTCCACAGTGACGACTGGCACGTCCGGGGTGAAAGACGCGCCCGTAAGAACGCAGTGACTGGTAAGCGTAGCCAGCACGCCTGGAGCAAACGTGAAATCCTGCAATGTGCCGGAATAGGAGTTGACTGCGAATCTGTCAAACCGCACACCGGGCGTGATGCTCACACTCCCGATCGGGTGGAAGGCATCCTGAACGAAGCCCGCGAAGTTATCCTGGTCGAAGTATGTGGAGCGAATCTTACCGCCAATGTTGACGATCTGTCCGGAACCACTGCCGCCCAAAGCCGGATCAAAGAAGTTGTTCCGGGTGTTGTAAATATCATGAACAAAATAGCCGCCTTCAGAGATCTTGTTGTGGGGAAGATCTTCGCTTACCAAGAGTTGGTCACCTATCGTATTCTGGCGCGGGTTGTTATATTCGTTCACTTGGTTGGGAGTGATATAGAGGTCGTTCGTGCGCCTGTGCTGGCGGAATTCGTTCGTGTACCAGGTCTGGTTTTGCACGCCGGTCGAAGCAGTAAGCAGAAAAATCTCTTTTGCGTAAACCATTCCCAACTGGTCGGCGTCGTACTTGTTGTAGTTGTCAAAAGGCAGGGTGCTGTAAAAGCCCGAAGTTGCCTGGCTGTAAAGCTCGGCACCCGGAACGTCAAGTCCTTGCATGGTAAGGCCCGGCACGTCCGTCATCGGAATGATCTGGGTGCGGTAGCCGCCGGCTCTCGCATAATAACCCCCAACGTCAAAGATGCCTGTCTGGAATGATTTCGTCGTCTTGACGTAGAGCGCGCCGTCTCGGCTTGGGTTTGCGAACCCGTCTGGGCCGACCCGGAAGTTGTTGCCGTCGCCTAACCCGCCGGCAAAGGCCGCTGACCAGCCGTGCCAGAGGCCGCTCACCGCGTTCAGCTCGAGATTCTTCTGATCGTAACTTCCGCCGCTCAGATAGGCATCGAGGTGCGCCTTGGAAGCGGGCTGCACAGGTACGAAATCAACGGACCCGCCAATATCGGTGTAATAGCGATTCGCAGGATCACCCGGCCCATAGGTGACGTTCGTGTTCTGGAACATTTCGGTCTGTGGCAGAGATGCTGACGGCCACAGCCCGCTGGCCGCATCCACGATCGGGATGCCATCGAGTGTGACGCCGAGCGAGCCAGGGTATGTGTAGCCGCCGTAGCCGCCCCAGCCCTGGTTAATTCCGTTGATGGCGATAGTGGCTTTCGTTTGCCCGGTGGGACCGTAGCCGGTGACGTTTGCGCCTGGAGCCATGGAAATGATCTGTGGCGCGCCGGCCAGCGGACCGACGGCGTCCATCTCCTTCCGGCCGAGTACCCGCAGAGTCTGGTCCGACTTGAATACGTCCTGCTGCGATGGCTGGAGCGTTGCTCCTGGCACGGCGCTCGCCGTCACCTGCACGGTTTGCTTTGCGCCCTGGAGCACGAGCTGCGCGTGCACGGTGGCGTGCTCTTGAGCCTGTAATGCGACTTGTTCTGTGTAAATCTGGAAGCCGGTTTGCTTGATCGTTACCAGGTAACGAGCAGTGGTCAAGCTGCTTACGCTAAAGCGTCCTTGGGCGTCCGTCGTCGTACCCGTGGCAGTACCGGTTGTGGTATCCGTCACCGTAACGGTCGCCCCAGGAATCGCGCCACCCGAGGGATCCAGCACCTGCCCGCTAATGCTGCCGCCCGATATCGCATTGGAATTGCCGGAGTCTGCTACCTGAGCGCGAGCCGTAACGACCGCTCCAATCCAAAACAGTAAAGCGCTGCCCGTAATGATGACGCCTGCCCGGATCAGTCTTAGTAACATCAAATCCCTCCTCCACTCTTGACGTCTGATCGTGTTACGCCCCGATGACGGCAAGGTCATGAAATGAGCATGTTGTCGCTTGGATCGCATTGTCGTTTGCGAAGGTTAAGCTTGTGTGATCGCTGAATGAAATCTTGATTACGGATCGTCAGGGCGTTCGTTCGGCAGAAAGGCGGGGAAATGTCTTTCGGGAGGTTTGGGACAGAAACCAGGGCGAAGAGCGGCAGCCTGCTTCAGGAGTCTCTCAACCTCTTGCTCGGGATGCGCACCAGACAGTAAGCGATGATGGCGAAGGCGATGAGAGAAAGCCAGCCGCCCCAGCGCGGGACGAAAGACAATGTGGTGACGCCGATTAGAACGTATGTGATTGAAGGGACGCCGGTGATAAACAGCGTTGCGAGCAGAATGCCCATAATGGCCTCGCCGGCAATGAAGCCAGAAGCGATCAGCGTGCCGCGCTCGTCGAATCGGGCCTTTTGTTCACCGGACAAAGTGGCGCGCCGAGCCACCCGGTCCGCTGCCCACTTCAGCAAGCCGCCCACAAAGATCGCGGAAGTGGTTTCAAGAGGCAGATACATGCCGACAGCGATCAGCATGGGCGAAGGCGCCTGAATCAGGATGAGCGCCAGGCCCAGCAGAATGCCCATCAGCAGTAATCCCCAGGGCATCTGCCCGCCAACAATGCCTTGCGCGAGCTGCGCCATCAGGCCCGCTTGCGGCGCCGGCAACTGCAGCCCACCAATGCCGCCCGTATTGAGGTTAGCCTGGTTCAGCACGACGATCGGCCACATCAAAAAGAACGCCAGTGCCGTGACGCTGAAGATTTCGGCCACCTCCATTTTCCACGGCGTGCCACCGAGGATGTAGCCGGCCTTCAGGTCCTGCATCAGGCTTCCCGAAACGCAACACGCGCAACAGACCACCGACGCCACGCCCAGAACCGCGGCCACGCCGCCAATACCTTTCACGCCGATGCCAACCATCAGCAGCGCGGCAACTACGAGCGCCACCAAGGTGAGGCCCGAAACCGGATTGTTCGAGGAGCCGACGAGTCCTACCAGGTAACCCGCCACGGCCGCCAGGAAAAAGCCGCTGCCTGTCATCACCAGTGCCGCCAGGAGCGCGGCCCGCCAGCTATGAGCGAAGTGCTGATAGATGATGGTGATGGGAATCACCAGCGCGATGATGGCGCCGACGATCCATTGAATAGGAATGTCGATATCCAGCCGCGTCCAGCCGCCATCTCCGTGGCCTGCTTCTTCGGAGGCGTGAAAGGCTCCGCGGATCGAGCGCAGGATGGAGCCGCGCATTTTGAAGAGAGTATAAACCGCGCCGATGAGCATCGCCCCCACGGCGATGGGTCGCACCACGCTGAACCAGACGCTGTAGCTGAGCACGTTCCACGGGGCTACGCCGCCGGGCAGGGTCGCCCCCAGACGGTGCGGCAGGTCCGGATCGATAAAAAGCACAAGCGGGATCAGCACCAGCCACGCGAGCGCACCGCCGCAAAACGTAATCGCGGAAAGCATTGGCCCGATGATGTAGCCGATGCCGATGAGAGCGGGTGACGCGGAGGGCGTAGTGTAAGCGATTCCGCCGCTGTAGCTCACCGTGCCCAGCGTGCGTTGTTCAAAACCTGAAAAGGTGATGAGAGACTTGGGAAAACGGACAAAAAAGGAGACGGAGTCCATGAACAGTTGGAAGCCTTTTTGGTCCTTCAGCACCTGGAGCAGAGCACCCAGACCCATCGCGCCGAAAATATATCGCGGAGCATCCGCGGCCCCGGTTTGGCCTGCCTTCACGATCTCCGCGCTGGCCGTGCTTTCCGGAAACGGCAAATCCGATTCCACGCACAACGGGCGGCGCAGAACAATGATGAAGAAGATGCCGAGCAAGCCGCCCGCCAGCAGAATCATGGCGCTCACCCAAAAATGGCCGCTGAGGTTGCTCCATAGGCGATGCCCCCCCACTTTCACCATCAAGAAGGCGGGGATCGTGAAGATGGCTCCGGCCACCAGCGCTTCGCCCACCGAGGCTGCGGTTCGCGCGATGTTTTGCTCGAGTACGCCGCCACGGAAGAACGGCAGCCGGAACAGTGCAACCGCGATGACGGCGGCGGGAATTGTAGCCGCCACAGTTTGGCCCGCCTTCATCCCGAGGTACGCGTTGGCGGCTCCGAAAATGAAGGCCATCACGATCCCGGCTATCACTGCCTTGAGTGTGAATTCGCGCTCCTTCGAATCGTACGGGACGTAGGGCTTGAATTCGGACACGTTCTCACCTCTCTCGAATTCGGCGGCCGAAGCAGGAAAGCCGCGTCGATTGATGCGAAAGTGGAATATAGCATGGTAGGAATTCTGTTGCTAAGGAATGCAAACTGAGTTGAACGGTCCCGCCGACCAGCAAGGCATCTTCCTCTCTTTTGCAGGTCGCCCAGCAAAGCAAAACGGAGTGGGATTCATCACAAGAAGGTGTGAGCGTCATCACATTAAAAGGTACTAATCTGTGCCATTCTTTTTCCCAGTGGCGTGGAAACGGGAGTTGTTGAGCGTGTGGTTTCCAATCAACAGCATCGAAAAATCCAGCTAAGAGACGCCAGGCGGTGTGTCGCTATTTGATGAGCGACCGAGTCTCGCATCTCCAGCCTCCCGTGGGGGAAACAATCACCACAAATGATGAGGAGGCGAAGCATGTCAACCGAGCGTGAAGTCATCGTGTTAAGCGCGGTTCGAACCGCGATTGGGAGGTACGGTGGTTCACTCAAGGATTTATCCCCCACCGAGTTGGGCGCAATCGTTACGCGGGAATCCATCAAGCGCGCGGGAATTGAGCCCTCCGAGGTGGGACACGTAGTATTTGGAAACGTCATCCATACAGACGCCAAGGATATGTACCTGGCGCGCGTGGCCGCGGTCCGCGGTGGAATCCCGGTAGAGACACCCGCCTTTACCGTCAATCGAGTTTGTGGAAGCGGATTGCAGGCGATCATTTCGGCGGCCCAAATCATTCGCCTGGGAGAGACCAATGTGGCTGTGGCCGGCGGGACGGAGAGCATGAGCCGCGGTCCCTATTGGCTGCCCAACCTCCGCTGGGGACAGCGCATGAACAACGCCACGGCGGTGGACGTGATGGTTGGCGCCATCACCGACCCGTTTGACGAAGTTCACATGGGTATAACCGCGGAGAATGTGGCACGGAAATGGGAAATTTCGCGCGAGGATCAAGACGCCTTTGCTGCCGAAAGCCACCGGCGTGCTCTCGAGGCGATTCAGGAATGCCGGTTCGCCTCACAGATCGTGCCGATCGAGCTCAAGGTCAAGGGTGGTTCGGTGACATTTGACAAAGACGAAGGTCCCAGGAAGGATGCGACCCTGGAGAATCTCGCCAAGCTAAAGCCGGTTTTCGACAAAGCCGGCACGGTCACTGCCGGCAACGCGTCAAGCATCAATGACGCCGCGGCCGGCGTAGTTTTGATGGAAAGAAGAGCTGCCGAAGACCGCGGGTTGAAACCCCTCGCCAAGCTCATGGACTACACCACGGCGGGGGTCGAACCCAAGTACATGGGCATTGGTCCGGTGCCGGCGGTCAGAAAGCTCCTGGGGAAAACGGGCCTGACGTTCAACGATCTGGACGTGTTCGAAGGCAACGAAGCTTTTGCCGCGCAGGCGCTGGCCGTCATCCGCGAGCTCGAAGTTCCCCTTGACAAGGTAAATCCCAACGGCGGCGCCATCGCTTTGGGACATCCCATCGGAGCGAGCGCCGCGATTCTCGTTGTGAAGGCGCTGCACGAACTGCGCCGCACCGGCGGCCGGTGCGGGCTCGTCACGCTGTGCATTGGAGGCGGCCAGGGCATCGCCGCCATTTTTGAAAACCTGAATTGACTGCCGAATGGGCAAAGGAGGATAAGCCATGTCGACCCTCCAGGTTGAATACGCAAAAGAGGTTCACTTTGTTAAAGAGCTCGAGGGAAAAGTTGCCCTCGTGACCGGCGCAAGCCGAGGGATTGGGCGCGCAATAGCGCTCGAGCTTGCGGCCCACGGGGCGACCGTGGCGATCAACTTCCGCACCCGCCTGACTCAGGCCGAAGCGCTTCGCGATGAATTGCGCGAGGCAGGTGTGGAGGGCATCCTCGTGCAAGGGGATATTGCCCTGCGCGATGAGGCTCGCCGCGTGGTGAAAGCGGTGCTTGATTCCTGCAAGCACCTCGAAATTCTCGTCAATAACGCCGGCATCACGCGCGACCGCTCGTTGCGCAAAATGACGGACGACGAATGGACGGCTGTGATCAACACGAACTTGAACGGCGCCTACTACTGCATGAGCGCGGCACTATCGGCGATGATCGCGCAGAAGTACGGGCGCATCGTAAATATCAGCTCGTTTGTAGGCCAGGCCGGTAACTTCGGGCAGGCAAACTACGCAGCCAGTAAGGCGGCCCTCATCGGTTTCACCAAAGTTTTGGCGCTCGAGATGGCGCGTTATAACATCACCGCCAACGTCATCGCGCCGGGATTTACCGAAACCGACATGCTCGCGCACATTCCGCCGGAGATCATGGAGCAGATTAAAGCCAGGATTCCGCTGGGACGGCTTGGGCTGCCGGAAGAGGTCGCCAAAGCGGCCGCCTTCCTGATTATGAACGGCGACTACATCACCGGCCAGCAGATCAACGTGAACGGCGGCATTTATATGTAACCTCTTACCGCGTGGAACGGCCGGGCGGCTTCCGGCTGCGGGGTGAGGGGTGGGGTTTGCGGGTTGAAAGCAACCCCTCCAACTCCTCCACGCGGCGGCGAAGCGCGGCGACCTCAGTGCTCTCGGCTTCGCGGCTACGGGGGCCCGGCGCCGTTTCAGAGTCGGACTCCCGCGTGGCGCTGGGGCGTGCCGCGTGCGGCTCGCGAGGCGAACTTATAAAATCGAACGGATTCAGCGCCGGCGACATCGCGCGGAGCGCGGTCTGGTACATCTCGAACGCAGCTTTGATGTAGTTCAGCGCGCCCTCTTGAGTCACACGGCCCGAAGCCACCACCATCTGGCGTAATACATTGAGAGGAAAGACAGAATCGGGCGACTTGGCGTGTTCCACGATGATCTGCGTGAGGATGAGGCGGGTAAGGTCCTCGCCGGTTGCCGCGTCCAGCACCTGCACCTCATTCCCGTCGCGGACGAGCTGGGCCACTTCGTCCAGATTGACGTATTGGCTGCGAGCCGTGTCGTAAAGGCGGCGGTTCTCATACTTCTTGATCACGATCTTCTTGGGCGCCATTTGTGAATTCCCTTTGCATCATTTTTTCTTCATTTTTCACTTGACAGCGACAGCCGAAGCGGTATGATGTAGATGAATGCTGCAGTGCAGCATTTCCTGCAGCATATCACGATGGACTAAGAAAGGAGCAGAACATGCCAGCACCAGCGAAGTCAAGCAAAGACGCCGCGAAGGGGGTGTACGAGTTCGCGGAGACCTTCCTTCCTCTGTATGAGAAAGGTGTAGAACACATGGCGGAGATCCAGAAGAAGTCCCTGGAGCTTGCCGCCCGGCAGAACACAGAGTGGACCGGAGCGTTGAAGAAAGCGTTCCATTTCGCGCCCGAGACGCCAGCCGCATTCTGGATCGATGCAGCGGGACGGACGTTCGAAAAATACGTGGACATTCAGAAGGAGTTCATTGAGCACGTGGTCGACCAAGCCCATGCCGCGGCCAAGTTCAATCGGGAATACGGCGAAGCAGAGCGCAAGGAAGCGTGAGGCCGCGCCGAGGGGGCCTTTGCCAGGGATTAACTTCGCCGCCCGCGTGGAGGGTGTGGAGAACCGGGTGGGGGCGTGAGAAACGGTGTGTGTCTCGGTGACGAGCGTCACAGCCGGAAGCTGAAAGCTGCTGCAGGCTTGCAGGTGTAGGATGCTCGTCTCTGAGGGACCGCCGAGAGGTCCAGCCTGCACCAGGCTTGCCGCGAGGATGCCGGGTGTAGTGTCCGAGGCGGTAACTACTGGGGCGAAAGGAGTTGCGAATGGCCAACGAACAGACGAACGATGGCAATGCCAGCGAAGCGACGGACGCCTGGCGGCAGGTACGGGACGCTTGGCTTGAGAACTGGGCGAAGGTCATGGTCGAAGCCGTAAATACGGATGCCTATGCCAAAGCGACCGGGACGCTCCTCGATAGTTACCTCACGGCGTCGGGGCCGGTCCGGGAGGCGATGGAGAAAGTCATGTTGTCGCTTCTCGCGCAGCTCAGTATGCCTTCCCGTGCCGATGTCTTAGGCGTCGCGGAACGAATGACGAATATCGAGATGAGGCTCGACGACATGGATGCCAAGCTGGATCGGATCGAGCGATTAGTTTCCAAATCGCCCATGGGGACACCGGCGGGAAGAGCTAAGAAACGGCGGCAGTAGCCATGATGCTCGGGGCGAAAGCGGCGGATTCGGTTACGAAATTTGACGAGCGGCTTATGACGCTTGTCGAGGCGATGACCACACAGGCGGCGATCGCGCAAACGCCGAAGGGGTTGCTGTGGGCGCTGAACAAGGCCAGGCTTTATCGGTACGTGCCGGTGCGGCCTGCCGGACAGCGGCATCCGGTTCCTCTCCTGCTTGTCTTTGCACTGATGAACCGGCCTTACATTATGGATCTGCGGCCGGGTCACAGCTTCGTAGAGTTCATGCTCGGCCGCGGCTACGATGTTTACCTGCTCGATTGGGGAGTTCCCGGCCCGGAAGACAAGAACCTGAAGTTCGATGATTACACTCTCGACTATCTGCCGCGCGCCATCCGGAAAATGAAAGCCGTGAGCGGCGCGGAAGAGTTCAGCTTGCTGGGCTGGTGCATCGGGGCAATTCTGGTGACGGTCTACGCGGCTTTGCGTCCGGACGCCGGCCTGCGTAACCTGTTGCTGCTGACGGCGCCGCTGGACTTCTCGAAACCAGAAAAGATTACGTTCGCACATTGGGTGGGCGAGCGTTACTTCGACGTTAACAAGGTGCTCGCCGCATTTGGCAACATGCCCGGCGAGATGATCGATTACGGCGCCAAGGCGCTGAAACCTGTGGAGAATTACATCGGAAACTATGTGAAGCTTTGCGACAGCCTGGAAAATCCCAAAGCGGTTGAATCCTGGCACGCGATGAACACCTGGGTGACGGACAACATCCCGATGGCCGGCGCTACCTTCCGGCAGTTGATTGTGGATCTCTACCGCAACGACCGCCTCATGAAAGGAACCTGGATGATCCGGGGCGAGCGCGTGGATGTGAGCCACATCCGCGCCAATCTGTTCACCCTGATCGCCGAGGCTGATCACATCACGCCTCCGTGCCAATCCGAAACCATCAACGAACGGGTCGAAAGCAAGGACAAAGAGCTTTTGCGCATTCCCGGCGGCCACATCGGCATTATGGCCGGGAGCGCAGCGGCAAAGACCACTTGGCCGCGTATCGATCAATGGCTGTCGGCACGCTCGCGGAAACTACCCCGCCGGTGACGTGAGTGCATTGCCGGGTGTGACGTCGCCGGGGGTTTCGCCATCGGCGGGGAAACAGCCGAAGCAGTCGCGGAGGGGTGCTATGGAAATCAAAAATGGAGTCGGAGTAGTGACAGGAGCGGCGAGCGGTATTGGCCGCGCGGTCGCCAATGAATTAGCCCGCCGGGGTGCCAAGGCGATCGCGTTGGTTGACCGCTCGGAAGCGGTGATAGAGACGGCCGACCAGATCAAGCACCTTGGCCACACAGAGCTTCAGCCCTTCGTGGGCGACACCACGAGTGCTGAGTTTCGCAAGCATGTTTTCGATAGAGTGTGCGGCCAATACGATGACGTGAATTTTTGCGTTCCGGCCGCAGGGATCACGCGCGACGCGCTCGCCGTGAAAATCAACCGCGAGACAGGCGAGCCGGACATCTATCCCTCGGATACGTTTCGTCTGGTCATCGAAGTCGACCTCGTCGCGCCCGTCTATTGGGCGCTCGAAACCGTAGCGCGGATTGCAAAGTCGCGCAAACGGCGAAATCTGCGGCGTTGGGAGCCCGAAGAGGGAATGCAGGGAGCGATTGTCCTTGTCAGCTCTGTTTCGAGCAATGGAGTTAAAGGCCAGATCGCCTATGCCGCCGCGAAAGCGGGCTTGGATGGAGCTGCCGCGACCCTCTCTAAAGAGGCAATCTTTTATGGCGTGCGCTGCGCCGTCATTCACCCCGGGTTTACAGACACACCGATGGTTAGGGTGCTTGGCGACGAATACATCAGCACTCACATCCTGCCGGATACGCAACTCAGGCGCTTGATCCGGCCGGAAGAAATCGCCGATGCCATCTGCTTCATGATTTCGAATTCGGCGGTGAGCGGAGAACTATGGGCCGATGCCGGCTGGCATCCGTCAGCGGCCTAGCGCGCAACGAAAGGTTTGAATTCGGCCACGCTTCATCTCGAACAGTTTGTCGAAAAATCCTTGGAAAGTGTCATTTTGAGGCGTGAGGCTAGAAGTCTGTCAGGCCGCCTGGCGGAAGTGACATGCGCAGGGCGTTCAACACTGCCAAGAGGTCGATGATCTCCTGCGCCACGGCGCCGGAAACCGGAGGGAGGAAACCGGCGGCTGCGAAGAACATTCCCAAAATGCTGAGCGCCATACCGCCCACGGCGCTCTCGAGCGCAATGCCACGCATTCTGCGCCCGATGTGCATGAGCTCGTCAACTTTATTCAGCGACTGTTCCATAATGACCACGTCCGCAGCCTCGGCGGTCACGTCGCTGTTGGTGCCGAAAGCAACGCCAACCGTGGCGGCGAGCAAGGCAGGCGCGTCATTAATCCCGTCGCCGACAAAGAGCGTCTCTGCGTGTTGTCTCGCCTCGCGCACCATGGCAACTTTTTCTTCCGGGCTCGTCCCCGCGTGAATTTCGCTGATCCCGACTGATTCGGCGAGATAACGCACTTCCGACTCGCGGTCGCCGGAGAGCAGCATCACCCGGGTCACCTGATGTCGAGGGTGCAGATGGCGGATAAACTGATGGCTTTCGCGGCGTGGTGTATCACGGAAGCGGAACAAGCCTGCATAGGCGCCATCGATGAAAACCAAGCACTCCAGGCCACCGGCCGGGGGAGGCAGCTCATCAGGCGCGCGGACCGCTCTGCCGCGGCCGGTGATGTGAACGAGATGACCCTCAACGGTGCCCTGCAGGCCCTCGCCGGGCTTCTCGCTGACCTTGTCCACGCGTTGAAGGGGAAGTCCATCGTTCTTTGCGGCCTTCAGAATCGCGCCCGCCAGGGGATGCTTGGAGTAGCGTTCCAAGCTCGCCGCCGCCCCCAAGACCTGCTCTCGACTAAACCCAGAAGGACACAGCACTTCGGTCAACGTCGGGTTTCCGTAAGTCAGCGTGCCCGTTTTGTCAAAGATGAGAGTCGTACAGGAGTCGATTTGTTCGAGAGCGGCAGGATTCTTAATCACAATCCCGCGACGCGCCGATAGCGAAATGGCCCCAATCACTACCACGGGAATCGCGATGAGCAAGGGACACGGCGTCGCGACCACCAGGACCGCGAGGAACCGGTGGGAACTTCCGCTGAGCAAGCCGCTGAGCCCGGCCAGGGCGACCGCGGCCGGGGTATACCAGGCGCCAAGCCGGTCACCAATTCGTCGTAGACGCGGTCGGCTGATCTCCGAACGCTCCACCACCTTCATGATCTTTGCGTAGCGGGAATCGACCGGTAGCTTTGTGGCTGTGATCGTGAGCGCGGTATCCTCATTAACCGCTCCGGATATGACTTGCGAGCCGGGAGCTTTGGACATCTCGAACGGCTCGCCGGTCAAGTACGATTCATCCATGGCTCCGTGGCCCTCGGCGACAACGCCATCCACAGGACAAATTTCGTGCGGAAAGACAACGAGCGACTCGCCGATGGCAATTTCGTCGAGCCCAATATCGGTTACCCCGCGTTCGTCCTTTCGGTGCGCGATTTGCGGCATCCGTTTCGCCAGCGCTTCGAGCACCGACGACGCGCGGCGCGTGGCATAGTGTTCGAGCGCTGTGCCTCCCGAAAGCATCAGCACCACGATCACGCCCACAAGATATTGTCCCAGCAAGGCCGCAGTAAGAATGGAGATACCCGCCAGAAGATCCGATCCAAACTCGCGCCGCCAAACCTTCGTGGATAAATCCCAAAGCAGCGGCACGCCGCCGGCGGCCAGCGCGACGTAAAGGGGAATCTGCCAGGCGAGGAATGGGAATTTGAAGACGTATCGGAACAAGAGGTGAAGGAAAATCGCAGCGGCGGAAAGAATCGCGATATAGCTTTCCTTGCGAGAGCGCGGCGGCTGCTTCCGCGGCCCCGGTCGGTTACCGCTTGCCTGGGCGCCCGTGTTGCCGGATCGGTCCGTCGCCTCGTTCCGTGTTAAGACTTCGGGATGAAATGACATTTTCGTACTACTGGGAAATCAGCACACTTCGCCGCTTTCTTTTCTTACCCTTTTTCTCGACTTCGGTGCTGTAACGCGGATCACATGGCCGAGCAAGGCGGAGGTCTTACCGCGGTTTTCATATCATGGTGGCAAGGTTTTCTGTAGCGGCGCTCGGAGCCTGCCCTGACGCAGGAAGGGAGCGCCGAACTACCGGCGGCGAGACGCCGCTACAGCAATGGAAGTCACTTTAACTATGAGGTCTGTGCAAAACGATTGGTGGTGCTCAAAGCGGGAAGCACAAAATGCACGAATCGGTCCGAGAAGCAACCGCTGGCCAAAGGCAATTCGGCACCATCTTGGACGTCGGAGAGAGCGGAAGGCTGAAGCCATGCCCTGATACGCGGCCAAACCAGAGTTATCTTCGCGGGCCTGGACGAGGTCCATTGGTTTCGACTTTTGGCGCAGGCCTGTACATTTCGACCGTTCGCAGATGGATAACCTCGCCTGTCTCGGGATTCATCTCCGGCAAGATCTCATAAGACTCCAGGCGTACCCTGTAACCGCTATCTTCCAATTCAAGCACGCGCCGCTGAAAGACCTCGGGATCCCATTCCCGGACGACGACGATCTCCGGTTCGTCCATTTCTTTTTCCATCACGCGGGCAACCTTGGTCTCCGGAAATCAAAATAGGACCCGGCGTCACTCATTGTACTTTACAGAACACGGCACGACCAAGTCCAGCGGTGCGTTGAAGAAGCCAGGCAGAGTCTCGCCCGCTGGGGACCAGCAACCGTTGTCCAACATCTTAGAGTTGAATCCTGGAAAACAGGTAGCTGCCAATTGCCAGTAAAATCGCCGTAAGGATCCCAAGCACGGCGAAATCGGTTCCCAAGCCGAAGTGAAAACCGTGGCTCAATGCGCCGCGGATTCCGTCGACGCCGTAAGTCACCGGATTCACCCGCAGCACGGCCCGCAGAAACTTCGGTAATCCTCGCATCGGGAACAAAGCGTCGGAAAAGAAAAAGAGCGGCAGCACGATGAAATTCATGATGAGCTGGAAACCTTGCATGTCTTCAAGCACCGAAGCGATGGAGGTGCCGATCGCCGTGAACAGCACTGCGATCAGAAACATGAATGCCAGCGCCACCGGCACCAGCCTAACCCGCTCTACTCGGAATCCCGCTACGACGCACACGACGAAAATAAACGCACCCTGTAGCAGCGCCACCGTCGCCCCGCCCAGTGTCCGGCCCAGAACGATTTGCAGCCTCGAGACGGGAGCAACCAGCGTTTCCTTCAGGAAGCCGAACTGGCGGTCCCAGATGATTTCGATTCCCGTGAACACCGCGGTGAACAGGATGGCCATGGCAATGATTCCCGGCGCCAAAAACTGGATGTAGCTGCCGCCGCCGGCTTTGGCGAAGATGGGGCCGAAACCGAAGCCCAGCGCGAGCAGAAATAGCACCGGCTGGCCCAGCGAGCCGACGATGCGCGACCGGGAGCGGAGGTAGCGTTTCAGTTGCCTCAGCCAGAGAATATAGATCGCGCTCATCGTCTCCCCCTCCATACCCGTCCCATCATTCTCAACTGATCGACCGAAGACGCCTCTTCCTCGCGAATGGTATGTCCAGTGACCGCGATGAAAGCGTCTTCGAGAGTGGCGCTGCCGGTTTTTCGCTTCAATTCCGCGGTCGGGTCTTGCGCCACGATTTTCCCGTGATCGATCACGGCGACCAGATCGGCAACCCGGTCTGCTTCCTCCATGTAGTGCGTGGTGAAGAAAACGGTTACTCCTTTTTCCTTGGCGAGGCTTTGAATGAAACTCCAGATATGGTTGCGCGTCTGGGGATCGAGGCCGAGGGTTGGCTCATCGAGAAAGAGGATTTTCGGCTGATGCAGCAGGCCGCGGGCGAGCTCCAACCTCCGCTTCATGCCGCCGGAAAATTGTTTCACCTGGTCATTGCGCCGGTCGGCGAGCTCGACGAAAGCGAGCAGCGCACCAATCTTCCCCTTCCTCTCGGCGGGCGCAACCCCGTAGAGCACGGCGTGCAATTCCATGTTTTCAAATGCGGTGAGTTCGTCGTCCAGGCTCGGGTCTTGGAAAACGATTCCAAACGATCGCCGCACCCGCTGCTGATCGCGAGTGGGATCGTAGCCGTCCACCCGGATCGTGCCGCTGGTGGGGCGCAAAACGGTGGTCAGCATTTTGATCGTGGTGGTTTTTCCGGCGCCGTTCGGACCCAGAAAGCCAAAAATGGAACCTTCCGGCACGCGGAAGGAGACGTGGTCAACGGCGCAAAAAGCGCCGAAGTTTTTTACCAGGTCGTTTACTTCGATGATCGCACTCATTGTTTCCTAGATTCCTCGCCTTTTCCGGCTGCATTGCCGGTAGCAGCAAAAACGCCGCTCGTGCTTCGCCACCTGCGGACTCAAAGTCGTTCTTCCGCGGGCCGGTCGGTCCAGCCTGTGGCTGATGAGAGAATTCTAATGTTGTTGATTCTAAAGGGTTGGTAGGCTTCGTTCCGAAACTTTTTTGGCTCGCGCCTCTCCTTCTCTTCACCTCTCGATCTTCCGCGTCACAATCACCGAGAGGATTCTATCAGACTGCGATGAGACAGTTGCGACAGTTGATACGGATGAGACAGTTTTTCTCTCTAAAAGCCGCACACCCGGAAACGCACGGGACGCGCTACCCTGCTCCCGACTCCATCGCTTCCCGCAGGAGCCGATATGGCATGGCGGCCCTCGGTTACATTCGGAGCGAAGGTTATGTGGTGAGAATGCCAGGCGTCCGCGAACTAAGAGTGGAGGTATTCGTTCCCGGAGAATGATAGAATTTACGTTACTCCGGGCGCTTGCGACCCTGGTGCAGGATAGGGCTTGGTGATGATTGAAAGGGATTTCGATGTCTCCTTTGTTGCTGATCTCGCCTTGAGAGAGAAGCAGATTCAGCAGAACTACCGACCGGTTATCGCGGTCCACAAGTGGTTCGCTCGCCGTCCTGGAACACTCTTTAGAGCCCTTCTTCTCTCTGAGTTTGGCTCGCGCCCTCTGCGCGAGGCTTTCTATGAGGCCAACGACCTGAGGGGAAAACGGGTGGCGGATCCTTTTATGGGAGGCGGAACGCCGCTTCTTGAGGCAAACCGTATCGGCTGTGACGTCATCGGCTGCGACATCAATCCAATGGCATGCTGGATCGTTCGGGAAGAAATTGACCACATTGATCTTAGAGAATACCGAGCGTCGGCAAAGAGAATCCGGACACAGCTTGAGACGAGCATTGGTGACCTCTACAGAAGTACTTGCCTTTGCTGTGGTTCTCCGAAGGCACATGTTAAGTACTTTCTTTGGGTCAAGACGCAGCCATGCCCGAACTGCTATGCGAGCGTTGACCTTTTTCCTGGATATCTTGTTGCACAAAACCGGCGGCATCCCAAGAATGTCCTCGTTTGCGCGAGGTGTGGTGAACTCTGCGAATGCCAAGACCAGTTCAATCCGGGTAAATGTCAATTTTGTGGGGCGTGTTTAGTGCTTCGGGGACCAGCCAGCAGAAACTCGTGCCGATGTCCTCATTGCGGCGAGGTCATCAAGTATCCGAATCCAGGTCTCGGCGCACCTCGACACCGACTGTTCGCTATCGAGTATCACTGTCCTGATTGTAAGGGCAGACACAAAGGCAGGTTCTTCAAGAGGCCAGACGAACGGGACCTTACAAAACTGTCTGAAGCTGAGGCACTGAGGAGCGGAATTACCGCCGAGTTTATTCCCTCAGATACGATTCCTGACGGGGACGAGACCGACAGACTCCACCGATGGGGATACACCTATTACCAGCAAATGTTTAACGCACGGCAACTGGTCGGCCTAGAGTTCATCTGCCAAATTATCAGCCGCGAGCCGTGTGAGCGTGTCCAGCACGCTCTTGCCACAAACCTGTCAGATTTGCTTCGTTACCAGAATATGCTTTGCCGCTATGACACCATGGCTTTGAAATCGCTAGACATATTTTCTGTCCATGGGTTTCCGGTGAGCCTGGTGCAATGCGAATCGAACATTTTAGGAATCCCTAATGGGCCGAAGGACGCTAGTATCGGAAGCGGAGGATGGTCAAACATTTCGGAGAAATATGTTAAAGCGAAGGCGTATTGTGATCATCCGTTCGAGGTTCGCCACAGCGGCTCAAGGAAGTTGAGGGTTTTTATCAATGGTGAGTGGATCGGTGAATCAAGGAATGACTCGCTTGGGCGGGAATCTAGAGATGTGGACCTCAGGTGCGCAGACGCTGCTTCCGTTGCGATGACTCCAAATAGCTTGGATGTGGTATTGACTGACCCCCCTTACTTTGGAAACGTTCAATATGCCGAGCTAATCGATTTTTGCTACGTCTGGTTGCGCCGTCTCGCAAGACGTAGCGAGCCGCTTTTCACTCAGGCTTCCACGAGAAACTGCTGTGAGCTGACGGGGAATGAAAACATGAAGCGAGATCTTGCAAGCTTTACGGATGGACTTTCGAGAGCTTTTCAAAAAATGTCCGAAGGCCTGAAGGCAGGGGCACCGCTGATTTTCACATATCACCACAACCTGCTCGAAGCTTATTACCCCATTGCCGTGGCAATCCTCGATTCTGGGCTGACCTGCTCAGCCTCGATACCGTGCCCTGCAGAAATGGGAGCCTCGATTCACATCAACGGAACAGAATCGTCCATAATTGACACTGTTTTCGTGTGCAGGAAAACTGGTACCACACGCCGCGAACTTATCGTGACCAGCGTTGAGGAGACTGCGGGTCTAGTACGGAAGGATTTGGTGAGGCTAACGGTTGGGGGAGTGAAACCGACGCGTGGCGATGTGCGCTGCATTGCCCGTGGGCATTTGATACGCCTCGCGATTTGGCACCTGCGGAAAGAGTGGGATTGCCGACTATCTACTCGGTCAAGGCTAGCGGCCGTCGAACGATATGTCAACCAGCATGGAGGGTCGGCCGCCATCGAGAAATTCCTGGTCGGCATTCCAGAGAAGGCCAGAAATCTCACGCACAACGTGCCAATGCCACTAGACCATTCAGCTTAATCCATCAATGCCATTAAATCCTTTCGAAGTTCCATTTTCGGAGCTCAAAGCGAATCCTGAGCCGTATGTTACCTCTGTGTTTTCCAACTTAATCTCTGAGTTTCTTGTCATGCCCAAAGGAGAGGGCTTTGTTGAGTATTCAGTCTTTGATGACGCATACGAAAAACTCAAACAGGCCACCTCGGGCTTCCAACGAATTACCGCAGACGTAGTCCTCCCCGTAGCAATCACGTATCCGATCTCAATCGTGGTCCTTCGATCCATGCTGGGGTTTTCTCCCTCAGAATGGGCATACTTGGCAAGCCAGAAAGGGGGCACCGAGGTTACCCAAGGATTCGTGCGCTCATTTGACCGTAAAATCAGGATGCGACCTTCCGAGGCGTTGAAACTCTCTCGCATGGTCCTCGAAAGGCTCACGGTGCTTGTGGAGGCGGCTTGCCAACTCTTGAATGAGGGATCTCCGGAAGTTGATTCTCGAAAAATCCATCGGCTGGATAAGGCAGACACAAAGAAAGGAGCTGACAGCATTCGGAGCCTTTCAGGGATTGGCGTACCTTACTCGATCCTTCTTTACGAACGATTCCTCGGGAGGCCATTTGCCGGGCACCGGGATTCCGTGAGCGAGCTTGTCGGAGATAATCTGGAATTGGCAGTCGAGAACGTTCTCGACAAGGCCGGTATCAGTTACCGGAAGACGAAACGTGCCGAGCGAATTCCCGGCTTTGACCAGGCTCCGGATTTTATTGTCCCGAATGAATTCAACCCCAAAGTAGTTATAGAGGCCAAAATCACCGAAGACGACGGAACGGCCCGAGATAAAGTCACGCGAATTCAGCACCTGGGCGAACTCAGCTTGGCCGGGCAGCCTACGGGTCAGCCGAAATATGAGGTCATAGCTTGCATTGGTGGCCGGGGGTTTGGTGTTCGCCGAGAAGATATGCGGAAGATGCTGCTTGCCACGAGAGGAAAGGTATTCACTTTAAGAACGATTGAACGCATGGTGGATTGTTCCGCATTGAAGAATTCTCGAACAAAGTAGATAACAACGGGCGTCGTGAGCTGCGGCTTTAGACCGGAATCCGACGGCGCGTACTCCGAGGACGTCCCGCCGGAAGCGCGGGGCCCCTGTGTTGGCGGCTATCAAGCGAAGACCAGCTGCGCTACTGCAAAGTGGCCACGGCCCTGTCTGATACCATCCGCTTGATGGCGGAAATTGACAGGGCTATTCCCAAGTGGCCCATCGAATAGGGCCGGTCGTCGAGATTTGTTAGGCAGGAACAGTGAGAGGGCGGGGCAGAAGCTGTGCCGACAGAGATCGCGGCACAGCCCGCCGCGCTCAGGAAAGGATCGGCCCGATGGGTGGCGCACACATGGCGTGGTTTGCCATGTCGGCGGATTCCTGAGGTCCAATCTTTTCTCGCGTCATCGACACCCTCGCCTTCCTGATGGCAGACATCACAGAGCGCTGTCTGCCACCCGCGGTTGAAAAATCAGCCCGGATTGTTATACTTGCTCGTTACAATTCATGCCCGGTTCGTCCGCCGCAGCGGATAGCAAGCACTGCGAAGTCTTGGTAGTTTTTCAGTTTGACGTAGAGGCGGCGCGGAACCTTGTTTGGCGAGGTAAACTCGCCGCTACAAAATCATTCTGAGACACCAGCGGATTCTTATCCATCATGCGAGGGGGTTCACCATGAAAAAGTGTGACAAAGCTTCCGGCAAGCCGGTGAGTCGGCGTGACTTTTTGGCGCTGGCCGGCGGCGGGGCGGCGCTGGCAATGACGGGATGGCCGGACAAGCAGGCCATGGGCCAGACGCCTATGGGCGCGTCGGCAGGGACGGCGGAATCGCTGGATACGGGCGGAATCGCCATGGAGCATTTTGAAAGCGCCCGCAAGCGCGCGGCGGCCATGGTGGCTAAGCTGACGCTCCCCGAGAAGATCTCGCAGTTCGGGTCCACGGTCCCTGGCATCCCGCGCGTTGACTTGCCCGCGTTCAAATACTACGGCAGCGAAGCCTTGCACGGGCTGATTCACGCCGGGCCGATCACGTCGTTCCCCTTGCCGCTGGCGCTCGGGTGCTCGTGGAATCGCGAATTGGTGGAGCGAGTTTTCACGGCGGTCTCGGATGAAATTTGGGCGTGGCACAAGAAAGACGGCCAGAGCCTGGCGATGTTCTCACCGCCAACGGTCAACATGGGCACGCGCGATCCCCGCTGGGGACGCATCGGTGAGAACTATAGCGAGGACCCGTACCTAGTGAGCCAGATGGCAATTCACACGATTCACGGGATGCAAGGTCACGATCCGCGCTATCTCAAAACGATCGCCTGTGCCAAGCATTTCATCGCCAATGATACCGAAGATGACCGCGAAGAGACATCGGCGACGGTTGACCCGCGCAGCTTCTGGGAATATTACAGTCGCGGGTTTGAAGCGTGCGTGCGAGAGGGCCACGTGTTCACCGTGATGAGCTCTTACAACGCGATGAACGGCATCCCGACAACTGCCAACCGGTTTCTGCTGACCGACCTGCTGCGCGGGCGCTGGGGATTTCGCGGCTACGTGGTCTCGGATTGCGACGCGGTAGGCGACATCTGCCGCACGCACCATTTTGTGCCGAACTATGCGGAGGCGGCGGCGCTGGCGGTGAATGCCGGCTGCGACATCAACTGCGGCGATACGCTGCAAAAGTACTTGGGCAAGGCGGTGGAAGAACAGCTCGTCAGCGAAGCGGCGCTGGACCATTCGCTGATCCGGTCGTTTACAGGGCGAATCCTGCTGGGTGAGTTCGACCCGCAAGAGCAGGTTCCTTATAGCAACACGCCGATTGCCTGTCTCGAGAGTGCCGCGCATCAGGAACTTGCGCGCGAAGCGGCGCGGCAGTCGATTGTGCTTTTCAAGAACGAGAACAACACGTTGCCTCTGGATAAGAAGCACCTCAAGAAGATCGCCGTCATCGGGCCAACGGCCGATGTCTGCCACCTGGGCAATTACAGCGGTAAGCCCAGCTTCCTGGTCTCACCGCTCGAAGGAATCAACGCGTATTTAGGCGCGTCGGCCGCGGCCAAAAAAGTTCTCTATGCTACAGGCTGCAGCGTGGTGGGCGAGAAGCATGCGGCCGAGTTCGCCGAAGCCGTCAAAGCTGCCAAAGAGGCGGACGTCGCTTTGGTCTTTGTCGGAGCCGATCAGCAGGTCGATGCGGAAGGTCATGACCGTCGTCGTATCGACTTGCCGGGCGTTCAGCACGAGCTGGTGCAGGCCGTGTACGCGGCCAATCCTCGTACCATCCTCGTCATTTCCTCCAATTGTCCCGTAGCCGTCAATTGGGAGCAGGATCACCTGCCGGCGATTGCCGGCGGTATGTTCTTGGGCGAGCAGCAAGGCCACGCGCTGGCCGAAGTCTTGTTCGGGGATTACAATCCCGGCGGCAAGCTTAACACCACGTGGTACCGGCGGGTTGAGGACCTGCCCGACTTTCACGACTACGACCTCCGCCACGGCCGCACTTACATGTACTTTCATGGTGAGCCGCTCTATCCGTTCGGTCACGGCCTGAGCTACACGCAGTTTCAATACAAAAATCTGCGGCTGAGCGGCGACACGCTCGGGCCGGGCGGCAAGGCGACCGTTTCCTTGGATGTCACCAACTCCGGCGGTCGCGATGGTGATGAAGTCGTCCAGGTCTACGTTCACGTGGCGGGCAGCAAGGTGGAGCGGCCCATCAAGCAGCTTGTGAATTTCGCGCGCGTGCACATCAAGGCGGGCGAATCCAGGACGGTGAGCTTTGACCTGCCGTATGACGAGCGCGCGCTCGCGTACTGGGATGATGGCAAATACGACTTTGTCGTGGAAGCCGGCACGGTGGACGTGATGGTCGGCGCATCGTCGGCAGACATCAAGCTCAAAGGTCAACTTCAACTCGTTGCATAAGGGGCTGCTGAAAAGCGCTTCGGTACCGTGTCATTCCGACTCCGAGTAGAGCGAGGCGGAGGAATCTCGCTTTGAAAAGGCCGCGCCTTCGAGATTCCTCGTCGCCTACGGCTCCTCGGAACGACATGCTGTATACATCTTCCATCAACCTGATGATACGTATTTGAAGCTACACACAGGATAAAATCCGGGTGGCGTACATATGGCGGTTTGTGCCATGTGTGCGAGTGTGCGTCATCGCATACATCCCAAATAGCGGGATGTATGCGCCACCCCGAATTAAATCTCTAGGTATGTCGCCAAATTGGTATAAGGGGGATATTCATGCGGGTCTCAAAATGGCACGTCGCGGTCGTGGCGCTGGCGATGGCATTTCCCTGGAAGGCTCAGGCTGCGCCGGAGAGCTTTTACCTGCGAAACGGGGAGCGGGTGCTTTTTTACGGTGACAGTATCACCGAACAGCGGTACTGGCCGGTCGCGATTGAAACCTACGTTCGAACCCGGTTTCCTGACTTGCGCGTGAAGTTTCGCAATTCGGCCGTAGGTGGCGCAATGGTCACCGGGAATTGGACGGCGCCGGTAGACCTCAGCCTGAAGCGCGACGTGTTCCCCTTCAAGCCCAATATCGTCACGATCATGCTGGGGATGAACGACGGGCGCTATCGCCCTTTTGACCCGGCTATTTTCAACACGTATAAGAAAGGCTACGAGCACATTATTCAGTCTCTTCAGGCGCACCTGCCGGGAGTAAAAATTGTCCTGATTGAGCCCACGCCTTGGGACGACATCACGCAAAAGCCGTCCTATCCGAATAATCCCAAGCATGCCTCCGGAGGGTATGACAGCGTCATTCGGCGGTACTGCCAGTTCGTGCGAAAGCTGGGGACGGAACATCATCTTTCGGTGGTCGATTTTCATACTCCATTGATCAACCTGATGAAGGAGGCGAAGAAGACTGATCCCGCACTGGCGGAGAAGATTATTCCGGGGCGAGTCCATCCCGGTCCCAGCACCGAGTTGGTGATGGCCCAGACGCTGCTGAAGGCCTGGAATGCACCCGCAATGGTAAGCCGTGTCGTGATCAACGCATCCAGTTCAACAACGGAACAGTCGGATAACACCAGAATCACCGGCTTGTCCGCCGAACACGGGCAGCTTCAATGGACCGAAACCGATAAATCGCTGCCTTACCCGATTATGACCCTTCACTCGACGAGGTGGCCACAGTTTCCCCCAGATCCGTGGGGCGGATTTACGGAGGAAATTTTCTGGCCGTTGCCGCCTCTAAGCTCCCCCACGATCAATCCCGTGGCCGCGATGGTGACGAAGCTGGCTGGGATGTACCGAGCGCTTGACTTGGAAACGCTGCAGGTCTCGGGGCTGAAGGCGGGCAAGTATAGCGTCAAGATAGACGGGAACGAAGTGGGGACATTCGGCGAAGCACAGCTTGCGAGCGGAGTTAACCTGGCCCGTTACGACACGCCGATGATGGAACAGGCGGACAAGGTCCTGACTCTGGTCTGGCATCGCGTCGACATCCGCTTTTATGGGTGGCGAGCCATCCAAGTTCCGCTACAACACGATGAGACACCGGGCCTTCAGCAGGCGATCTCCAATATATTGACAATTCTGGACCGCGAGCAGGATAACCTGATCGCCCAGACGCGCGCCGCCGCGCAGCCACTGGCGCATCATTACGAGCTAGCGCCGGCAACGCCATGAGCGGCTTGCATATGCCCAACTTCCCTCGG
The DNA here is from genome assembly GCA_021817045.1 of Acidobacteriota bacterium. Classification (GTDB taxonomy): domain Bacteria; phylum Acidobacteriota; class Terriglobia; order UBA7540; family UBA7540; genus RH2-MAG17b. Next base: position 76,235 of record JAKAWG010000010.1, read on the forward strand.
CGTACTTATGAGGCGGTCTATTTTCAAGCTCTCATACCAATTTGACGACATTCACAGCGAGTTAATTCGGGGTGGCGCACACATGGCACAAACCGCCACATGTGCGCCACCCGGATTTTATCCTGTGTGTGACCTCAAATGCGTGTCAGCAAGCTCGCCAGATAGTCTCGCTCCCGCTTGACGTCTTCCAACTGTTCCGGCCCGGAAATTTCCCGCTCGATCGTGACCGGCCCCTGATAATTCAGTTTCCTGAGCCGCGCGAAAAGCTTTGGAAAGTCAACCAGGCCGTGCGGGATAGCAACCTCTCTGCCGAGATCGCGGGGATTGGTCGGGTAAAAACCATCCTTGGCGTGCATATTCTTGACGTATTTGCCAATCACATCGAGCGCGTCCACCGGGTTGGCTTTACCATAAAGGATTAGATTCGCCGTATCGAGGTTGGCGCCTTGGTTATCGAATCCTACGTCTTCGAACGTCCTTAGCAGCGTGACCGGCGTTTCCGTTCCTGTTTCATAAAGGAAGTCTTGCCCGTTCCGCTTGCAGTATCCGACGATTTGCTTGAGCGTCTCGACCGCTTCGCGATAAAGGATTTCGTTGGGATCTTCAGGAATGAATCCCACGTGGATCCGCACTGCCGGAATTCCCAGTTGCTTGGCATAATCAGAAAACTTGAGAATTTTTTCGATCCGCTGCGCCCGATACGTTCGCGGGACAATGCCCAGCGTCAACGGGCCGTCGTAAAAATTGTAAACATCCGGGCCGGGCCCCGAAGTTCCGATGGCCGTCGCGACGACGTTGTATTTCTTGAGAGCGGCCGTCAGCCGCCGGACCAAATCATCGTCCAGGTACCCGATTTCGAACTGGCAGGTGGGAAGGCCCAGGCTGTGAACCTTGGCGACGGCGGTCTCGGGATCATTTCCAATGCCGATGATGAGCCCGAGGGCGAAAGGCTTGTAACCCGGTGATTCGGGGGAAGGCGCGGCTTGCGGGCTTCCGGGACTTGCGGTTTCCGCCCGGGCCAGCAAAGTTTTCCCCGTGGTTCCTAGCCCCGTCGCGATGGCCGCGGTTTTCAGAAAATCGCGGCGACTGCTGTTATTCATCTGTATCCTCCTAATGTGCTGCGGTGGGCGCAAGCATCAAGGTACGAGCAGCGTTAGCGCGCCGGGACGCACCTCAAAATTTGCAGGTAGTCTGCCGACGAGTTCCCCGTCAAGTTCGTAATAGACCTCGGCCCCGGACCACGCCGCTTCAAAGCTGGCGGCGCTGGTTTCCAATTGCTTAAAATCGCTAGGGCGCTGCCGCGTGACGACCGCGGCCGTGTACCTCAAAAAGCGAAGTCTGCCTGGCCTCGTAAACAGCGATACGCTAAACAGGTCGTTCGTGAGCGTTTGATGGGGAGCGGTGCGAAACCAACCCGCATAGAGGCTCGTACGCTGCAGAAGAACAAAAATGGCTTCCATCGGGCGTCCGTTCACGCGGCAAGCGAGGGCCGGGAAAGGGTAGCGCATCCATTGCCGGATGCCCTCCAAAACGTAAGCCGGGACGCCGAGCGAGAGCTTAAACTCGAGCGCCAGCTTGTGGATGACGTAGGCGTCAAAACCGATCCCTGCCACACTCAGGAAATAACGGCTACCCGCTCCACCGTCGCCAAGCGCGCAGCCGCTGGCGTAACCGACAGCAATCCGCCGCGGCTTCCAGGCGGGAAGTTCGCGCGCCGCACGGACGGGGTTGAGCGGCAGGCTGAGCTCGTGCGCCGCAATATTGGCCGTGCCGCCGGGCAGAATCGCCAGGGGAACCGTGCTCGGGACGATGCCGTTCACCACCTCGTTGAGCGTGCCGTCGCCGCCGCAAGCGATAATCAGCTCCCCTCCGCAGTTCACCGCATCGCGCGCCAATTGAGTGGCTGTGCCGGTTCCCTTGGTCGGCTGCGCGCGGCAGTCGATGCCAGCTGACCGGAGCGCCTGGACGGCCTCGGTGATCTCGCGCTGGCGTCGCGCGGGATTCCGCCCGGCCACAGGATTGTAAATGAGTGTCGCCGTTCTCACAGGCTCTCCGAACGCCGCGGCGGAGCCGCTACGGAACGCCCGTGACGTCAAGCCCGCGCACTACCTTTTTGGCGAGCATGTCCCCCGTCTTTTTGTTGGTCTTCACATCCACGTAAACCTGATCGCCCACTTTGAACTGGCTCACCGAGCTGCGCTTGCCGTTGCGAATAAATTTGGTTTTGCGATCCAGCTTGATCGTTTCCGGTATGCCGAATTTGGTCTTAGTCAGCACGAAATCGTTTTTCCCGACTTTGGCGATGACGCCATACATATAATCCTGGTAAACGCGCGCGATTCCTGTGGGGATCCCGAAACGCTCGTTATTCGGAGCCTGAGGCGCCGTCGTTCGCTGCGCCCAGGCACATGGCGCCGCCACAGCGACCGTGATCAGTATGCCCACTAATGTCCCGTTCCTTCTCATAGCCATTCATGCTCCAGCCGCCAGCGCCCAAAGGACGCGCCGGCACGGAAAATAGTTTGCCTTCTACCCATTCAGAAGTTAGAGCCGAACGTCAGCCGTGTCAAGAGACAGCAGACCGGCACGCGTTGGTGCTGCCGCCGTACGATTTTGTTGTAGCGAGGTTTAGCGCGCCAAATGGAGCTCCTGCGCCGCCGTGTCAACAAACCGAGATACCAACGTACGTTTTCGGCAGTTGCAAAAAAGATCCATTTCTGTCATAAGCGTTAGTTGCCGTTGGCACGGGGCGATCCTTGGCCGAGCCCAAAGCAGATACTTCGTCCCGATGAGCTTCGTCGGAGCTCGGGATGGCGTCATTCCGAGCGCGGCGGGAGCCTGTCCTGAGCGGAGCGAATCTGCTTTTCTTCGCGGGTCGCTAAGAAGCCTGGGGCTACTCGTACGCAGCGACTCCGCGCAATGAAGGTGGGAAAAAGGAGAGTTGATCGGAAAACACGTTCAGGTGGGTGGCTCAGCTCCCGACTTCACGCTTCGGGACCAGAACGGACGGGAAGTCTCGCTCAGACAATTTCGAGGGAGCCGGGATGTGATCCTTGCTTTCTACATCAAAGCTTTCACTGGCGGGTGAGCGAAAGAACTCAAAGCATATCAGGCTGATATGGCCAAGTTCGAAAGTTCGGGAGCGCAGGTGATTGGCATCAGCGTCGACCCGCCTGAAAAAAACAAAGTGTTTGCAAGTGTGTTGGGCCTGACTTTCCCCCTCTTGAGCGACACTGACCGGACCGTGTCGCGGGCCTATGGTGTTTTGATTCCGGTGCTGCGCCTGGCACATCGAGTCACCTTCGGGATCGACCAGCGAGGAACCGTTCGGTTTATTCAACGAGGCAAGCAAGCTCTTGATCCGCGGAACGCCGCCGTAAATTTCAGCGTGGCTATCGGAAGCTGAAATCGCGTGACGGCGCAGCGCACTCTCGAGTTGCTGAAAGGACCGTTTGCCTCGTGTTATTCCGGCGCGAAGCGCGTTCGCTCTTCCGGTGCGACCGCGTCTTCCGCAGCCTGCCAAGGATTGAAGGAGGAATTTCAAATGCAAAGACATTGTCGGCTTCTTACTGCAGCCCTGACGGTCGCGCTCGCGCTCCCGACGGTGATGCGTGGCGCAGAGTTGCGCGTGGGCGAAAGGGCTCCCAACTTCACCTTGCCGGATCAGAATGGCAAGCCGGTCAGCTTAAGCCAGTTTCGCGGCAAGAAGGATGTGGTCCTGGCGTTTTATGTGCTCGCCTTTACAGGTGGCTGAACGCAAGAGCTTAAGGCGTATCAGTCTGATATCGCCAAGTTTCAGAAGATGGGCACGCAGGTCTTGGGTGTGAGCGTGGACAGCCAGTTTGCCAACGACGCCTTCGCGAAACAGATTGGCGTGACGTACCCCCTGCTCAGTGACTTTCACCGAACGGTGAGTGAAGAATACGGCGTGTTAAACGCTAAAGCCGGGGTTGCCAACCGGACAACGTTTGTAATCAATAAGGAAGGCATTATCACTCACATCGACCGGCAGTCTGCGGCACTGAGCCCAAGCGGCGCCATGCAGGCGTGCAGCCTGGCGGCGCACCACGGCCGATAATTGAGCTTCACAGGCCGGCGGCAAGCGCGGGCTGGCGCCTGCGACAAACGACAGCCTTGATGCCGCGGCGCTTCGCTGCGAGCCGCAAGGCCGGCTGGAGACGTTAGGTCTTTGCTTCAGCGTGGTGCCGCACATCCACACCGTCGACAAGGAACAGAACGTCTTCGGCAATGTTGGTGGCGTGGTCGGCGATCCGCTCAAGGAAGCGCGCAACGGAGATCAGGCTGACGCACTGGGGAATGCTTGAAGGGTCTTTTTGCATGTAGCGGACCAGCTCTTCATAAATTTCGGTCCGCCTATCGTCAACGGCGTCGTCCCCCAGCAGCACGCTGCGGGCGAGATCGCCATCTTTCTTGACGAAAGAATCGAGCGCCTTGCGCACCATCGATTCGACAAGGCTCGACATGTAAGGAATGTCCACCGCAGCCTGGACCGGCGGCTCGTGCATGAGGCTAAGCGCGCGCTCGGCAATGCTGACGGCGTTGTCGCCCATGCGTTCAAGGTCGTTATTGATTTTGATGGCTGAGGTAATAAAGCGCAGATCGGAAGCTACGGGCTGCTCAAGGGCAAGCAGACGAACGGCCATCTCGTCGATCTCGATTTCCATCTGGTTTACGCGCGCCTCGTTTTTGAAAACCTGGTGCGCCAGAGCTTCGTCCTTTTCCACCAGCGCCTGAACGCTGCGATAGATGGCCGCTTCCACCAAGCCGCTCATCTCCAGAAGACGCTTGCGAAGCTCGTCGAGTTCCTCTTCAAAGTGCCGCAACTCCCTCGTCCTCCTCCATCCCGCGCGCCTGTGAGAACGCCGAAACCGCTTCGAATCACCAATGCCCCAGAACGACCGCGCTGGCATTATCCGAAGCGGCCTGTAATGTAATCCTCCGTTTCCTTGCAGGCGGGCTTCTTGAAAAGCAGGCTGGTCTCGTTGAACTCGATCAGCTTGCCCATCAGGAAAAAACCTGTGTGCTCCGAGACACGCGCCGCCTGCTGCATATTATGCGTTACGATCACGATCGTGCACGTATCCGTGAGGGCGTACAGCAATTCCTCGATTTTTGCCGTCGCGATCGGATCGAGCGCGGAGCACGGCTCGTCCAAAAGCAACACCTCCGGATTCACAGCCAGGGCGCGCGCGATGCACAGGCGCTGCTGCTGGCCCCCCGAAAGCGCGTAGGCAGACTTCCGCAAGTGATCCTTAACTTCATCCCATAGCGCTGCACGCCGCAGGCTCGCTTCCACCAAGTCGGCCAGGGACGTTCCATGCGCGAGACCGTTGATGCGCGGCCCGTAGGCGACGTTGTCGAAAATGCTTTTAGGAAACGGATTCGGCTTTTGAAAGACCATGCCGACGCGGCGGCGCAACGTCACCACATCCATGGCAAAAACGTCTTCCTGGCCAAGCAGTATCTCTCCCGTTGCACGCGTGCCGCGCAGCGTTTCAGACATGCGGTTAAGCGCGCGCAGAAACGTGGATTTCCCGCAACCCGACGGCCCGATTAAGGCCGTAATTTTGTTGCTGAGAATTCGCAGCGACACATCATGCAGGGCCTGATAGGACCCGTAATAGAAATTGAGGTTGGACACCTGGATCTTTAAGGCAGCCTGGGCGACCGCTTGCGCTGTCATCACGCGTTCCGCCTTTTCGTCTTCAGTCTTCTTCACCGCTATTTTGGCCACCGTTTCCATACAACATTCGACCTTCGGAGATAGCTGCTCACTCGATTACGGCACGCGCACCAATGTTAGCAAGAAGCACTGGAGCAGACAAGACGAAGCCTGCCGCCAGAGAGCTTGTCTTAACCCTGGTGGCGACGGCGCCAGCCGGCATTCTCGTCCAGCACCAAGCGAGAGAGAACGCTGATCACCAGCACAAACAAGGTGACAAAAAGGGCCGCCGCGTACGCAAGCGCGTGGGCGCTAGAAAAAGGCTCGGTGATGAAGGCCCAGATCGCGTAGGTCAGGTAACCAACCGGTTCTTTGATAAGATGGCCTGTCCATAGATAATTGGACCACCCTGCCGTATATAGCAGTGGCGCTGTCTCTCCAACCGAGATCGCGAGGGCCAGCAAGACTCCTGTGAGAATCGCGGGCAGGGCCGCCGGTACACAGATACCTAGGACCACCTTTCGGTCCCCGGCGCCCAGAGCGTAGCCTGCCTCGCGCAGCGAGCGTGGGACCTGGCGAAGCGCCATCTCGCTGGTCCGGCAGATGTAGGGAAGCGAGATGATGGCTAGCGCGATGCTTCCGGCCGCAACCGAAAAATTCCACCCGAGACCAGCTACCATCGTGACATAGCCGAAATAGCCGATCACGATAGAAGGTACGCCCACCAACACGTCCGCCAGGAAGCGGATGGCCGGGGCCAAGTATCCACTATCGAATTCCGCAAGATAGATGCCGGCCGCAAGTCCCGGCGGAACAGCAAGGATGATGCCTCCCAAAGCGAGAATCAGGGTGCCCTCGATGGCGTTAAGCAGCCCACCGCCGTATCCCGAGGTGATTTGCGTAATCACCGTCAAATTGAGCGCATGTAATCCGCGAAGGAAGACCACGACCAGGATCCACACCATCGCGCTGCCCAGCAGAAGAAAGGCAAGGACAGTCAGGAACCAGCCGAGATAATCAAAGAAACGCCGACGCAGACGGACGCCATTGGCGGCCTGGAGGCTGGCAGGACTTGCGGCGGCCGTCAAACCCATCACATAACCCCCGCGCTCTGGCGGCCTTCGTAATAAAGCAGAAGGCGCGCGAAGCCGTTGACGATGATAGAAATCACGCAGAGAACCAGCGCCACCTCGGCCAGCGAGCGCACGGCCATCCCGGTCGGGTCGGTCAAGGCGCTATCAAGCTGCGAAACGATGAAAGAGGCCATAGTAGAAATCGGCGCGTAAATGTTACTGGGCAGGTAATTCAGCGCGTTGCCGCTGATCATCAGAACGGCCATGGTCTCGCCAAGCGCCCTGCCGGTGGCGAGGATGCTGGAACCAATCAACACCCGGCGCACCGCCGGCAGCAACACCCCCCATTGGGCCTCAAAGCGGCTTGCGCCAAGCGCCAGCGCTCCCTCGTGGAGAGAGGCCGCTTGGCTCACGAGAGCGTCGCGCAAAGTTGCGGTGATTAAGGGCACGATCATCAAGGCCAGGACGAAACCGCAGGTAAGGAGCCCGTAGCCACTGCCCGCGGCACCGCCAAAAAAGGGAATGAAACCCAGGTGCTCCACCAAAAACGGAAAAAGATGGTGGCCAAGAAACGGAATCACGACCACGTAGCCCCAAAGGCCGTAAACTACGCTCGGGATCGCGGCCAACAACTCAACAAAGAGAGAAATCCACGTGCGGATCATCGGAGACACACCCTCAGCCAAGAACATCGCGGCGCCAACACCCACAGGAACGGCGATGAGGAGCGCAATCATCGTGCTCAGCAGCGTGCCGACAATCAGGAACAAGATCCCGTAATGAGCGCCAGGCATAATCTGCTGACCATGAACCGTGATCGGATTGGCATAAAGACTGCCGAGATTCCAGTTGTTGTCGGTCAAAAACGCGAAGCCATTAAGGCGCACCGCTGGCCAGGCGTAGAGCGCAAGGAAGGCCACGATCACGATGAGGGTAGCTCCCACGATGCTGCCGAGCAGGGCGACAAACCTTCGAAAACTCACTACCGAATCTCCGCGATCTGGGCTGCCGTGAGCTTGGCAATGGGAGCCGGGAGCGGCACGAAATGCACCGCATTCATGAAACGAGGTGAGCTTCCGCCACGCACACTCATCGCCCAGGTGAAGAACTGGCGCAGCGCTGCCGCCATTTCAGGCGAGGGCTGATTCCGGCTCACGAGGGCGTACTCGTAGTTGATAATGGGATAGGATTCGGCGCCGGGCGCAAAAATCAGGCTCACGCGCTCATCCTTCGGCGTCTTGGCCACCATGACCGCTGCCGCCGCGTCTGCTGTCCGCGTGCTGGGGAGAAGGAAGCTGCCCGCACGATTCTTGAGCATGGCGATGCCAAGCTCTGCGTGTTCGATTTGGTTCTCAAAGCTGGTGCCGATGTAGGCAATTGAATAAGAGTTATCCTGGGTCGCCGTGAACATGCCGGGATTTCCTTCAGCGCCGAGACCACCAGGAACAGCTGGCCAACTCACGGTCGTGCCGTAGCTGACACTATTTGCCCACTCCGGGGTGCTGAAAGCGAGATATTGCGTGAAGATAAACGTGTCGCCGCTGCCGTCGGAACGATGCACCGGAATGATGACATGATGCGGCAGGTTCACACCCGGGTTAAGCCCTCGGATCGCGGCGTCATCCCAGTATCGGATTTTGCCCTGATAGATGCCAGCTAGTACGGGACCGCTGAGCTTTAGATGCCGCTGGTTAAGACCAGGCAAGTTGTAGTTCACCATCTGCATCGAGATGCAAAGCGGAATATTCAACAACGGCTTCTGTTTCATCTGCGCCGGGCTCATGTAAGCATCCGACGCACCGATCTGCACGATCCCCGCAATGGCTTGGGCGATGCCGGTGCCGCTGCCTGTTGACTGAGGCGTAATCCTCACGCCCGGATGGCTCTTTGTATAAACCGGGACCCAGAGGTTGAAGAGCGGATAAAGCAGACTCGACCCGGTTTCAAGGATACTGACGTTTCCCGCTGCCCGGCTGGTGCCGACACCGATCATGGAAATGCTAGCAAGAGCGACGGCAAACAGAGCGCCCTTCAAGATCGAACGGCGCGCAAGAGTCAAAACAGCTTTTCGGTGAAGTGACACGATACCCTCCTTAGTTGGAGCGATGTTTGGAACGTGAATGCGAGCAAGACATTGATCTTGTTCGAGGTCACCCATCCTATCAGCGAATTGTGACGGCTGTGTTGCGGATGTATGTAGCTTGGATGACACGAACCCAATCGTTAAACGTTCCTGCGAATCGATGGGGGCGGGAGCGGGGAGTTGAGTCATTCATTGCAGACGGTCCAATCCTCAGCGTCTGTTGAAAAGCCGCGCCTGGGAGCAACGGACGATGCTATGCCGCCACGAATGCCCCATTGCTAATCGGCTAAGGCGGGCATAACGGGATCGCACCACGTTTTCAACAGACTCTTAACTGCCTACGCGTGTCGGGTTGTCTTGGCTCAGCCCAGGACTTTTTGGCGAATCGTTAACCTCAAATTGCTGGCGCGGATGTTTCTTCACGGCGCGCTCAAGACCCCAAACTGTTGAGTCCCGGCCCTCCGCCTTGAGTTCCGCAAACGACTTGGTATTGTTTTTGCCGCAACGAGGACATTGCTGGATCGGCCGGCCCAGAACCAGAATCTTGGCGGCTTTTGTATGGAAGATCGCCTTGGCCTCGTCGTGGTCGTTTTCGCCCAAGCAGTCGTAGCAGATGAACCAGTTCTCCCGGTCCAATCTCAATCGAGAAAGAATGCTCATGGGATTTTGCGTCTGGAAACTAGCGTCCATTATGAGCGCGACAGACCGATTTTTTCAAGGGGAAGGCGGCGTCAATTGTTACGGGCCGTTTGTGTGCGGGGCAGGCGCGGCGCTTCAGGCGATGCGGGGTGCAGCTTGCTTGCGCTAGTAGCATCCAGAAACGCTGTCTTGTCGAATCGCAGGGTTACTCTCTTCGGCTCCCTTGGGCCACGGTAGGCCCGCTTGATTTGGCTCATATTTTGTAACGCCGGACTATTTGTTTATGTGGCCTGTTTTCTACAACTTATATGAATTGGGAGCGCTCTCCTAGCCATTATAAGTTGATAATTCTAAATAGCTTAATCCATTTCAGGCCGAAAAGTTTGGGTTTGCTTTTGGGTTTGGTCGTCATAAGCAAATTTTAATGTTGTTTGTTTTCAAAAACTTGGTGGGTTTCCCGAGCAAAAACGGCCCATCAATTTCGCTCAAAGTCCCTAGCCTAGCCATTTTTTGAAACCCGTAAGATTGAGCCTTGGCCGACCGGTTTTAAGGGTATCGCTGAACAAAATTGCTGTTGGGTGGCAGTCAGGGTTCGTCAGAGGCATGGCAGACTTCCAATCAGTAATTTTTCGAGGGGTCTGATTACTTAATAGTATACACGCGGGCCAGAACTGTCAAGCTCGCGAGGTGAACCCTCTCCGCCGGGCGGCGCGGTACGAAGGACAGCAGCAGGCAGTGGTTCAGTTTGATGTAGAGGTAGCTGGGGGTTCCCACGAGTGGCGGATAAAGCCGCGGGTGGCACACACCTCCCAAACAACGGGATGCATGCGCCGGCCCGAGCGATTCCGAGACGCGCCTACGGACTCGCCGCACAATCAGGCAGCCGCTCGATAGGCTGATAGCCTGCCGCAAGCTTCAATTCCTCACTCGGATTCGTGTTTAGGGTCCTAATCTGTGGACATCGCAGACAGGCGGCACGGCCTTCCTGGCTGTACCAGCGGCAATTCGCACGCACGACGCACGGCGGCAACGTGCTTACAACTGCCGGTAGAATCCGGACGATCCGCGTAGCTAGCTCGCACTCACATCCGTTGAAGTGGACACACTTCTTCGCTTCGCAAGTTGCTGCAAATCGGAACACTTCCCTTGGAGCCGCTTCCCCGGCTAGGGATAGAATCTCGCCAGTAACTGCGACATGCTGATTCAGGTATGAAAGCATCGGTTTATCCCCATCACCCTCAAGGACGCCCAGCACTTGACAATTTTCCATCCCAGGCTGTGCGCTCGGGCACAGGAGAGTTTCATTGTTTCCACAGCGCGGTTGATTCATGGCGCACCCGCTACTCTAACGTGAAAATATCCTCGGGAGGCGGGAGAAAGCCGCATATTACAATGCGGTCGTGCGAGTAAATCGCCGCATCCTGCACCGCCCCTCCAGCAATGCTACCTGCCGCCGTGTCTTTTTCTACCTGTTCGGCAACACGACTGGCCACGTGCTGGTATTCCGCCAGGTTCTGTGGATCTGCGTTCCGAAAGATGATTCCCATAATCCATGGCGGGCGCACAACGATCCCCCTCTCGGGCTGCTGGGCTTGCAGGGTCTTGCTTTGACTCAGGGCCGCTTTCGCTGCGCGGTGTGCCACCGCCGAGAGTTGTGCAACAGAGACAGTGCGGGCTCTTTCAGCCATACAGTTCCTCCTTAAAGTGGCCAGCCTTGGGCACTCGATGGTCGAGGCGATTGGCTCAGCTTGACTTTGCCCGATCAGGGTATTAAGCTTCCAGCCATTCTGCAATGGTCTAAAAGGCCATTTCTCACGGAGAAAGAGCGCGTAAGTTAGGGGGGAGCGATGCGATTGCGTCACCGCCCAGCAACCGCGTACGATCTAGGGACGTATGTCAAATACCTGACCGTCTCTGACCGCTATGGTAAGCGCTTCGCCCGGCTCTCGAACGTATGGAACGAATTGCTTCGCCGGGAGTTAATTATTTCTTCAGTCGTCGAGGATCTGGACCGTGAGCAGGAAGATCGTCTGGTCGGTTTCGCCTTGTGCACCTTCCTCACGGACTGGTTCACCCGCCACGCCAAGACGCCTCCGCTGTTCTGGATCGGACCGGAATTGATTCGCCGTATGGATGAGAACGAGTCGCCGATTCTGGATTATTTTGGAATACGAGCCGCAAACTCCGGTGATGGATTGAACTTATTCGTTTGGGAAGCGGACGCACGGGCAACCACCGAACTGGGATTTCTCGCGGTGGTTACAGAGTTGGGCAAGGCCTTCGTAGAATGCCATTCCGGATTCAATGTCAAACAAGTGATCGGACAGCAGCCCCGGAGTCTAATCCAAGCAGCTGTCCGCGGTGGTAGTTGGTTCGTGCACCATCAGACCGGCGAGTACGTTGCGCCATACGATTCGGCCGCAGTGGGATGGGCGAGAAGCCCGTTCATCTTGGGCCTCTCGCGCGAGCTTGCTCACAAGCTACCGGGAAGTTTACTTAGTCCTCTGTTCTGCCGCGCTTGCCCTCGCGTCTTTTTCACCCGCGCCGAGCAGCGATTGCTCAATGTGGCTCTCAGCGGCGGAACGGACCGGGAAATTGCGGATGCCTTGGAAGTATCCCTGCCTGGTGTCAAGAGGTGCTGGGAATCCGTGTACGCGAGAGTATCATCCCAATTGCCGGGGTTGTTGCCTCAGGACTGTCTCGGCTTGTCGCTCACCAGGGGACGGGGGATGGAGAAAAGGCGGCGTCTTCTATCTTACTTGCGGGATCACCCCGAAGAGCTGCGCCCAATATTACCGAATGCCGCGATCGGCCCGGCCCGTCGGGTGCGCACAGCAGGCGGTAATGCGCAATAAGCCCTCATCAGAGGGGCGTCCGCGGACCACGAGATTTCCGTACGCACCCCGCCGCGCTGCCGCGCAAGACTCGGACGCCACCGTCAAGTTCCCGCACTCGTCCAGCGTAAGTTGGGCAGCAGCAGATCTTGACAAATAGCGAACAAAAAGCGAATATAGGAGCGTGCCGTGCTCAGCTTATCCTCCAAAGGCATCTCTCAGTGGGATCGCCCGGATGGCGGCGGAAAGCCCGCAAGTCCGCGAGCGCGCCGAGGTGAGTTTTTATGCGCTTCCGGTGCGATCAGTTCTCAACCGCGAATCCAGCGGCCGGCTGCCTTTTGCCTGGACAATTAACCCTTATCGTGGCTGCGAGTTCGGCTGCAAATATTGTTATGCCCGCTACACCCACGAGTTTATGGAGCTTCGCGACGGGCTGGACTTCGAGCGGAAGATCTACGCCAAGACTGGCGCGCCGGAAATTTTGCGCGCGGAGTTGCGCAGGGCTTGCGACCGGGGCCTGCCCATCGCCCTTGGAACAGCCACGGATCCTTATCAGCCCGCCGAAAAGCGGTTCCGCATCACGCGGCGGCTTCTGGAAGTTTTTGCGGAATTCGAAGGCCTACAGTTTTCCATTACCACGAAATCCGTCGTGATCCTCAACGATCTGGAATTGCTGAAAAAACTCGCGGCCATGCACGATCTGAGCGTCCACGTGACGGTCACCACGACGGACGCCCACCTGGCCCGCCGAATAGAACCAAAAGCTCCTCCGCCGCAGCGGCGATTGGCTGCGGTCGCGCGGCTGGCGGGCGAAGGCATCTTTGTGGGCGTCAACGCCATGCCGGTGCTCCCCGGTCTTACCGATTCGCCCGCCGGGCTTGAAGATTTGGCGCGGCAGGCGGCGCAGGCAGGAGCTAAGTTTTTGTATGCCAACCCACTGTTCCTGCAGCCCAGCGCGATGCGCCAGTTCATGCCCTTTCTTCGCCGCGAGTTCCCTCATCTGGTCCGGCGTTATGCAGCGCTATACGCCCGGTCCGCTTACCTTTCCCAGGAATACAAGGATCAGCTTGCGGAAATACTCACCAGCCTGCGCGCCCGCTACGGCTTGAACGCGCCGAGGCCGGAGCGCTCCACAATCACCCGGCCCACACAACTCGCGCTTTGCTACACTTGAGCTTTCATGCGAGCGGTTATTCAGCGGGTGAGCCGCGCTGAAGTTCGAGTAGACGGCGAATCGGTGGGGCGGATTGGCCGGGGTCTCGCGGTGCTGACGGGCATCGGCGCCGGCGATACACCTGAGGCCGCCCAGATGTTGGCCCGAAAGGTCATGAATCTGCGTATCCTGGATGACGAGTCGGGAAAAATGAACCGGTCGCTGCTCGAAGCGGGCGGCGAAGTTCTGTGCGTTTCGCAGTTCACGCTTTATGGGGACGCCCGGCATGGGCGCCGGCCCTCGTACGTTGCCGCGGCACCTCCCGAGACCGCTGAGGCGCTATACGGAAAGCTCCTTGAGGAGTTGAGCGTGCTTGGCGCGCCAAGAGGCATTCGGGTGGCCTCCGGCCGCTTCCAAGCCATGATGGAGGTCGAGCTCGTCAACGACGGCCCGGTGACGATCCTGCTTGATACGGACCGGATTTTCTAGTCGAGAAGCATTGAGCCACGTGGCGCATCTGGAGGACGCCTAAGAAGAGGTCAAAAGTCAAGAGTAAGAAGTTGCGATGATGCTTCGCGTGCTTTTGACTCTTGCCTTGCCCCTCAGCATCGGCGTAACAGCCCAGCGCAATCTCGTTTAACGCCTTTATATGAGTAGGCCACGGCGGAGGCATCCGATGGGGCTGACGCGAAATCTATTTTTGGCAGCCTCCGAGAGCCAGTGGTTGCGGGAGCGCGCGCCTCGCTATCGGTTTGTGCGCCGCGCCGTCCGGCGCTTTATGCCGGGAGAAACCCTGACTGAAGCTCTCCGAGCGGCGCAGGCGCTGAAGGAAAAGTCCATCAGCACGATTTTCACGTACCTGGGTGAAAACGTTGCGGAGGCGAGCGAGGCCGAGCGGGTGACGCGGCACTATATTGAAACGCTTGGCCGCATCCGTGAAGCCCAGCTTGATGCCGAGCTTTCCGTCAAGCTCACTGAACTCGGCCTTGACGTTGACCAGGAGCTCTGCTACCGGAACTTAGTCCGCATCATTGAGAGCGCGCGAGAGCAGCGCTGCGTGTGGATTGACATGGAGTCTTCCTCCTATGTCGACCGAACGCTCGACCTGTACCGGCGCGCTCAAACGAGCTTCCCGAACGTGGGCGTATGCCTGCAAGCTTATCTCTATCGGACGGAGAATGACCTTGACTCTTTGTTGCCGCTGGGCGCGGCCATTCGGCTCGTGAAAGGAGCCTATAAGGAACCTGCGGACCGGGCTTTCCCACAGAAGCAGGATGTGGATGAGAATTACTTCTCGCTGGGCCTCCGGCTGTTAAGGGCAAAGTCCGCCGGTGTCCGCGCGGCCCTTGGCACGCACGACCGGCGGCTTATCCAGCGGTTTATCGATTACGCCGAATCGCAGAATCTTCCCAGGGATCGCATTGAATTTCAGATGCTTTACGGGATCCAGAGGGCAGAACAGGTTCGGTTGGCTCACGAGGGCTGGCGGTCCGTTGTACTTATCAGTTACGGGAATTACTGGTTTCCCTGGTATATGCGCCGTCTCGCAGAAAGGCCTGCCAACGCCTGGTTTGTGGCTCGCAGCCTGATTTCGCGATAGGCCTCTGGCCCTCGCCCACCGCTTCGCGGTCCGTCTCCCCCACCGGGAGAAGGGCAGGGGCGAGGCGGAGATTACACTGGGCCGGTGAGGTTCCGCAGATCAGCTCCGAGCAACGATGCTGCCTTTTCGATCCTGGCAAGTTGTCGCCCGACGCCCAGCGCGCAGTGGTGCGTAGGACCTTCGGCACACCAGCGGTTGATAAAAGTCGTCGGGTCCGAGCGAAAGCGGATGCGGCTATTGGTGTTGCCGATCTGGAGATGCTCGCCGCCGAGCGACTCGCCTTCGGCCACCAGGAATTTGAGGGTGCCGGCGGCCGTCTGAGTGAGGCCGAGAATCGTGACCAGGCCCTTACGGACGCTCGCTTCCACGCTCACCCCAAATCCGCGCTTGCCATGGTACAAGCCTAGCCCGCGCAGGACGGGACGGCCGTCTGCGATGGCTAGATGGAACGGGCCATCATGACCCATCAGGATAAATCCCTGGCGGAAGTCCATGGCATAAATTTCCGTGTAGCTGCCCCCGGCGCCCAGCAGGTCCATGATTTTCATGGCCTGGCAGTTTTTCAGATCGCCTTCTCCCGAACAGGGAATCCCGCGAGCCGTCAGCAACGAGCAGCCGGCGATGAGCCCCGCCTCCAGACGCTCGTAGCGATTTTGGTTCAGGCCGCGATAGTAGTAGGTCAAACCCTGAAGATCGAAGTCTTCCGCCAGGCGATCAAGGCCCACGGCCACCCGGCAGGCCCAAGTCATCTCTTCCGCCGAAGGCTTCTTCGCCAGCGGGTCGGAAGGACTGTCCTGGCTGATGTCGAAAATCGAGCGCAGTTCGTCATCCTTGCGGCGAACATCCGCGTCCGTAGCGGCAACGACCCGCTCATCAAGGTCGCACATCTCCAGAACCTCAATGTGCGTTCCGAGTTGCGCGTGGTGCTGAGTGAAATCACTGTACATATCCAGCATTCCAGGGTAGGTGTGGCCGAGAAAGCCAATTCGCGCCCGGCGGAGGTTCCGAACCACGCCCGCGGCTTCACACCATTGCCGAATTTCATCCCACGCGGCTTCGGCCGGGGCGGAAATTTCTCCGTCCGGCTCCAGCATTCCTGTGACGACGCGAAAAGGAATCCGGGCGCGGGCGAAGGCGCAGGAAATCTCCGGGACGCAACAGGCGCAACAGTTCGCCAGCCACTCCCCGGTGTCGGTGTGAGCGTAGTCGAGCGCGGCGATGGGCTGCAGATTTAGGACCACGACGGGAGCCTTAGCACGCTGGGCAACCGGCAGCACGGTCGAAGAAGTTGCGTACGTACCCACATAACAAAAGACCAAGTCCACTCCGGCGCGGAGAAAAGCGTCGCCGGTTTGCGCTCCCTTCGCGTCATCATCCACCAATCCGCCGCTCACGACGGTGGCCCATTCCGCGATCCTACTTTCCACCTTGCGCTGGTAGCCTTCCAGCCGCTCGCGCAGGCCGTCAAACTGTGGCCAGTAAGCGGCCAAGCCGATGCCAAACACTCCGATGCTTGCTTTCTCGCGTTGTTTCACGGCTCTCCTCGCTTAGCAGGACGCTGAAAAAGGGTGTAGAGGCGGCTTTACGCCGTCATCCGTTGGATTTATGGCGGGGTGAACCCGCATAAGCGCTAACTTAAGGCAGAATCCCCGTGCTGAGGGACCGTTACCCTCATCCGGGCGACAATCGGCAAGTCTGACCTTAACTTCCAACTTCCCAGATGCCGACATAATATCGGGAGCAGTCGCCGGCCCTTGCAGGTTGGGGCGCTAACACGCCCTCGATTGTTTTCGGATGCGCCGTAAACCGACAAGAGCGCCGCTCATGTCGGGCCGGGCTGCTCCCGGGCCACCCGCCCAGTGTCACTGCGTCTGGTGCAAAACGGTCTGGCTCACGTCCTTGCCGGAGGCTGGTTTGACATCGCCGTACACGGCATTGGACGTCTCGCCCGTGAGGGTCTGACTGCCGCCGCAGGTATTGGTACTCTGTACTGCAAGCGTGTCTAATGCCTGGTAGGTTAGGATCCCGCCTCCTGACGTGAATGTGCAGCTGTGGGTACCGCTAGGTGGTCCTACGAGATTGAGCTGGAAGCCATAGATCGCACACAAGCAGTCAGACGGGAACTCAAACTTGTGGCTGGAAACCTTACTGAAGTCGGGATTGGTAATGCTGAATGTCGCACTCGTCACATTGCCGTTGGAATCAGTGTCGAGCGCAATTCTCATCACTGAGCCTCTCAGCACCCGATTCGATGAGACAGCGCCGAATGACGAATAGTTGTCAGCCGGGCTAAAACCGAAACCCTTGTCCGTGGACCAGTACTGGATCCCCCACTGAACCGAGTTGTTTTCTACGGCGATCACGTACTGCATCCAAAACAGCGGCTTGTCCCGATAAGTCGATTGGGGATTGGTCTGCGGATAGCAATTCAACTGCAGCGAAAAGCCATTATTCCCGTCCGTGATCAAATCCCAATTGACCTGCAGGGTTACAATTAATTTCTGTAGACTCTGACAATTGTCGAAGAGAATCGCGTTGTTACTGCTGCTCAGGCCCATGATTCGTCACCTCCCTCACTATTGCGTGTGCAAAGTTAGAGCAGGGTATAATCCAAGCTAAGGGTTGCCCGCATACGGGCGGTGTCTGTCAACCGGACTTTCCATTTTGTGTGATTTCCTGCCACGGTTCCAGACATTGTACATCGAATGCTCTATCGATTAGTAAATCTATATAAGCGGCCCTGGAACCCACTAGATTGTGACACAGGTCAGAGTTCTTGCAAGGGAAAACTTGGGGAAATTTGTTATGCAGCGGCGCTGGGTTCGGGCGTGGCCCTAGGTCGGAATCAAGGTGCGGTCCAGGAGAAGACGGAGAATGAAATTGGATCATCGCTCACCTCCAACGATTTTCGGGACACCTTCCGGCGTGTAAGTACCGCTTTATTGTCTCATCCCCTAATCCGAGGATGTCAAGCTCGTTCGAAAGCTCCTTTCGGAAGCGACAGTGCGTCCGTATGGGGCGTGGCACGCTGATGACGCGAGGATGCCTTTTCATGGCGAGTTTGTGGCCACTTGGTCCTGTCGGCTAACCGTTGAAGTGCCACTCGCATGCAAACGCCCCAGAAACGGGGTTCTGGGAAGTTGCTAGGGCACTTCAAGCCCAAACAGCTTAAGTTAGCGCTTATAGGGTGAACCCGCCGCTACCCAAGCTCGAGGGCTCTTTCATCAACCTGTTAGAACCTTGGTTGGTGAGCAGGGCGTGCGCGGTATAAACGGAAGGCAGAACACGCCGCCCATTGAGATACCCTAGAATAACAGGCAAAATCGCGGCGCCATAGTTTTCGGGGAAATAGGCGACCGCGCCAATGAGGGGCGTTCCCTCCCGGCCCAGTTCCTCATCCAGCGCCGGATCGGGTCCCCAGCCTTGGGCCAAGATCGCCGTATATTTCTCCCTTCGCTTTTCGCGCACCGCTCGGATGGCGCCGCGCGCGCCCTCATCGTTCGCGGCGGCGATCACCAGCCGCTCCCGGGGTCCGAGCGAACGGAGAACCCTTTGCGTGGCCATGTAGCCGCCCGTTTCATTGCCCTTGCTGTTCCGGTGAATCACTCGCCGGGTATTCACGCCGGGCAGGCGGTGCTCGAGGCCGGCCAGCGTCCCGATGACTCGCGACTGCGGCGCCCGGCCCGCATCGGTGAGTTCCAAGAGAAGAATACGATCGATGCACCCGCCCCACTCCCGCTCGGCAAATGCCCCCAGCGTTTCGCCGCCCAGCCATCCAACTTCGTAATTATTGACACCGAAATAGATCGCTTCCGGCTGCGGAATGTCAATGGCCAGCGTGGGAATGTGGGCTTTGGCGAACATGCTGGCCAGGACGGGAGCGGTCCGATAGTGAAAGTTATATTCGATCATGAAATCCAGATTCTGTGTCAGCAACCACCGGGCATTCTCCATGGCCTTATCGGGGTCCTGATGATTATCCGCCACGATGAGCTCAGCGCGGTGCTTCCCGGCGGCATCAAGAAGACCTTCCGTCACCTTGCGGGAAAACCATTGGTCGGAGGAAAGCTGCGCATAACCGACGCGATAGGAACGATAACCCAGGCATAACCGGTACTTTCGAGTCTGCACGTCGCGCAGCAGGTAGCCACGTTGCTCAAACGTACGCAACAGGCGAAAGGTGGTGCTGACGTCGAGGCCGGCCGCCCGGGCGATTTCGCTCAGCCGCATCTCGACGCCGGAGCTGCGGAGCGCGTCAAGGATGTCCAACGCCTTCGCCAGGACCTCAACGGTGTAGGTAGGCGGTTCTGGTTTAGTTCCAGGCCGCCCAGGCCGGGCCCTTGGAGACTTCGCGTCGTTTTGCTCGTCGCTCACGTGTTTCGGTTCGCCTCGAACCGTCTTGGATGGGAACTTCAGTGTACTTGTACAGCAATGGGCGCGGGCGTGTCAAGAATTTGCAATAAATCAAGACGATATTGCCTTGAGAGACAACCAGAGCCGCACCTGAGGAGACCTGTAAATCCTTGCGGAGCGAGCTATCCCCGAAATAAACGAGGAAAGTCCTCGCAATATTAGCTTGATAACCCCTCAAAAAACGAGGAAAGCCCTAACAATATTGGGTTGACAGCCAACGTCTTCGGGAGTAGTATCCGAGCCACCAAAAGGCCAGTGCGAACCGCAGGGAAGCGGCGCGAGTCCGCCATCTTCGCATGGCAGACTAAGCTCGCCGCTCATAACGTTACGGGGAAAACGGCCGGGGAGGGTGCTCCATGAAATCCAAGGTCTTCTGCGCATTCCTGATTGGAACGTGTCTTCTCGTTTGCTTAGGTCAAAGTCGAATCGCCCTTTCGCAGGTTATCACGGGCGATATTGTTGGGACGGTTCGCGATCCAAGCGGCGGCGTCGTTCCCGGGGCGAAGGTTGTGTTGACGAATACGGGCACAGGTGTGCAAATCAGCACGGTTACGGACTCCAGCGGAAGTTATACTTTCCCGTGGCTGAAGCCCGGCCCCTACAGCGTGACGGTATCCAAGGCCGGGTTCCAATCCTCGACAATTTCCGACATCGAGTTGCGGGTCGGCCAGCGGGCGGAAGAGGACTTCGCTCTGCGCGTGGGAGCTGTGAGCACGAAAGTCACCGTCAGCGCCGGGGGTACTCCATTGCTGGACACGCAGACGTCCTCCGCCGGCCAGGTGATCTCGGACCGCAAGATTATGCAACTACCTACCCCGATCACAAACGGCCGCAGCTTCATAGAATTAACCACCCTCGCGCCCGCGGTCACTCCCATCCTCAACGGGAATTCGCCGGCGACAAGCTGGACCGGGACCTCGGATGTTTCCGTAGGCGTGGCGGGACTGAGGGAATCCGACGTCAGTTACCTGATTGACGGCATCGAGACTCGCAACGCGCGCTTCGGCGCCGCCAACCAGCAGCCTTCCCTCGATACGATCCAGGAATTCAAGATGCAAACGAACGGCTTTTCCGCCGAGTATGGCCGCTCGGCATCGGTAGTGAACATGACCATAAAATCCGGCACGAACGCGTTCCACGGCGACGTTTATGAATTCAACCAGAACAGCGCCTTTAACGCCAATTCCTTCTTCACAAATGAGGCGGGCTTGCCGATACCGCAGTACACCTTGAATGATTTTGGCGCGACGTTCGGCGGCCCGATCCGGAAGAACAAGACGTTCTTCTTTTTGGGATTCGAAGGCGAGCGCCTGCACCAGGCAACGTTCGGTAGCGCGCTCCTCCCCAGCGCCGGGCAGTGGAACGGTGACCTGGCGGACAACTCGACCGGCACGGGCATTTTCCCGACCAGCTCGGCTTTTTGCGCGGCCAACCCCGGCTCCACTCGCTGCGTGAACGTAATCAATCCTTCCACCGGGCAGCCATTTCCGGGCAACGTGATTCCCACCACCATGTTGGACTCTCGCGCGCAGAAATGGCACGCTTTCAGCCCCGCGCCCAATGTCGCGAGCGCCGTAAACTCGCCCGCACTTCCCCTCTTTAACTATACGGCCACCCCGCTGGGCATACTTGACTACAACAAGGGCAGCGCTCGCATCGACCAGACGCTGACTTCGAAGGATCACCTTTACGGCAGCTACAATGTTGAGGATGTGCCGCACATCGCGCCCAGCGTCATGCCGCTGGGAGGCCACACCTATCCTCTCCGGTCCCAAGTGGCCTCGCTCACGGAAGATCACATTTTTTCTCCCACAATCGTTAACGAATTTCGCTTTGGATACAACCGCGGCAAGACTTTTCTGGTGGGTCAAGGTGCAAACACGGCCAACTATGCGGCTCAGTTCGGCTATACGAATACTTCGCCCAATCCCTTCGATTTTGGCGTGCCTGATGCCGGTATATCCGGATTCACCACCATCGGCTCCCCTAGCGAGTCGATTGGCGCGATCGACCAGGATTTTCAATTTTCCGACAACCTGGACATCATGCATGGGAATCACGATCTGAAAGCAGGGCTTGACATAATGCGCGAGCGTTTTTTTCAAATTACGGACTTCGCCGGGATTCCCAGTTTCAGCTTCACCGGTCAATTTACCGGCTCCGGGCTCGGGGATATGCTGCTGGGTATTCCGTTCTCGGCCACCACGTCCGTGGGCAACTCGGCGCAAGACCTGCGGAGCACTTACTCAGCGGCATATTTCGAAGACGACTGGAGGGTAAAGCCACATCTTACGCTGAACCTGGGCATCCGCTACGAATATGCAAATCCCCCGTATGACGTTTTCAACCATACCGAGTGGTTCAATCCGGCAATCGGCCAGATCCAGTATTCCTCCTTGCACCAGGTGCGCAATGGAGTTATCAATCCGGATTGGGACAATATCGCGCCCCGGTTGGGCTTTGCCTGGTCGCCAAGCTTTCTGAAGAACACCGTGATT